>CAZAFR010000044.1:0-14137 GCA_964484665.1 uncultured Proteiniphilum sp. | reverse complement strand
TGGTAAACAGCACGCTATAGATGTGATAAGTAGCATAAAAAAGTAGGAGGAAAATAAAATAAATTTTCCTCCTACTTGATTAAAATATGCATTAATTTAAAATATGCATTAATTTAAAATATGCATTAATTTAAAATATGCATTAATTTAGATAATGATTAAGAAAGTTTAGCTGCAATCATCCAAACATTTTTCTCATGACCTGAGATTAATTCAGATACAAGAGCTACTGTTCCTTCGTCATCTGCATCAGCTGCTACTTTCAACACTTCACGTTCTACTGCAATTAATTCTTTTAGATAGTCGAGTAGATATTTGTAGATCTCTTTTGAATCTGATACAACGCCAGTTTCCTTAATAGTAGACAATTTTAGATAATCACTAAAATTGTGAGCCGGCACGCCACCTAACATTAAGATACGTTCAGCTACTTCATCAATATGATCAGCAGCGTCATCGTAATATTCTTCAAATTTCTCGTGAGCTGTAAAAAATGCTGCTCCGTTAACATTCCAGTGAAATCCCCTAAGATTTGTGTAATAGAGTTGAAGATTTGCTAATAATTTCTGTAATCCATCAACTGTTTTCTTTGTTTTTTGAGGATCTAATTGTAAAAAATCTAATGTTTTCATACTTCTTTTTTAATTAATGTTTTTATTTTGAACTGCTACAAATTTAACAAAAAGAATACTCTAAAACAACCTTTTAATCCTCTATGGTAAATTGAATTAATCTATTTCTCAAAAATATTACCTACTTCCAACTTACAAGTTTTAGGGCCATCTACACCAACATCGGGGGTATAAAGAAAAAGTCTCCTGATTTATTGTTAATTAATATTCATTGCTCAAACAAAGAAGATGGTCTTTGTTCTAACATTAATTTAACCTTACTGTAAAGATTACTTATCTACTGAATGAAGTTGCTAAAAAATAGAATAATATTAAACCAATTTCATCACTCTCTCAACAGCATCGTCAACCTGAGCAATAGACTCCAATCCTAGCGTCATGCAGTGTGTGTTTCCTTCGTTTAAGGCATATTTTATTGACTGCTCTCTTTCGTAGTCCTCTACATGACGACCCTCGCCAAATATTTTCATACCGATTATACCTATTCCTTTCTCTTTGGCTTCTCCAAGAAGTTTACTTACCATTTCGGGAGTGTTATCCATATGGCTTTGAAAAGGATTAATACGGGCTAAAATAACATCAACCCAAGGATTATTAACTGCTTCAACCATCGCTTCCCAATTGTGGCAGGATATACCAACTGCTTTAACGATGCCATCTTCTTTGGCTTTGGATAATCCGTCGATATAATGTTTGCGGTTGTTGCTCCATCCGGGTTGCATGAGACAGTGCATTAAAAGGATGTCGATATAATCTGTGTCAATTTCTTTACGGTAACGATCGAGAGATTCACGTACGGGAATATTTCTTTCAGAACCATCTTCGTGTGTCCATATTTTAGTGAGGAGGGTTATTTCTTCTCGTGGCATGGTTTTTATTGCATGTCCTACATATGGATGTGAGCCGTAAGAATCAGCCATATCAAAAAATGTGATGCCTCTGTCGTAAGCATGGTTGGCCATTTCTACAAACATATTCATGCCGAGACGTGTTTGATTGGATGCATTGGAGCCGCCAACTGAACCTGTACCTAATGCTATACGGGAAACGGTGAGTCCACTGTTGCCCAACTTAACTTTATCAACTTTGATTTCGGGCTTGAGGTCTATATTGTAAGATCCCTGTCCGGCTACAGTGAGACCTGCAAAACCTGCTAATCCTGTATGAATAAAACTGCGGCGCGTTATTTTTCTCATTGATTTACAGATTTTCTATTGTTTATATTATAAAGAATATGTCAAAAATAGAAAATAAATTCAATAAATCAAGTGGTTAGGGTTAAAAAAAACGGTTCCAAGATATATCCTGAAACCGTTATAAATAATAAGTGGGCGATGACGGATTCGAACCGCCGACATTCTGCTTGTAAGGCAGACGCTCTGAACCAGCTGAGCTAATCGCCCAATAATTTTTGTGCTTTTCTTTTTTTAATAGGATCATTTTTCATCTCTAATGAGTAGCTGTTTTCCTGAAAAGCGATGCAAAGATAGATTCTTTTTAGAATGTAACAAAATTATTTCAAATATTTTTATCAAAATTTTTATGACTCTATTATTATCACTATTTTTGTGACTTCAAAAGAGGTATATAATATAATGAACTTAAACCGACTGACAGCTATTTCACCTATTGATGGCAGGTATAGAGAAAAAACTGAGATTCTTTTTCCGTTTTTCTCTGAGTATGCTCTCATTAAATATCGAGTACAGGTAGAAATTGAATATTTTATTGCTCTCTGCGAAGCGGGTATTAAATCTTTACAGAATGTTGATGAGAATCAATTTGAACTGTTAAGAGCTATTTACAAAGGTTTCGACGAAGATGATGCTCAGGATATAAAGGAGATTGAGAAAATCACCAATCACGATGTGAAGGCAGTAGAATATTTTTTGAAAGAAAAATTTGATAAGCTGCATCTTTCGGAGCAGAAAGAATTTATACATTTTGGCCTTACCTCTCAGGATATAAATAATACTGCTACTCCAATGATGTGGCGGGATGCGATGAATAGCGTTTATATTCCTGAAATGGAAGGGTTGGTTATGTTGATTGATACATTGGCTGAAAAGTGGAAAGCTGTTCCTATGCTTGCTAAAACTCATGGTCAGCCCGCTTCTCCTACACGTTTAGGGAAGGAGTTAAAAGTGTTTTCTTACAGGTTAACAAATCAACTGGAAGTGTTGAAACATATTCCTGCTAAAGCTAAATTTGGAGGTGCTACTGGTAATTTTAATGCACATCATGTAGCTTATCCTGAAATTGACTGGAAACAGTTTGGCAATGCTTTTTTATTTAATAAGCTTAATCTCAAAAGAGAGGAATATACAACACAGATATCAAACTACGATACTTTTGCTGCTTCGTTTGATGCTATGAAGCGTATAAATACTATACTTATCGACTTCAACAGAGATATGTGGCAATATATCTCTATGGAGTACTTTAAACAAAAGATTAAAGAGGGTGAAATAGGTTCATCTGCCATGCCACATAAAGTGAACCCTATTGATTTTGAAAATGCAGAGGGTAATCTTGGGATTGCTAATGCATTGCTCGAACATCTTTCTGCCAAGTTGCCTATTTCAAGATTACAACGTGACCTAACAGACTCAACTGTAATACGGAATATAGGTGTTCCAATGGCGCATGAATTAATTGCAATAAAAAGTACAACAAAAGGACTTCATAAGTTGTTATTAAATAGAGAAGCGATAGATAGAGATCTGGAATATAATTGGGCAGTGGTTGCCGAAGGAATACAGACTATTTTGAGACGTGAAGGTTATCCAAAACCATATGAGGCTTTAAAAGAGCTGACTCGCACAAATAAACATATTACTAAAGAAAGTATCGCGGAATTTATAGAGACTTTGGAAATAAGTGATAGTGTTAAAAAAGAATTAAAAGCAATTACACCTCAATCCTATACTGGGATTTAAAAAATGAGTTATTATTTATTGAATGTAATATAAATAAAATTAAGGAAAATCCAATATCGGCTGTTCCGTTACATGATGGCCGGTGCTGTTTTATGAAAACTGAAAACCAAAAGATTTCGTTATTAAGACAAAACTAAATGCAACAATGACAACAAACAACGAAGAATCGCGCCCAAAAAAAATTTTATACAAAGCGCAGAATGAGAGACACGCTTCCCCTGACAGAAACACTCAGGGAAATGAGCGAAGAACACAACGTGAGGGTTTTAGTTCTGATAAATCCTACAATCAAAACAGAGAAGAACGACCGCGAGGTAGTTTATATGGAAATAGTGAAGGAAGTAGCGGAAGAAAAAGACGCCCAAGAGTTGGTGAAAGAGTGCAGACACAACAACAACGCAGTCAAAGTGACAGCGGATATGGTAATCGCAGCTGGGGAAATCAATCACATGGCTCAAACTATAAATCTACTTTTGGTGACAAAAGATTAAAAAAGAAAAAACCGTTTAAGCAGATTAAATATAAAGAGAATGCTGATCCTAATGCTCCAATTCGTCTTAATAAATATCTTGCTAATGCAGGTATATGCTCACGTCGTGAGGCCGATGAATTTATTCAGGCAGGCGTGGTGACTGTAAATGGTGAGGTAATTACTGAACTTGGAACAAAAATTACACGGGCCGATGAGGTTAAATTTAATAATCAACTTATTCAGCTTGAGAGCAAGGTTTACGTTTTACTGAATAAACCAAAAGGTTTTGTTACTACAACAGATGATCCGGAAAACCGTAAAACTGTTATGGAGTTGGTTAAAAGTGCAGCAACCGAAAGAATATACCCGGTGGGAAGACTTGATAGAGCTACTACAGGTGTATTATTGCTTACTAATGACGGGGATCTTGCTTCTAAATTAACACATCCTAAGTTCGAGAAGAGAAAAATCTATCAGGTATGGCTAGATAAACCAGTTGCAATGGAGCATATGCAGGCTATTGCGGATGGTGTTGAGCTTGAGGATGGTGAGATTCATGCGGATGCAATTAGTTACGTGACTGAAGAAGATCTTAGTCAGGTAGGTATTGAAATTCATTCGGGTAAAAACCGCATAGTTCGTAGAATATTTGAAAAGTTTGGATACCGTGTGTTGAAACTAGATAGGGTATATTTTGCAGGTCTCACAAAGAAAAAACTATCGCGAGGTAAATGGCGTTACCTAACAGAGCAGGAGGTTAACATGCTCAGAATGGGTGCTTTTGACTAAAATTAATTACAACTTAACTTCTGCTATGGTGCAGAAAATAAATAATCTTATTGCAACAAAATCTCTGATAAGAGATTAATCGTTGATTATGAAACAAATTAAAAGGACAAAAATTTCGGAAGCATTAAAGCTTACCAGTTTCGGAGAAGAGATAAATGTAAAAGGGTGGGTACGTACCCGAAGAGGTAATAAAAACGTGGGATTCGTAGCACTAAATGATGGGTCCACAATTCATAACATTCAGATTGTGATTGACATAGCGCAGTTTGGTGAAGAGTTTCTTAAGCCTATAACTACTGGTGCGTGTATTAATGTTAATGGCAAACTGGTTGAGTCACAGGGAAAAGGACAGACAGTTGAGATTCAGGCAACCGGTGTTGAGATATATGGGACTGCTGACCCTACTACTTATCCGTTGCAAAAGAAGGGACATTCACTTGAGTTCTTGCGTGAGATAGCTCATTTGCGTCCTCGTACTAACACTTTTGGGGCAATTTTCAGAATGCGCCACCATATGTCGTTTGCAATTCATAAGTACTTTAACGATAAAGGTTTTTATTATTTTCATACACCTCTTATTACTGCTTCGGATGCCGAGGGCGCAGGCTCTATGTTTGAGGTTACCGCACTTGATTTAAATAACATTCCACGGAATGAAGATGGAAAAATAGATTACTCGCAGGACTTTTTCGGAATGCAGACTAATCTAACGGTTTCGGGACAACTCGAGGGTGAGTTGGGAGCAATGGCATTAGGAGGAATTTATACATTTGGCCCTACCTTTCGTGCGGAGAATTCAAATACGCCTCGTCACCTTGCAGAGTTCTGGATGATTGAACCTGAAGTGGCTTTTTATGATATTAACGATAATATGGATCTGGCAGAGGATTTTCTGAAATATCTGATCCTTTATGCTCTTGATAATTGCAGAGATGATATAGAGTTTCTTGCAAGTATGTATGATAAAGAACTGGTAAACAGACTGCTTTTTGTTGTTGAAAACGATTTTGTTCGTCTTAGTTATACTGAGGGTGTAAAAATTCTTGAGGAGTCAGGACATAAGTTTGAATTTCCGGTCTATTGGGGTGCCGATTTACAATCTGAGCATGAGCGTTATCTTGTGGAGAATCATTTTAAACGTCCGGTTATCTTAACTGACTATCCCAAAGAAATAAAATCATTCTATATGAAACAGAATGAGGATGGGAAAACAGTACGTGCAATGGATGTGCTTTTCCCTAAAATTGGTGAAATTATAGGTGGTTCGGAACGTGAAGCAGATTATGATAAATTGATGAGTCATGTTAAAGAAATTGGTATGAATACCGATCCAATATGGTGGTACTTAGAAACGCGTAAGTTTGGAACTGCACCTCACTCAGGATTTGGTCTTGGATTTGAAAGACTGATGCTTTTCGTAACCGGTATGACTAATATTCGTGATGTGATACCATTTCCCAGAACTCCAAATAATGCGGATTTTTAAAAATTTATAGAAAAAGTAGTTTTTGTAGAACCAGAGTAAATAAAGGATGGATTAATTTATAGATGAAAAATATAAGAAACTTTTGTATCATAGCTCATATTGATCATGGAAAAAGCACCTTGGCAGACCGTCTGTTGGAGTTTACAAAAACAGTTGAAGGCAAAGATCTGCAATCGCAGGTGCTTGATAGTATGGATCTTGAGCGTGAACGAGGCATTACAATAAAAAGCCACGCTATACAGATGGACTATGAGTATGAGGGTGAAAAATATATATTAAATCTTATTGATACCCCGGGACATGTTGATTTTTCATATGAAGTATCGCGATCAATAGCAGCTTGTGAAGGAGCTTTGCTTATTGTGGATGCTGCTCAGGGCATTCAGGCGCAGACTATTTCAAACGTATATATGGCTATTGAGCATGATTTAGAGATTATTCCGATAATCAATAAAATTGACCTGGATAGTGCCATGCCTGAGGAGGTAGAAGATCAGATAGTTGAACTATTGGGTACTCCTAGAGAAGAAATTATTCGTGCTAGCGGTAAAACCGGCCTTGGAATTGAAGAAATACTCAAGGCTATCATTGAACGTGTTCCCTCTCCAATTGGAGATCCTGAAGCTCCATTGCAAGCACTGATATTCGATTCGGTATTTAACTCATTTCGCGGTATAATTGCTTATTTCAAGATTGTAAATGGAAGCATAAAAAAAGGTGATCTAGTAAAATTCATAAATACAGGTAAAGAATACGAAGCTGATGAAGTGGGTATTTTACGACTTGGTATGGAACCCAGAGATGAAGTTAAATGTGGCGATGTAGGTTATATTATTTCCGGAATAAAAACCTCAAGAGAGGTGAAAGTAGGAGATACTATAACCCACGTGAAACGTCCTGCAGCTAAATCGATTGAAGGTTTTGAAGAAGTGAAACCGATGGTTTTTGCTGGTGTTTATCCAATCGAAAGTGAAGATTTTGAAGACCTTAGAACATCACTTGAAAAGCTTCAGCTGAATGATGCATCTTTAACGTTTCAACCCGAATCGTCCGTAGCACTTGGATTTGGTTTTAGATGTGGTTTTCTTGGACTCCTTCATATGGAGATTGTTCAAGAGCGTCTGGAGCGAGAATTTGACATGGATGTTATTACTACTGTTCCTAACGTTTCATATCATGTATATGATAAAAAAGGATCTATGAAAGAGGTGCATAATCCGGGGGGACTTCCAGATATCACTATGATTGAGCAAATTGAAGAGCCTTATATACGTGCATCTGTTATTACATTTACTGAGTATATTGGTCCGATTATGACACTATGCCTTGGAAAACGTGGTGAATTGATTAAACAGAATTATATTTCCGGCAATCGTATTGAAATTATTTATGATTTACCTCTTGGCGAGATAGTGATTGATTTTTATGATAAATTAAAAAGTATTTCTAAGGGATATGCATCATTTGATTACCATATGCACGATTATCGGCCTTCGAAGCTGGTAAAATTGGATATATTGCTTAATGGTGAACCTGTTGATGCTCTTTCTACTCTTACCCATTTTGATAATGCTCAAAACTTTGGTCGTAGGATGTGTGAGAAGCTGAAAGAACTTATTCCTCGTCAACAGTTTGATATTGCAATACAAGCAGCAATTGGTGCTAAAATTATTGCACGCGAAACAGTTAAAGCGGTAAGAAAAGATGTTACTGCAAAATGTTACGGAGGAGATATATCACGTAAACGCAAGTTGCTTGAAAAACAGAAAGAGGGTAAAAAACGCATGAAGAAGGTTGGTAATGTGGAAGTTCCTCAAAAAGCTTTCCTTGCAGTTCTAAAGCTTGATTAATACTGCTTGATGTCAATTGATTTCACAAAATAATATTATAAAAATCACTGCTTTGTGAAAACTAAATTATTATTTCTAATACTTTTATTCAAGTGAATGTTCTTTCAATTGAATATTTATTGGTTAGAATGTTTTTTCAATTTAAATGTTTATTAGTTTGAATGTTTATTGGTTGTCAACACACAGAATCTAAACTTGATATCTAATTGTAATAAAAAAAGGTACCCCAATCACATGGAATACCTTTTAAACAATAGCCAGAATTATAAAAGTGCTGGGCTTTTTAATCTTCGATTATAGTTGCCATAACTGTAATATCATCCATACAGAAATATGAAGGTGTATTCATGCCCCAGTCTCCTATATCGCTAGATGATAATTCGAAATCAAGGCAACTGATTGCGCCAAGTTGTGAAAGATCTATCCATTTCCATGTGTTAAGCATTTCGGATTTTCCATTACGAAAATCAGCTAAATATATTTCGATCACCTGCGTAACATTGTTTGAAGCATCTTTACCTGATACTTTTAGTTTAAACCAATCGCCTTCTACAAACTTTTTAGCGAAATCATCTCCATTTTTCATTGAGAGATAGGCATATGTACTATTAGTAACATAAAAACCTTGTACTGTATAGCTGTTTCCATCTTTGAAGGATACCACCGCAGGAGTATTCGTAGAAGTGTTAGCAGTGAGATACACTTTTCCGCTGTGAGCTTTTCCGGTGATAGCACTATTGTTGGTGTAGCCTGCTGTAGTAATATCACTTTTATTGGTGTACATAAAGCCGCCCCATGAGAAATCGCTGAAGTAGTTGTCAAAAACAAACAGATTATCTTCTCCGCTGAATTGATTTTTCCAAATAGGTCCCCATTCATCTTGAATTTCACTACCAGACTTATCGCCAATCCATTCTGACTCCGGTTCTGCAAGCTTGGTTTCTAAGTCTACTACTTTGGTGACAATTATTTCTTCTTTTTCACAAGAGATAAGTAGTATCGAAAAAATGAGCGTTAAAAAAAATAGGTTTTTTTTCATTTGTAATGTTGTATAAATTGTTAGTAATTAAATTAATGGAATATATATTATAATCATACATAACTAAAATTATCGTTGTAAATATCTATATCAAACATGATTTTTGTTGATATCAAAAGTCATTATGATTTATTCGCTGATTGTGTCGATGCTAATTCCTAACATATGTAAATCTTCGCCACGGCTTACTTCCGTGGAAGCTTCACCTAACCAGCCGTTTTCTTGATCCACGCCGTTGTATACTTTTACAAAGTCAATCCCCGGTAGGTCTACCTTATTACCGTCTTTATCTATCGCCCAATCTATATCGATAGCAGAGTTGTCATGGTTGTTGGGATAGTTGTCAACATACCCGTATTGGAAAGCATACAATACAAAATAGTTTCCTTGCCCACTTTCATCGATACCATTCTCAGCTAAACGTATTCCTTTGTAGGTGAGTTGATCGTCTGTTATCCATGCAGGGTAGTAGCTTTGTGAGTGATAGACATTTTTTACTTTATAACCTTCCTCGCCTTTATTATTAGTCCATTTAATATAATTTTGGATAGATACAAAAGCGGCTGAATTATCAAGCTCTCCACTTTCGGGGGTTTCAGAGGTTGGTCGATAATAAGTCATTTCAAAATCCCTAAATGTTCGGACATCATTTCCATTATCAATAGCCATCTGGTACCATAATTCATTTTCAGAGGTGAAGTTGCCGCTTCCATTAATTTCATACCATTCATCATCATCCGGAACTCCATTTTTATTCTTGTCATAACCTACCATAATAATCGCGGGTTCACAACTTCCTCCAAGGGGAGCATATGGATTAGGATTAGCTGTGGCAGCAAACGCATTCCCGGAAATTCTAAAATCGCGTCGGCCGGGAACGTTAACAATGGTATGATCGAACCCGAAGGTAACGTAACCACCCCAACCTCCTAGACATATCATGGAGGCATCCTCACCAATTAAGGATTCACCGGCTTTTCTAATCATATCTTCGTGTGTATCACCTTCTTCGTATTTGGGCAATTTATTAACAAATTGGCCGGGAGCAGGTAAAAAATCAAATACTTCATAAATATAGGGCGATGATTCTTGTTCACGTGGAGTTACAACAATCACAATATCAACTTCACTCTTCATGTTTTTGCTGGTTACTTTCAGCTGATAATTACCCTCCTCAGCAGCTACAAAGATTGGATTTTGCGATTCGCCATATGAGAGACGATATAACTCGGAAGATGATGACGTGACTTCCCACTGCAAGTCAGTTTCATTTATTAAATACTCGGGAACTTCTAGCTTTAACAAACGGTTTGCTTCTGTTTGGAGCTGAATGAGTCCGATGGCTACTTTAATAGACATCTTTTTTTGGGATGTTCCTCCCTGATTGCTCACTATCAGTATGAGATCATAGCTACCCGGCTGAGAGCTAGTAAACGTATACGTAGCTTTACTTGCCACTTCTTCTCCATCTAATATCCACTGATACTGAGCATTGTTGTCGTTGGTGATAATGGGTGTCAGTTCCAACACGTCACCTTCTAGCAAGATGTATGAGTTTTCTAAACCTGATATTTCCGGGGTAGGTATAACCACCTCTTCTTCAGACGAACATCCCATCCAGAAGAATAGAAACATTACGAGAACTAACATTATATAAGGTTGTTTTATCTGCCTTATAGAATAAAATCTTTTTTTTAATTCCATTTTTATTGTTTTTATTTTGAATGTAACTTATTATAAACATTAACTTGTTTTAATGCCGGAAGTCATAAGGCACTTAATTATAACATTTTCAAAAGTGCTATTCTACCTATGTGTGCAAATTCTTATTCATAGATTGGTAGCAGTGCAAAATGTCCGGGGATATTTCCTGTGACCACACTCCATTTCTTTTTGCCCTCCTTATCGAAGCAGTATAATACACCAGGGGTAACATAATTCCCGGCGTCAGTAATAAATATATCTTTTGTCTCGGGGTGTACCATAATTCCATAAGGTTTTTCAATCTCTTTGTCGGTTCCGTCAGTAATAATCTTTTTGGGGACACGTCTTATTTCCAGAATATTTTCTCCTTCAAAAAGGGTATCTGCCACTGTTACTATTTTTCGCGTGCGAGTATCTACTATGGAATAGGTAATATTCCAACTATTGGTGATGTAACTAAACTCAGTGCCATAAACATATAGTAAATCGTCGTCTATCCAATAGTTGGTAGCTGCAATTGGAATAGTATCGGTTACAGCTTGTTTTTCTTTGTCTATAAAAAATAGGCGAGCAGGTAACCCTTTGTAATCGCCGCGAGAGCTGACCCAGAGATCGCCCCGACTGTCAGCTTTAATTCGCTCCAGGTTATACGCAACATCAATGCGTTTTTCTTCAGTGAATGTGGCAATATCAATCACAGAAACGGTACGTTCGTACCCTTCCGTAGTTCCCGCACCCATATATCCCCCCGAGTTGACCACATAGATTTTTCCATCCACAATCTCAAGTTCGTCGGGCTGAAATCCTACCAAACACTTGTCGACCACCTCCAGCGTTACAGTATTGATTTTTGCTACAAATCCAATCTGTTCATAATTAGGATCAATTACAACCGGTCCGGCATAGGAGGTGACATAAGCGTACCCTTGATGAAATTTGATAAACCGACAGTTGGGGATCTCGATCTGACCTATGCGTACGGCCGTTTCGGAATCCATCACCTCGATCTTATTAGATACGTTTATCACTGCCCAGAGTTTGCCATTATAAATTCCAATATCATTGCCCACGTCGCCCATCTCTTTGGGCACATGTGGATTACGTTCGGCATAAATATTTCGGGTATATATACCCGTTGCAAAGTTGTAGTAGTCAAGTGTGGCTTTATTACTACCCATATTTCCTTCATTGAGCAAATAAATGCCTTTGTAGCCCTTTATGATCTCAGGATTACCTACTGCAATATCTTCCGACAGAATCATCTCTACATCATCACGACAACCTTGGAATAAAATGAAGAGTAGCATAATAAAAGTTAGTAGAACATATTTTGATACTGCAATATGCAAACGGGATAAAATATATTGACAACTAATCTTTTCTGTTAAACTAACTTGGTAGTTCCAAACTTGTTTTAGTAATGTCATAGTAAGGAAAGGTCTACCATTAGAGAATGATTTAACTTTAAACATATTAACAAATAGGCCTTTAATTTTTTTCATAATTCAATTGTTAACACAAGCTTATAATTGCGTTGGGGCATAGGATAATTAAGGACTACCTCATAATCCTGACTGAACAAGTTGTTTATTTCTGCGCTCAAGCGAAAGTTCATTGATTTATACTTCAGTTTTTTCACTACGGTCACGTCATTAGTGTACCAAGGCTGCTCATATTCAGCGGGTATATTGGCGGACGAATGATATCGTTCACCAATGTAAATAAAACTGTAATTTAGCTGCCAGCTTTTGTACTCTATGTTTGCGATAACCGAGCCACTGTGCCAAGGGATATAGGGTATCTGCCCTCCCCAAGTGGTCTGTTGGAGGATATCGCTCTTTCGCGATGTAAAATCCTGAGCTTTCTGGTAAGTATATGTGAGTTTGAGGTTGAGCAACAGCTCTTTTACTGGTTCCGAAAGTACAGAAGCAGCCATATCAAGACCTCTGATCTCCACGTAACCCAAATTCATCATCATCCAACGATATTGTCCACTACCTTTGGGTACCGCTACAATTTTATTGGTGACCTCGTTATAGTAAGCATCGGCCTGCAGGTGCCACTGTTTTACAAACCCACTAGCGTACTCTTTGTCGTATTGAAACCCTAAGTTATATTGATGAGTGAACTCTGGTTTCAGATGGATATTACCAATATCGGTGTAGTAGAGGTCGTTAAACGTAGGCATTCGAAAGATATGCTTGTAAAAACCTCTGACATTAAAATTATGATTTCTGAACGGCTTGTATGACACAAAAAATGCAGGAGTGTATTCTCGTTTGTTTGGGGCTGCCCGAACTGAATCGTTTGCCGCTGTATTACCCGAATTGATTCGTTCACGAACGAAAGTTGCCAAGATACTTCCTTGTATCTTCACATGGCCCAAATCGGCAGCACTGGCAAGAGCAACCAGCGAAGTGATTCGTTTAGGGTAAACAAACCCTGCGAGGTTAGACGTCAAGGTATTATATTGAAAATCAGCCGAAAGCACGGCATCCCATTTTTTTGTGATACTATACTTGTTTGCCATGGAGATATAGGATTCTTCCTGTTTAAAGGTGTTATCTATCAACATCAGAGTAGTATCGGGATTTAGGTAGCGCATACGGTCAGAAGCGTATTTGGCGTTGACCAACAGGTCGTACTTTGGAGAGATGTTTTTTTGAAAGACTCCTTGTGTGAAGAAGTTACGGTCCCACTGTCTTTGGGAATTCTTCCACTTGTTGTTTACCACAGCTCCCGGTATGCCCCTTTCAGAATCATAATAATAGGTTTTTATTTTCCAGTTTCCTCGTGGAATTGCTCCGAACAAGCCACCCTCTAAACGAACAGATTGTATGTCACCATTTTCCCGAACAGCGGTGGTATCATACATTATCTCGTTGGTATTAGGAAAGACACGTTTGTAGCGATACTTATATTTACCGGACGATTGTATGTACTCACCATTCACAGAGACACTCAAGTCATTATTGAGTTTAAACTCGTAGAGAAGTGAAGGATTAATCAAGTCAAATGAACCGGATTTAATACTGGCACTCACATTATAACGTTTGCCTTCGTCGAATCGAGGGTTACGCGAGCGAAGGTAGATGGTAGCAGACGAACCAAAATCTTTTCCCGGCTGAAAGATGTTACTCTTTTGTCCATTATAGAGCGAGACCTCCTCAATATTTTCTAGTGAGAACTTGCCTAGGTCGATTTGCCCGTTTTGTGCATTGCCTAA
>CAZAFR010000043.1:8530-14815 GCA_964484665.1 uncultured Proteiniphilum sp. | reverse complement strand
TAAATTCTTAAACATATTCTCGTAATGCGGTATAGGTTCAAAAATACCACCACCATTACTGAAATATTCCTCGCTAGTATGGTAAAACCCTTCTCTAACATTAACCCATTGGGCATTACGTTGAGGTAAATAATCCTGCATAACTTCCCAATTAGTATAATTTTGATGTCCATTACTTTCTACCAAACCAATATTATCGAGTCCGGGGAATGATGTTAACCTGGCTGCAACATTTTTATTCCATTCCACTAAAACAGGATTCACAGTAAGATCAGCACAAAAACAAGGAACTCCTCTTTCCTGTGCAGCTTTTGCAATTTTCATAGTCATACTCAAAGTTTTAGCTATTGGTTTTAGTGCCACCGCTTTATAACCCATTTGAATTCTTTTTATAGTATCTTTTTCTGTATGGGCACTTTCATCTGCTGCTAACCTAACAGATATGTCTGATACATCCATCTCCATATTTTCAGGAAAAGGTTCTTCTACCATAACTATTTGATCAAAAGCTCCTATTTCTTCAGCAAAATCAAGAAACTGATTGAATGTATCCTTAGATTCATACCGTCCGTTTGCATCAAAATAGTAAGGAAGCTTACCATTTTCAGTATATGGCGTTCTAATATCTTTTAAAACTGAGTGAATTTCAAGTAATCGATTCTTATCTTTTTCAAGCATTTCGGTTTGAGAACCTGATTGTCCGATTTTAATTTTCATAAAGAAGTAGCCAAGATCCACCTCTTTTTTAATCTCCTCGGGGTTAACGTTGTATGAGATCAAAGGTATTGCCGCAAGTTTATCATGTTTTTCAGAGAAAGCTGACTTATACTCTTGGGGTACTAGATCATCAAAATCCATTATATTATTTTCCTTTGCATAAAGTAGCCATAAAGCGTTGTCAACAGATACTAATGCGTTTAAAGCAAATGTTTTACGTAAATCCGGAGATGCAGTTACTTTTTTCCCATATTCATATATTTCCTCAAACAAAGGGTCAATAAGGTCCATTGGTGAATTAAAAGAGACATTTTTTAGCATTTGTAACGCTCTTTCAGTTAATGAATACATAAACGCATTTCCACCTGATTCTGATGAAGTAGAAAAAATGACGTCATCTGACCATAATACACTTTGTGTTCCTAATCCAATGGCGTGATTTCCCTTGTCACTTTGAAGATAACTTATTGATTGCCATAGCTCAGAAAGATAACCTCCTTTGAAACCAAATGGACTTAGAAGTGGTTCCCTCTCAAATTGAGAATTAACTGATGTAATCTTGATATCGCCTTTTATTAATTGCAGAGGAAATGTCTTTGGCATTTTAGTATTAATTTCTGAATCTTTTGCTGAATTATTACTACAACTAGTGCTTAATAAAGCAACTCCTCCTAAAGTTCCAATTCCACTTACTATAAACTGTCTTCTAGATACCATTATATTTCAAAAGTATAAATTAGAAGACCGGTTGAACTACATAAACCGGTCTTCTAAAATAAAAAATTAATTATCTACTCCTTCCCAACCCGGGTTTTGTGTTAAATTTGGATTAAGAACAAGTTCTGAAATTGGAATAGAAGTTAAGTAATCTCTTTCCAAAATAAATCCATAACCATTTGGCATTGCTTTTTGAAAAGGATCCAAAAATCCTTCTTCATCAACCGGATAAGGGTTCTTATCTACCTGAGAAGCTTTAAATCCCTTAGGTCTGGTACCTACAATCAGTTCACCTGCTGCAGCCCACCTAGCTATATCATTCCAACGATAACCTTCACAGGCTAATTCGACACGTCTTTCGCGACGAATTTCATTAATTAAAGGAGATAATGACGGGAAATCCCAATCAGGATCTGTTGTAATATTACCAATTACCAAATTTGGCATATCTACTCTTTTACGAAGTACATTAATTGATATATCCAAATCATTTTGAGTAATTGTTCCCAATTCGGCTTTAGCTTCTGCATAATTCAAAAGAGCTTCTGCATATCTGTATATCATACCCGGTGATTCTTCATATTGCTGAACATGATATTTTTTATCAGGATTGTATCCCTTGATATTGATATAACCGGCAGGAGAATTGCGGTATGCATCTGTATTTAATTTATCATACACTTCTCCCCAATAAGATATTGTACCATCAATATTAATAATTTGAATTTCATCATGAGTTGCAATATTCTGGAAGAATCTCGGATCTCTATTCTTCATCTCATCCCTTAAAGTTTCATGGCCTTTAAACAGAGGACTAACACTAATAGGTAATCCATCATTACACAAATAAGAGTCAGCTAATTGTTTTGTAATTGAATTATTATTTGGAAATTCCATCCTATGGTTCCTGTCATTTGTGAATGAAGTTTCACCCCTTGAAAGATCATTGTTGTACTCCCTCCAAAACATTACTTCTGAATTATTAGACCAATCCTGCATCGCAAAAAGCTCTCTATAATCATTCATTGGATCGTTTGTGCTATAAATTTCATAAGGACCATCCTCTATCAATTCTAAAGATGCAGAAGCAGCTTTCTGTAAATATTTGTCGGGATTTCCTCCAGCCACCCCAAATGGTGTTCCGCTATGATATTTTTGCCATGTCCCTTCAAATAAAGCAATTCTACTCTGAATTAAAAGAGCCATCCATTTATTAACCCTGCCTTGTCCTTTTGTCTTGTCAGGTGTAAGATACATTGCTGCAGAATCCAGTGCTAAAATAATATTAGAAGCAACTACATCTCTGGGGTCTCTTGCATTATATAACTCAGGAGAATCTGTATTAAGTTCGTGTACAATCCATTGTATATCACCGTATGTCTGTAACATTGAGTAATATGATAGCGCTCTAAAAAAATATGCTTCTCCTAAGTATTGTTGATAATCTTTTAATTCATAATTTTCTTCTACCTTTTTATAATGATCAAAGAAGTAATTAACTCTTCTTATCCAACCAAAACCAATACTTCCACTAGTTGCAGTTACTCTTGTTCCCTGCAATCTAGTATTTACATTTGAACCAACCTGATTATCACTATCGAAATCAGCACCATGATTAGGATATTTAACAAAAAATGTAGTGCTATAAAAACTGTTCATATAGGACTTTAGGTCATTTGGACTACTAAAAAATGTTGCGTCAGAAATAGCATCCTGTGGATACCTATTTAGAAAATCTTCATTACACGAGAGAACTCCCACTACGAAGATTAAGATGAAATACTTATATATTCTTTTCATAATGTTATTCGTTATTTAAAATGTCAAATTCACTCCAAATGATAAAACTCTCGAAAGAGGATAAATACGACCTGCTTGATAACCTCCTTCAGCAGGATCTGAAGAAATTGTTGTTTCAGGATCAAATGTTCCGGGTAAGCCTGTTAGAGTCAATAAATTTTCACCCGATAGATAAATACGAGCCCTTTGCAAATAAGCCTTTTGAGATATTTGTACGGGTAATGTGTATCCAACCTGCAGGTTTTTTAATCTCAAATAAGCTGCATTTAATAAGAATCTAGTCTGAACCTGCCTGTTTTTTGTAGTTTGATTTGAAAAATATGGCTTTGCCAAATAAGAATCTGTATTTGGTCCAAGTATACTTGTATCATCAGCTGGACGCCAATAATCCAAGATCGGAGAATTTTTATAAATACCTGAATTACCAGTACCGGTAGTCATACCCCAAAATAATTGTAAATTAGCATGAGGGTAATAGTCTCTTTTACCTATTCCTTGCCAAAACATGTAGAAATCAAAATTTTTCCATTCAAAACCACCGGATATACTATAATTAAATCGTGGTTGACTATTACCAATAACAGTTAAATCGCCATAATCATTTAAAGTTCTTGTACCATCGTTTACTTTACCATCTCCATTAAGATCTTTATATTTTATGTCTCCAGGACCCCATGTAGCATAAAATTTAGACTGATCTGGCATATTTTCACCTTCGGACTGAATAATTCCATCGGTAGTATAGCCCCAAATTTCGCCTACTCTTTTACCGGGATACCAAGTGTCAATAAGTTCCTTTTCATTATAATACTTATTAATGGTTGCTCTATTATCTCCGATACTAATTTTTGCATTATAAGAAAAATCTGAAGAGATCCGGTCTCGCCAAGTAAAAATAAGTTCAAAACCCTTATTAGAAAGCTCTGCATTATTTCGTTGTGGAGCACTAACTCCTAATGGATATGGTAAGGTTTCAGAAGGTCCTAACATATCAGAAGTAATTCTTTCATAAACATCAAAAACCATTTGTAACCTATTGTTAAGGAAACCAGCATCAATTCCAAAATTTGATGAAGTTATCTTCTCCCAAGTTAGATCACTACTAACCAAGCCAGGAGGGTTAACATACTGAGGCCTTTCGCCATTAATAATCCAACTTAATTCTGAACCAATTCCCATTGTAGTTAAATAAGAATACATACCAACGTTCTGGTTACCTAATGATCCATATGATGCTCTAATCTTAAAATTATTGACAACATGCTGAATTGGTTCCCAAAAACTCTCTTTGGATATTTGGTATCCCACAGATGCAGAAGGAAAGAATCCCCATCGAGTATCAGGAGAAAAACGCGAAGAAGCATTGTATCTTGCACTTACCTCTAACAAGTATTTTTCTTTATAGTTATAATTAATACGTCCGAAAATACCTTGTGTTGCCCAATGATTCATTGCATCAGTAACAGTTTTTTCGCCTAAAGCAGTTTTCAATGATGGAACTTCATCTGTAATTAAACCTGTTCCTGTTGCAGAAATTGAGCTGTATTTTCTCTGCTCTTGCTCATACCCAACTAAACCATTTAGATAGTGTTCACCGAAATATTTTTCATAAGAAGATACAATGTTAATCATTGTATAATTTGTTCTGGTATATCCAACCTCCCAACTTGATGCTGGTTTACCAATATTACCAACTGAACCGTCACCCACTACAACTTCTACTGGTTTTGGATGTGCATAACTGCGAGAGTTGATTTCATTATGATTATAATTGAAACTGGTCACCCAACCTTTAATGGGCTCTAAATCAACACCTACATTTATAAATAAGTCACCTGAATCCCATTTATCTCTACCGGAATCTTGTTCCCATCTAATTAAAGGACACTGTATAGTTCCATCAATATTATATTTTGGCATCATGGGCGCAAAGGTTATAAACTCACCTACCATATGTTCTCTTCCAACTGTCGTTTCTCCAATCGGATAATCTGATTTGCCTTTAGCATATTTAACACCAGACCTTAAATTCAGCCAGTCTGTTACCTGTGAATTTATATTTGATAAAAAATTCACTCTGCTGTAATTTTCATAAGCATATCTATAGATACCATCCTGACTTACAAATCCTCCTGATAGGTAATATTTTGTTTTCTCTGTTCCTCCTGAAAGATTCACACTATGTTTATGATTAAAAGAATTTCCTCCAATTAATTCTTTAGGCCAATTATAATTAGCATTCCCTATCCTTCTTCCTGCCCAAATATTATTGACTGGATTTTCAGGATCATACTCATATGGATAAGTTCCATTCAAATAACCTTTTATTCGTTCCATTTGCTCATCTGCATAAACCGGAGTGAGTCCTGCGTTAGCATTTGCCTGATTATATGCGGTAGCCCAAGTATATGAATCAACAAAATCCGGCACTCCAAGTGGGCTATTCCATGATAAGTTATTGGTATAATCAACACTTACTTTACCCTCTTTACCCTTCTTTGTTGTTATTAGAACTACGCCAAATGGCGCTCTAGAACCATAAATGGCTGAAGCAGATGCATCTTTTAAAACTGAGATACTTTCGATTGTCTGAGGATCTATATTGTTGATATTTACCTCCACACCATCAACGAGAATAAGTGGAGACGCATTAGCACTAATTGATCCAAGGCCTCTAATATTCCAACTTGAAGTTGCACCTGGTTCACCTCCGCGCATTCCCATTGTAATATTAAGGTTAGGTGAAGCACCTTTGATTAAATCGCTAACCAGTACTGCAGGTCTTCCTTCAATTTCATCACCGGATAATGCATCAACAGAACCGGTTAATGTTACTTTTTTTTGTGTTCCATAGCCAACAACTACGACTTCATCCAGCTGGCTCGAAGATTCGCTCATTATAATACTTATTTCAGATCTACCATCCACTTCAATGTCAAGTGAGATGTATCCAATATAAGTTAATCTTAGAACAGCATTTCTGTCAGAAACTGAAAGAGTAAAATTCCCATGAATATCAGTAACTGTACCATTTGAAGTGCCACTTTCAAT
>CAZAFR010000043.1:2103-8430 GCA_964484665.1 uncultured Proteiniphilum sp. | reverse complement strand
GACCTTTGAATATTCATGCTCAACCCAACCTTCTGGAGCAATGCTATCCTTTTTTCCATGTTCAACCATAAAAGGTCGGGGAAATATCAGAAGATTTGCCATCTCTGCGTATTCGAGAGTATGTGCTCTATTCCACATCGGCATTTCAGAATCAACATGAAAAACAAAGCTTGTGGGAAAATATACTGAAGATTCTTTTCTGGCACTTTCATTAAAATAAGCACAATTTATACTTAATGCATACTCAGGGATCATTGATGCTATTAATGATGCTGCCTGCCCCCCTATACTTTTACCATACAAACCTATTCTATCCGTATCAATAAAAGGAATAGTGTGAAACCAACGAATTAGTTGCTGATGCTGACGACCAACAGTTGACCAGAGCGTGTTTTTAGCAGGTTTTGCTATTCTATCAATCCACCTAAACTGAGTTTCACCTGTCCAATTACCAAAAGGAGTGAATACTACAAAGCCCATTTCAGCTAATCTTCTTGCTATACCATAGTAGGAGCCATCCTCATTTAATGCAGTATCCGGATACCCTCCTCTGCCATGTTGCATTACGATAGTAGGTCTTTTTTCATTCTCTTTTATATCTTTCGGTACTAAAAGATATCCCCACATCTCTATATGAGGTAAAACATCAATTAAAACCTCATAACATACATATTTTTCTTGGTCCTCAATCTTACGTGATCTTGGATTAATTGACAATAAATCATCATGAGTCCAACCGATCATTTCTTCTTTGTAAAAGTCTCTTAATTTTTCTTGATTATCGTTTTTATGTTCTTGCATGAATTCGGCTCTTACATATTCACTATCTCTCAAGAGAAGCTGAGTATGGCCAACCATCTGTTCCACCATACGTCCCATTCTAGATTCGAAATCAAAATTAACTCGTTCATCAACAGGAATTTCAATTGATAATGGTAAAAAATCATCATCACCCATTAAATGTATCACTGTTTTTATTGCCTCTTCTGAGCCGAAAGGTAAAGTATCATCTTCCCCTTTTTTCAACAATATTCTCCTGCCCATTTTTTCTCCAACTAAATCAGTAATACGGTTAAATTCAGACTCAACTTCGTTAAAGGAGTGAGTCCATAGTTCTCCTGGAGGATCAATTTTTTCGCCACTATTTTTTTCATTATCATAAAATGGGACCTCACTATATTCGATTACAAGAGACCTCGGAACAATAAGTGTTGCTATTTCTGCATCACCAAATTCCTTCAAAATACCCCAAAGATTTCGATATATTGGTTCTTTCCATATTTCCTCTCTAGGTGCAAAATATCCGCTAACTAAAGTAACATCGACTCTAGTATCTAATGCTGAAGTGTAAAAAGCTAGTAGCCCACCTTCACCATATCCAGCAATTGCTATTTTTTGTTTTTTTATATTTTGTTTTTCGAACCAATCAATTACTGCCTCAATTTTTTGGACTTCATAGCCTGACACGGTTCGTCCCAGTTCATGAGTCTGAGAATATATCCATGAACGTGAAGATCTATTAGTACCTCTAGACCATCTATTAGTACGATCTATAACAACAGGTACAACTACTGTATAACCATTTTCTGCAAGAAGACGCCCAAATTGTGATTGAGTATTTAATTTGCTAGTGAGACCTATAATATCCTCCGGTTCCTGATCAGCATCAGGTATTGCAATTACAAACCCTTTTGATTCATTTTTGGGTTCTAATAATAAGCCTTCTCCAAAAATCTTGTGGGGGACATCAAGTTCCGGCCAATCTTGTAAAGAAGGACGTGGAACAATCTCTTTAAGTACTGTCCATTTAATTTCATTGATGACATACTTACTTGTTTCTGATACTTTACAAGTTTTTTCAAATTCTACATCTTCGCGCTGATCTATATTTCCCAGTATGTTTCTAAAGTCTTTTCGATTTGGTTCCACTGATAAACTATACGATTCTTCATCATGTAAATCCCTGTTCCAATAATTTTCCCTAAGAGGCTTAAGACTTGCCAGTCTTTCTTCATGAAATAATCTTACACCATCTATAATATTTTCCCACACGACATCATCATTTATCATTGTTGTATGAGGTAGAAAATCCTTTTGTAAACAATCCGTTTTTTCAATGGGGCTATTTCCATAAGAGTATAAAAAGAATGATATTAATAAAGTAAATAGTGAAAGTTTTTTAAAAATGCCCCTATTTATTAACATGACGTGCAAAAAAAATTTTATAATTAACACAATTTCTAAATTATTCAATATGCAAATATTGAAATTTAAAATTAATTAAAGTAGCACATTCCGCTATTGAATACTCAAAAAACGTTAACCTTCTAAATGTTTAATTGCAATAAAACTCATTAAAGACATTCCTGTCTCTAATGCATCTTCATCTAACTCTAATGTTGATGTGTGAAGTGAAAATATATTGTTTTTATCTTTAAATCCGGTTCCTAATAAATAAAAACATGAAGTAAAATTTTGGGAATAATAAGCAAAGTCTTCTGAAGCCATCCAGATATCAGCATCTATAACTTTATCTTGACCAAGAAGCTGAATAGCGTAATCACGAATATCAGCAGTGAGATCAGGATTATTATAAAGTAATGGGTATCCTTTTTTAATATCTACTTCGCATTCACAGTTAAACCCTTCGGTAATAGACTTGGTGATATTTTTTATTAATTCATGCGCCTCCGCTCTCCATTTCTCATCCATTGTTCTAAAAGTACCTTCTATATTGACTTCATCAGGTATTATATTTGTTGAGCCATTTGCCTCAATTTTACCAAAAGACAATACTGATGGGGTGTTGGGATTGCTAAACCGACTTATAACTTGTTGAAGTGATACTATGACAGTTGCAGCAACTGCAACAGGGTCCTTAACATTATGTGGTTCTGCTCCATGTCCTCCCTTTCCGATAATTTTTATTCTGATTTCATCCATTGAGGACATAAATTCACCTTTTCGCAATGCGATTTTCCCACTAAGTATAGAAGGCATTACGTGTTGCCCAACAACAATGTCAACATCACAACTTTGCAATACTCCTTCCTCTAAAATTTTGATAGCACCCCCTGGTAATATCTCTTCTGCGGGTTGAAATAATAATTTAATATTTCCACAAAATTCATTCTCTAACCTCTTTATGATATGAGCAACTCCTAACAGAGAGGATATATGAAAATCATGCCCGCATGCATGCATTACTCCAGAATTTTTAGATTTGAATGAAAAAGATGTGTTTTCTTCAATTGGCAAAGCATCCATATCTGCTCGTAAAACAACTGTTTTATTAGATTTTTTATTTTTTTTGCCAACTATATCTGCTATTACACCTGTATCAGCAATTGATATCCAAGGAATATCGAGTTCATCTAAAGTTTTTTTTATATAAGCAGAAGTTCCATATTCAAAGAATGAAAGCTCAGGATTCTGATGCAAATATCTTCTTTTAACAATTATTTCATCTAAAATTTGTGAAGCTATTTTTTTAATTTCATCTTTTAATTCCATTGATTTCTGTTTTATATATTTATAAAAAAACTTTTGAAACTTTTGTAATTATCTTGAAATATTTGAGCCATCTCTTTCAAGAAAATCCCTAACAAATTCGTTGTCTATCCATTTATCATATTGAGATGAAACTCTATCGAGTTCTTCAGACTGACCTTCTGACATTTTCTCATTAGGATTTAAGCACCAAACACCTTCCATTAAACCCTGTCTTCTAAGCACTTCATGAACACCGGAAATAGAACCTACAAAGTTATTTGCGACATCAAATAATGCACTATTCATGTCAGTAACTTCAACAGAGATTTTAAGGATTTCATTGTAATCAATTGTATCATTTTTTAGGCCATCCTTTATATAATTAAATAATTCAACTGATTTTTTTGTCCATACAGAATAATGACCCAACAAGCCACCTACAATTCTTTTCTTTATAATCTTGCCCTCTATCTTAAACTCATAAGGTGTTATTAGATCAATTACTATATTGTCATCATTACCTGTATACAGAGCTATTTCATTATGCCTAGATGAATTACATAACGCTCTTACAACTTCAAGTGTGTGGTATCTGTTGAAAGGCGCAATTTTTATTGCATATACATTATCAATTTCACAAAACTCTCTCCAAAAGTTATAACTAAGTACTCTACCCCCAACAGAAGGTTGCAGATAAAAGCCGAATATACCTATTTCATTTGCAACAGCTTTAGTCCTTTCAATTAAGTCTTTTTCTGAATAGGAATCTAATCCACCCATACTCAACAGCGCAAATTGATACCCATATTTTTTCGCCAATTTAGCTTCATTTATAGCCTGTTTTGTATTACCACAGACACCTGCAATCCTTATGAAGGATGAATCGGAATTACTTTTGTTTATTTCATCAGCTGTTATTTCTAATACTCTTTCAAAATAATTAAATTCTGGATCTCTTATCTCGAACTGAGTAGTATGAACACCAACAGCTAATCCATCAACACCACAGGATAAATAATAACGAGTTAACCTTCTTTGTAGATCCTCGTTGATGGTTAAATCTTGGTTCAAAGCAAGCGGATGTGCTGGTATAAAACCACCTAGCATTAATTTATCTAATACGCTCTTGTTAATTTTTGCGTCACCTTTTATATTGTCCATTATTTTAAAATTTTCCTTCTCTTTCTTGAAAATGAGTTGGCTTTCCTTTAATCTTTCCACCTTCCATAATCCATTTAGATATAATCTCAATCATCTGTTTGAGAGTCACACTTGGATAACCGAATAATTTAAAACATTCTGCAGCATTACTTAAAAGAGCATCGTTATTTTCCTTACCTTTAAAATAGGAAGTTTTATTAAACAACTTCTCAAATTCATGGGCGACCCATTTTACTGAAACGGTTTCAGGACCTGTTACATTTACAATTTTTCCTGGGACACTACAATGCAATAAAGATCTTATAGCTATTTCATTAGCATCACCCTGCCATATAACATTTACATTTCCCATTTCTAGATTTACCTCTTTTCCTTCAAATACAGATTTTGCAATTTCTAATAACACACCATAGCTAACATCATTGGCGTAATTTAATCTATATATAAAAATTGGAGTATTATTTTCTTTGGAAAAATGCTGAAATATTCTTTCTCTTCCCAGACAAGATTGAGCATATTCACCAATCGGCGATGGTGACATATCCTCTGTCATACCGCCTGAAATTACTTCAGATAATGGATAAATATTTCCAGAAGAAAAAATAACAATATTTGAAGATTTAAATTTTTTTGCTACCATTCCCGGTAAAAAAGTATTCATAGCCCAAGTATATGGCTCATGACCTGTTGTGCCAAACTTATGACCTGCTAAATAAATAACATTCTCTACTTCCGGCAACTTTTGCATATCTAATTCATTCAACAAATTAGCTTTAATAGTATCAATGCCACAATTGTTTAAATCATCATATACTTCGCGATCAGAAAACCTCGATACAGCTATTATATTTTTTTTAATTTTAGCTTCTTTTATTGCCTCTTTAGCTAATTTAGCCATAGCAGGCCCCATCTTACCTCCCGCGCCCAAAATAAGTATATCACCTTCAATTTTAGCAATATCATCAATCAACCTTTGTGTTGGCTTTAAATATTGGGCTAGAATTTGTTCTTTAGTCATGGTTAGTTTATTTATTATTTTAAAAATATATCTATAAAATTCACGATAGCCAGGAAAAATATAACAAGAAGTCCAATTGCTCCTGAAATAGACAAAAATGGACTAATTTTATTTTTACCCATGAATTTTTTATCATTAGCAATCATAAACATTGCAATACCAATTATCGGGACAATGAATATTGTAATACTTTGAGCAAAAACAATTAATTCTAAAGGTGCTCCTCCAAACGAAAGAGAGATAGTTGCACCAACTACCATTACCATAGCGATATATATTCTGGTTTTGTTTGAACTAAAAGATCCACCACTACCAAAAGCATCACTAAGCAAAGTGCCTCCTACAGTAGCATTACCAACAATTGAAGAGAATCCGGCTGCAAAAAGGCCAAGTAAGAAAACAGCTGCTGCATATACACCGAATGCAGGTTCTAATGCCATAGACATATCAGTTGCAGTTTTCACTTCTATGCCCTTTGGATAGAGTATTGCTCCCGCACATATCATAACAATAGCACTTAAAAAGCCCAATATTATAATACCAGTTAAACTACTATTTTTTGAACCATCTTTTACTCCTTTATTGGCTTTTCTTCGCTCTTGAACTAAATATGATGTGTAAAAAGCACCTACAATTGAAAAACATGAGGCCATAAA
>CAZAFR010000043.1:0-2003 GCA_964484665.1 uncultured Proteiniphilum sp. | reverse complement strand
TTCAATCTTTAGATTTAGATTTAGATTTAGATTTTCTATATTTATATATAAACCTGTCAATACCTGTTATATGGCTCGAAGGGAATACAGCCAAAACAAAAAGCGAGCCCATCTCTATAAGATTTCGGTTAACTATCCAATAATTACCTTCAACAAATCCAATGTTAGTTAATCCACTGAAAGGTGGATAGGATAAATAATAGAAAAACAAGAGTAACATTCCAAGATATGCAGATAGTTTAGAAAATAAACCTATAAAAAGGCATAATCCAATTAATGTTAATCCAAAAATATTTAAAAGATCACTTATTTGTAATAGAGTTTCGGATCCAGCCAAAAAATTAAAGATAGGAGAGAAAGGGCCTATGGATGATTCCAAATAGCCCTTACCCGTCCATCCAGGGGTATATACTTTATACAATCCTTCGTAAAGGAAGTGCCACCCAACTAAAATTCTTAGAATAGTCAATGCTGATATTTGCAGGCTTGAATAATCTGTACCAATGAGTTTATTGCGTTTCATAGACTTTATACTTTTTAATTATTAATGATAGATTATCCAATTATTACTTTCTCATTTACACTATCCCAAGTAACCGGTCTTTTATGGACGTATGCGAGATTTGCTAAATTAAATGTAACTGATTCCTCAAATCCTTTATTAATATCACAACTGGGCTTTCCTACTCCTCTCATAGCATCAATCCACTCCTTTACATGCAAAAATGTTACATCAATAATTCTACCATCAATATATGTTGGTCCATATCCGCCTTTGAAATAAGTCCTAGATGTTGCAGTAGAAATTGCATCTATATCGATTTTCGGTTCATAGTAATAAAGATGATCATTTATATCATTTGGATTTATAACAACATTCTTATATAACTGAGAGTTCCTATCTTTTGACATTCTAACCGCACTATCTATGTCTAATGAAGCCTCCGATCCTAAAATTCGCGATTGTCTAAAATTACCATTCTTAAGAGATGCATCATAAGTCATAGAAAGTCCTTTTTCGGGATAACTAAAGACTGCATTTAATACATCGGGCATATCTCCATGTGTTTTATAATAATACTGACCTCCTAATGCAACAACCGTTTCAGGAATACCTAAATCCAAAATTTGATTCACACTATCGTACCAATGTGCAAAATCATTACCGGTACAACTTGTTCCATACTCACTATATCGTTGCCAACTAAAAAAACGTTTAAGATCAAATTCGTGCCAGGGCTTATTGTAAAGAAACTCTTCCCAATTAATATTATTTTTATTACCTAGATTGTGATCAAAAGCATCGTCTCTAATCCATGCGCCAAAAAGAGTGTTCCTATTTGTGAAAGTCTCAACTTGTGTAATATCTCCGAGAAGTCCTCTTTCGCAGATTTCACGACAAACCTTATAACTCATTTGTTGTCTGTTCTGATGACCAACTTGAAAGACTACACCTGTTTTATTAATCGTCTTTTTCAATTCAACAGCCTCTTCAACACTATGTGCCATTGGTTTCTCTAAATATACATTTAAACCTGCATTTGCAGCAGCAATAGCAATTGGTGCATGTGTAAAGTCGGGTGTAGCAATAATTATGGCATCCAGATCTCTACTCTCAATCATATCTCTATATGACTCGTATACCTTCGCTGCCTTATTTTGACCTTTATTATTGTTAAGCACACAGTTTTTTGATATTTCCACACCTCTTTGAGTATGAACGTCAAACACATCACAAATTCCTGTAATCTCAACATTCATGTCTTCTTGGGCTCTCACATCTTTTAACCATTTTGATTCTATCCCATTTTTCGTGTGAGCCTCTATGACATCAGGATGAAGATATCCTAACTTTTGCAACAACTTTTCGCCCTGCCAACCATTTCCTACTAAACCTATTCTAATTTTTTTCCCATTCTTACCGGTGGGTGGAGTCAATTTTTCATATGTTGCATTTATTCTATCAATATTTAATCTCCGATTATAATCTATCGAATTCGCTT
>CAZAFR010000042.1:0-15801 GCA_964484665.1 uncultured Proteiniphilum sp. | reverse complement strand
AGAAACAATGGAAAAATCATGTCATATGCATGAAAACCATGCCATTCAACATGTGACATCTGACCTGCCCACCATTCCAATGCAGGCCAACCGGTTATAGTACCGAGCAAAATAAATATTTCTTCTGCTCCCATTATCCAAAACATGTCGAACCCTCTCAATGCATCCAACGATTTTAAACGACCGGTCTGTTGAATGTTTCCCTCTGTGTTGCCCATTTTAATATTTTTAATTATATACAAATGTAATAGTTTTTTAATCAACTATCTTTGCATTCTCAAAAATATCGATTATCTGTTCTCGAGACATATTGTTGAATTTTATATACCTGCGATTATTAGCCGGTATAATAATTGAGCCATCGTTATGAGATTCAAATTGTTCCTCTTGTCCAAAGTTTGTATATAATTTAACATCAGAGTGATTAACAGCCAGCTCAACCTGTTTATAACCTGATATATGCCAGTAGATTACGTAGTAATCACCTTTTCTTTCGAATATAAATGCTCTTATTTCTTTATTGTTTTCGCCGGCAACATTAGTAATCTGATCATAAGGAAGTAATTCAAACCGACCCTCTTCATTTATTAACAAATGATGCTCCTGATCTGCATTATGCAACTCTTTTTTTTGTTCATCTGTAAGCCAATGTTCAGCACGCACTTCTTCCCATCGGCGTACTACTTCAAGATTATCAGCCGTTCTTGGATGAGATTCAAACGCTTGCAAATTTGAATGAATGGATATAGGACAATCCCAGCCTGCAGCTACACTTGACACATATTCCAGCATATCCGGTTGAGTCCCTATGGTAGTTTCATCAGGAATCCAGTAACCCAACCAACCAAAATTAAGTCTGGTGAAATCCTGTTTCATTCTATGAGCTTCCTCGGCAGGCCAGTTTCGTGTTTCTTGTTTAACATCTTCAGGTCTGAATATATCAAATGCATTTCCTCCGCTAAGCATATGCCAGCTAAAATGTGTTTTTGCTGCTCCCTCTGCAAAAATTGGCTGTGGATTAAGGCGTTTAAAAACTCTATATTGTGCCAGAGCTACATTTATACCAAAAGGTGGATCCACCCCTTCCGATCCATCAAAATAGATAAACTGAAATCCCGCATCATATATATCTGCTATTTTTTCAGCAACTTCATCCTGTAAACTTGTTTTCTGATTAATATAAACACTTGTCGCCCCAAATTCACTAACATCGAGTAATCCAATAAAAGAACCCTTTGGAGCACCATTTATTGTTGTATTATCAATCCCTCTAATGCATCCTGTAAATTTATAAGGCCATGTTGTAGTGTAATCTTCAAAAGATATTAGTTCAGTTCCAACCCTCAAAACACGGCAACCATCAGCCATTGTTGTACCTTCAGGATTTTGTTCAACATAGATTGTAGTGTCGTTCATGCCAAGGTTTTCCGAGAGGTTAAAAGATTTCACGATATTCAACCTGTAATCGGGCACCGGAGTTACATATTTACTATCTCTCCCAATATGTGAATGCAGAAAATGAACTCCCGGAGTTATGCCTTGAGCTTTAATCTTATCCAGCATTTTCTTTAAATCCTCCTTGCCGTTCGGGTATCGTTGCTTATCAATTTCATAATTTCCAATCAGTCTATAACCGTTACTCTTTTCAAAACTAGGATAATAAATATTCATCAGCCTGAAACCACCCATTTTGGCATATTTTATATGCTGATCCACATTCTCGGGATTTATATTTGCTGTCCAATAATAAGATGCATTTATCAAATCATTTCTTCTGCTTTCCACTCCTCTTGGTAAATTAAAATCTTCTTCTAACTGAGCAATATTATTCAACAGATTGTCGGTTTCGGTTACTATTAATGCAGCTCCGGTCCCTTTAAATTTTACATCCTTAATTGCGACGGCCTTTAATATTTTATACCCGTTTCGTTTTTCAAAATCAATATAAGCATACTCATCTGTACCCAAAACATTTATAGCCACATTACTGTCCCAGCTCACATTCAGCCACTCGCCAAAATTCTTCCTATCACGTATTGGTAATTGTAAAATTGTTAGCTCTGTAGCCGGTGGAGGAGTAATTTTAAGATAATCGGGATAAATGTTATCTGATATAAAATCATGGAGAGTGAAACCTATATATGTAGGCGTCTCTTTAATTCTTATTACTGCTTGATAAGGGACCAGTTCAAACCCAACAATCAGCTTATCACCCTCTCTGTATATAGTGTCTGCCTGATAGGTTGATTTTTTATTTGGATGCCCTAACTTTAATTCGTTGTGATAGGGTCTTTCCTGAGTAACAGAAAAAATTGAAACATTCTCACCCTGCATTAAACACTCTTCATTGTTTGATTTAAGTACCAAGCTTTTGGCAATTGCATTATTCCCAATGATTAATTTATATTGATCATTTTCGATCACAATATCATGTTCATCCATTTTGGCATTATCAACAGAACATGAACTAAAACTGATTACAAAAAACGATAGTAGAATAAAAAAGGATATCATAAGTCTATTTTAGGTGTTTAAGATTTAGTTAATAACTTTCCGGAAATATATCTCACGCTTAATAATGCAATCTTCTGTTCACCTCTTCCAAGTCGAAATATTCAGGGTCGAAATCCTCATCCAGCCAATCTTTATAGTTCTCGTAATATATATGTTCCGGGTTTTTAATAATTACCAGAATATCATGATATCCTTGAATTCCTCCACAATCTTCAGGAGGGCAACTCATTTTACCTTCAATACATAATGGATATTTAGTTTGAGAATCGGATGGAACTATTTCCTCCAAAAAAATATCATGCTCCCATCTATCTTCGGAATCATATTCGTAAGTTATTCTGTCGTGTTTTTTTGTAAGAAGGTCCGATACGACTAAATCTTTATAATCTTTTTTCTTTTTATTATCATAAAAATCATCCCCTTCAATTTTCATAGTGTAATATATGTTGTTTTTTTCGAATTGATGGAGATGTGAATCCTGCCATCCCATTGATGTCTGTATCACTTCATGAAAGTCAGATAGTGGCAAATCTGAAGGAATTAACATTCTTCTCCAAATCTTAGGTTTACTACCTCTAAGAATAATTTGAATCTGAAAAACTTGATCTTTCATACCGGTATATATTAAATGATTATGTATTGGTTACAAATTTATAATTTCCCGAAAATCTTAAATAATAAAGTATATATCATTTATTTATAAAACAATGTTGGCACTAAATTAGTTTTTAATATTTATATATTGGTTTGTGAATACATATTTTAAACACCTAATATACTATAGTTTATTGAATTATATTGAATTATATTAAATTATATTCAGTGACATTACAGTAACATTACAGATTAATATTCTGTTAAATCATTGTGTTTTATTAAGTTTGTAATCATATCTGAAATATTTTTCTTTCATGTTAAACTTGGCAAATCATATGACAAACAATTATTTAATAGAGATTTGTGCAAATTCAGTTAAGAGCTGTATTGAAGCGCAAAAGGGAGGCGCATACCGTATAGAATTATGTGCCGGAATACCCGAAGGTGGTACCACTCCATCATTTGGCGACATTGCGTTGTCAAGAGAACTTCTGAATATCAAACTTAATGTAATAATTCGTCCTCGTGGAGGAGATTTTCTCTACAATAATCTTGAACACAAAATTATGCTAAAGGATATTGAAAATGCAGGCAATTTAGGTGTAGATGGTGTTGTTTTTGGTTGCTTGACTCCTGAAGGCGATATTGATATGAAAAGAAATAGAGAGCTTATTGAAGCTGCCGGAGGTATGAGCGTCACTTTTCACAGAGCTTTTGATATGTGCAAAAATCCATTCGACGCTCTCGAAAAGATTATTGAGCTTGGATGTGACCGGATATTAACATCAGGTCAACAACCAAAGGCGGTAGATGGTGTAAATCTACTTAAAAAGCTGGTCCAAAAAGCAGATAATCGAATTATTATCATGCCCGGTAGTGGAATAAATGCCAAGAACATTTCACAAATTGCATTAGAAACGGGCGCAAAAGAGTTTCATCTATCTGCAAGGGAAGCAATAGAAAGTGGTATGTTGTATCGCAATCCCAATCTTAAAATGGGAGGTACAACAATGATAATTAATGAATATGAAGAACAAGTTACAAGTGCAGAAAAAGTAAAGGAGACAATTGAGGCACTTTATATTTAATTTGAATGAACAGACATTATTTATAAAAACCTTTTATGTATACAAATTCTTTATTTCTGCAAAGAATACAACAACTGAATCTCTTCAGCCCACAACGACTCGTCAGGTGTCTCAAGTATAAGCGGTAGATCATCCATTCGAGGATCATTCATAATAAACGAGAACAGATCCATATTCATCAGACCTCTACCCAAACTGTCGTGACGGTCAACTCGTGTCCCCAGCTCCTTCTTGGAGTCATTAATATGCATTCCTTTAAGATAATTAAATCCTATTATATCATCAAATTTTTGAAACGTGTCATCATAAGTCTCACGTGTTCTTATTTCATATCCTGCAGCCAAAGCATGTGCAGTATCCACGCATACTCCCACCCTACTTTTATCTTCTACTTTGTCGATAATATGAGCAAGTTGCTCAAATGTATGACCGAGATTTGTACCCTGTCCTGCTGTATTTTCAAGCACAGCACAAACACCTGTAGTTTTGTCAAGTGCCATATTTATTGATTCAGCAATACGGTCGAGACACATATCCACTGATATCTCGTTCAAATGACTTCCCGGGTGAAAATTCAGACGGTTTATACCTAATTGCTCGCATCGTTGCATCTCATCAACAAAAGCCTTACGCGATTTATCAACACCTTCATCAGTAGGGTTACCCAAATTAATCAGATAACTACTGTGAGGAAGCATATGATCTGCAGAATAACCAAATTCTTCGCAACGTGCTTTAAAATTAACAATATTTTCCTCTTTATAAGGTGAAGCAAACCACTGACGCTGATTTTTTGTGAAAAAAGCAAAAGCTTTTGCTCCAATTTTATTAGCATTAACGGGTGCATTTTCAACACCTCCTGATGCACTTACATGGGCTCCTACAAACTTCATATTTTTGAAATATTTAAACGAATAATTATTAATACTTTTTTGGGAAAGTTATTAAAAAGTATAACCCACCCTCCGGACGATTTTTTACCATAATACTCCCTTTATGAAAAAGAACGGCATTTTCTACAATAGATAAACTCAACCCGGAACAAGCAAAGATAATATTTCAAATTCTTATTTCACTAAAAAAACTTCATTATCATCGATTACTACACTACAAACTGTTATATCTATCAACAGATCATTACATTTACAATTACGATAATGATACAAATTTGTTGAGTTTGTTAAGGAATTATTTCTGGTACCAAATAATATGTCAACAATATTTTTTAATCCTATACTTTTATTATTAAGTATTAATTCACAATTACTTTAACTTTTTTTAATACTTAAAGCACGATATTACTAATTTAACAGCTTGCATAATACAAAAATTGACTACTTTTGTATAACTGTCATTTTTATATGACACCTTAATTGTGAAGCCGTTCGAATTGTGAAATTTGGACGGCTTATTTTATTGCGTTAATTGCACCTCAAAAAATTATAACAACAATATTTTAAACATGTTCATTCCATTTTGTTAAATAAAAACATTTGATGCGTTGTTTTCATTAAATTATTAATAGATAAAAGTAGTGTTGTATTAGATAAATATAGAAGATATGCCAAAATATTGTACATTTGCAATTGAAAGGATAATTACCTTTCTGTGTAGCTTAGGAAACCACATAAAAAACAAAGTTAAATGAAGGACTATTCTAAAGAAGACGCACTCGTATTATTTTCAGGAGGACAAGATTCTACCACCTGCCTTTATTGGGCCAAACAAAAATTCAAGAATGTTTATGCTTTATGTTTCAAATATGGGCAAAGACATTCACAGGAAGTAGAAAATGCTGAAAGAATTGCTAAAATGTCGAACACGCCATTTCAGTTACTTGATACCTCTGTTATTTCGCAATTGGCTCCCAATTCACTTACAGACCTATCAATTCAAATGGATACAGACAAACCGGCTGATTCTTATCCTAACACTTTTGTGCCGGGTAGAAATCTACTCTTTCTGACATTTGCAGCAACAATTGCATACTCAAAAGGTATTCGTCATATAATAACCGGCGTTTCGGAAGCTGATTACAGTGGTTACCCCGACTGCCGCGATACCTTTATTCACTCTGCAAATGCTACTCTCAACCTTGCTATGGATAAGCAGTTTGTTATTCACACTCCTCTTATGTGGCGCAACAAAAAAGAGGTGTGGAGGCTTGCCGACGAACTGGGTGTTTTTGATATTGTAAGAAATGAGACTCTCACTTGTTACAATGGAATTATAGCTGAAGGATGTGGTCATTGTCCTTCATGTACTCTCCGAAATAAAGGGTTGAAAGAATATCTTAAAGAGAGACAAGTAAAAAAATCTACTTAATGATTTATTATGGAAATAAAAGGTTTAAGCCATTTAGGCGGAAAAACAGAATATAAACAAGACTATGCTCCTGAGATGCTGGAAACATTTGAGAATAAACATCAGGAGAATGATTACTGGGTAACATTTAATTGCCCCGAATTTACCAGTCTTTGTCCAATCACCGGTCAGCCCGATTTCGCAACTATCCGTATCGATTATATTCCTGATGTTAAAATGGTTGAGAGTAAAAGTCTCAAGCTATACCTGTTTAGCTTCAGAAATCATGGAGCATTTCACGAAGATTGTATCAATATAATCATGAAGGATCTTATAAAACTTATGGACCCAAAGTATATAGAACTCACAGGGATATTTACACCCCGTGGAGGCATAAGTATATATCCCTATGCCAATTGGGGTCGTAAAGGTACTAAGTTCGAGAAAATGGCAGAGGATCGTCTCTTAGCGCACTCTGTACCCCTGTAGCACAACTTAGCCAATCACATTTGTTATTTTTGTTCTTTTGCAACTACACCCTCTACCTCAGGTTCATAAAAACGTACCCAATCGACATAAAAATCGACCGGTAACTTCTCAAGATTGGTGTCTTTATAAAGACGAAGACCAATATGTAGAACAAAATCCAAATCATTGAAAGGAAATTGACCCGGTATTTTTGTAAGTATACGTGGATACTTTTTTGTACGGCTGCCATCCACATAAAACACCAGGCTGTCAGGATATTTTTCTACACCATAAATATGATATTCACTTGGATTAACTCCAACTAATGCACTTGATGGTGGATTGTCGGGCATACCTTCTGTAGTTGTATATTCAGATGTTATAGACTGATATACAAATTTATCTGTTCCATACTGTTCTAATATATTTATTAGGATGTTGTCAGAACTGTTTTTTGGAACCAGTGTGATAAAAGGTGTCACTCCTGAAGTAGGATTAATCCTAGCTCTTACTTCTATTCTTTTTATATCGGATGCATTAAAGGCTTCCGTATTGATTCCGCCGGTTAAAAATGGAAGTTTTTCATTACCTTCGGGATCTACCATGCCTTTTAGCACAAGATTACCATCTTGCAATTCATAGAGTGCTTCATTATCACTCATATATCTATACATATGTTTTTTGCCCCTGGAGGTTTTTGACCAGACAGATTCATCAGGTAATTTATCAAAATCATCTTGCCAAGAAAGTGTCCACCCTTTTCTATATGTATCGTCGTCATTATACTGTTGAAAGCACGAAGACATGGTAGCGGTTGCAATTATTACAGTAATTATTAAATATCTTTTCATTAGTTTCATATCTTAATTATAGATTACTTCATTATAAACTGAGCTACAAAAGTAAGCATAATACGTATCACAAATTCTCTATCTACTTCAATTTGTGTTAATCATTCAAAAAGCCTTTAATAGCAAACTTTTTTATTACCTTTGTGCCTTATTTACTTTCATTATGCCAGATATTTCAATGCGTGGCTATCAAATGCCTGCTTCACCTATACGTAAATTAGCACCACTCTCTGATGCAGCTAAGGCAGAGGGAGTAAAAGTGTATCATCTGAATATTGGACAACCTGATTTGCCCTCTCCTGTATCAGCGTTAAACGCAATACGTTCTATAGATCGTACTACTCTGGAATATAGTCCCAGCGACGGTTATCTATTTTATAGGAAGAATTTGGTTGAATATTATAAAAAATTCAATATTAATATAACTGCAGACGAAATTATTATAACTGCAGGTGGTTCTGAAGCTGTCTTATATGCATTTATGGCATGCCTTAACCCGGGAGACGAAATTATAATACCTGAGCCGGCATACGCTAATTATATGGCGTTCGCTATATCTGCAGGAGCAATAATTCGTTCTATTCCATCCAGTATGGAGTCGAATTTTGCCCTTCCTCAAATCGAAGAGTTTGAAAAGCTTATAAATGAACGCACAAAGGGAATACTTATCTGTAATCCAAACAACCCCACCGGGTATGTATACACTCCACAAGAAATGGAAAAGATAAGAATCCTTATCAAAAAATATAACCTGTATCTGTTTTCGGATGAAGTTTATAGAGAATTTATCTATAACGAAACGCCCTATGTGTCTGCATGTCATCTTGAAGGTGCTGAAGAGAATGTGGTTCTTATTGATTCCGTTTCAAAAAGATACAGCGAATGTGGTATCAGAATTGGTGCATTAATCACAAAGAACAAAAAAGTTCACGATACTGTGATGAAGTTTTGTCAGGCAAGACTGAGTCCTCCATTAATTGGACAGATTGCAGCAAATGCTTCTCTATGTGAAAATGGTGGTTATATGCAACGTAATTTTGATGAGTATAAGAGTCGCCGCGACTTCCTTATCAACCGCCTCAACAAAATTCCGGGTGTATATTCGCCAATGCCTCAAGGAGCTTTCTACACACTGGCAAGTCTCCCAATAGAAGATGCTGATAAGTTTTGTGCTTGGTGTCTGTCGGACTTCCGTTATGAAGGGCAAACAGTCTTTATGGCTCCTGCTTCAGGTTTTTATGTCACACCCGGTTTGGGAACAAATGAGGTGAGAATTGCATACGTACTTAATATTGAAGATCTTGAAAAAGCATTAATAGTACTTGAGAAAGCTCTGGAAGAGTATAAGAGAGTGCACTGAATGTAACCATGAATTCGGAACTTTTTATAGCAAGAAGAATATATAAGGGAGATAAGAAAAACAACAAACCGGTCTCGTCTCCGGCAATAAAGATTGCAATTATCGGAATAGCGCTCGGACTTGCGGTAATAATTGTGGCAGTTAGTATTATTGTTGGTTTCAAGAAAGAGATACGCGGAAAGGTTGTAGGTTTTGGTTCTCATATTCAAATTACCGCTTTCGAGAGCAATGTTTCATACGAGCACACACCAATTGCCATATCAGATACACTAATCAATATACTTAATTCGAATACTGCAATTAGTCACATTCAGGAATTTATCACTAAACCGGGAATTATAAAGACCGATGAGGACTTTATGGGGGTAGTTCTCAAAGGTGTTTCTGAAAGTTATAACTGGGATTTCTTCAAAACTAATCTACTTGAAGGAGATATTATAAATCCAAATGATACATCTATTATCAACCCGACAATAATATCAAAAAATATTGCTGATAAACTAAAGTTAAAATTGGGTGACAAGTTCACCTGTTATTTCATTCAGGATCCTGTGCGTGCTCGTCGTTTTGATATTACAGGTATTTATGAGACTAATTTTGATGATTATGATCATCTGTTTATACTTACCAAAAAGGATATACTCGCAAACCTTAATGGGTGGGATGATGATATGGCTAGCGGAATTGAGGTGCTGGTAAATGATTACGACAATCTGGACCTGACCACACAGGATTTATTTTTTGAGATGGCATCGTATAAAGACCGACTGGGTAATTCGTTGTATACTAGATCAATAAAAGATATTAACCCAATGATTTTCAACTGGTTGGAGCTACTTAATATGAATGTTTGGGTAATAATAATACTTATGTTGATAGTATCCGGATTTACTATGATTTCAGGATTGCTCATAATAATCCTGGAAAGAACAAACATGATAGGGATGCTAAAATCAATGGGTGCCAGAGATTTCAGTATACGTAAGGTATTTCTTTATCTATCTGCATTTCTAATTGGGAGGGGTATGCTCTGGGGAAATATTATTGCACTACTATTCTGCATTATACAGGATAGGTTTGGCATTCTTAAACTTGATCCGTCAACATATTATCTTTCGGCAGTGCCGGTTGACTTAAACTTTTTGTACATAATACTACTGAATATAGGTACTCTTTTGGTGTCTTTGTTAATGATGATTGCCCCTTCTTATCTTGTTGCCAAGATTACTCCTTCTAAATCAATCATGTTCGAGTAGAACAACTTTTTAAATAGATGCTATCAGAATTCATCTCTGATTCATTAGATTTCAAATAAACCCAAAAATGAGTATCTGAAGGCACCCATCCTTCAGGCAGTTCAATTGATGCTTCTCCTGCTGAGCGTCTAACAACAGTGTTGAGCTCCACGGTTTGCTTAGATATTTCATTTAAACAAATTATTTTAACTCTGTCTTTACTACTGCCATTTTTTGAGTCATTATTGATATTGGGATTCCATGAAAAAATAACGAGCCGAGAGTTATGATCAATTTTAAGGGTTATATCATCAGGCAGATTAAGTTCTCCTTCAGAGATCTGAACTTTACTATAATCCAGAGTGAAATTTGGGTACTCACCCTCTATTGCTTCGTAATAGGCCTTACTTATCTGTGCTCTGTAGGTTCTGCTATCACCATTAAACCCACTTTTGATAATATGATTAAGTGGCGACAGTCCTTTGTTTACCAATGAAAATTTCATCCTGTGAGCCAGCTGTTTTGGTGTTTTAGGATCATGCGCTTTTGTTATCGACCTAACGACTTGGGTGCCATGCTTTGTTTCATAGATACTTACATTACCCACTTTTCCCGAGATTATTCCCGAAATCTTAATTCGTGCCATAAAAATATACGATTTTCTTTATTACAATATTAATGATTTTTTGAATTATTTCAAAGCAAAATAGAGTTTACTATTGCCAAAGATTGGTTATAGATAGCTTATCTATATATAAGCTATCTATAACTAATATATAAGTAATCTTTGAAAAGCATCTGTTTTTATTATGTTTAAAATCTTGTCTATAACTTTATTTAAAGACTTTCTGTAAAATCGTTTGGTTAGTGGTATATTTGTTGAAAAGAACTTTAAATTATGAGGATTCTACACACCGGGGACTGGCATTTGGGGAAACGACTGGATGATTTTTCGCGCCTTGAAGAACAACAGGTTGTAATGAATGAGATATGTGAAATTGCGGAACGTGAGCAGGTTGAGATGGTAGTTGTCTCGGGCGATTTGTTTGATACTTTTAATCCTCCGGTTGAGGCGGTGGACCTGTTTTATAAGACATTGAAACGATTAACAAATGGGGGTTGTAGACCGGTTATAGCAATTGCGGGCAATCACGATTCACCGGATAGAATTGAAGCTCCTGATCCGCTTGCTCGTGAATGTGGAATCATTTTTGCCGGTTATCCAAATACTTTACTTCCTATGTTTGAGCTGGAGACAGGTGTAAAGGTGACACGGGTTGAAGAGGGTTTTATTGAATTGAAGATTCCGGGAAAAGATTATAAAATAAGGGTGTTGCTGACTCCTTACGCAAATGAATTTCGACTAAAACAGTTTCTTAATGTAGAGGATAGCGACTCTGAACTGCGCAAAGTACTTCAGAATCATTGGCAAAATCTTGCAGATAAATATTGTGATAATAATGGGGTTAACATTCTTGTTTCTCATCTTTTTATGATAAAAAAAGGTGGGTCTGTACCTGAAGAACCTGAAGATGAAAAACCTATACTGCATGTTGGTGGCGCTCAGGCAATATTTACAGAAAACATTCCGGTAGAGATTCAGTATACTGCTTTGGGACATTTGCACAGAATGCATAAAGTGGATGATTCAAATTCAACGGTATATTACAGCGGTAGCCCTATTTCGTACAGTTTTTCTGAAGCAAATCAGCAGAAGTTTGTTTTAGTAATTGATGTTGAGCCGGGAAAGAAAGCATTGGTAAAAGAGGTTGAACTTTCAACTGTGAAACCGCTTCTCAGAAAACGAGCAAACGGTATTGAGGAGGCAATTGAATGGCTTGCTGAAAATCAAAATGCTTTGGTGGAACTAACGTTGGTTACGGATACTTTTATTACTCCTTTAGAAAGAAAAAGATTAAGTGCTGCTCATCAGGGGATTGTTACAATTATCCCGGAGGTGATTAATAAAGATCTTAGGGTTGAGAATCGACAAAAACAGATAGATCTGAACAAAAGCATGGAATTGCTTTTTGCAGATTATTTTACACATGAAAAAGGACAGGAACCTAATGAGGATATTATGAATATTTTCAAAGAAATTTTGGCAGAGGAGGATGAAGAATGATACCTATAGAACTAACAATTGAAGGATTATACTCATATCAGAAAAGACAGACTATTGATTTTAGAAAACTTACTGCAGCCGGTCTCTTTGGCATTTTTGGGACAGTTGGAAGTGGTAAATCATCTATACTTGAGGCTATCACTTATGCTATTTACGGTAAGACTGATAAGTTGAATATTTCGGGGGATAATCGTTATTATAACATGATGAACCTTAAGTCGAATGAGATATTTATTGATTTCATTTTTGAAACGGGGAAAAATCAGACTGCCTATCGTGCAATTGTAAAGGGTAAACGTAATAGTAAACGTTTTGAGGAGGTTAAAACTCTGGATCACAGTGCTTACAAAAAGGTAGATAATGAATGGGTTCCAATTGATGTTGGTGAGCTGGAAAATGTGATAGGTTTGAATTATGTTAATTTCAAACGTACTATAATCATTCCTCAAGGACAGTTTCAGGAGTTTATTCAACTGGGGAATAAGGACAGAACTACTATGATGAAGGAACTATTTGATCTTCAAAAGTTTGAGCTTTATTATAAGGTTGTATCTCTTGACAATAAGAACAATGATAAGAAAAACAATATAAATGGACAGCTCGCAGGATTGGGAGCGCTTGATCCTGAGCTGATTAATACTTACAATCAACAGCTTTTGAACATAGATACAAGTATAAAAGAGCTTAATATTAAACTTGTGGATTTTCAGAAAGAAGAGGAAAAGTTGAGGAGTTTTAAGATACTGATTAGCAGAAGAGACGAAGTTGAAAAAACATTAAATAATCTAATCCGTGAAGAGGTAAGTTATACTGAGTTAAAGAAAAGAATCGACAGGTATGAAGTATGTGTAATGCGCTTTAAGCAACTGTTTGACTCGTTATCAGATTACAAAGATAAGGTGAAGTCTCGTAGAATTCAGATTGAGTTGGATAATAAAAATCTTAATTTACATAACATAGATATAGACAAGCTTACTGAGCATTTAAAAGAGTTGAAGCCGAAGTATGATAAACGAGAGGAGCTAAACCGTAGGGCAGATGATTTAAATACAATAATCAAAATAAAGAGTCTTGCCGACATGGTGAAAACGGTTATTTCCAGAGTTGAGACTGGTACAGAGTTTTGGAATAATACAAATAGGATTGTATCAGATTTAAAAACTGAGAAAGATAAGTTAGAAAACAGCCTAAGCGAATTAAGAAAGAATATGCCCGATGTAACTATTCTGACTAAAATAAGGACTTGGTACAATGAGAAGAGTATTATTGAGCGTCAAATTGCGGATGTTGAAAGAGATGTACTAAAGTATTCAACAAGGGTTGATGAGTTGATTATTCAAAAAAAGACATTACTTAATGAGCCAGTTCTGAAGGGTGAAATTGCACCGGAAATGAGTTTTTATGAGTGTAATCAATCTATCGAAGCATTTTCTGCTAACATAATAAAGAGACAGGGTGAATTAAGTGAACATGAAAGTCGCGTTTTAGTTAAAGAACAACTGGAAACTTACGCCGAAAATCTGAAGGATAATACTCCCTGCCCTCTTTGTGGTTCTTTACATCATCCCGAAATATTTAAAAGTGAGGACATCAAAGAACTTTTGAATAGCATAAGAAAACAAAAGCTTACTATGGAAAAAGAGTTACAGTCAATATCTTCTATCGGCAAGCAGATGGGTATTATTGAGGCTAGTCACACAGAGGCAGTAAATCAGCTTGAAGAGATTAAAAAAACAAAAGACAGACTTAATAATAATATATCGGAGCATGCTAAACAGTTTATCTGGGATAAATTTAAAAAGGAAGAAGAGCTTGATAATGCGTTTAGTGAAATGGAACAGCTTCAGTCCTCAATAAAATTATGTGAGTCGGAACTTCAAGAAAAAACAAAGGAATTAGTCAAACAGGATGATACTCTGAAGTTTGCAAAAGAAAAGTTGGATAGGCTCAATAACTCACTTACAATTAATGAAACAAAACTCAATACCTTGGTTCAGCAGTTGAGAATTATCAAATATGATGATTACAAAGAGTTGGCGGTGGTCTTTATTAATGATGAAAAAAGTAGGCTTCTTGATGAGTATCATCAAATTGAAAAATCTTACGCTAGTACTAATGAGCAGCTTATAGAAATAACTAAGCAGAGAGATATACTAAAAGGGAGACTCGAAACAAACGGTGTTGAACTGGAAAAGGAGCTCTCGACGATTGAAAAACTTACGGAGGATATCGACTCTAAACTGGATGAGTCCGACTTTAGTTCTATTGATGAGGTGAAATCTATTCTATCTGATTCGATAAATGTTCAGATTGAGAAAAAAAGAGTTGAGGAGTTTAATAATAATCTTCTCAAATGCAGAACTTCATTTGAACAGCTAAATAAAGAGATAGGTGATCGCACTTATGATATCGACGGTCACAATAAACTAATCAATGAAATTCAATTAAGTAAAGATGAGCTGGATGCGTTTAACCAAGAACAGGGCAAGATTGCTTTACTTTTGAAAACTTTACAGGAAAAGCTGGAGACTCAGTCTGTTTTGCGCCGAGAACTTGAAAAAGTTGAGTTGAGATCTGATAACTTAAAGACTTTAAAGAGTTTATTTAAGGCGAGTGGTTTTGTCAACTATATCTCATCTGTTTATTTACAAAATCTTTGTAACGCTGCGAATGACAGGTTCTTTCAGTTGACGAGACAAAAACTAAGTCTTGAAATTACTCCTGATAATAACTTCCAGGTACGTGATTTTATGAACGGCGGAAAAGAAAGAAGTATAAAGACTCTTTCGGGAGGACAAACTTTTCAAGCATCTTTATCCATGGCTCTGGCTCTTGCGGATAATATTCAGCAAATTACACAGTCAAATCAGAATTTCTTCTTTCTTGATGAAGGGTTTGGCTCGCTCGACAAGGAGTCATTAAGTGTTGTATTTGACACTTTAAAGACTTTACGAAAAGAGAATCGCCTCATAGGTGTAATTTCTCATGTAGAGGAAATGCAACACGAAATTGAGGTTCATCTTCGCATAGAAAACGACTCAGAACGTGGTAGTATAATACATTACAGCTGGAATGAATAACACTAAAACAGTATCGCTATAAAAAAATTAAAATTAAAACCACCATTAAAACCAGCTCTTCTTGGTGACAAATAATATTATCATTTTGTATTGTACGGTATACAGGAACTTTGTAAGAAGTCTAAACACTATCCCATTATTCTGATTTCAACGAATCCACAGGATTGGCGGTGGCTGCA
>CAZAFR010000041.1:0-15932 GCA_964484665.1 uncultured Proteiniphilum sp. | reverse complement strand
GTTCGATTCCTGGTGGCACCACATTTAAAAACAAAAGTAATAAGTACACCATTCAGCTGCGATGCTATTTGCATTGACAATTTTTATTACTGCAACAAGCTTTTTGTTTCTAACAATATTAAAAATTGGGCTAAAAATAAACTTACCTTGTGCATCTGCTTTAGTTAAAACACAAAACATCCCATTCAACAATTTCATAATATTTTATCCGAACACCTTATACTAATCTCTTATAGTTGTCTATTAAATCATCAATTATATCATTATCATCAACCTTTAATAAGAGAGCTTTGTTGATAAATTTTGTCCATCGAAACTAATGCTTTCAGATACTTATCAATATATAACTCTTTTTCCTTCGACTTATATTGCTGAATATAACGTGGATGCTCTAAAACGGTTAGCTTATCAAACATCTTTTCTTTTTTGTTGAGTTTCTCAATAAAAACAGCATTCTTCTTCCCAAGGACAAAAACCTCTGAAGTGCACAAACCAAGATCAATATGTTTTTTCAAAGAATCAATCATAAAATCTTTCACCATTTCGAACAATAGCGAGTCATCATAATAATTAGCATTCAACCAATTGCCGTTTTTTGTTTCTCTAATTATTGCCAGCGGGAAAGGTGAGTTAATATAAAACTCTCCATAAAATTGCTCTGTTCCGCCATAAGCTTCAATCATATCGTAGGTGAAAACCGAAGAGACCTCATGAGTCCGTACAGATTTCATAGTAATGCCACAAGCACTTTCAAGTCTCTTAGTATCAGTAAACGGTACACCCGTCACTCCTGCTCCATTCCTACTAGGATTTATCCCGATTATAAACTTTCGCTGATTATTATCATTGTAATACTTATGATAAAACTCACTCATTACATCCATTGTCTCAGGGTTATCCATAAACGGATTCATTACCTGAAAACCTTTAGGTAGTTCACCTACATAAACCAATTCTCTATTAAATTTAATTACTCTATCTGCGAATGTCTGCATATTTCAAAGATAATAATCAAAGTCCGACTTTTGATAATCTTTAGTAAAAAATCACATAAGTATAAACCTACTTCAAAACTATACATTTACTTTCTCTAGCGTCGGTTAATTATCGGCTTATGTTCAGTAATATATTTGGTATATATTTGGTATATATTATTATAACTCGACAATAAACATTTTGTAAACGAATTAAATTCAAGGTCTATTTTTAGCATAAAGTTAATCCGCACATAACAAAGTTTTAGGAGATATTGAGAAAAAAGGATTAAATGTGATATATGCTGAGTTTTAATAATCTCATAATCACTTAAACATCTTTTTCCCGATAAATAAAACATCCTGGTTCACTTGGATGATCCTCAACATAGTTTTCTATATTATCTTTACGCAGTATCCACACTACCATAAAATCACCTGCAGCTGCACTTATAAAAACTACACCTAATATAAGCCACATCAGACTACCATTAAAAAGTGATACTACTACAGGAATAAAACCCATTAAAATTCCGGGCATTAAAGCTCCAATCATGTAATGCTTGAGTTTAAGTGGTTCGCTACAATGACAATATGGTGTCAGGTGTTTCCACAATACACCAAATTTTATACTTCTAAATCCACCTTTTGCAAACAAGCCGAAGAATAATCCATGTATCAGTTCATGAACAACAATACCTACAATGAAAAGTAATATAAATATCAGTATGCTATGATATGAAAACCCAAATTTAGGTCGCCATATTAGATAAAACAGCATTCCAAAAACTAATAAAGGAACAATAAACATTATTAAAGCCAATTTACTCGCCTTAAAAATATCAATAGTTCTCTTCTCTTTTATGTAGTTCTCAAAATCAGTCATTTTCTTTAAACATCTAAAGTGCAATTTAGTCAATTTTCCTATAAAAAAGCACCTATCTGAATTAACCGATAAGTGCTTGATAATATGTGAGCGGCAAACGAGACTCGAACTCGCGACCCTCAGCTTGGGAAGCTAATGCTCTACCGACTGAGCTATTGCCGCAAACAGATTTGCAAATGTAAATATTTTTCGGATAAAAGGAAAAAAATAATTATCTTTGCAGCACAAAAATCGGGATGTAGCACAGTTGGCTAGCGCGCCACGTTCGGGACGTGGAGGTCGGGTGTTCGAGTCACCTCATCCCGACTGACAATGCGAGTGATCTATTTAAATAAAAAATAACGGCTAAAAAGAGTCCAAAAATAAAATAGGTTGCTCTTCATTCAAAATATCAGGCATAAAAAAACAGACGAAAGATCAATACCCTCGTCTGTTTTTTTATGTGTTATATTAATTATTTATAAACAAATCTAATCCTTAGCATTTTCATTCATAATAGGTACCTCACGCTTAACACTCTGACTAAGAGAAATCATTGTTTCTGTAGCAACTACACCTGGTATTTCCTGTATACGATTGTTTAAAAGATCCATAAGATGCTCGTTATCGCGTGCAAAAAGCTTTATCAACAGGGTATAGGGACCGGTAGTAAAATGACACTCCGTAACCTCTGGAATTTTATCAAACTCTGGGATAACGTTTTTGTACATTGACCCTTTTTCAAGCTTTACACCAATATAAGCACTCGATGAGTAGCCCAATACTTTAGGATTTACATGGTAACCCGATCCGGTAATTACATTATTTTCTATCATTCTTTGCACACGCTGATGAATGGCAGCACGCGATACACCACATTGTTCAGCAACATCCCTGAAAGGTATACGTGCATTTTGAGTTATAATCTCTAGAATTTGTCTGTCTAGTTTGTCAATTTTTTCCATGGGGAATAATCTACTTTGAATAATTATGACAAAAGTAATAAATTTCTATGATATCATGACAAAATGGAAGAAGAATTTAAATAATTACATACATTTTTGAGCAAAATATTAAGAAAAAGTAGTAATCTTATCGTTTTGATAAATATTGAAAGTAGAACTCTGCCAATTTTATATCGAAACTGGTTGTGATTTTTATATTAGACTTTTCACCTTCAACAAGCTTAATTACTACACCACTTTTTTCCGCAACCGAGGCATCATCTGTAAATGATGAATCATATTCGGTGTCATATGCGTTTTTCAGCATTCCACCTTGAAACGCTTGAGGCGTCTGCACTATTTTTAATAGTTGTCGGTCAATGATAATACTTCCGGAATCAGTAAGTTTACGAACACTGTTAACCTCATCTACAACCGGTATTACCCCATAACCACTCTTGAAAGATTCATCAAAACAGCGACCAATCAGATTAGTAGTAACAAAAGGACGTGCAGCATCGTGTATACAAACAGTTTCTTCCTCTGAAACTTCTTGCAATCCGTTTTTTACCGAATGAAATCTTGTTTCTCCGCCATAAACTATTTGATGTTTCACAGTAAAATTATATTCTCGGCACAATTGCTCCCATAAAGAGTGATAACTTTTTGGTATTACCACTATAATACGTACTCTAGAATCAAAGCTGTAAAATTTCTGTATTGTATGCATAAGCATAGGTTTACCACCGACAGTCATAAACTGTTTGGGTAACTCTCCACCGGCACGGTAACCTTTGCCACCAGCAACAATAATTACACTATACTGTTTTTCAGTAATCATCCGAAATTGTCATATTTTAAATGATTAGTCGATATCTTCCAGTATTTTTTGAAGCTCTTTATCAGTTTTACTAAGTTTATCCTTACAAAAACTGATTAACTCAGATGCTCTTTTTACTTTGTCTGCAAGTATGTCAACATCCAGCTCGCCCGATTCAATAGAAGCAACAATTAACTCAAGCTCTTTTTTTGCTGTTGAGTATGTCATAATTTTTATCTCTTTTTCCATATGCTTTCTCTCCGTTTTTGTAATGCTTTAATTATTACGACTTATCAAGTCTACTCTTTATAATACTCCGTCATCAATATTCTCTTTGATTGAATTATCCAATGGCTCTTTCTCGATAACTGTTGAGGTTAAAATACCATCCTTAAAACGGGTTTGAATATTATCACTCTTCTCAATATCGTTTATAGAAGTTACAATTTTCCCATTCTTAAGAACGATAGTATAACCACGTTTTAGTATGTTAACAGGAGATATCATATTGATATACTGCTCACTCCTCTCTATAAAGTGAAATTGATTTTCTACTAATTGTCTTATACGATGTTTTATTGTGATTGAAGATTTATCAGCTTCTGCATTTTCTTTTTGTAATCTTAAAGTAGAACGATGAATAACTTCTTTAGAAAGAGATAGCAGATCTGCACGTTCTTTTACAATAAATCTTTCGCTAATATTTACTGTTCTATCCTGAAGATTGATAAGCTCACTAGCGGTTTTTGTGACGTGAGAGAGAAAAAACTCGGCAACAGCAGTTGGCGTTTTTGCTCTTGTATGCGAAACAACATCCAGAACCGTTACATCTCTCTCATGACCGATACCGCTTACAACAGGAAGTATAAATTGAGCTACATTATTTGCAAGAAGATATGAATCGAAACAGTTAAGATCAGCTGATGCCCCACCCCCACGTATAATTGCCACTGCATCAAAATAATCTTTATTGATGAATATTTTCTCGAGAGCTGCAATTATAGACGACTCGCTACGATCGCCCTGCATAATCGCCGGGAACAGTTTTGTATAAAAAACGAAACCGCTAGGATTATTATCAAGCTGATCACGAAAGTCCTCATATCCTGCCGCCGTTGGAGAAGAAATTACAGCTATTCTATTGGTCAGTTCAGGTAAATGTAACTCCTTATTTAAGGTAAGTACCCCTTCTTCCTCCAGCCTATTAATCACAAGCTGTCTGTTACGAGCAATCTCCCCTAATGTGAAAGATGGGTCGATATCTACAACCGTAAGCGAGTATCCATACAACTCATGAAATGTAACCGAAACACAAACAAGCACATTTATACCTGAAACGAACTGCTGACCTGTTTCATTCAGAAAGTAAGCAGATAACATTTCGTAGACGTTTGACCAGATTACACCTCTAGCTTTTGCAACAATTGAATTATCAACAGAATCTTTTTCTAGAAACTCCAGATAGCAGTGTCCATTTCGATTACGACGCACATCACTTGTTTCTGCACGTACCCAGTAAGTGTCGGGCAAATGATCCTTGATAGCGTCCCGTACTTTAAGATTAAGCTCTGTTAACGAAAGAGAGTTTTCAGTCATACCCACTTTTAAGTGAAAATAAAAAATACAATTAAGTCAAAAAGACAAATATCTTATCAACTACTACTTATACTACTTACTAGTTATCCTCAAAGTTATTTGAAATTTTCTGCACATCCTGCAAAGTTTTCAACACCTCATTCATAGCTTTGTTGAAATCTGTTATGCCATGTCCGTAAACATTATCAGGGAAAGTGTTCCTATCCGATGATTTAAATATAATATCAATAAGTTCTGAGCGGTGAAGTTGAGGGTTAATCGACCATAATGATGCTACTAAACCAGCAAAAAAAGGAGATGAAAGCGAGGTACCATTTGTTCTACCCAATGCACCAAATTGATCAATAGTAACAGTACCCTTCCCAACTGATACCAAGTCGGGTTTTATGCGTCCATCAGCCATTTCACCATATGAACTGAAAGAAGCTATTATGCTATCAGTACCTACGGCACCAACGGCAATAACATTTTTGGCATCACTTGGTGGAGTTGATTTCTGCCATGATTTATTACCTTCGTTACCGGCGCTTACAACAACAATCATCCCTTTTTCATAAGCCAGATCAGCTGCACGTGACATTAACGAAACATCCCCTGTCAGATCATCATGTGTGTAATTCAGTTGTATATCATCAAATTCGCTATATCCTAACGAAGTATTTATTACATCTAACCCTACACTATCGGCAAACTCAACTGCTCTAATCCAATAATCCTCCTCTACAGGAAACTCAGAAACTACATCTTCCGAACGTAACAGCCAATAAGAAGCTTCAGGAGCTGAGCCCATCATCTTCCCAGGTAGATTAACTGCCATTGTTGACAAAACCTTTGTACCATGATCGCTTGAAGAAAACATATCACCTTCAGGTACAAAATTAGCATAACCACATAAGTCAACAGTTTCAAATGTAGGTATTACATCAAAATTAGTGAATCCCGCATCAATCACTCCTATCTCAATCCCTTTACCCCTGAAACCGGCATTATGCATTTGATCAGCATTATGAAGTTTGAATTGTGGATGGGTATATCCATAAATTGTGTCACCAGGGTACGTTTCTATTTGCGCCAACTCATGCAGACGTGGTCTAAGAGCTTTGGCATATCTATTTTTAGCTCCTTTCCAAACATATTTTACAGAATCAACAATACTCAAAGATTTTATATCGTTGATTTTTAGACTATCATCTACTTCAACTACAACCGTTTTAAACCATTTACTGTAAGACACAACCTTACCTCCGGACATTTCAATAAGTGCAAAATAATCATCGGATATAGGGAAATCCTTTTCATCAATATCAACTTCTTGCACCCTTTTCCTTTCAATGGCATTATCTGAAAGAAATTGCGATGGATTGTCAATAGAGTAATCCCCACCACCTTTATCAGTAAGATAAATGCGAAACTTATAATAAATCGTCGTGGGCTCAGTCCCGCTATATGACAGTAATGAAATAAAAAAAAACAGAACAGCTAAAAAACACTTCATCGATTAATTAATTCTTCCCTGAAAATTTATCCCTTAACTTTTGCTTTCTTTTAAGAATAAAATAAAGCACAAAGGCTATTAAAATACAACCACCGATGATGGTTAAATACTCAACCCAATTACCAGATTCCTTATATTTAGGATAAGCAATTACAGCCATTACAAGAGTATAAATAAGAAGTAACGAAGGTAAAAAGTTATGTCTTTTACGCATATTAATACAGATTTGACATTGTTTTAGCAAAGTTATCTATTTTTTCTCTTGATAGCATTACAACAAGATTCTCCTGATAGATCATTTGCTTGGTGATAATTTTTTCCCGGTAATTAAGTCTTAATTCATTAATTTCACCACCAAAATAATCACGAATAACAGCCGTTTCACTTAAATCCGCAGGGAAAGCTTCATCTAGTTGTTTCTGTGCTTTAGCACCTGAGTACATACAATTGATTAAATAATTCACGAGCACATTTTTCCACTATACCGTGCTTAGATGCAAAAACGATAAGTGTATTGTTCATGATTTTTACTTTAAATTCTCTAGTATTTCAACCAAATATTCGTATGATTTTTCTACTGATTGTATATCAACAGATTCATCAGGTGAATGCGCACCTATGACAGTAGGACCAAATGAAACAGTATCAAGCTTTTGCTCAACATTAGATTGAATGATTCCGCATTCTAGTCCTGCATGAATAACCATAATTACAGGTTTTTCATCATATTCCTCAATATATATTCTCTCCATCAGTTTCAACAATTCTGAATTTGCATCAGGCTGCCATCCGGGATAATCTCCTGCAAATTCAACTTTTGCACCTGCAAGTTGAAAAAGGCTCTCAAGAGACGAGCATACCCAGTCCTTACGACTTTCTGAAGAACTCCTTACCAACAGCTTTATTTCAATTTTACCTGTTGTGGATTTGACTAATGCAAGATTCGAAGAGCTTTCCACCACTCCGGGGAAGTCTGCTAGATAGCTCACAACACCATTTGGACAAGCCTCAATAGCGTTGATAAGGTCATCCTGTATTTCAACCGGTAGCAGAGAGTCAGGCATATCTGTTTTTTCTACTTTGAAGGAGATTCCGTTTTCAATTCCTGCAAAGTCTTCTCTGAATTGCAATTCAAATTCATCTACCAAATCTAAAAGATCATCTTCAAGATGACTAGGGATAGTGAGAACAACAAAACATTCGCGAGGTATCGCATTCCTTAATGAACCACCATCAATACTTGCAACACGAGCTTCATAATCACTTACAACTTCTTTCAAAAACCTACTCATCAATTTATTTGCGTTAGCACGTCCTAAATGAATCTGAGTTCCTGAATGACCACCTTTTAATCCGATAAGACTTATTTTGTAAGCTGTATCACCTTCATCAATATCGTTATCCGGTTTAAAAGTAAATGAAGCATCAACATCGCGTCCACCGGCACAACCTATACATAATTCGCCGTCTTCCTCTGTATCCAGATTAATCATCGTTGAGCCTTTAAGAAAGCCTTTTTCGAGTCCATTAGCACCATCCATACCTACCTCCTCATTGACTGTAAAGAGTGCCTCTATTTCAGGATGCTTTAACACTTTATCTTCCAGCACTGCCATCATCATTGCACAACCTATACCATTGTCAGCTCCAAGTGTAGTGGATTTTGCTTTTACCTGACCACCGTCAACGTATGCATGAATTGGATCTTTAGTAAAATCATGCTTTACATCGGAGTTTTTTTGAGGAACCATATCAAGATGTGACTGTAAAATGACCGTTTTAGCACTTCCAAATCCTTTTGAGGCAGGCTTCCTTATTAATACATTACCCACCTTATCCTGTTCAACTTCCAGATTTAGTTCTCTCCCGAAGTCCATTACAAACTTAGTGACCTCTTCCATTTGCCCTGTGGGACGTGGTATTTGAGTCAGTTCATAAAAATGTTTCCATACTCTCTTTGGGTTCAAACTTAGAATTTCTGTTGCAGACATAACTTTTTATATTTAGATTATTTTGTTTCAGTAACCGGAACTTTTCCGGAGTGATGTTTACGATTCACAAAAGGCATTGCCAAAACACCAAATAGCCCATATAATATTTGCCAAATTGATTGTATTGCAAAAACAGCGGCTGCAAATGCAAGTGCTTGACTATCTGCTACTCCTAATATTACTAATGAAGAAGAAGCCATAAAATGCCATGGCCCTATTCCACCTTGAACTGGAACCGAAATTCCTATATTAGTCATTGCAAAAACAATCAATCCTGCTAGCGGACCCAAGTCTTTTGTGAAATCAAATGCGAAGAAACAGACGTAAAAATACAAATAAAAACATAACCAAAGAAGTATTGTGTAAATTATTATACGCCACTTCTCTTTCATAACTGAAATAAGCTTTAAGTCATGTTTCACAGCCTTGAAAAAATTATGGATCTTAACCATTATTGGATTTTTCTTGAAGATTGTCAAAAATAATACTATTATAAAAATAGTTACTCCAAGAATTACATAAAACCATACTGAAGAAAAAAGATTAATTATACTTCTTCCAAACTGTGGATTATTATTTATATATGAAATAAAAAAATCAATGTATAAAATAATACTGATAAATATTATCGACAGTCCGGCAATCACATCAACAATTTTATCTATCAGAAAAGTTTCAAGTGTTTTTGAAAATGGTATTTTATCATATTTGCTGACAACTCCACATCGCCAAAAATCCCCAGCACGAGGTAATACATAGTTGACAGCATAGTTTCCTAAAGTTGCATATACAATACTGGCTCTTGGAGGATGATAACCAAGCGAATTAACAAACAACTCCCATCTTAATCCTCTTAATAGGTTACCTATAAGACCAAACATTAAAGAAGCTGCTATTATCCAAAAATTGGCAGTCTCAATTATACTCCATAATTCACCAAGATCGGAATTTCGATACATTGCCCAGATTATTAACAACCCAAGCATTAAAGATAGTAAAGTCTTAAGTATATTTTTTGCGGATTCTGACTTCATATTCCGGCTAAGCAATTGTAATATAGTTGTATCTTTTTTTGAAACAGGTTTGCCCGGTTTTAAGTAATAAATATTACCTTTGCGGCTGCAAATATAAGGAATAATTGGCATAAAACAATGTTTCAGGTAAAAGCAAAAAAGAGTTTAGGACAGCACTTTCTTAAAGATCATGAAATTGCAAAACGAATAGCAGCAACACTGGATAACTATCCAACACTTCCTGTGCTGGAAGTTGGTGCAGGCACTGGTATGCTTACTCAATACCTGATTCAAAAAAATAAAGACCTCACTGTTGTAGAAATAGATATTGAATCCATCTCCTATTTGAATGAACATTTCCCGATACTAAAAGGAAGGATTATTCAACAAGATTTTCTGAAGATGAATCTCAAGGACCTATATAATGACAAATTTTGCATAATTGGTAATTATCCTTACAACATTTCATCGCAAATTTTTTTTAAAGTACTGGATTACAAAGATAATATCCCGTGTGTTTCCGGCATGATACAAAAAGAGGTTGCAGAACGAATGAACGCATCTCCTGGAAATAAAACTTACGGAATACTAAGTGTGCTACTACAGGCTTGGTATGATATTGAATACCTGTTCACAGTTAATGAGCAAGCGTTTATCCCTCCACCAAAGGTCAAGTCGGCTGTTGTGAGACTTACGCGCAACAATCGAAAGCAACTAAATTGCAACGAAAACTTATTCAAAACGGTTGTGAAGACAAGTTTTAATCAACGTAGGAAAATGCTTCGCAATTCCGTAAAATCACTACTAAAAGAAAGTAGCTCACTCCCTGAAGATCCAATATTAACCAAAAGGCCCGAACAGTTGTCGATTGAACAGTTTGAACAGTTAACAAATCTATTGGAACCCTTGGTAAGTTAGAATCATTAGGCATATAGATAAATCCACTTTTTGAGAAAACGATTTAAAATAACAGATCATGGCGGATATAAAATTATTCTATCACAAAGACGGCATCGTGAGATTAAGTCGCAGCCTGGATTTCCTAAAATCAAACTCCATACAAAATTTTTTATGGATTGATCTTACAGACGTTGATGAAGAGGTTGAAAACGAACTTGAAGATTTTCTTAAGATATATATTCAAGAGGAAGAGGAAATGATTGAGATCGAGATGTCGTCACGATACATAGAGACCACTGATACACTTGTGGTTAATTCAAACTTCCTTTTATCTAATTTCGAAACTGATCCGGTTTCTTTCATTCTAAAGAACAATATACTTGTTACTGTACGCAGTGAAGAACTTATATCTTTTCACGAAACAGTTAAAAAGATCTCTGCAAACCCCAAGAATTATCCCACCGGAGCGCATGTGCTTGTAGCACTGCTTGAAACACGTGTTGATTTTGATGCTGATATGATTGAAAACATGACTCAAAAAGTAACACAATTGAGTAATTCTATCTCGTTGAGGGATGCTAATGAAGAGCTTCTATCTGAAATTAAGAATCTTCAGGAAAAAACTATGCTACTTCGTGAAAATATTATTGACAAGCAACGAGTTATTTCCAGTATGTTAAGAAGTGAATTTATACCTTCAGAATTGCAACCAAAACTTAGCATCATCATCGGAGACATAAACTCTCTAATTGAACACGTTAAATTCAGTTTCGACCGTTTGGATTATCTTCAGGACGCTTTCCTGGGATATGTTAATATCGAACAAAATAAGATTATAAAAATATTTACGATTGTTTCGGTAATTTTTATGCCTCCCACGTTAATTGCCAGTATTTATGGGATGAACTTCGATTTTATGCCCGAATTAGATAATAAATTTGGCTACCCTATTGCTATACTGTTGATGATTCTGTCTTCGATTCTTATTCTACTATATTTCAAGAAAAAGAACTGGCTCTGAATTTATTCCAGCATAAAGTTCATGAATGGTGTTTTTTCAGGGAAAAGTGAACTTATCGGATTTTTATTTTCAGAAATGTGATATTCCAATAACAATTTTGCATCAATAATACGTGCCATTCCTTATAAGATTCGCAAAAATCGCCCTGGTTGTTATCAACTGCAAATTGTGTGTGATACTTTTTTCTCCACACATATAAATTAACGAAACACAAATCTGATGCCCTGTAATTCTGATTAGTGAGGTATCAATTTAATATATTTTTGTCTTCTAATTCTAATGATCAGAATGATTACATAAATGTGATCAAGTCAATTAAAACTTTTTGAATCCCATAATTTCACGCACATCTGAAATAGTTTTTGAAGCACTCTCTCTTGCTTTTTCTACACCTTCACTGGTTACTTTATGCAAATAATCATCATCTCTATTAATATAAAGTATTCTTTCCCTTATAGGCGTAGTAACTTTAATAATATCTTCTGCTAATTGTTTTTTAAGGTCACCATATCTAATTTCACATCTGTTCCACTGCTCTTCGTAGTAATTTACAACCTCTTCTGTTGAAACAGCCCTTAAAATTGTGAACAAATTCTCTATATAATCAGGTTTAACAGAATTTGGAGTTAACGGACCAGAATCAGTAAGAGCTTTCTTCACTTTTTTCTCTATCTCTTTAGGAGTATCACTAAGATATATTGCGTTACCTTCTGATTTACCCATCTTTCCACTCCCATCCAATCCCGGTATTTTCACAAGTTCCTTCCCAAAATTATAAGCAACGGGCTCTTTAAAGTAATCTATACCATAGAAATTGTTGAAACGCCTTGCAAACTTGCGAGTCATTTCGAGATGCTGTTCCTGATCTTTTCCAACTGGTACTTTATCGGCATTATGAATAAGAATATCGGCAGCCATAAGCGTAGGATATGTGAAAAGTCCTGCATTAACGTTTTGCGGTTGCTTGCGTGCTTTCTCCTTAAATGATGCAGTTTTAGATAATTCACCCATATATGTATGCATATTCAGATACAGATACAACTCAATCGTTTCGTGTAAGTCGCTTTGTACATATATAACTGATTTTTCAGGATCAATACCAGCTGCAAGATAGTCAACAAGTACGTTTTTCACGTTTTGATGAAGCATCCTCGGATCGGGATGTGTAGTAAGTGCATGAATATCTGCAATAAAAAAATAACATTTGTTTTCATCCTGCATCTTAGTGAAGTTAAGCAGTGCACCAAAATAATTGCCCAAATGCAACTTACCAGTAGAGCGTATTCCACTTAAAACAATGTCCATAAAAGTAATTTCATTTCTGTTAAGATGGCAAAGGTAATAAATTATTTATAAAAGGGTTTTGTATAGCGATACGTATAATATCTATATTTGAATATCGAGATGTTAAAAGAAGCTATTAAAGAAATATTTCTTTAAATCATTCTTTTTTAACAGGTAATTGTAGTACTTTTGCAGAATAAAGTTAAGGGATAAACCCGTAACCATAAAATATTCAATAAAACACACTGGAGAGTTGTAAGAAGATATTGAATCGCATTAATTTTTAAAAATTCAAGAGAATATTATATTTTATTTAATCATTAAATTAGAACTTTATGAGTTGGCTAATCAAATCATCTATCGGGCGGAAATTTATACAAAGTATTTCCGGATTATTCATGATTCTGTTCTTAATGTTTCATGTTTCTATGAACCTGGTGCTAATTTTTAACTATGAAACCTACAATTTCCTAGCTAACAAAATGCTGGGGGCCAACTGGTGGGCAATAGTCGGTACAATCGTTATCTTCTTTGGTTTCGGGATTCATATCATTTACTCAATCATCCTGACACTACAAAACAGGAAAGCACGCGGAAACATAAGATATGAATCGTCAAGCAAAACTTCAACAACATGGGCATCAAAAAACATGTTTATCTTAGGTCTTGTTATTGCTCTTTTTCTTATTCTACACTTCTACCAGATGTGGTATCAGATGCAGTTTAAAGAATTATTTATGATCGAAGGAGCACGCCACGACAGTGCTCAATTAGTTGAGGAAGTGTTTTCTAATGTATGGATTGTAATCTTATATGTTGTAGCTTTCATAGCTCTTTGGTTTCACCTTACTCACGGTTTCTGGAGCGCACTGCATACAGTAGGATGGAACAACGACATCTGGATTAGCCGTATAAAAATAATTGGGAATGTTCTGGCAACACTTATCTGTATAAGTTTTGTGGCAGTGGCTGTTCTTGTACATCTGGGATACTCCAATATATTAGCTTAACTTAAGAAAATCAAACATTATGAATAAAATTAATTCTAAAATACCTAATGGCCCTCTCGCCGAAAAATGGACAAACTATAAAAACAACCAAAAACTAGTAAACCCGTCCAATAAAAGACGCCTAGATGTGATTGTTGTAGGTACCGGCCTTGGCGGGGCATCAGCGGCTGCCACACTCGGTGAGCAAGGTTTCAATGTACTTAATTTCTGTATTCAGGATTCACCCAGACGGGCTCACTCAATTGCGGCTCAGGGTGGTATAAATGCTGCTAAAAATTATCCTAACGATGGCGACTCGGTATATCGCCTATTTTATGATACTATAAAAGGTGGTGACTACCGCGCCCGAGAAGCAAACGTATATCGTTTGGCCGAAGTATCAAATGAAATAATTGACCAGTGTGTTGCACAAGGTATTCCTTTTGCTAGAGAATATGGAGGTTTACTTGCTAACCGTTCATTTGGTGGTGCGCAAGTGTCCCGAACGTTTTATGCAAGAGGACAAACAGGACAACAGTTGCTTCTTGGAGCATATTCTGCACTGAGTCGTGCAATACAAAAAAAACAGGTTAAGTTATATACCCGTTATGAAATGGTTGACTTGGTAATTATAGATGGTCGTGCACGTGGTATTATCGCACGTAACCTTATTACCGGTAAGCTTGAACGTTTTGGAGCTCATGCAGTTGTCATTGCTACAGGAGGTTATGGAAATGCATTCTTCCTTTCAACAAATGCTATGGCATCTAACGGTTCTGCTGCATGGCACTGCTATAAAAAAGGTGCTTTATTTGCTAATCCATGTATGACTCAGATTCACCCAACCTGTATCCCTGTACATGGTGAATTTCAATCGAAACTTACACTTATGTCGGAGTCACTCAGAAATGACGGTCGCATCTGGGTACCTAAAAAGAAAGAAGATGCTGAAGCAATCAGAAATGGCAAACTTAAACCTACAGAGATAAAGGAGGAAGACCGTGACTATTACCTAGAGCGTCGTTACCCTGCATTTGGTAATCTTGTACCTCGTGACGTAGCTTCAAGAGCTGCTAAAGAACGTTGTGATGCCGGTTATGGTGTTGGTACGACAGGATTGGCTGTTTATCTTGATTTTGCTGATGCAATTGAAAGACTTGGTAAGGATGTTGTTGAAGCTCGTTATGGAAACCTTTTCCAGATGTATGAAAAAATTGTTGACGATAATCCTTATGTAACACCAATGATGATTTTTCCTGCAATTCACTATACAATGGGCGGTATCTGGGTTGATTATGAACTGATGACTACTATTCCGGGACTGTTTGCTATTGGTGAAGCCAACTTCTCAGATCATGGCGCAAATAGACTTGGTGCATCTGCTCTAATGCAAGGATTGGCAGATGGTTATTTTATTCTACCTTATACAATACAGAATTATTTGTCAGATCAGATTTCGATACCTCATATAAAAACAGATTCTCCCGAATTTGAAAAGACCGAGAAAGAGATTAACGAAAGAATCGACCGTTTGATGAGTATCAAGGGCAAGCACTCTGTTGATCATATTCATAAGAAATTAGGAAATATTATGTGGGAATATGTTGGCATGAACAGAGATGAGGCCGGTCTAAAAAAAGCTATTGAAGAAATCAAGGAGATCAAAAAGGATTTCTGGACTAATGTTCGTATACCAGGCGAAAAAAATACTCTTAACGTTGAACTGGAAAAAGCAATGCGACTTGCCGACTTTATCGAAATAGGTGAGCTGATAGCACACGATGCACTTGATAGAGAAGAATCTTGTGGCGGTCACTTCCGCACTGAACACCAAACAGCAGAGGGTGAAGCACTGAGACATGATGATGAGTTCTCGTATGTTTCATGCTGGGAGTATAAAGGAGAAGATAATGTTCCTGTTATGCATAAGGAACCACTAGACTACGAATTTATTGTTCGTCAGCAGAGAAACTATAAATCATAATCTGTTGATAAAACAGGAGAACATTTAAAAATTGAATAATCATGGATAAAGATATC
>CAZAFR010000040.1:0-17419 GCA_964484665.1 uncultured Proteiniphilum sp. | reverse complement strand
GCTTTATTGAAGAGCTAAGCGGCGTGATTTAATTAAATAAGACTAAAAAAGAGGGAAGAAAATTGATTAATTTTCTTCCCTCTTTAGGTATGTATACTTCGTATACTTTATGTTCTATACAATTGATTTAAAATATTGTATCCGATTTTAGTAATTTCATTTATAAAAGTTTGTGTTGTACTTCATTAGTACCCTCTGATTGCTTTTATACCCGGTAAATTCTTGCCTTCAATCATTTCGAGCAAGGCACCGCCACCTGTGGATACGTAAGACACGCTATTGGCATGACCGAATTTGTTAACACAAGCTACCGAGTCGCCACCGCCCACAAGAGAAAAAGCGCCATTTTTAGTGGCCTCTACAATTGCATCGGATACGGCGCGAGAACCTTTATCAAAGGTATCAAACTCAAATACACCAACGGGACCATTCCATAGGATAGTCTTTGAATTCTTGATAACTTCAGCAAATGCTTTTGCGGATTCAGGTCCAATGTCAAGACCTTCCCATCCATCAGGAATGTCTTTTACTGAAGCAAAGTCTGTTTTAGCATCATTACTGAAGCTGTCAGCAATCTTTGCATCTGTTGCCAAAACAAGGTTCACTCCTTTTCTTTTGGCAAGATTAACAATTTCATTAGCCAAATCAATTTTGTCATCCTCTACGATAGAGTTACCAATTTTACCTCCGTTTGCCTTGGCAAAAGTGTATGTCATCCCACCTGCAAGAATCAGGTTGTCCACCTTATCCAGAAGATTCTTAATGATTTCAATTTTTGTAGAGACTTTTGATCCGCCCATGATTGCTGTAAAAGGTTTTTCTGTTTCTTTTATTACCTTTTCTACCGCTGTGATTTCGTTTTGAAGGAGATATCCGAATAGTTTATTATCGCTATTGAAATGATCTGCAATAAGAGCTGTAGATGCATGAGCACGGTGAGCTGTTCCAAAAGCATCGTTGACATATACACTTGCGTAAGAAGCAAGTTTTTTGGTGAATTCTTTTTGTGATTCTTTAATAGCTTTTTTAGCAGCTGCGATTTCTTCCTCAGATGCATCAGTAGCAACATTGCGTGGCTTACCTTCCTCCTCTGCATAGAAACGAAGATTCTCCAACAGCAGAGCTTCACCGGGACGAAGAGCAGCAACCATCTCTTCAGTCTTTTCACCAATGCAATCTTCAGCAAATTTTACTTCAACTCCAAGAAGTTCTGATACACGGGGTAAAATGTGCTTTAATGAAAATTTATCTGTAACACCTTTCGGCCTGCCCAAATGTGATCCGATAATCACACTACCGCCATCTTTAAGAATCTTTTTAAGAGTTGGCATTGCAGCACGGATGCGAGTGTCGTCTGTAATGTTGAAATTTTCATCGAGCGGTACATTGAAATCCACACGCACAAATGCCTTCTTATCGGCAAAATTAAATGAGTCCATTGTTTGCATAGTTACTATGTTTAATATGTTTGTTAAGAATGTTCTGTTGATTATTAATGATAAACCTTCGGCAAAGATATGAAAATATATAGAATTTTTTCTGTAATAAGGGGTAAAAAGTTTAGCTGTTGCGAATTACAACTTCGTAAGTAACAGGTGCCGCTTTTTTATAAAAAGCCAATACACCGCAATATTTATCAAACGATAGTTTGCAAGCTCTCTCAAGTTTTTCCTTAGGCAAATTATCACCAACAAATTCATATATTACCTTCATAGAAATATATTCCTTTGGATATTCTTCAGCAGTCTCTGCATCTATATGAATATCAAAACTTTTGAGATTAATTCGCATTTTGCGTGCCATCGCAATTATATCCATCCCGGAACAACCGGTAGCAGCAACTAACATAAGCTTTTTAGGTCGTGGCCCTGCATTATTGCCGCCGGATTCTTCAGCCAAGTCAATTGTTACAGTATGCCCGTCAAGATCTGTATCAAAAATATTATTCTCTCTCCAACTTGTTTTAATTGAATGTGTCGCCATAGAAATTATTTATTTTAATATTAGTATATTCAGTATAGAACAAATAATTGGCATATTGGTTCGGTAATCTTAAAGACAGGCAATTTTATGAAAAAAACATTTGTCATAATGACATAATATGATATCAAATTGCTAATTTTGTATTAAAATACTCTCATATGATTGATAGAAATGCTAATGTATTGTTAATTTATACCGGGGGAACTATGGGCATGGTGGAAAATAGACAAACAGGTGCTCTGGAACCTTTTGATTTTAGTCATTTACGTTCAAATATTCCCGAAATGAAGAAACTGAACTTTAACGTGGAAAGTTATCAGTTTTTTCCTCCAATCGATTCGTCGGATGTAACTATTGGTTCTTGGTGCGAAATGATGAAAGTTATAGAAAAGTATAACAACCAATACGACGGGTTTGTCATTCTTCATGGTACCGATACAATGGCTTTTTCGGCCTCAGCATTGAGTTTCATGTGTGAAAATCTTACCAAGCCTATAATACTTACTGGATCCCAATTGCCCATAGGTAAACTAAGATCTGATGCTAAGGAAAACCTAATAACTGCACTCGAAATTTCAGCTGATAAAGACTCAAATGGATATCCAATGGTGCCGGAGTTAACTATTTATATGCAAAATCTTTTAATGAGAGGCAACAGAACCACTAAACTCAATGCAGATCATTTTAGTGCATTTAGAAGTGCCAATTGTCCCAATCTGGCAGAGTCGGGACTTGAAATAAAATATAATACTCACGATATACTTAAACCTGAGTTTGGTAAACCTATAAAATTTAATTATAATCTAGATTCTCATGTAGCAGTTCTTAAATTATTCCCCGGGATTACAGAAGAGGTGGTGAAAGCGCATCTTGAAATACCGGGCTTAAGAGGTTTGGTATTAGAGACATTTGGAACAGGTAACTCTCCTATATTTCCGTGGTTTATGAAATTACTTAAAGATGCTATAGATAAGGAAATTGTAATTGTAAACGTTACTCAGTGTCTTTATGGTAGTGTGGAAATGCATCGTTATGAAAATGGTCGGCAGCTTGAAAAAATAGGAGTTGTGAGTGGTTATGATATTACAACTGAAGCTGCGCTTACCAAAATGATGATATTATTAGGAAACGGGAAATCGACCACGGAAATAAAATATTTGATGCAGAAGTCTTTGCGTGGGGAAATAACGTCTCATCTATAACCTATTATTATTCCGACTCATACGGATGGTTGGGAAATTATTTTAAACTTGGACGCTTATCTTTGCGTTACAAGAATTGTGTATTTTTATAAAATAAATTTATGTTTATATGAACAACTTGGATTACGGAATTATTGGCAATTGCCGAACAGCAGCATTAGTCTCTAAAACAGGAAGTATCGATTGGTTTTGTTTACCTGACTTTGATTCACCATCCATCTTTGCTAAACTTCTTGATGAAGATAAAGGGGGTAGTTTCCATTTTGAGGTTTCGGATGATTATAAAATTACACAGAAATACAATGGATATACAAATATTTTGATGACTCGATTTGAATCGGACGAGCATGGTTTTATACTTTTTGATTATATGCCTCGCTACAGGACTATTGATGCGAATCATTATATGCCTCCCGAAATACATAGATATATAAGAGTTTTTAAAGGAAGTCCTACTGTTCGGGTTGTTTATGATCCTCAGATTAATTATGCGCGCGAAGCGGTACGACATGAAATAATTGGCAATTATATCAAAACACATTCTGTTGAGGACTCTGAGGATAAGGTGTATCTGTATACCAGTATGGATATGGAGAAAGTGTTAAATAGAGAAGAGATCATGATGACAGATCACCATTTTTTTCTTCTTTCTTACAATCAAAAACTGGTTAATGTAGATATAAATCGTATTCTACTAGAATTTGAACGTACCAAGGTATATTGGCTGAATTTTGTTAACAGGTCGAGAGATTATGTTCAATATAATGATATGATAAAACGAAGTCTACTTGTTTTAAAGTTGTTATCATATCAAAAGTCAGGTGCTATGCTGGCAGCAGTAACTACCAGCCTGCCTGAAACAATAGGTGAAACGCGTAACTGGGATTATCGCTACTGTTGGCTGAGAGATGCTTCCATGTCTATAGATACTCTTTTGTTTATGAAGCAGAAGACATCTGCAGAGCGTTTTATCGGTTTTATTAAGCAAATTCTAAAATCATCAAGAGATGAGCCTATACAAATAATGTATGGTATTCGCGGTGAAAGAGAGCTAACTGAAGAGATTTTGCCTCAACTGTCGGGTTATGCAGACTCGCATCCTGTAAGAATTGGAAATGCCGCTTATTATCAGGAACAAAACGATTCTATTGGATATCTGCTTGATGTGATTTATAAATACTATCTTTATTTCCCCGGTACTTTGGACGAGATTGAAGAGATTTGGGAAATTATCAAGAATCTTGTTCGTGCGGTACTTGCTTCATGGAAAAAACCTGACAGAAGCATTTGGGAATATCGTACTAAAAAACAACATTTTGTTTTCTCTAAAGTGATGAGCTGGGTTGCGGTAGACAGAGCGTCTCTTATTGCTGAACTTCTGCAAAGAGATTACTATGCTGTAGAGTGGCGTAAAGAGGCAGATATTATAAAAGCAGAGGTGCATGAAAAAGGATGGAATGATGAGTTGCAAACCTTTACACAAGCTTATGAAAATACTGATGCAGACTCATCTTTATTACTCATGTGTTTTTATGATTTTATTGAAGCCACGGAAGAACGTTATGTGAAAACTGTGGAATATATCAAGAAAAATCTTTATCACGAAGGTTTGATGTATAGATATAAGGCAGAAGATGATTTTGGAATTCCAACCTCCTCATTTACAATTTGCACGTTCTGGCTGATAGACGCTCTGTTTATGATAGGTGAGAAGGAAGAAGCGCGTGAATTGTTTGAGAACATGATTTCATATTCTAATCATCTTGGCTTGTATAGCGAAGATCTTGACTTTGAGACTAAAAGGCAGTTGGGTAATTTTCCGCAGGCTTATTCACATCTTGCATTTATAAATACAGCTGCTCTATTTTCAGAAGAGAAAAAACTTTCGAAGTTTATACGACCTTAAGCTTGTTGAAATTCAAAATATTGCCTCTCTATTCCAACCCGGGATAAGGAATGAGAAAAAATAATTAAATCCAACTGATACTAGTGTTGCATTAACTTTAATAGAATGAGTTTGTATAAATTTAGTTTATTAAGTTGATAAGTTTTTTGTGTACATAAATTTTTCACTATACAATTGATTCAATAGATATTAATGCTGTAGAAACAAATATAAATGCAATTGTGATTATTATTATTTTTTTGACCATGCTCACCTGAGTGAGTTGTTAGTTGTGATATTATTAATATAACACATATTATTTGATTAGCTTAGTTAGAAATGGTACCACGGATGATTGCAATGGAATTCTATATTTGGCTGCAGGAGAAAAATTACCAACCTTAACACTTATTCCTTCAGGCGGTAACACACGAAACATATCCTCGTCTGTTGTGTCGTCTCCTATTGCAAGTACAAAATCATAATCATTATGAGCCATACGGCGCAATACTTCACTTCCTTTTGTGAAATCAGGCGGTTTGACCTCTACAATTTTATTACCTGGCACAATCTGAAGATTCAGACGAGCACTTGGACCAATTAGGGCGTTAATCAGCTGTTGCGAGCGCAATTCGGCAAGCCATACATCTACGTTGCGGTAATGCCATACAAGTGATGCATCTTTTCGTTCCATGCTGGATCGCGGAGTTTTGTCTATAGCATGCTGTATAATATCAATAATCTCATCATCCCACACTATATCATCAGTAATATTTTTATGCCATTTATTGTTTTCTTTGTAAAACATTCCATGTTCTGCCGCAAAATCAAGATTTAATCCCTTAAACCATTTATCTAATGTTTGATGATTTCTGCCACTATTGATAACAACTTTATTTTTGTGATCAGCATTTAACTCTTTTAGCAATTCAAGTACTCTCTGTGAGGGGATAGCATCTTCTGGCTTACTGGTAAAAGGTGTGAGCGTTCCGTCGTAATCTAGCATTATCAAACGTGATTTAGCATCATCGTAGGATTTTTTTATTTGGTTGAGTTGTTTTTTACCCACAACTTTCTGGAGAATTTCCTTATTCTGAGTTTTGATATTTTGAAGTTCTTTTACAAAATCTTTAGCCCATTTTTTTACGTCTTGTTTTGAGATTTTCTTCTGCATTTTATCCAGGCGTTCCTTTTTTTCTTTCTCTGGCATATTAAGAGCTTTCAGAATGGCTTTCTCAATCTGATCGGCGTCATTTGGGTTGATTATTATGGCTTCTTGAAGCTCAATTGCTGCACCTGCCATTTCACTTAAAACCAATACGCCCAATTTATTACGTTTGGTTGCCAGATATTCTTTGGCTACCAAGTTCATGCCATCTCTAAGTGGTGTCACCAGAGCTATTTCGGCAATATCGTACATGGCAATCAATTCTTCAAAATTAAAACTCCTGTAGAAATAATATATGGGATTCCAACCTAACTTTGAATATTTTCCGTTGATCTCACCAACAAGCTGATCCATTTTTGTTTTAAGTTCAGCATAAATATCTACTGTATCGCGTGAGGGTACCACAATCATAGCAAGAGATACCTTTTCGTGATATTCAGGATGGTGATCCAAAAATTGGGCAAAACCATTGAGCCGGTGCAGGATTCCTTTGCTGTAATCCAAACGATCAACTGACAAAATTATGCTCCTGTCGCCTAGCTTTTCTTTTAGAAGTTGCGATTTTTGCCTTACCTCCGGAAGATCAGGTGCTTGATTATATTGTTCGTAATTAATTCCCATCGGAAAAGCATCGATATGTACTATTCTATTGTTGAGGTTGATTTCATCTAGGTTGCAATTGAGATTAAGTACTCTGTAAATGGCGCTTATAAAGTGTCGCATATAATCATGCGTATGAAAGCCTATTAAATCGGCCCCTAACAATCCTTCTAGAATCTCTTCTCTTTCCGGTAGCACTCTAAAAAGCTCGTATGATGGAAAAGGAATGTGATGGAAATAACCGATATTGGCATTGGGCTTTTTATCACGAATCATTTTAGGTAGAAGCATAAGTTGATAATCCTGTACCCAAACAATATCATCATTCTCAATAAAAGGTAACGCCTCATTACAGAATAGATCGTTCACTTTCTGGTAAGCCTCCCAGTATTCTGTTTTGTATTCTATAAATGAAAAGAAGTAGTGACATAATGGCCAAATGGTACTATTGCTGTAACCTTCGTAGTAATCTTCGATTTGACTGGCTGATAAAAATACCGGATGGAAGTTTAAATCATGAAGTTTTTCAGTAATCTCTTTTTTTTCATTTTCATCTTCAGTATATATTCCCGGCCATCCTACCCAGTAGATATCAGATTCAGTATCAAGTGAACCTAAGCCGGTTGCTAAACCTCCTTCACTACGAATAGTATTAAAACCATTGTCATTACGTTCGATTTTAACAGGTAACCTGTTGGCTATGATTATAATTTTCATAAATGTGTGAATTGATTGTTTATTAAATATAACATAAAAAATTGATTAATGATTAAAGATTAATGAATATTTACATTTAGCTGAATGAGAGCATTTATCAGTGAGTTGAATCTACGTAGTGAACAAAAAAACATTTTGTTTGTTGTTTACGCTTTTTTATAGTAATTTCGTGGTCTAAATCACACATAAATTTTTAATTTTAAAAATTAACTACGCTTGAAATCTTTAAGTATATAGTATCATATAATTATGGCAAAACAAAAAAAATTCTTAACCTGCGATGGTAATCAGGCCGCAGCGCATATCGCATATATGTTTAGCGAGGTTGCCGCAATTTACCCGATTACTCCTTCATCTACCATGGCAGAATATGTAGATGAATGGGCAGCAGCCGGAAGAAAAAACCTTTTCGGACAGCCGGTGTTAGTAAAGGAAATGCAATCAGAAGCCGGTGCAGCCGGTGCTATGCATGGATCTCTGCAGGCAGGAGCATTAACATCTACATTTACCGCATCACAGGGGTTACTGCTGATGTTACCTAATATGTATAAGATGGCCGGAGAACTTCTTCCGGGAGTATTTCATGTGTCAGCTCGTGCAATAGCATCTCAGGCTTTATCAATCTTTGGTGATCAGCAAGATGTTATGGCTGTAAGACCAACGGGTTTTGCACTTTTTGCTACGGGCTCTGTTCAAGAAGTAATGGACCTTGCTGCAGTTGCTCATTTGGCAGCTATTGAAAGTCGCGTTCCTTTTCTTCATTTTTTCGATGGTTTCCGCACATCACACGAAATTCAAAAGATTGAAGCGTTATCAAATGAAGATCTTGCTCCCCTTTTAAACCAAGAAGCATTGAAAGAATATCGTGAAAGAGCGCTTACGCCGGATAATCCTGTAACTAGAGGAACTGCTCAGAACGATGATATTTATTTTCAGGCACGTGAAGCATCTAATCCTTTTTATGATGCCGTTCCTGATATTGTTGAAAAATATCTTGGAAAACTGTCAGAGGTAACTGGTCGCAAATATGGATTGTTTGATTATTACGGAGATCCAAAAGCTGACAGAGTGATCATTGCTATGGGGTCTGTAACTGAGACTATCAGAGAGGTTGTTGACTATCTGCGTGCCGATGGTCAGAAAGTTGGCGTTGTTGCCGTTCATCTGTATCGTCCTTTTAAAGCTGAGGCTTTCCTATCGGTTATACCCGAAACAGTAAAACGCATTGCTGTACTCGATCGTACAAAAGAACCGGGTGCTCCCGGTCAGCCTATGTATCTTGATGTTAAAGACAGCTTCTACGGAAAAGAAAATGCTCCTGAAATTGTAGGTGGTATCTACGGTCTTTCATCTAAGGATACAACGCCGTCACAAATATTATCGGTTTTCGAGAATCTTTCTCTGAATATGCCTAAAAACGATTTCACAATCGGTATTGTTGATGATGTTACATTTAAATCGCTTCCTGTTAAGGAAGAGATTTCGATGGATAAAACTACTTATGAAGCTAAGTTTTATGGATTAGGTTCTGACGGAACTGTAGGTGCAAATAAAAACTCAATTAAAATTATTGGTGATAATACAGATAAATATGTTCAAGCATATTTTGCATACGATTCAAAGAAATCGGGAGGATTCACATGTTCTCACCTTCGCTTTGGAGATAATGCAATCAGATCACCTTATCTGGTAAATACTCCTGATTTTGTTGCATGTCATGTTCCTGCGTATCTTCATTTATATGATGTTACGATGGGATTGAAGAAAAATGGCACCTTCCTTCTTAACTCTTTGTGGTCAAAAGATGAGGTGGCAGATCACCTTCCTGCACAAGTGAAAAAGTATTTTGCAGTAAACAATATCAAACTTTACATAATTAACGCTACTAAGATTGCAGAAGAAATAGGTCTTGGAAATAGGACCAACACAATTCTGCAGTCGGCATTCTTTAAAATATCCAATGTAATACCTTATGACCTTGCTGTTGAACAGATGAAAAAGTTTATCGTTAAATCATACGGCAAAAAAGGCGAAAACATTGTTAAGATGAATTATGCTGCTGTAGATCGCGGTGGGGATGTTGAAGAAATAGAAGTACTGCAAGAATGGGCAAACTTAAAGGTGGCAACAGATACAGCAAATGTTGAACCTGAATTTATTCAGAAGATATTTCGTCCGATTAATGCACAAAACGGTTATAGTCTTCCTGTTTCTGCTTTTAGTGGTCGAGAAGACGGTACTTGGGAAATGGGTACTACTAAATATGAAAAACGTGGCGTAGCGGTTAACGTACCTGTTTGGCAGCCTGAAAACTGTATACAGTGTAACCAGTGTGCATATGTTTGTCCACATGCTACTATTCGTCCGTTCGTGCTTGATGAAGAAGAACAAAAAGGTGTAGGTGACGATGTGAAACTGCTAAAGGCACAGGGTAAACAATTTGCAGGTATGGGATTCCGTATTCAGGTTGATGTACTTGATTGCCTTGGTTGTAGCAATTGTGTTGATGTTTGTCCTGGAAGAAAGGGCGAGAAAGCTCTCAAAATGGTACCTATTGAATCTCAGCTTGAGAATCAGAAGAACTGGGACTGGATGATGAAGAATGTTACAAGCAAAGCTCATCTTGTTGACACAAAGCTTAACGTGAAGAATTCACAATTTGCTACTCCTTTATTTGAGTTCTCAGGAGCTTGTTCAGGTTGTGGTGAAACTCCCTACATTAAACTTATTACTCAACTATTTGGAGAAAGGATGATGATTGCAAATGCAACAGGGTGCTCTTCAATTTACGGAGCATCAGCACCTGCAATACCTTACACCAAAAATGAGGAAGGAAAAGGACCAGCATGGGCTAACTCACTTTTCGAAGATAATGCAGAGTTCGGTTATGGATTTACAATTGCTCAAGCAAGTATGCGCAACAGAATTGAGAACCTGATGAAGCAGGCACTTTCTTCTGATGATTTCAGTGCTGAACTTAAAGAATTGTTTAGTAAATGGATTGCAAACAAAGAAAATGCAGATGAGTCTAAAGTGATATCAGCTAAGGTTGTTGAATTACTTTCTGGCACTAATATTCCACTAGGTAGTGAGATTCTATCGCTTAAAAAATATCTTGCTAAGAAATCAATCTGGGTGTTTGGTGGTGACGGATGGGCTTATGATATCGGTTTCGGCGGATTAGACCATGTTTTAGCAAGCGGTAAAGATATCAATGTTCTTGTACTTGATACAGAGGTTTATTCAAATACGGGAGGACAGTCATCTAAATCAACGCCAATAGCAGCGGTTGCTAAATTTGCAGCAGCAGGTAAACGTGTTCGCAAAAAAGATCTTGGTATGATTGCTACAACCTATGGCTATGTTTATGTAGCACAGGTTGCAATGGGTGCCAATCAGGGGCAGACTCTCAAAGCTATTCGTGAAGCAGAATCATACAATGGACCTTCAATTGTAATTGCCTACTCACCATGTATCAGTCACGGACTGAGAAAAGGAATGGGACATGCACAATCAGAACAGAAGGCTGCTGTAGAGAGCGGTTACTGGCACTTATGGCGTTATGACCCACGTCTTGAAGAAATGGGTAAAAATCCTTTCCAACTCGACAGTAAAGAACCTGATTGGAGCAAGTTCATAGATTTTCTTAAAGGTGAAGTACGCTATACTCAGTTAATGAAATCATTCCCTACTGAGGCTGACGAACTATTTGAAGCTGCAAAACAAAATGCGCAGTGGCGATATAAATCATATATCCGCATGGCAGAGGCAGATTTCAGTTCGTCCGACACAGGTAATGAAGATGCCAATGCACCTGCATAGAAAGCAAACTAAAAGTTTAAATTTTCTATAAATTCCGAGGGTATCGTATAACGCGATACCCTTGTTTGTTTATATTTTTCTACAAATAATATCGTATCTTTGTTCCTAATTCCGTAAAAAATAACATAAAGATGAAAATTCAAATAATAAATGGCCCTAACCTGAATTTACTGGGCATACGGGAACCGGGAATATATGGTAACAAGTCCTTTACAGAATTTTTGGAAAGTTTAAGATCTTCCTTTTCAAATGTTGAGATTAACTATTTCCAGTCTAATATTGAAGGAGAAATAATCAACAAAATCCAGGAAGTAGGTTTTAGTTATAGCGGAATAGTCCTTAATGCGGGAGGATATACTCATACATCCGTAGCAATAAGAGATTCAATTAAGGCAATAAATACTCCCGTTATAGAAGTGCACATTTCAAACACACAAGCAAGAGAAGAATTCAGGCATCAGTCAATGCTATCTGCAGTATGTAAGGGAGTTATTGCCGGATTTGGACTAAACTCCTACAAGCTTGCAGTTCAGGCCTTTCTGATGGAAAACAATATTTGAATTTAAACGTTAGATTAACAGTTTCGATTATTGCAAATCGATTCATCAATATTAATTATGCAGAAACAAACAAAAATAGTTGCAACCATATCAGATAAACGTTGCGAAATCCCCTTCCTAAAACAGATATATGAAGCGGGGATGAATGTCGTAAGACTTAATTCCGCACATTTAAACGAGGAGGGCTTCCTGAAAATAATCAATAATGTAAGAGAGGTATCCGAAGAAATAGCAATATTGGTTGATACTAAAGGACCCGAAATCCGAACAACAGTTACAAATGAACCTATAGAACTAAAAACAGGAGACCAGATAAAAATCATAGGAAATCCACAGGGAATATCAACAAGAGAAACCATTTATATTTCGTATCCCAATATTGCGGATGAAATGAATGTAGGTGATGATATACTGATAGATGATGGAGAGGTAGATCTTAAAGTTATTTCAGTTAACAGTGATCAACTTCTATGTAATGTGATGAATGATGGAGTAGTTGGAAGTCGTAAGAGCGTAAATATTCCTGGTGTTCGAATCAATTTGCCTGCTATTACCGAAAGAGATAAAAAATTCATTGCTTTGTCAGTGAAGCACAATGTTGATTTTGTTGCACATTCTTTTGTACGTAATAGAGATGATGTGCTTGCAGTGCAGAAGATACTTGATGAATATAATAGTAAGATAAAGATAATTGCAAAAATTGAAAATCAAGAAGGTGTAGACAATGCTGATGCAATTCTTGACGCAGCATATGGAATAATGATTGCACGGGGTGATCTTGGTATTGAGGTAGCACAGGAAAAGATTCCAGGTATTCAGCGTATTTTGATCAAACAGGCAATTCATCATAAGAAACCGGTTATTGTAGCCACTCAAATGCTGCATTCAATGATACACAATCCTCGTCCCACACGTGCCGAGATTACTGATATTGCAAACGCAATTTATTACCGTACAGACGCAGTGATGTTAAGTGGCGAGACTGCTTATGGTAAGTATCCGGTTGAAGCTGTAAGAACTATGGCAAAGACAGCTTATGAGGCAGAGTTAACAAAGTTAGCTGATAATGATATACGCGTACCTTATGACTCTGATGATGCAGGTAATGTTACCGAATTTCTTGCTAAACAAGCTGTGAAGACATCAAACAAACTAAATGTCAAAGCAATTGTAACCGACAGTCACACAGGGAGAACAGCCCGTGTGCTGGCAGCATTTCGTGGGAAAAGTCCGGTTTATGCCATAACAACCACAAAGCGACTGGCTCGTGAGCTTGCAATGTCATATGGCATTATGGCCGAATTTCAAGAAGGAAAAGGCGACGGTAACACCAAAGAAAGTCGGAGAGCTTATTTCATTGAAGCAATTCGTAGACTCATTGAAAACAAGATGATTGAACCAAAAGACAGGGTTGCTTATTTAGGTGGTAGTTTTGGTGAAGTAGGAGGTACAACATATCTTGAAGTTATTGACGCCTGGAGAATTTTGGAAGCAAAAGATAAATATAATTTACCCGACTATACTGCTTAATTATACTGGTTTAGTGGAATTTAGCTATTTATAAAACAACTCAACAGTTTTAGAATAATTTCAAGTGTTTTAATTAGTACTAATTATTTTAAGATATACATAAAACTTAAACTTTTTTACCTTCTAATGGATTCTATAGAAGACTATATAATTGATCATATTGATGAGGAGCCTGAACTGTTACGGCAAATTTATAGGGACGCTCAAGTTAAACTGCTTCATGGAATAATGTCTTCAGATCATTTACAAGGTCGTATACTCAAAATGTTTGTGCAAATGATTCGACCCTCAAAAGTACTTGAAATAGGGACTTATATTGGTTATTCTGCCCTTTGTATTGCTGAAGGACTTGAGGAAAATGGCACGCTTGAAACGATTGAGATAGATGATGAGATGGAGGATATTATACGAGAGAATTTTAGTCGTTCTTCCCATAGTGACAAGATTAAATTAATAATAGGTGATGCTAATGAATTAGTGCCTCAATATGATGATAATAGTTTCGATTTGATATTTATGGATGGTAACAAACGCGACTACCTTCGTCTTTATGAATCTATTCTCATAAAAACAAAACCCGGAGGTTTTATATTTGCCGATAATAGTCTTTGGCACGGTAAAGTTTTGGGTGAACCAAAAAGTAACGACTGGCAGACCAAAGGCATTTTAGAATTTAATAATCATTTGAAAAGCGATAATCGTGTTGAAAAGGTTATATTGCCTGTTCGCGACGGTTTAACGCTTATAAGAAAGAAATAAATATTATGGACTCTAACAGACAACAAAAGATAAATCGGTTGATACAGAAGGAACTGGGTGAATTATTTCTATTAGAAGCAAAAAAAATGCCCGGTACACTAATCTCGGTAACTAGTGTACGGGTAACTTCCGATTTGAGTATTGCACATGCATATCTTAGTATTTTTCCTTCTGAGAAAGGTGAAGAATTAGTAAAAAATATAAATGAGAACGTTAAGTCTGTTCGATATAATTTAGGCAAGCGAATGAGGAATCAGTTGAGGGTTATACCTGAACTGAATTTTCATATCGACGATTCACTCGATTATATTGAGAATATTGACAGACTGTTGAAAGACAACTGAAACTTATATTTTGGATATATCATTATTCATAGCACGCCGTTATCTCTTTTCTAAGAAATCGCACAATGCAATTAATGTGATTTCAGCTATTTCTGTTTGTGGTATTGCTATTGCAACTATGGCTATGGTGGTTGTCTTATCCATATTCAATGGCTTCGGCGGAATAGTTGAGAGTATGTTTAGTTCTTTTGATCCCGATCTAAAGATTACGATTAAAGAGGGCAAGGTTTTTGATTATAAAACACCTGTTTTTGATGAAGCACTTCAAGTGGAAGGAATACAAATGATATCCGAGTCGCTTGAAGAGAATGCACTTTTCAGCTTTGATGGTCAGCAGGTCCCGGTACTTATGAAAGGTGTCTCAGAAGAGTTTAACGAAATGGCAGAAATGGATCGGTTGATGATTGATGGTACATTTAAATTACGTGAAGATGTTGTGGATTACGCAACACTTGGAGCTGGTCTTGCTGTTTCTCTTGGTGCGCGCCCTAGTTTTATTAATCCAATTGAGATTTATGCACCAAAAAGGGATGTAAGAGTAAATCTTGCAAACCCTGCTACAGCATTTACCACAGGCTATGTTCAAATTGGTGGAGTGTTTAGTCTTAATACCCCCGAATATGACGAACAAATGGCTATTATGCCAATATCTCAGGTAAGAGAACTTCTTAATTACACCAATGAAGTAACATCTATCGATATCAAATTGGTACGTGGTGCATCAGTAAGTAAAATAAAAAAACAACTTTATAATATTCTAGGAGATGAATATCTTATAGAAAACCGATATGAACAACAACGCGAATCATACAAGATGCTTCAGGTAGAAAAATGGGTAACATTCCTTATATTGGCATTTATTCTATTAATAGCGGTATTCAATGTAGTGAGTTCGTTATCAATGCTCATAGTCGAGAAGAAGGATGATATCAACAGTCTCAGGAATATGGGTGCATCAAATAATATGATTTCTCGCGTCTTTCTTAACGAAGGATGGTTAATCACCTTTTCCGGAATAATTGTAGGGATAGTAATTGGACTTGTGCTATGTCTTTTACAGCAGCACTTTGGCTTTATACGCCTCAGTGATACGCCGGGAGCATATATAATTGATGCTTATCCTGTTATAGTTAAGTACACCGATATTTTGATTGTGTTCGCGATAGTTAGCATAATAGGATTGCTAACAGTTCTTTATCCCGTCAATAATCTCAGAAAGAAATTGTGGGAGACTTTATAATTTAATCTATATTGATAGATAAATAAAAATTTAGACCGCTATTGTTTATAATCATTAAGAAAGTTGTAATATAGGAATCAAAAAAAAATTCTATATAAATAATTAAGTACACAAAATATGAAAATTGCAATTGTTGGAACAGGTTATGTAGGTTTAGTTTCAGGAGCCTGTTTTGCTGAAATGGGTGTAGACGTCACTTGTGTTGATATCGATAAAGAGAAAATCGAAGATCTTGAAAAAGGTATTATACCAATTTATGAACCTGGATTAAAGAGTATTGTAGTACGTAATTATGATGCCAAACGACTTCATTTCACAACTGATTTGACATCAGTTTTAAATGAAATGGATATTATATTTATAGCTGTTGGAACTCCTTCAGATGACGAAGGTAATGCCGATCTGTCGTATGTAATGACTGTAGTGGATACCATTGCAAACAATATGACCAAGGCTTTGCTTATTGTTACTAAAAGCACTGTCCCGGTTGGCACTTCCTATCAGATTAGAGAAGTTATCCGTGAGCGACTTGATGAGCGTGGTTTAAATGATTTGCAGTTTGATGTAGCTTCCAACCCCGAGTTTTTAAAAGAAGGAGCTGCAATAAATGATTTTATGAGTCCCGACCGAGTTGTTGTGGGTGTAGAAAGCAAAAGAGCAGAGGATTTGATGTCAAAGTTATATCGTCCTTTTTTACTCAATAACTTCAGAGTGATTTTTATGGATATAATGTCGTCCGAGATGACAAAATATGCCTCCAATGCTATGCTAGCAACTCGTATCAGCTTTATGAACGATATAGCTAATTTATGTGAGGTTGTAGGTGCAGATGTTAATATGGTACGTCGTGGAATGGGCAGCGACTCACGTATTGGAAGAAGTTTTCTCTATCCCGGTTGTGGTTATGGTGGAAGTTGTTTCCCTAAAGATATCCGTGCGATAATAAAAGTAGGTGAAGATGTTGGATATGAAATGAGTGTCATCAAAGCGGTTGAAGATGTAAATAACAGACAGAAAGCTATACTATTCCATAAATTCAATCGTTATTTCAACAATGATATAAAAGGTAAAACTGTTGCTGTATGGGGTTTATCATTTAAACCTGAAACAGATGACATGCGAGATGCTCCATCACTTACACTTATTGAAAGCCTTTTAGAATCAGGTGTAAAAGTTCGCGCATACGATCCCGCGGCTATGCAGGAAGCCCGTAAGTATCTTGACGACAAAATCTATTATGCAACAGATATTTATGATGCAGCCAATGAAGCAGATACATTAATTGTGCCAACAGAGTGGAAAGAGTTTAGACTACCTAACTGGTCGATTCTCAAGAAAATAATGAACCACCATCTTGTTATTGATGGCAGAAATATTTACAATAAAGAAGATTTGTCATCATACGGTTTTGACTACAGAGGAATAGGTCAGAGTAATAAGTGATAGTAAAAGTCGCAGAGGAAAGTGATAAATATATCCTCTACGACAATTATGAACCGTTAGCTCAGCTGGTTTAGAGCGCTACCTTGACAGGGTAGAGGCCACTGGTTCGAATCCAGTACGGTTCACTTATTTCAACTTACAGTTCATCCAACCACTTACTTAACTC
>CAZAFR010000039.1:0-17510 GCA_964484665.1 uncultured Proteiniphilum sp. | reverse complement strand
AAAAATAAGAACTCCCGTTAACTCTTGGTGGCGGTACCGCCACCAAGAGTTAAATAAACTTTGAGATTAAATTAAAATGGTATACTTTTGGAATGGAATAATGGTATCCTTTTGGGGTAATATAAACAATTAGGCACCTATATCCCTCACGAAAAGAACACAGGTTGCCAAAATGTATAACCATAGTCGAAGTAAAGCGAATACTGGCATCTGTCACCAACTTGAAACACGCATGTATCATAAAATTATTGTACGGGTGCGGATTACGGCTAAGTGAATTACTCCATCTAAAACTCGATGACATCGATCCTGAACGGATGTTGATCCACATCAGGAATTCAAGAGGGAATAAAGATCGCGTGGTAATGCTTTCACCGGCATTACTTGAAAATTTGAGGAGTTACTTCAAGGCGTATCACCCCAAAGTTTACCTTTTTGAAGGGCAGGGTGGCGGAATGTATTCGGCAAAGAGCGTGCAAAACGTGGTTAAGACGGCCGCCGAGAAAGCGGGTATACAAAAGCAGGTGACTCCGCATGTATTGCGGCACAGCTTTGCAACTCACCTTATTGAAAATGGAACAGATATCCGACACATTCAAAGGTTATTGGGGCACTCTTCCATCAAAGCAACTGAAATCTATACCCATGTTACAGATGCCGCAAAATTGAAAATCAAAAGTCCGCTCGACCTATTATAAAGACAGTGTAGTATAAAAATAGCTTTCCTCCTTTGACAGACCATAATTTATAGTTCTGCACTCCCTCCTCTTTCCCCAAAGCATCTATGTAATTAACTTTAATTTACATAGTAATCGCTCGTCAAAAGCATGTGAAAACCGTTTTTTTGCCCCTACCTCGCTCTTACCTGGGTCTTACCTGGGTCTTACCTTGTTCTTTTATTCTTCTAATACAATAGAGCCAAGCAAGAGTTAGGTAAGAACAAAACAAGGTGTAAATATTTGTTTATATCCTGTAAAATGACTATAATGCCCCCGATAATGTTAAATTAAAAACGAGTATATCATGGGTACATTAAAAGATGGTCTTTTCGGTGGATTCACCGGTAGAGTGGGGAATGTGGTAGGGGCCACGTGGAGAGATATTTATTACGTGAGAAGCCTTCCTGCCAAGGTGAACGACCCCAAGACCAAGGGTCAGGTAAAGCAAAGAAGCCGGTTCTCGGTCGCCATGGAGTTCTTAAAAACGATCACGCCTTTCCTCCGGATCGGTTTTCAGTCGTACGCCAGTGGCCGGATGACGGCCTTCAACGCGGCGATGTCTTACAACATGAAAAACGCGGTTAAGGGAGTGGGGCAGGAGGTACAGTTGGATTTCAGTAAAGTGCGGATCTCCCGTGGCGACCTGAGTGCGGTGACGGGTGTTAAAGGCGAAGTGACCGGGGGCGACTTGCACGTGTGTTGGGATGGGATTACGGAAAGAAATGCCCGTGGTGACGATATTACCATGCTGGTAGCCTACAACGTGGAGAAGAAACAATCCGTGTACGACATCAACGCCGGGAAGCGGTCAGCTTCTAAGGCCGTTCTGCATCTCCCCTCCGATTGGCAAGGCCAAGCGCTGGAATCTTTTCTGGCATTTAAAACAGCCGACGGATCCGAGGTTTCGGACAGCGTGAATTTCTAACAAAAAACTCGATTCTTCTACGCTCCTCAAACTCGATATCGTATACCAGGTCGTGACTTGTAGAACTGGATCTTTAGTTCACGCCGGTCGCATTGCATTGTATGCTTGCTAATTACAGAAGTTATAGTATTATTCCACTAACCTGTAATTGTACTATACAAACACTGTTCTTAAAAAGTTATGGGTAGTGACGTTGTATTCAACTTTAATTTTGATTACTTTTACAGGGCGTAAAAACATTATTTTCTAAACAAAAAATGATAGTAGCAAATTCAGATGTATTGAAGTTTACATTTTCTGGGCATGATTCTTTTCAATGTCGACACCTCTGGCTAAAAAAAGGATACGATTTTGTTAAAGAAGAACAGTCGTTCAACAATGAAGATGCAGTAGTAAAGCTTGGTGTCGGAAAAAACATGGTTTTAGCTATACGTTATTGGCTGAAGGCGTTTAATATCATTGATAATAAAGATAGTCTAACGGATTTTGGCACAAAGTTATTTGATGAAGAAATTGGCTATGACCCATATTTAGAAGACGATGCGAGTTTATGGCTATTGCATTATCAGCTGATAAAAACTGGATTAGCATCAATATATAGCATAATTTTTAATGAGTTTAGAAAAGAAAAACTCTTTTTTACAAAAGAGAATTTTTTAAATTATCTAAAGCGAATTCAGGAAATTAATCCTGAGTTGAGTTTTAATGATAACACGGTCACAAAAGACTTCTCTGTATTTATTAATATGTATAAGAACGATAGTGACAATAGCAATATAGAGGATAGTTCTTCTGGAATTCTTTCAGATTTGGATATGCTAAAAGTATCTATTACTCAAGATTATAATGGGAAAAAAACAGAACAGTTCCAAATTGAAAACTATGAAAGAGATAGTTTACCAGAAGCAGTGATCCTTTATTCTATTTTGGATAATGAAAGTTATGGTCACTCTATTAGTTTGAATTCACTAGAGTTTGACACGAATAGTCCAGGCTCTATTTTTGCGCTAAACCGTTCAGGATTGGTCAATAAAATTTCTGAAATTGTGAAGGAAAATAAAGATATTACATATACAGACAATTCAGGCATCAAAGAGCTTCAGTTCAAAAATAAACCTGACGCTTACTCAATTTTAGACATCTATTATGACAGATAATTTCACAACCTCAGTTAATATTCTTAGGGATACGGAGAGAGATTTTAATTATATTCCAACTCCCAATGCAAGTCGAATTGTCAATCAGATCGTGAATGACTTTAAAAAGGGCATCCGCTCTTTTAATATTATAGGAACATATGGAACAGGTAAATCTTCCTTCCTCTGGGCTTTTGAACAGAGTCTCGAAGGCAAGAAACGTTATTTTGAACCTAATTTTATTGTAAATCCTAAAATTGACATTATAAAAATAGTTGGGTCGTATACATCTATTATAGATGAGTTTGCGGATATTTTTAAAGTAGCTACAAATAAGAATAAACACGAAAACATCCTGTCTGAAATTTTCAATCATTACCATTCCAACGGAAAAGATAATGGCATATTGTTTTTGTTGATAGATGAGTTTGGGAAGTTCTTAGAATATGCAAGTAAAAACTCACCCGAAAAAGAACTGTATTTTATTCAAGAGTTAGCTGAATTTTGTAATAATCCAACATATAATATCGTACTGATCACTACGGTTCATCAAAGTTTTGAGTCATATGCTTATTCATTGAATAGTATCCAAAAACAAGAGTGGACCAAAGTAAAAGGTCGTTTTCGTGAGATCACTTTCAATGAGCCTGTAGAACAGCTTTTATATTTGGCCTCTGAATACGTCGAAGAAAACATCTCTTTAAAACCGAATAAATCAACAGTTGAAAAATGCTTGAAGTTAGCTGTTGAAACAAAAGCATTTAATTTTAACGAGGATTTCCTGAATGAAATTGCTTTGAAGCTTTTCCCGCTTGATATTCTTGCAGCAAATACGCTTACGCTCGCGTTGCAACGTTATGGGCAGAATGAGAGGTCGTTATTTAGTTTCCTTGAATCAACTGACCATACGGGATTAACAAGATTCAATAATAAGGAAATTCCATTTTATAACTTGAGCTGTGTTTACGATTATTTGAATTTCAATTTTTATTCATTCCTCACATCAAGATATAATCCTGATTTTTCAGTTTGGAGTTCTATACGTTCAGCAATAGAAAATGTAGAGCGGACATTTGATACTTCAATAAATGATTATATCAAAATCATTAAGACAATTGGGATGCTTAGTGTTTTTTCAGCCAACGGAGCTGTTTTAGATGGATATTTTCTCAACAATTATCTAAAAATTGCTTGTGGTATCTCGAATAGTGAGACACTCATTAAAAACCTTGAAACAAAAAAAATCATCCGTTTTCGTTCTTATAGCAAACGATATATCTTGTTTGAAGGAACAGATTTAGATATTCAAACAGCAATTATCGAGGCTGGAAATAAAATCTCGGAAGTTAGTGATGTAGCTTCTCTTTTAAATAAACATATTCAGCTCCCTCCTAAATCCGCTAGGCAATACTCTTTTATTACAGGAACACCAAGGACATTTTTATACAAAATTTCTGATTATCCTATCAACGATATTCCAGAAAATGAAACGGACGGTTATATAAATATTGTAGTCAATGATAGACTCAAAGAAAGGGATATTCAAAATAAATCAGAACAACAGGATGAAGCGATAATATACTGTTTCTTTAAAAACTCTACTGAAATAAAGGATTTATTGTTTGAAATCGAGAAGTCTGAAAAAGTACTTCAGGAAAATAAAGAAGATAGAGTTGCTAAAAGAGAACTTGAGATAATCATGCAATCACAGGTGTCTTTATTAGAAAATCAAATTAAGAAGAAAGGATTATTTACTGAAAATGTTGTTTGGTTTTTCAACGGGAAAGAAAAAAATGTAACAAACGAAACAGATTTTAATAAACTCTTGTCACAAGTTTGTAGTAACGTTTATAACGCAACACCTGTTTTTAAGAATGAATTAGTAAACAGGCACAAAATTTCCCCTTCAATTCATACAGCTAGAAAAAACTATTTTAGAGCATTAGTAAATAATTGGGACAAGGAGAATCTAGGTTTTAAAAGTGAGAAATTTCCTCCTGAAAAGACTATCTACTTATCTCTTCTAAAAGAAAACAATATATCTCCTATTCGAGATAATGCTACGGAAGTTCTAACTATTTCCGAAAATTCATCTTTTTACAGACTTTGGGTTGTATCCGAGAATTTTATAGAAGATGCCAAATTTGAGCCGAAAAGAATTTCTGATTTTATTGAAATACTGAACAAACGGCCATTCAAATTAAAGCAAGGATTGATTGATTTTTGGGTGCCTACTTTTTTGTTTTTAAAACGAGATGATTTTGCTGTCTTCAATGAGGATAGTTATATTCCACATTTATCCGAGGAAAATCTAGAACTAATAACCAAGAAACCCCAAGATTATACAATTAAGGCGTTTGATGTTGAAGGTGTAAAATTAGATGTTTTCAATAGCTACCGAACCTTTTTAAATCAATCGGCAGAACAAAAATTTGAAAATAATTCGTTTATTGAAACAATTAAACCATTTATTATTTTTTACAAACAGCTTCCAGAATATTCTAAACAGACTAAAAGGCTTTCTCCGACTGCATTAAAAATTCGTGAAGCGATTGTGAAGAGTAAAGACCCTGAAGAAACGTTCTTCGAGTCTTTTCCAAATGCGTTAGGGTTCTCCCTGAATACTTTACAGCAGGATAATTCAAAACTACAGAATTATACCATACATCTACAAAATGCAGTGCGGGAGCTACGTACTTCTTACGATGGATTGGTAAAACGGTTTGAAGATTTTATTTGTGATGAGATTGTGGGTAGAACTATAGATTTTGAAGAGTATAAAGAATATTTACAAAATCGCTATAAAAATCTAAAGAAACATCTGCTGTTAGCTAATCAAAAAACGTTCGTACGACGTATCGATTCAGCTATAGAGGATAAAACCGCATGGCTTAACTCCATTGCACAAGTTATTACAGGCAAAACTCTTGAGGTTTTCACTGATGAAGATGAAATAATGTTATACGAAAAATTCAAAGCAATGATATTAGAGCTTGATAGTTTGACAAGTATTTCCAAAATAGATATTGATGAAGCAAATGAAGAAGTAGTCGGTGTTAAAATTGATTCATTCTTTAGTAAGATAGATCCTAAGATTGTAAGAGTGCCTAAAAGTAAAAGCCCTGAAATTGAAGAATTAAAAATCATGTTGAAGGCTAATCTCGGAAATGATAAAACTTCAAATATTGCAGCAGTATTGAATCTCTTAAAAGAACTTATGGAATGAATAAAACAAGACACGTTTTGGGAATATCGGGAGGAAAAGACAGTGCGGCTTTGGCTATTTATCTCAAAACGAAATATCCCGAGTTAGATTTGGAATTTTATTCAAGTGATACAGGAAAGGAATTGGAGGAAACATATCAACTTATCCAAAATCTTGAAATCTATCTTGGAATCAAGATAGATATTTTAAAAGGAGCAGAAAATAGTTCTGAAGTTCCTTTTGATCATTTTTTGAAAATGTACGGTGGCTATTTGCCTTCTTCAAGTGTGCGTTGGTGTACGAAAAAATTAAAACTTGAACCATTTGAAAAATATGTGGGAACAGATAATGTTATTTCTTACGTTGGTATTCGTGGTGATGAAGACCGTGAAGGATATATCTCTACGAAGAAAAATATACAATCAATTTTTCCTTTCAGAAAAAATATTTGGAGCGAAGATGTTGTCTTGAGGGCTTTATCAAATAAAAATATAGAGCAAATAATTTCATTCTCAAAAAACATTGATTTTGGAAAGTATCAAGATAAAGCAACACAAATTATTTCAAAAAAAATCGACTCTTCGTTTACGCAAAAACAAAAGCTAAATGCTCTGCTTGACACAGATGTAAAAGGATTTAATCAATTAGTCTTTAACTTTTTGAAAACGACAGATTATCCGCTATCAAGAGAAGATTCATTCCCTTTGATTGACAATGAAGATGTTTTGGTTAAAGATGATATTTTTAGAATTTTGAAAGAAAGTGGTGTTGGAGTTCCTGCTTACTACAACGAAATTGAATTTGAAGTGAATGGTAAAAAAGGTCAGTATGCAAGAAGTCGATCTGGTTGTTTCTTCTGTTTTTACCAACAGAAAATCGAGTGGGTTTGGTTGTATGAACAGCATCCTGATTTGTACAAAAGAGCGATGGAATATGAGAAAGATGGTTACACTTGGGCACAAGGTGAAAGTTTAGAAGATATTATTAAGCCTGAAAGAATAGAGCAAATCAAGGAGGAGTATATCAAGAGAATGGAAAGGAAATCAAAAAACGCCAAATCACCATTTCTTATTGATATTTTGGGAGAGGAAGAGGATGTTGGATGTGCAAGTTGTTTTATATAAATGAGAGCGGTACTTGAATATTACTTAACTAATTGCCAACAAGCAATGATTCACCAAAACGAATTATCATTCGAGTTTGGTGGTGACAACGTTATTGCGTTTTCTTTTAATATTAATTACGACATAGATAATGACGCTCTTTATGATGAATATTACTCTTACAACACAATAAGTGACATCTCTGATATTGACGAATTTTTAACGAAGATAGACGATTTTACATCTCTTACCATAAAAGGGTACGAATATTTAAGTTGGAGAGAAAATTTGACTGAAGGCAAATCCATTACTAACGAAATGTTTTCGTTGATTAAAATAATAAGGACGTATCAACAAGATGCTATACTTGACTATTATACGAATATAGTTTTTGGAGATGAAATGTGTGATAAGTATGGAAATTATATGTTTAATATTCTGATTGTTAATGAACTTTGGTGGAATATTGAATTTGCAAAACATCTTATTGAGAATAATATAAGTGAAGTTTCTGTTCAAAGTTTTTATTCTATCTTTTTCCATAAAAATGAACCTTTTAAAGATAATAAGATAGTTACAGTATTATCCACTAATACAAAAGTTAGACGTTTGGGTTATTTCAAAATTTTATCTCTATTCCTCAATGAAAACAAGAATGTTCCCGCAATGTCTATCAATAAAAAATTTGAAAATTATTGCCTGAAATACAAAGAGTTATTAAAGAGAAGTCAATTTGAAAAGGGATTGATTGACGAAACTAAAACTGGAGTATCTGCAAAGCCTTATATTGACACGTCTATTGATTTAGGTTTTTTGAATAAGATAAACAACACTTATTATTCAGGAAAATCATTCAAGGTATATCAAACTTTACAAATTGAATTTTCAAATTCAAGTAATATTTTTGAGTTAAACCGCTTCGACAGATTATTCTTTCTCGAATGTATTTTAAAAAACGACTATTTCTATTTTAGTAATCTTTTGGAATTGATTTTTATTGCAGAAAGAACAACATATTCTCATTTGATTAAATTGTTTCAAAGTCAGTTGATAAAACGATTAGAAAGTTATAAGCAGTCAAATTCTTTTGGTGATAGAAAAGTATTGAACAATATTGATTCGATATTGAGTAGGATAAAAAAATGGGAAAAAGCAGAGGTCTATTTAGAACATTTAATAATGCCTCGATTGAACTGGATGTTAGATTTAGGAGTTCTTACAGCGGAAAATAATGAATTTGAAATTACAAGAATTGGTTCGAAACTGTTTCAGCATTTGTGTATTTGGAATGATATAAATACTGATGCAATAATTTCAGCAGATGCATTTCTTGACCGATTTATGATTCATTTATATGACGACTGTTACAATAATAGCGAGGTTGTAAATCCTACAGATGAAAACTTAATTTTGGAGAAAATATATATGCACATTGATAATAGTTTTGATTTATTTAAAACCTTAGCTCCAAATAGAGTAACAGCATCGCAAGCAGCAAATTATACAAAATATCAATTATACTTTAATGACAATATTAAAGTCGGATATCAGTATATTTTAAATAAATTATCTGAAAAAAAACAAGATAAGTTCATCTTTAAATATCAGGAACAATATCAGGACGGTTATATTCAATATAAAAATTAAAATGGCACATTTTGAAGTAACATACAAATTAAAAACGAATCCGTTTCGTTTGACACCAGCTACCAATCCCGACGAGTTAGTTTGGGCTGGGTTTAAAGATATCAAAGAAAAATTTGAAAAACGAATTGAACGGAGCATTCGTATTCCTAATTCTTCTTTAGTTCTGAATTGGGGTGAATACGGAAGTGGTAAAACACATGCTGCAAGATTTTTTAATAAGAAAGACGTTCTGCAAAGTCTTGCGGATAAAGCAAGGAAATCAATTCCATATTCAACAGTTATCTCATTACCTAAAGGCAAAGAACCAATTTACAGTATTTATATTTCCATCATTGACAAACTCAATGTTGAAGAATTAAGAAATACTTTTTCCGGAATTACTGTAGACCTGAATACATATATTGATTCTATTGGTTCAAATCTTCATTTCCAAAGTGTTTTGAAAGCTATTTTCAATACAGAGATTGAAGCTTTGGAAATTAAAAAGTATCTGTATGGAAATATGAGTGCAACGGAATTGAAATCTTTAAATACTTTCGGTATTTTACGTTTCTTAAAAGATGATACTGATTATTCCTCAATTTTAGCAGGTTTGTTTTCTTGTTTGACATATGAAAAAGAAAAGTATTCTTGTGTAATAATTTGGATTGATGAATTTGAAGATATAGCAGTATTGAACAATACCAATATTGATAAAACCAATAGTTTTATCAGAGAGTTATTAGACAATGTACCCAACAATCTATTGTTATTTTTGAATTTGACGCAATCAGCTTTAATATCAGTAGAGGATTTAGGGCAATATGTCTATGATAGTGTAAGGTCGAGGATAAAAGAAAGAATAAGTTTTGACTTACCAAATGCTGAGACATTTAAGGAGTATCTGAGGGAGTTGATAATTGCTTTCAGAAAAGGAACTGACGAAAACCCTTATTTCCCATTTGAAGAAAATGTAATTGACAATTTAATTAGAGAATTAGGAAATGCTTCTTTAAGGCAGTTTAATGAATCATTATCATTATTACTTGAACTTTCAGATATGGATGACAAGTCTCCAATAAATATGGGAGTATTTGAGGAATATAAAAATGATATTATTTGGCATAAAGAATAATTTAGTATGAATAATATTTGTTGTTTATTAGATACTTGTACTATAATTAACCTTATTCATATCGATAAGGATGACTTTTTGTTGAAAAAGTTAGATAAAGTAAATTTCACATTAAATTCCGTTGTTTTTGATGAAGTGAGAAAAAATGTATACTTACCATTAAATAAAGGGAATCAGCAAAAATATTCTGATAAAAGCACAATTGAAGAAAAGAGAAAATCTATTAATCAGGTGCTACCAATCTTTCAAAGAAAGAAAAATGATAATGAGCAATTATTAAATGATTTAGGGAATGATTATTTTGATAAGATTATTAGTGTAACTAAATATTCTAATAAGTTAAATGGAGAATTGTGTTCGTCTGCCTATGCTTTGTATCTAAGTAGAATAAATTCAGAGAAAATTTTCTTTTACACGGACGATTATCCAGCCAAAGAGCATTTTTCGCCTTTTTTTGATCATCAACAAATTGGACAAATAAAGGATTCTGTTGACCTACTTATACTACTATACTGGTTAGATGATAATTTTACAGAAACACAGTTAGATAATACTTTAAGTGATTTACATTCTCTATATGCAACAGAAGTAACAGTTTTAAAACAGAAACTTCAAGATTTCTATAATAACAATGTAAATGCTAAATTCAAAAGAAGTAAAGAAGAAATTGTTAACAATCTAAGCTCATTGATAAATAAGCTTGATAAACTTGATTTTAAAAATATTGGTAATTCGTATTCTTTCTTTGAAGCAAAAAAATCAAAATGTAAGGACATATTTGAAATTTTAAAAAGTTACAACTCTGTATTTGAATTAGAAATTAAATTTGGCACTAAAACATTACTCGATAAGATTTCGCAAACAAGAGCATCTATAAAAGAAAACAAAATTTACAAATGGAGCGATTTGTTGAGCAATTAAGAGTGTCGTCTAAATAGTACATAACAATAAATGTCAAACAGAGGAAATATCATATACCTCGATTACAACGCCACCACTCCAATTGATTCGCGAGTGCTGGATGCGATGCTTCCGTACTTAAAAGAAAACTATGCCAATCCAAGTAGCACCCATCACTTTGGTACAATAATAAATGAATCTGTAAAAACAGCAAGAACACAGGTTGCAGATTTAATCAACGCAGATGTAGAAGAAATCATTTTCACAAGTGGTTCGACAGAAGCAATCAATATTGCTTTAAAAGGCATCGGGGAAAATTATTCCGAAAACGGTAAGCACATTATTACCGTTTCAACAGAACACAAAGCGGTTCTTGATACCTGTAAACACCTTGAAACAAGAGGTTACGAGATAACTTATTTGTCTGTTCAAAAGGACGGATTAATTGATTTAAGCGATTTGAAAAAATCGTTACGTTCAGACACTATTTTAGTTTGTGTGATGTTTGTAAATAACGAAACAGGCGTAATTCAACCCATAAAAGAAATTGCTTCACTTGCTCACGAAGTTGGAGCTTTATTTATGACAGATGCCACACAAGCAATTGGGAAAATTGAGTTTGATGTAGATTATTTTGGTGTTGACATTTTGTGTTTAAGCGGACATAAAATGTATGCTCCTAAAGGAATTGGGGCTTTGTATATAAGAAGAGGGATAAGACTCCCCACATTTATACACGGAGGCGGGCATGAGAATGGTATACGAAGCGGAACATTAAATGTTCCGAGCATTATGGCACTCGGTAAGGCTTGTGAAATAGCAATACAAGAAATAAAACAGGATTTTGATAAAATAACTATCTTACGAAACGAATTAGAGAGTGAACTTCTCGAGATTCCTGATACGTTTGTAAATGGAAGTAGTGAAAACAGAATATACAACGTCAGTAATATTTGTTTTAGAGGTTGCGATGCCAATGTAATGATAGGTAAAATGAAAAATATTGCAGTTTCAAACGGTTCGGCATGTACGTCTGCAGTCATTGAGCCTTCACACGTTTTGAGAGCTATGGAATTAAGTGATGATGACGCTTTTGCTTCAATTCGATTTTCACTTGGAAAGTTTAATACAGAAGAAGAAATAAAAACTGTAGTCAGAACAATTCTTGAATTATTCAAAACAATGTATAGATATGCTTAAAGATTGTGATTGGTCTATAGATAGAGATTATAAAACAGGAACAGAGAACGAGCCTCTTCAATTTTATTTAGACGGTTTAGCTAACAGTTCCGAATTCCATTTGTTGTTGGGCTATTTTAGCTCAGCAGCTATTAATCTGTTATCTGCTGGCTTTGCCACATTCATCAGTAAAGGTGGAAAAATGCGAATGGTCGTTAATCATTTGCTTTCCGAGAAAGATAAAGAAGCTTTTGAAAAAGGACAAAATACAGATTACCTGAACAAAGTTTTTGATTTGACGGATGTGGTTTCTCTTATGAAAGTTCTTGATGAATACGATACTCACTTCTTTGAGTGTTTGGCATATCTGATTGCTGAAAAACGGATTGAAATCAAAGTAATTAAACCTAAAAATAATAGAGGAATTGCTCATTATAAATCCGGAGTTTTCAGTGATGGAGAAAATTCTGTTGGATATAAGGCATCTTGTAATTTTACCCTTTTCGGTTTATCTGAAAATTTAGAGGAATTAGAAGCGTTCTTGAGTTGGGAAGATGAGCGGTCACGTAAACTCAACAAAAAACAATTAAGAATTATTGATAATTATTTTTCTGAACAAGATGAAGATGTGGATTACTTATCAGTAGATGAAATCGAAGTTGCAATCAAAGATAAATTTGGTAATAAAAGCATAGATGAGTTAATTGTCCAAGAAGAACAGTTATTTGAAAAGAAAAGGAGTCTTATCAAAAATAATAAGCTAAAACAAACTATTGTTAAGCTTTACGATGACATTGATAAAAACCTAAAGAATCCTAGATTCCCCTATATTGGTGGTCCGAGAGGATATCAGCAATTAGCATTTGAGAATTGGAAGAACAACAACCAACAAGGTTTGTTTGCGATGGCAACAGGCACAGGAAAAACTATTACTTCTTTAAATTGTTTGCTCGAAGTTTATAAAAGAACAGGCTATTATAAGGCGTTGATTCTTGTGCCTACAATCACGTTGGTGAATCAATGGGAAAATGAATGTAAAAAATTCAATTTTACAAACATTGTAACTGTTTGTTCAAATAGTCGTTGGAAAAACGATTTTGCTTCTATCCTCACCCGAGAACGGCTTTTGCCAACAGAACAGGTTTCATATATAGTAATTTCAACCTATGCTTCTTTTGCAAGAGAAAATATTTTTGCCGAACTGAATAAGTTGCAAGCTAAAACCTTACTTATTGCGGACGAATGTCACAATATGGGGTCAGGTTCTTTATTAAAACTCTTGCCTAAAGTTAATTGCAAACGAAGAATTGGTCTTTCTGCAACGCCAGAACGACAATTTGATGAGGAAGGAAACAAAAAGCTATTTTCATTTTTTAATAGTGAAAAAGAGTATACCTACGAGTATTCAATGGAAGAGGCTATAAATAATGGCGTACTATGTCGTTACTACTATTATCCACATTTAGTTTCTCTTACAGAATCAGAAATGAGAGATTATATAGAGCTGTCATTCAAAATTTCAAAGTTCTATAATAATGAATCCGATAGTTTCAGCAACAATCCGATTTTAACTGCTTTATTATTAGCAAGGAAACGGATCATACATAAAGCATCTAATAAAACATCTGTTTTTAATGATATTTTAAAGGAACAGTACGAGAAGAAAGGCAACTTAAAATATACGTTGGTTTATGTTCCTGAAGGTAATGACCCGAATGATTATTTTGAAACAGACCATTTTTCAACAAATGATGAAATTGAAGATGATAATGACTCAGTGCATTTAATTGATGTTTTTACTGAAGCAGTAAAAAATATTGATAGACGGACAACGATTAAGCAATTTATTTCAGGGACTAATGATAAGGAATTTATTTTAGAACAATTTGCTAGTGGAGAAATTGATGTACTTACGTCGATGAAGTGCTTGGATGAAGGTGTTGATGTGCCACGAGCTGAATTAGCAATCTTCTGTGCGAGTACTGGTAATCCACGTCAGTTTGTGCAACGTCGTGGTCGAATCCTTCGTAAGCATCCTGAAAAGCAGTTTGCCTATATCCACGATTTGGTTGTTATACCTGAAATAAATCCAAACAGTGAAAGCTATAAAATGGAAAGAAGTATGTTAAAAAAGGAATTAGAACGTGTCAACAATTTTGCTTTACTTTCCGAAAACAGTTCACATACAATTAACGTGCTTTTAGATACAATGAATTACTATAATTTAAACCTATATCACAATGAATAATAACGATAAAATGTTGCAGTTAGTACTTTCTGACGACTCATTAAGTTCATTTTACAAGTATAATGCCGATGAATTTCCAACTATTCAAGATGCTCTAAATGCTGAAAATCCTATAGTTGTTGTGGTAGCCAAAATTATTTTAGGAATAAGAGGGAATTCGGATAAAGGAGTATTTAAAGAAACTTACAATGAGGCTGTTAACTATCTAAATCAGAATATATTATGATTATCAAAGAAATAACAATAGAAAACTTTAGAAGTTACTACGGTGTAAATACCATTAAATTCAATGATGGATTAATGATTTTCATTGGAGACAATGGAGATGGAAAAACGACTTTTTTCGAGGCATTAGAATGGTTGTTTGATACTTCAAGACAAAATCTGGACTCACGTTTTATTTCAGAAAAGAAAATTGCTGAACTACCAGAATTTGAATCTGATATCTTGCGAGTTTCTATGATTTTTGATCATGACGGAGAGAAAATTGTAGAAAAATCATTTTCGTTTTCAAAAGATGCTGACAACCACATAAAGACAGCTGATTTTCAATTTAAAGGTTATCAAGATGACGGTTCGGAGCGTATTCCAGTTCATGGCGGTGTATTGTTAGACCGTTGTTTTGAAGCGGCGATACGTAAATATTGCCTTTTTAAAGGAGAGGAAAATCTCAATGTTTTCAATAATCCAGATGCTTTGAATTATCTCATAGAAACCTTTTCAAACATCAAACAGTTCGAGCCTTTTTATACAGGCGAAGATGATAATCCAGGTTTTACGGATTACGCCGAACATCAGTCCCGAAAGGCATTTGAAAAAGCAATGAGATCAGATAAACAGAATTCTCAACAAGAAAGAGAACTGAGTTCAAAGTTAGATTCTTTGAGGAGAGATTTGAGTAATGTTCGGCAGAGATTGAGAAGTAATAGAGAAAACGCAACTAATTACTCAACGAAGCTGAATGAAATTGAAAACAGTAAAGAAGCTAGTGAGTTATTAAAGAATATTAATGAACGACTAAAGTCGCTAAGAGAAAAAAAAGTCAAAATAGTAGGGCATATTAACGAAGATTACTCCATAAAATTGCTTGATGAAATGTGGATTTTGTGTGGTTATTCGTTTATTTTTGAAGAGTTTCAACAAAAAGTTTCTGAATTCAGCAAAACTAAAAGGAGGTTTGAACGTGAAGAAGATAAATTGAAAGGAAAACAAGAATTAGCCAGAGAAATAACAGAAGGTATTATTCCTTTGTCTCCTAATATTCCCGATAAAATCTCTATGCAAGAGATGATTAAGGATGAATTCTGTAAAGTTTGTGGTCGGGAAGCAAAGGTGGGGACAGACGCTTACAACTTTATGGTCAATAAATTGAATGATTTAATTCAAAGTCAGCAACCAAAGGAGAAAGAAGAGAGAAAACCACTGTTCCCAAATAATTTCTTAAAAGAATTAGAACAGAAAAGCAACAATTTAGAGTATAATCAATCTGAAATAAATAGTTTGATTAACATTATAAGAGATGATCTTGAATTTAATGAAGCCAGAAAGGCCGAATCAAATAAAATACAAGAAAGCATCGACTTAGAAGAGGAAAACAAGAAGAAATTATTGGCTCAACACGACGGATTGACTGAAGAGCAGTTACAGAACGCTTACGAAAATATTAAAAATTGGTGGGATTATAAAAATCAAGCAGAGAAACAAATTGTAATGCTTGAAAAAGAAGAAACTGAATTAGAAAAAGAGTTGGAAGAATATCAGGAGCAATATGATAATTTAGCCAAAGGATCCGTTGCTGCTACTTCTAGTAAGATTCACACTGCATTGAATAAAATTAAGAATGCTTTTAAAAATGCAAAAGAAAAAAATACACGTGATTTTCTAACACTATTAGAGGATAAAGCCAATCAATATCTTGAAAGGTTGAACATTGATGGTTTTTATGGGATCATAAGAATAATAAAGACGCCTGATGGTACAGCAAGAATAGCTCTACAAGACACAAATGACACATTCATATCAAGTCCAAATCAGGCTCTGAAAACGACAATGTATATGTCCGTTTTATTTGCAGTTTCAGATTTAACTGCATTAAAAAGAGAGAATGACTATCCGCTGATCTTTGATGCTCCCACAAGTTCATTTTCTCCACAAAAAGAAAGTGACTTTTTCAAGGTTATTTCAAAAATTAATAAGCAATGTGTAATATTCACGAAAAGCTTCCTAACAGAAAATGGAGTACTGGATAATAATAAAATAGATACTCTGAATTGCATGATTTATAGAATGGAAAAACAACGTCCTTTCAATAATTTAGATCTATCAACAATTCAAACTAAAATAACTCTGATAAAAGAATAATTATGGCAAAAGATAGTTTATATGATGTGTGGGCGAGAAGAAATCCACGATTTGAGACTTGTTTTGAAGAAACACTTTTACGACAATTTACGGAATATGGTGGAGGTTCTGTTGAATCAATGTCAAGTAAAGGGAAGATATTTGGAGCTGGTTACGAACTTTATATATATGCTTTTTTTATCGGCCTATATGCAAATAAACGACAAGAACTTGTTGGAGATATAAAAGTGCTTGGACAGCCTATTCAGTTTTGGGGAAACCTAGACTCTAAGAAATTTCGGAAAGCATATCCAAAGTTAAGAGAATATATTTTTACGGCATTGATAGCTAAATCAAATGATTTGGATTTAATTGCTCTTGAAAAAGAAGAAATAACAGAGCGAAAAGCTGTAGATTATTTAATTGACACAATGGAACAATATGCGAATTATGGTTTTCATGAAATGACCGAAAAACTACAAGAAAATCCTAATTATTTCTATAAGACTACGGGGTTCATGGATATGATTTTAGATTTTGTTCAGTCTACCAGTGATAAGGCAGAAATGATTGAAGACTTGTAAAAGAGGCTCTTAAATGTTGTGCTTGATTAAGTTGTGAATCAACTTTCAGGATTATTCTATAATTGCTGTGTATTTCGGTCTGATAGTGCCACTATAATTCATAGATTTTCCACCTAGTTTGAAAGATCATTGGCAAAGTCAATTAATTTATTGATTTGTATTTATTTCCACTTCTTAAGTGACTCACCTTTAACTAGTATTTTATGTGATGAGTTTACTACTCCCCGATCAGATCATACCAGGCTGATACTGATATTTGTGAGGATAATATAATGGCACGTAGCTATACTACTCGTGCATTATCACTTGGCAAGAGTTTCCAGCAGACTATCTGCTATTACTTTTCCCTAATTTTAAACGTAAGCACTCGATAAAGTACCCGTTTCGTAATCACCCGATAAAGTCCCCGT
>CAZAFR010000038.1:0-17727 GCA_964484665.1 uncultured Proteiniphilum sp. | reverse complement strand
TTCTTTTCTTCTTCCATTTTTATTATCTTACCAAATTAGATATCAACACAGCCATTGATGCCACTGTAGTTCCAAGGCTAAGTATTCCCTGCAGCGACATCGGTTCTCTGTCAGGCTTTTCGGGAACTACAATTTCGCATCCGGGTTCAATTCGTGCTCTTCTCCCTGTTGCTACTTGCCCGTTCATATAAACAACAAATGGTCTGCTTTTGATTGCCAGACGCCCATAACCTCCTGCCTGATCGATATAGTATCCTAGGTTTTTGTTCTTGTTATAAACTACGGTGTTGGGGTACATTACTGCACCTGATATTTTGACTGTTGCGTTGTATTCCGGTATGCTCAGAACATCGCCTTCGAGAAGAATGATATCTTGGTCGCTTCCCGGCTTTTTTAATGCTTTTTCAAGATCGATACCTACATATTGAGTACTGAAATCCATACTATCCACATTGACATAGCCGGAGGATGTTATATCCATTTCTGATTTTAATCTTACAGCTTCTCTTAATCGTTGCTGCTCTTCTTCGCTAAGCTTGCGGAGTAATCTGGCACCTTTGGCGTATGCGTAGGGTGTGAGTCCACCCGCACGGCTGATTAGTGATGATATTCGTTCATCTTTAGTGAGTTTCGCATACTCGCCTTCGAAAACCACCTCTCCTTCAAGGTTTATAATCTGCTGTTTTTCGTAACCAGGCGATTTTCTTACAATAACTTGATCAAATGGTTGAAGCACAAAATCGGGTTCGCTTGAGATGATTTCGCCTTCGGATAAGGTGAATGTAAAGACATCACTATTTTTATCGGAGATTGAACTGCTGGAAGGATCTTTTATTCTGCGATATACATCTATTCTTGCTGTTGATGCAGCTTCTGTGAGTCCGCCTGCTTGAAGTATGATGTCTTCTATATTCATATTATCAGCAAATGGGTAATTGGCAGAAAACCTAACCTCTCCTCCTATGTAGATTGACAAACTGTCGTCAAGCGAGAGTACCGATGGTATGTACAATAGGTCGTTTCTCTTTAGTTGGATATCTTCTATGCGACTGCTAAGTAGGTCATCGAGATTGAAAGATTCCATTGATCTGGTAAGGTCATCGTTTTCGCGATATAGAAGTGCACGCTGTAGGTAAGCATCACCTGAAGTTCCTTGGGCTATTTTGATAAGATCGCTGACCGTTTTTATTCGGTCTCCTATCGCATATTTACCGGGACGATAAACTGATCCGCTTATCTCTACCATATTAGTGAAGCGACTGAGTATGCTGTCTACTTGCACCTTGTCGCCGTCTTGCAATTGAAATATGGGGTATTCTGTTTCGCTAAGAGTGTAGACTTCTTTTTCGGAGATTCCGCTACGTTGAAGTGTTACTGTGCCTTTGTATGCTTTTCCACTGAATCCGCCTGCATATCTTAGAAGATCCTGCAGTGATTCGTTTGGCTTCATCTCGTACCACATGGGGCGGCGTATTTCACCCTTTACCTGTGCTAGGATTCCGTAGGGTTCTACCATCACTATGTCGCCATCTTGTAGTGTGATATCTTCCATATTGTTGCCTTTCATAAGATATTCATAGAGGTCGATCTCTGTAATTTGCCTGCCTGAGCGGAAGATGCGGATGTTGCGTAGGCTACCTATATTGGTTGTTCCTCCTGCTGCATACATTGCGTGAAAGGCTGATGAGAATGAGTTTAGATTGTATGTGCCCGGGTTCTTAACTTCACCCATCACGTTGACTCGTATCGATCGTACATTACCGACAGAGATGGCAAGAAATGTGTGCGGCTCTGAGGAATCGAGATCGGAGTATATTGTTGAGAATTGTGTGCGTATGCGACTTTCAGCCTGACTAACATTCATCCCGCTTAACTGGATTCTTCCGATTCCGGGAACTGTAATGTGTCCGTCGGGTGAAATTGTGTATTGCAAATTGAGTTCCGAATCACCCCATACATCAATGATAATTTCATCGCCTGCTCCAAGTACATAATTGGCAGGTGTGGGCATGTTCATATTGGGGGCAAAAGTGAGATTTTGTGCATGAAAGAGTGATTCGCCATATATTTTGTTTTCCTGTGGAATTGTATCTTCAGGTAGAATGGTGGGTTGAAGAAAACCGTTTTCGTCGAGATATTGTCTTCCCTGTGTTTCTGATCCTTTTCGGTCTGTTGCTTGTGAGGACTGAGTTTTGAGGTAATGTTCTCGTATACGCTGGAGCTGAACCGGTGTAATACCTTTGCGTGCCATCTCTACCGTTATTTGTTGTTGAGACAAACCTGCTTCCTGATATCTTTTCAATTCTTGAATTGCCTGTTGATCGCTCATCTGGGCATATAGACTAACGGATATTAATAGCAGAAGTATAATCAGATAATTTTTTTTCATCGTTGGTCTCAATAAAGTTCTCTTTTTAGGATTGGACGACAAATTTAGTAGTTTTAATTATAACTCACAATACAAGTGAGCTATTTTGGTTTTAAAACAGTCTCCATTTTTTCTTTTTGGGGGTGGGTCTTTCAGTCTTTCCTGCCATAATACTAAGAATATTACCTCCATTTTCCATTTCTTTTACGGCATTATATATGACACCCCAGTCGGGCAGCCCCCCCAAGTTGCGGTCATCAATAAACAGATCTGCTTTGAGCTTTCGCGGATAGTCTTGTTTTTCGATAGTCTCGCCACGGTAGTTTTCGTTTTCAGCAAAAAAATATAGTCCCTGCGATGCACAAAAATCCACAGCCTCCCGGAGCAAATCGCCCTTGCGAACAGTCCACATTATAAGTTTATGTCCATCACTTTGCATATGTAGCAAAGTCTCTATTGCAAAAGGAATCAGCTTGCCAATTTCCGGATATTGATGCTCTACAATCGTACCGTCGAAATCTACGGCTATAATCATAATTAGTTGTCTGAGTTTAATATAACGTACAAATATATAAATTATAAATTAATTCCATTCATTTAAATGCACATGAGATATTATGCAAAACAGGTTTTAAGGTTTAAAATTTAAGGTTTTATGGTCGTGAGCATAGCTTTTAAACATACACAAAAAGCCGGACACACTATGCCCGGCTTCTTCTTTTTCCAGTACCAGTAATCTATGCCGGGTGAATTGACTCGGTGGGACAAACATCAGCGCATGCGCCACAATCAGTACATACTTCTGCGTCGATTACATAAATATCGCCCTCTGAGATTGCCTCCACAGGACATTCATCGATACATGTTCCACAAGCAATACAACTGTCCTCTATTACGTAAGCCATAATAAATAAAAAGTTTAGTTATTAAAATGATTTATATCCAACAAAGTTACAGCTTTTATTCTACCAGAAAAAATGTTTATGATATATTTTTTTGTTATTTGTAATAAGTCTCATTAATTCTGATTAAAAATTAATATATTATTGTTTATAAGAGAAAAGGGAATTAAATATTTTGTTTCCTTTATGCGATAGTCTGTAATATAAATGGATTTAATTGAAAATATTGAATCCTATATAAAACAATAACCAAAGAATATCTACGTTTAATCTGTATGAATAATAAAGTTGTATATTTTCTGTTGCTACTTATGCTTTCGGGTAATATTAGCGCACAGCATCGAAAATTGCAAAATATTCCATATGCAGATAGGAGACTTTTCCATCTAGGCTTCACTCTTGGGTTGCATACACAGGATTTGATACTAATGAATTCGGGGCATGTTAATGATAATGGTGAGGTGTGGTTTTCTGAAATCCCTACGTATTCTCCGGGGTTTGCAGCAGGACTGATTGGTGACATGTATCTGAGTAATTACTTAAATCTTAGAGTAATACCAACTTTGTATTTAGGAGATAAACTGTTTGTTTTCAAAGAGCAGACTTCAGGTGAAGAGTTCAGAACACGTATACGTAATAATTATATTTCTCTGCCTGTGCATCTTAAATTATCTTCACAGCGAACTAACAATTTTAGACCATATGTTATAATGGGTGGATATACTAATTTTGAACTGGCACAAAAAAAAAGTCTTGCTGTACTATTGAAGCGTAGTGATTTTGGTGTTGAGTTTGGCGTTGGTTGTGATTTTTATTTACCCATGTTTAAACTGGCACCTGAATTGAAGTTCGGCTTTGGGCTGAAAGATATTCTTGAAAAAGATAGAAAGGATTTAAAAGATGATGAGCTAATGAAATATTCTAATGCTTTATCCAAAGCAACATCCAGAATGATTACTCTTTGTTTGAATTTCGAATAGTGTCGTTATTTAACAACTTTGATTTAAATGTTCTTGCCTTTAATTATTCTTCTCCAAAAACTGAATTATAAGTTCTCTTTCCAGTGTAAAATTTTAAAAGAATACTACGATAATATTGTGTAGGAATGTTCTTCACAGTTGTTTTCTTTAGATTCTCTTTTCGTGTTAAAACATATGATTTCCGCATTTTAAAAAAATCGGTGTACGCATCTATAATGGCATGAGCACTTTTAAATTCCCCTTTGAGTATGAGATGAAAGTATGCAAGAACATCAAAAATAAATCGTATAACGAAAGTCGGTAAAAAGGCTTTTTCAGGTAGATTTTTAAACAAGGTCAACAGATTATTGCGAAAATTGAGATACATCTTTTTAGGATTATCTTTGCTCAGAGAGGCACCACCCACATGGTAAACAACCGACGAAGGAATGCACATCACTTTTCTACCTCTTGCATTTAATCGCCAGCACAGATCTATCTCTTCCATATGAGCAAAAAAGCGACCATCTAGTCCCCCCACTTCAATAAAATCTTTTGACCTGATACACAAACAGGCACCGGTAGCCCAAAATACCGGCAATTCGCTGTCGTGTTGTCCTCTATCCTCTTCTACTATCTCAAGAATTCTTCCTCTACAAAAAGGGTAACCAAATCTGTCGATAAATCCCCCTGAAGCGCCTGCATACTCAAACATGTGCTTTTCTTTATATGAAAGAATTTTGGGTTGAACAGCTGCAACTTCAGGATGATTATCCATATAAGCAATTAATGTTTGCAACCAGCCGGGAGTCGTTTCTACATCAGAATTAAGGAGTACAACATATTCAGAGTCAACCTGCTGCAATGCTTTATTATAACCCTCTGCAAAACCATAATTCTTGTCGAGTTCTATTAATTGAACTTCAGGATAATTATTATTCATGAAGCTAATTGAGTCGTCTGTTGAGCCGTTATCTGCAACAACTACTCTGTACTCATCGCTCTGAGTATGATTTATTATGGCAGGCAAAAACATATCCAGAAGATTCCTGCCGTTCCAGTTTAATATTACAACTGACGCTTTAATAATATGTTTATTCAAACTCATATAATTCTACCTACTTTTGCAATTTTTTCATTATTTAAGTCGATCTATTTGTCAACAGGGTCTATATTTTCGGGCTCTTTTTTAACAAAACTGTTTTTATCAGAAGGGTTATCCACCGGCTCTTTTTTAAACTTCCAGCGGTTGTGCGACCATAGATAGTATGCCGGCTCTTTTTTTATTGTCTCTTCAAGTTTTCTAATATAACGCTCCATAATCTCAAACTCCGGCTCTTTTGACGCATCAGGTGTGATAACATAAAACTTACTAACATAATACCCTCTTTTAACTTTTGTAATATCAAGATATGCAACCGAAAACTTAAGTTTTTTAGCAATTCTTTCCATTCCTGTCTGTACTACTGTATCCTGATTCATAAATGTCGTCCAGTAATGTCCGGTACTTTTAGGAGGACGCTGATCAGTAAGGAAACCTACAATAATTTTTTCGCCGCTGTTTTTTGATTTAATAAGTTTTCGGTAAACACTACGCATCTCAATTGGAATACCCTGAAAGCAACTGCGTAAAGCAAGAAATAGCCTGTCAAATACTTTGGAGTGGAGTTTTTTATAAACAAGCCCTTGCTTCATACCGGGTGTTAAATGAAAACCTATGGATGTAACCCATTCCCAGTTAGCGTAATGTCCCATACTCAGAATACAGGAATTACCCTCCGCTATAAATTTGTTTATCATCTCGGCGTTTTCAAACTTCATTCTTTTCTGTATCTCCTCATCAGATATATGAAGAGTTTTAATTGTCTCTACAAAGTAATCACACAAATGACGATAGAAATCCTTTTCTATTCTGATAATCTTCTTTTCTGATTCTCCGGGAAAGGAGTTTTTTATGTTACGTCTGACAAGCTTTCTGCGGTATCTTACCACATAATAGATTAAATAATAGAGTATATCCGATATAAAATATAGAACCGAAAAAGGTAACAGGGCATGAAGATATGTCACTGCATAAAGCAGTGAGTATCCAATACTTTTTTTATTTATCTCCTCGTTATCCATTAAAAGATTGCTTTCATTGCCATTTCATCCTCATCATACTCACCAATTTCAACCTCTATTATCTTGTTTATATACTGAAGATCGAAATCTGTATATAGTTTTAAATAATTTTCGGTAAACCCATGCATCCTTTTCCCGCGTCTTGTATGCTCAAATAGAACCTTTTTTCTTTTACCCTTCATAGATTCCATAAACTGCCTATGCTTTTCATCTGAGATGTCAAGCAATGCTTTACTGCGGGCATGCTTGGTTTTAGGGTCAACAGCATAATCTATTTGAAGTGCTTGTGTTCCCGGACGTTCGGAATAAGTAAAAACGTGAAGTTTGGATATATCGAGCGATTGGATGAATTTTTTGCTTTCATCAAAATAAACATCTGTTTCTCCGCGCACTCCAACTATTACATCAACCCCGATGAATGCATCCGGGAGTATAGTTTTTATCTTCTCTATTTTATGTTGAAATAAGGCTGTATCATATCTCCGCTTCATAAGAGATAGTACAGCATCACTTCCTGCCTGCAATGGCATATGAAAATGTGGAGCAAACTTTTTAGATCCGGCTACAAAATCAATTATTTCATCCGTAAGTAGATTGGGTTCAATAGATGAAATACGATAGCGTTCGATTCCATTTACATCGTCAAGCTTCTTTAGTAGATCCAAGAAGCTTTCTTTTGTGGTGTGACCAAAATCACCAATATTAACACCGGTAAGCACAATCTCTTTGCCCCCTTCCTGAGCAACCTGCTCTGCCTGTTTCACAAGATCTGCAATTGATCCGTTTCTGCTTCTTCCCCTTGCAAAAGGAATAGTACAAAACGAGCAAAAATAGTTGCACCCATCCTGAACTTTCAGGAAGTAGCGTGTACGATCGTCTGCTGAGACAGAAGGTACAAACGACCTGATCCTATTAGTCTTGGAAGTGATGACTTCACTCTTATCTTTTTTCTCAAGATTATTAAGATACTTAACCACGTCGAGCTTTTGCTCAGCACCCAGCACCAAATCTACTCCTTCAATTTCTGCAATTTCATCAGGCTTAAGCTGCGCATAACAACCGGTGACCACTACAAACGCATTGGGATTCTCATGAATTGCCTTTCTTATGGTCTGACGCCCTTTTTTATCAGCTAGCTCTGTTACAGAACAAGTATTAATTACGCATATATCAGCTTGTTGTCCTCTTCGAACTCGAGTAATTCCGGAATTGAATAATTGTCTGCCAATTGCCGATGTTTCAGCAAAATTAAGCTTACAACCTAATGTATAATAAGCAGCAGTTTTATTTTGAAATACCGAATGATCAATCATAATCGGCAAAATTACAATTTTTGTCTTAATTTATTGTCATGTTTTCTTTGATAATAGATTTTATCCACTTATTTTTACACATGACTTGCAAAAGTGTGCAGTCTTTTTAATTATTGAATATGATCGAACAAAACTTTATAAAAACGTATGAGAACAGCTTTAAGAATAACTGGGATCTACCGGCATTAACTGATTATAAAGGTGACTCTTCATATACATATGGCGAACTTGCTCGTGAGATTGCAAAGATTCATCTGCTGTTTTCGGAGCTTGGTATTCATAAAGGAGATAAAATATCGCTTGTGGGAAAAAACCACTCCTCTTGGTCGATCCTTTTCATGGCAACAATTACTTATGGAGCGGTTATTGTTCCTATTCTTCACGAGTTCAATCCGGAGAGTATAGAGTCCATTATCGATCATTCTGATTCAAAGCTCCTGTTTATAAATAACGCATTATGGGAAAAGACCAATAATGAGAATATAAAAATCACTGCTTTTGAATCATCCTCTTTATCATTACTAAAGAGTGTTCATGACGATGCCGAGAATATAATTAAATCATTAGATATACTCTTTAAGCAAACCTATCCCAATGGTTTTATTAAAACGGATGTTAAATATGCCGATGTTGACAATAGCGAGGTTGTTTGCATAAATTATACTTCAGGGACAACTGGTTACAGTAAAGGTGTAATGATTACTGCCAACAATTTTGCAGGGAATATAACATATGTCAAAAATCTGAATCTACTTTTTACAAGTGAGCGTCTTCTAGCATTTCTACCAATGGCACATGTTTATGGTTGTGCCTTTGATTTTTTGTATTCACTTTCGATTGGTGTACATATTACGCTGCTTGGTGTGTCGCCAACACCACAGAATCTCATTAATGCGCTTGGTGAAGTAAGACCTAACATAATTATTACGGTTCCTCTTATTTTTGAAAAGATATACAAAAAGAAGATTTTGCCAATTATTGATCAGCCTATTGTGAAAGGTTTAATGAAAATAAAATGGATAGATAAACTTATCCTCAAGAAAGTAAAAAAGTCAATTGTTGATTCTCTGGGTGGCAACTTCAGAGAAGTAGTGATTGGTGGAGCCGCTTTGAATAGCGAAGTTGAAGCTTTCTTCTACAGGATGAGGTTCCCTTTTACGGTGGGTTATGGTATGACTGAGTGCGGTCCTCTAATAGCCTACGATCATCACTACGATTTTGTACCTACTTCCTGCGGGTCGGTTCTCAAAGATATTATGGAGGCGCGCATAGACTCTCTCGATCCTGAGAATATTGCCGGAGAAATACAAGTTAGAGGTGAAAATGTTATGGATGGCTATTACAAGAATCCGGAAGCAACAAAAGCTGCTTTTACAGAAGATGGTTGGCTCAAGACAGGCGATTTGGGAATAATGATAAATAATAGGTTATTTATAAAAGGTCGGATTAAAACTATGATTCTTTCTGCTAACGGTCAGAATATCTATCCCGAAGAAATTGAATCACGACTAAACAACCTTCCCTACATTTCCAACAGTATAGTAGTTTTACGTGGCACAAAACTAATTGCTATGGTTTATCCTGATAAAGAGGCTGTAAAATTAAACAATATCACTTCCGACAAGCTAATAGAAATTATGGAAACAAACAAGGGACTTCTCAATAAATCGGTTGCCAGATACGAAAGGATAAGTGGAATTGAAATATTAGAAACTGACTTTGAATTAACCCCTAAGAAAAGTATAAAGCGATATTTGTACCAATAATTTTTGTTCATAATTACTTTTGAATTATCTTTACTAAAAACATTGATAATCAAACATTAATAGGTCGAATTTTTGTTTCATTAATGATACTTATAAGTTTCATTAAAAAAAATATTAGTAATTATGAAGAGAACTATTTTATTTTTATTCTTAGGTGTATTTATCTTTTTTGCTGCATGTACTCAGCCATCGGCTGAACAGAGTCAGTCCGAAGTTACTGCCACTGAAGTGGAATTCAAGGATTTTGGACCTGAACCTTTTGTATTAAATATTGAGGATTACACTATTCAAAACGAGAACTACAGAACTGCAATATGGACCGGCGAATATTTGCAGATGACCGTAATGAGTATCCCTGTAGGCGGTGATATCGGCGAAGAAGTGCATCCTGATATTGATCAGTTTCTTCGCATTGAAGCAGGTAGTGGAATAATGTATATGGGTGATGAAGAGGGCGTTTTTAATTTTGAAGAACGTGTAGAGCATGATTTTGCTATATTCATCCCGGCTGGCAAATGGCACAACCTTGTAAATGATTCTGATGAACCGCTAAAACTATATTCAATTTATGCTCCTGCTGAACATCCTCACAGTACAGTGCACAAAACTCAGCAAGAGGGCATTGAAGCACATGCTCACGAGCATGAGTAATCTTAGCTGAAAAGGCTAGACAAAATTATATAGTTGATATGACTAATATTGAAATTAAGAAAAGTTGTATTAATAGTCGGAACCACCTCAAAAGGGTGGTTTTTTATTTGTTGTTAGCGCAAAAATTGTAACTTTGTCAATCACATATAATGATATACAGATGAGGAAAATCACATTTATTTTATTCACCCTGGCAGTAATTATCTCAGGGTGTAATCAAAGAACGAATAATTATTTCGAGAAAGAGCTCACTTTCCCTGATTTTGTCACTTCAGATCAAAAGGTAAAGCTTTCAGCTTATGTGATCCCCACTAAACAACAATACGAATGGCAACAATTGGAACTCACGGCATTTATTCATTTTGGTATAAATACGTTCACCGGAAAAGAATGGGGAGAGGGAAATGAAGATCCGGCACTGTTTAATCCCACTAATTTTGATGCTGAGCAATGGGTGAAATCTTTACAGAATGCGGGATTTAAAATGATTATTCTTACAGCCAAACATCACGATGGGTTCTGTCTTTGGCCAACTGAAACAACTTTGCATTCCGTTGCTTCGTCACCTTGGCGAAATGGTAATGGTGATGTTGTGAGAGAAGTACGAGATGCCTGTGATAAATATGGCATGAAGTTTGGCTTCTATTTGTCACCTTGGGACCGTAATGCGGAGAGTTATGGTGACACTTTTGCATACAATAATTATTTTATTCAACAACTGACTGAACTTCTCTCCAACTATGGTGAAATCAATGAAGTTTGGTTTGATGGAGCCAATGGTGAAGGTCCCAATGGTAGAGTTCAGGAATATAACTGGCCTCGTTTTTATCATATAATCGACAGTCTACAACCCGCTGCTGTTAAAGCAATCATGGGAGATGATGTCAGATGGGTAGGAAACGAAAACGGACTGGGAAGAAAAACTGAATGGAGTATTACTCCCTTACAACCCGACATTAGTGATGCGATAATAAATGAGAATATACGTTTGAATATCTCAACTACAACAGAAGATCTTGGAAGCCGAAATCTCATAAAGAATTCAAATACGGTTTACTGGTATCCCTCGGAAGTTGACGTTTCCATTCGCCCGGGATGGTTTTTTCATGAAGAAGAAAATCAACAAGTAAAAACAGTTAGTGAGCTGGTAGATATATATTTTCAGTCAGTTGGTATGAATTCAGTTTTACTTCTTAATATTCCTCCTGATAAAAGAGGTATGCTGCATGAAATAGATGTGGAGAGGCTATCTCAATTCGGTAAATATATCAGTAACACTTTCAATAATGATAAGCTCACTGATGGCAATGTATTATGGAAAGCGAAGTCAGGTGAGTCTAAGGAGTATAATATTATACCTGGTGAAACCATAAATACAATAATGCTTATGGAAAATATCATGAAAGGACAACGCGTTGAAGCATTCACTATTGAAGCGTTTATAAATAATGAGTGGAGGTTGTTGACGGAAGGAACTACAATAGGTTATAAGCGACTTATCAAATCCCCTGACACAAAAGCAACTAAACTACGGTTAACAATAGACGAAACTCGAGATAACGCAAATATTCAGAAGTTTGGGGCTTACTATGCTCCTCAACTCTAACATATAATAGTTACTTGAAAAAGAAAGAATTTTAATTAAATAAAAAAAGGTTTTCGATTAAAACAAAAAAGTTTTTAAACAGAACCGAATTATAAATGAATATCAAATTAGATGATTAACAAAAATAGTATTTTACTTATTGTTTCTCTATTGCTTACAGTTTCACTTCAGGCTCAGAACATAGGGGATCTTTTTAAATCTATGCCGGCTGACTTGCTGCCGGGTATTAGTGAAGGTGACAAAACACTTTTACTTGTAGATACAGCCAAAACATCTATCCCTTATATGTTTGGAAAAATCAATAAGGTAGAGCATGGAACAGATTTCATAAAAATTGAGACCTCAGACAGGGGCAGTACTCAACTGAAGCTATTACCGTTTTCTGAGGATTCTACAGTTCTTTGTGTTGTCACAACTGTTTGTGGGGGAGTAAATGCTGATGTATGTGATAGCGACATCTCCTTCTATTCAAGTGAATGGATAAAACTCAACAGCGATGATTTCCTACAGGATATTTCAGCGGAAATTTTCTTTGATTCTTCAAAAAAAGAGTCGGAAAATTATAAATATGCTCTATCTTTGCCTGATATTTCTCCAATATCTGCAGAATTCAACAAGGATAACAGTGATTTATTGCTGATATTTAATTATAAAGAACACTTGTCGGTTAATCAGATAAGAGAAATAACACCATTTCTGAAGAATGATACTATCACACTAAAATGGGAAAACTCCTCCTTCAGATAATAGCATAAAATGCACCCGTAGTTCAATGGATAGAATACCGGATTCCGGTTCCGACGATGCGAGTTCGATTCTCGCCGGGTGTACTACGAAGTCTTCTTAAGCCACTCATTAACAATTGAGGAGTCGTATCCCAGTTCTTTTGCCTTTTCAAAATCATCCCTGGCAGCTGTTTTATCATACTGATCTAACCGTATTCTACCTCTTAAGAAATAAAAATAAGGATTATTCTTTTGAGTGTTACCAAGTGAGCGCAAATCGGCTGATGCTCTGAATGTTTGTTTTGTATTAACATAACACTCAGCTCTGTTTAAATAAAATATAAGATTGCGATTAGAATCATTTTCAATTAAATCGGTATATATTTTCTCCGCAGCCTCCCAATTATCATCAAGCTTGAAGACCAAAGCTTTACTTAGTTTGGTATACATATTATCAGGATCAATCTCCTCTGCTCTTTTAAAATCGGCTTCTGCTTTTGTTCTATCGTGATTTTCGAGGTGAAGAAGACCTCTGCGATAAAAAGCCTCAATATCATTGGGAAAATCAAGAAGTATGGCATTATAATCCTCCATTGCCTCGTCAAATCTTTCAAGGTCTACCAAAAGCGATGCTCTGTTGTGAAGAACAATATCAGGCATGGGATTATTAGTAAGCGAAGCTGTGAAAGATACATAAGAGTCATCTAAATGTCCCAGTTGCCGTTGCAGTATACCAAGGTTAAGCAGTAAAACCGGATTATTTTCATTTGCAGGATCGAGCGACATAGCATTATACAGTGCTATAGCAGCACTGTCGAGCTGATTATTATCAATGTACTCAGCCGTGCGGTCAACCCACTCCATGTAACCGGGCGACTGTCCATAAGAGACAAAAAACATTGATATCAACAGTAAAAAAGTAAATAATCGTTTCATTTTTATCATACAAAGGTAATTACAGACAAAAATAGACGTTTTTTTGTACATTTGCATCTAATAATTATCAAATCATTTAAATATAAATGTAAATGTTTACATTATTGCAAACCGTTGTTCCGGTGGATAGCCTGATAATTCAAGCTCAATCTACCTTTGGCGAATTGATAAAAGAAGGCAATTACAAGCAGGTTATGGATAATGTGCTTACATGGAGCATCAACCTGATAGGTAATATTTTAATTGCTATCCTGTTGTTTATCATCGGTCGTTTTATTATATCAAAAATTAATAATTTATTTAGTAAAGTACTTAAAAGAAGTTCCTGGGATATTGTTCTTAAAGGATTTCTTAGCACCGTACTAAAGGCATTGCTGTATGTTGTTCTATTCATGATCATAATCAATGCGGTAGGGGTAAAAACAGTATCTATTGCTGCAATAATTGGTACTGTTGGTTTGGCTTTAGGACTTGCTATGAAAGACAACCTAGCTAACTTTGCAGGGGGAGTAATGATTTTGTTAAGCAAACCTTTTAGGGGTGGTGATTATATTATTGCTCAGAACCTTGAGGGAAAAGTTGAGAGTATTGGCATTTTACACACTATTTTAAGAACAGGAGATAACAAGACTGTATATATTCCAAATGGTCCGCTTTCAACAGGTAATGTTATAAATAACCGAAGTATTGATGGCACTCTTCGCACTGTTATTGTTATTAATGTTGATTATGGAAGCGATGTTGATGAAGTGAAATCTCAACTGATGCAGATTATAAAAGATCATCCCAAAGCACTAAAAGAGCCCAAACCTTTTGTAAGGATGACAAAAATAAATCCCACATCACTTGAGTTCACCGTTAGGGTATGGGCAAAGAGCAGTAATCTGTGGGAAGTAAATCACGATCTCACAGAATCATTCTATAAGAAGTTGTACGAAAAGGGAATGATTTCCTCCTTACAGCGGGTAAGCGTTCAAATGACTAATACTCCGAGCTGAAATGGAAACGTATGTTCTTAAAATCTTGTTGAGCCATCATAAGAATGTATCGTGACTCTGCAAGAAATACATCCCGCCCCAGCTTATCATAAGCAAGATATTGATATTTACGCTTTTTAAAGTCAGCCAACTGTTCCTTATCATCACTTTCAATCCAGCAAGCTTTATAAAGCTGAATGGGCTCCCAACGACACTGTGCACCATACTCATGCAGTAGGCGGTATTCAATCACTTCAAACTGTAACTGACCGACTGTACCTATAATCTTTCGACCATTAAATTGGTTGATGAAGAGTTGTGCTACACCCTCATCCATAAGTTGCTCAACGCCTTTTTGCAGTTGTTTGGATTTGAGAGGGTCAGCATTTTCAATATATTTAAACATCTCAGGAGAGAAACTCGGCAATCCTTTAAAGTGTAAATCTTCACCTGATGTTAGTGTATCACCAATCTTGAAATTGCCTGTGTCTGGTAGACCTACAATATCGCCTGCATAGGCCTCATCAAGTATTTCTTTCTTTTGAGCCATAAATGCAGTTGGCGACGAGAATTTCATCATCCTGTTAAAACGCACATGCTTATAATTTACATTACGTTCAAATTTACCGGAGCATATTTTTACGAAAGCAATACGTGAACGATGGTTTGGATCCATGTTGGCATGTATCTTAAATACAAAACCGGTAAATGTCTCTTCAAGCGGAAACACAACTCTCTCCTCGGCTTCGACCTTACGAGGTGATGGAGCAATCTTCACAAAGCAGTCCAGCAACTCCTTTACACCAAAGTTGTTAAGAGCAGAGCCAAAAAACACAGGAGCAAGATTACCGGCAAGATACTCTTCGCGGTTAAATTCAGGGTAAACCTCAGTTATAAGCTCAACCTCATTCCTCAATGTCTCTGACAAATCTGACGAAATGTGTTTCTCAAGTTCAGAAGAATCAATATCAAGATGAACCGACTCGGTAACCACTTGTTTGCTCGGACGGTATAAGTCGAGACTGTTAGTGTATAAATTATACACGCCGCGGAATCTGTCACCCATATCAATTGGCCAGCTTAGAGGACGTACATTTATCTTAAGTTCCTCTTCAAGTTCATCAAGAATCTCAAAAGGGTCCCTACCCTCTCTGTCGAGCTTGTTTACGAATACCATAACAGGAGTGTTACGCATACGGCAAACTTCCATCAGCTTGCGCGTTTGTGTTTCAACACCTTTTGCCACGTCTACAACTACAATAACACTGTCCACTGCTGTGAGTGTACGAAATGTATCTTCGGCAAAATCTTGGTGACCGGGAGTGTCAAGTATATTTATTTTATAATCTTTATATTCGAAACCCATGACCGACGTTGCTACAGATATCCCACGCTGTTTTTCAATCTCCATCCAATCGGATGTTGCGGTTTTTTTTATCTTGTTTGATTTTACTGCACCTGCAACGTGTATTGCACCTCCAAAAAGTAAAAGTTTCTCGGTTAGAGTGGTTTTACCGGCGTCAGGGTGACTTATCACGGCGAACGTTCGTCGACGTTCTATCTCTTCTTTAAAATTCATCTGGTTATTGTAAATTCTTTTTTATTCAGTTCTCAGTTTTTCAATGCAACGTTCAAGTGCCTCTTTCCATTCGGGAATCTCAACATTAAAAGCGTTTGAAATCTTCGAACAATCAAGAGCACTGTAAACAGGACGTTTTGCCAAAGCATTATACGCCTCTGCTGTTATTGGTATAAGTTCGCAGTTCTCAATTCCTGCCTGAGCTTTTATCTCTTTTGCAAAATCAAATCGCGAAACCTCTCCCCTGTTAGCAAAATGATATAGTCCCGTTTTCCAATCTTTTTCTGAATATTGAAGTATATGAATAATCATCTCTGCAAGATCGGCAGCGTAGGTGGGAGTCCCTATTTCATCCTCTACAACCGTGAGTTTATCTCTTTCGTTCATCAAATGAATCATTGATTTTACAAAATTATTGCCATAAGCTGAATAAAGCCAACTCGTTCGAATGATTATCCACTCTGCAGCATACGTCTGCAAAAACTTCTCTCCTTCGAGTTTTGTTTCTCCGTATACGGATAACGGGTTTACGGTATCGCTCTCTTTATAGGGTGTATCCGACGCACCATCAAAAACAAAATCAGTTGATATATGTATCACTCTCACATTATACTTTTTGGAAGTAACAGATATATTTTCAACACCGGTTGCATTCACTGCAAATGCTTTGTGACTATCGTTTTCAGCCTTATCAACAGCAGTGTATGCTGCGCAGTTGATGATGTATTCTATATTATTGACTCTAACAAACTCATCAACCTGATTGCGGTCGACAATATCCAAAGTATCCGAATCAGTAAAAAGGAACTTAAAAGGTAAGTTGATCTTTTGAGACAATTCTTTTAATTCGTTGCCAAGCTGACCATTAGCGCCTGTGACTAATACTCTCTTCTCGATCAATCCATAAAAAAACTGCTCTCTTTGAGTCTCTTTTCCTGTAGTTCCAAGTATCTTTATTGCATCTAAAACTATTGCCATATTAAATAATTTTTTATTGTGCTAAATCTAATTCAAGTCTATAATAAACAAGCACCAAACATATCTTTAAACTGTTTAAAGGGTATGATATTTATCCCCCCCGAATTTCACCCTTAAACTACCCACTCATCCTGATCAATCTCCTTATACTTTTTAGCAAGCATTCGAAGCAAAGCTGTAATCTGAGTAATTGCAGTCTGCGTTTCTTTAGAGATCTCCTTTTTCTGAATTTTCAAAAGCATGTAACCATAAAGAGCAGTAAAGCATGTCTCCAGCTCAGGTATATCTTTATCTACAGATTTTGATCTCAGTTCCACTATATATGGTAACGTATTATAATACAGACCAATATACTCCGATTCCTTAGGATTCTTCAGCAAACGAAGATGAACGTCGGTAAGGTCGATAATAATATTTTTATTTATCTGAAGGTGCCCTTTTTCCTGTACACCCTCAGATTTCATCATTATAATCAGTCCTTCGTACCAAACACGGGCATTTTCTCTATCTTCAGCATTTTGATATAAAGAATCGATAACAGATTGCTGAATTTTTTCTATGTCAAGATTATAAGCTCTCAATAGGTCCTCTATCTGCCACATAAAGAGCAGATATTCTGCTATATTTTCTTTCTTATCGGGGGTCTTCATTATTAACTTTTCCTACTCCTACTAAATAAAAAAATATTTAAATCAATCAGATAAAATATAGAATCTCAATTCGAAATAGTAAATTTGCTACAAAAATACAACAAATATGCTCAAGTATCATATTATTGAATCAGGTTATTTCATGGGTGATGGTGGTGTTATGTTTGGTGCAGTGCCAAAAAAGTATTGGTCT
>CAZAFR010000037.1:0-18678 GCA_964484665.1 uncultured Proteiniphilum sp. | reverse complement strand
AAATTATCATTGAAACGCACTCAATTGTAAATAAGAAAATTAAATGATCTTATTAGCATAGTTTTAATCGCTTTAAATACAAGATTAGCAAAATTGAATACTTTGTGTTTTTCTGTTTTTTTCATTAATACAAACTCCTGAAAATATTCTAATAAATTCCTAACAAAGTCCACACAAACATCGGACCATCTCCTAAGATACCTTATATAAATTAGAAGAAGGTTAGAATCAGATTAGAATCAGATTAGAGCAAAATAAGTCTAAAGTAAGATTGAGTAGTATTAATAAATACATGAGAATATTAGTGCTATTTAGTAAAAGTAAGTCATCTTTTAAGTACTAATCCTGATAATCATCAAACCACAACCAATATCTACACCAACAAGATTGAGTGTACCTTATCCGTGATAGTCATGGTTGTTCCTACTGTGGAGCTTTTTTCCACATGCACATCCGACATCACTCATATTTTCTCATATAGATAGGGCTTAAAGTTAGCAAGCACTTTTATCTGATCGTATGCTTTCTGTTCAAACGTTTTGACAAAAATTTTTGTCTCGTTCCCTACCCTGTTTATAATAGTCTTCTTGGCATAAATATATGTAAAAAAATCTGCTTCCGACAAAACCTCTAAAAAAAGAGATAGTCAGAAGCAGAAAGTAAACATATTTATCAGTCGATTTTACCGTTTAATTATCTATCATTCATCCATAAGGATATGCATGATATCAACCGCTGATTTGGTTACACGTGAACCTGGACCAAAGATTGCTGACACTCCGGCTTTGTAAAGGAAATCATAGTCCTGTGCAGGTATAACACCTCCAACGATTACTGCTATATCAGGTCGTCCCAGTTTTTTGAGTTCATCAATTACCTGAGGAACCAATGTTTTGTGACCGGCAGCTAGAGAAGATACACCAAGTACATGCACATCATTTTCAACTGCCTGACGAGCTGCCTCCTCAGGAGTTTGGAAAAGTGGTCCCATATCTACGTCGAAACCACAATCGGCATAACCTGTTGCTACAACTTTGGCACCACGATCGTGCCCATCTTGTCCCATTTTAGCTACCATGATTCTTGGTCTGCGCCCCTCTTCTTTGGCAAACTTATCGGTGAGTGCACGCGCTTCATCGAGCGTTGCATCTCCTTTTGATTCTGATGAATACACTCCTGAAATTGTTCTGATTATTGCATTATAACGCCCAACGACTTTCTCACAAGCATCCGAGATCTCTCCTAAAGTTGCACGCGCTCTGGCTGCTTCAACAGAAAGTTCAAGTAGATTACCTTCTTTAGTTTCCACACATTTTGTAATTGCATCAAGTGCTTTTTGCACTGCTTCGTTATCACGCTCCGATTTTAATTTTTCGAGTCTCTCAACCTGCTGTTTTCTTACTTCAGTATTATCAATATCAAGAATATCGATAGGATCTTCATGTTCAAGACGATATTTATTAACACCAATAATAGCCTGAACACCTGAATCGATTCTTGCCTGAGTGCGAGCAGCAGCTTCCTCAATACGCATTTTGGGAAGTCCTGTTTCAATAGCCTTTGCCATACCACCAAGCTTCTCAATTTCTTGAATTAGATCCCAAGCTTTATGTGCAATTTCATGAGTTAAGGATTCCACATAATATGAACCGGCCCAAGGGTCTACTTGCTTAGTGATGTAAGTCTCCTCCTGCAAATAAATCTGTGTATTTCTTGCAATACGAGCAGAGAAATCAGTTGGCAAAGCAATTGCCTCATCCAAGGCATTTGTATGAAGTGATTGCGTATGACCAAGCGCAGCAGCCATTGCTTCGATGGCAGTGCGTCCTACGTTATTAAATGGATCTTGCTCTGTGAGCGACCATCCCGAAGTCTGAGAGTGTGTACGAAGTGCCATTGATTTTGGGTTCTCTGCTCCAAAACTTTTTAGAATCTTTGCCCAAAGTAATCTAGCAGCTCTCATTTTTGCAATCTCCATGAAATGATTCATTCCGATACCCCAGAAGAATGATAGTCGTGGTGCAAACTTATCGACCGGGATACCAGCATTCATACCTGCGCGAAGATATTCTATACCGTCAGCAAGAGTATATGCCAGTTCAATATCAGCTGTAGCACCTGCTTCCTGCATATGATAACCTGAAATAGAAATAGAGTTGAACTTCGGCATCTTCTGAGATGTAAATTCAAAAATATCTGCAATTATCTTCATAGAGAATTCCGGTGGATAGATATATGTATTTCTCACCATAAACTCCTTAAGTATATCATTCTGAATGGTACCGGCCATCACTTCGAGCTCTGCACCCTGTTCCTGTGCGGCAACAATATAGAAGGCAAGAATTGGAAGAACAGCACCGTTCATAGTCATTGATACCGACATCTTATTAAGAGGAATACCATCAAAAAGAATTTTCATATCCTCAACAGAAGATATAGAAACACCTGCTTTACCAACGTCACCAACTACCCTTGCGTTGTCGGCATCATAGCCACGGTGAGTTGGAAGATCAAATGCAACAGAGAGTCCTTTTTGTCCCGATGCAAGATTACGACGATAAAAAGCGTTTGACTCTTCAGCAGTTGAAAATCCTGCATACTGACGGATAGTCCAAGGACGCATAACATACATCGTGGAATAAGGTCCACGCAGGAAAGGTGGAATACCGGCAGCATAATCAAGATGCTCCATACCTTCAAGATCCTCTTTGGTATACACCGGTTTCACAGGTATCTGTTCAGGTGTTAACCAATCGGCTTTAATTTTGTTTTTTTCAGCCCATTCGTCAACATCTGACTTATAAAATCCGGCTGATTTAATGTCTATTTCCTTAAAATTAGGTTTCATATTATTTAGACTAGTATTTATTTTTTAATTTCTGCGTTTAAATATAAGGGGCTATAAAATTACTTACAGCCAATAATAAGCTGAACAACAAAGACAACATTGAAGTTTGAGCATCAAGAAAATGAATAGGCTCTAGATCTCTTTCAGTAGCTCTTTTCATTGATTTGATGTTTTTGATTGCAATAGGAAAACTCAACAATGTAAGGAATGCGATTGGATGAAGCAACTTAACCGATACCAAGACAGCTATCAAAAGATAAGTCACTAAAACTAATGTTTGGTATACTACCTGACAGCCTTCGAGTCCCAATTTCATTGCTTGTGAACGTGTTCCACCATCGCGATCCTGAGCTACATCACGTGTGTTGTTTGCGAATAAAATTCCTACAACAAGCAACCCCGTCGGTATAGTTACCAACAGTATTTTCCACAATAATTGTTCTGTTAACACATAACCAATTCCAATTGGAACAGCAAGAGCATAACAGATAAAGATTAATAATTCTCCAAGTGCAACATATTTAAATTTATGGTAGAAAAGGATACTGAAAATACCTACAAAACCAATGATCAATAAGGGCCAACCTGTTTTCATAAACAAGTAGACACCAATTAAACTGCCAATGGTAAGCATCGTGAGTGAGTAATAAAGAACCGTTTTTGGTTTAAAAACACCTTGCACAATTAATCGTGCAGGCCCGGTTTTCTCCTTTACATCAATACCCTTCTTAAAATCCTGATATTCATTCATCAAGTTTCCGGAGACATGGAGAATAAGCATAGCTATAAATCCTATTACCCCATAAACCCAGTAAACTTCACCTAAATATCCCCCTGTTTTAAACAAGAAGAATACATATGAATATGCTACAATTGCGGGTGATGCAGATGCAAACCAAGCCCACGGCTGTGCTACAAGTATCCAGTTTTTTAATTTACCTCCCCCGTCCATAATTTAAGCTTTTGATAATTGCCCTATTGTGAGCACTGTTATATCAGCTATTATTTAAACGATTATTTGTTTAACAATTTATCATTAAACATTTTGAGTGTCGCTAAAACATTACTCTTAACATTAATAAAATGCTCAATACCCTTAGCTTTAAGCTCATCTGTACAAGCAGGTGCACCTGCTATCACTAAAATCTCGCTGCCGTCTTTAAGTATATCATATGCCTCAGGCGCAAACACCGGATATTCGTCATCACTTGAACAAAGTACAACTATATCTGCACCCTTCTCCTTTGCAGCCTTTACTCCTTCTTCAACTGTTTTGAAGCCGAGGTTATCAATTATTTCATAACCTGCACAAGCAAAGAAATTGCTGGAAAATTGAGAACGAGCCAATCGCATAGCAAGATTTCCTATTGTCAGCATGAACACCTTTGGTCGTTTGCCACTATTTTCTGTAGCAAGCCTGAGTTCATTAAACTGATCAGCAAGTCTACTATTATTCAGTTTTTTCAAAGGTGTATGTTTATCCGAATCACCAGAGCCACACTCACTACCAACGACACTCTCATCAATCTTATCGCTCATAGTTTGGTTGAAATTTGGATACTGGTTAGTACCCAACATTATCTCTTTGCGATTGGCAATTGCATTGAAACGATCGTCAGCCGTTTTATTAATAGCATCCTGAACTACACCTGATTTAAGTAAATCATAAAAGCCAGTTTCCTCTGTTTCAAGAAAAAGTTTCCAAGCTTGCTCAGCAAGAGAACTGGTAAGAGTTTCGATATAAAAAGACCCTGATGATGGATCGGTTATTTTATCAAAATGCGCTTCTTCTTTTAATAAAAGTTGCTGATTTACTGCAATACGCTCTGCAAAATCAGTGGATGACTCAAACGCTTCATCAAAAGGGCGAACTGTTAATGAATCAACTGTCCCTATTGTTGCCGACATGGCTTCCGTTTGTGTACGAAGTAAGTTTACATACGGATCGTAAAGCGATTGATTGAAGCGTGATGTTATTGCATGAATATTCATTTTTGCTGCACAACGGCAAGTGCCATCATCAGCCTTGTTATCACAGTCGTGCGGACACGATGGTTTATAGGCGTTAACTACCTCAGCCCATAGCCATCGGGCAGCTCGGAATTTAGCAATCTCTATGAAATAGTTTGAGCCGACACCAAATTCGAATTTAATTTTCTTTGCGGCTGTAGAGGGATCAACACCATTTTCAATGAGTTTGGATAGCACTTGATTTCCATAAGAAAGACTATAACCCAACTCCTGATAGCTGTAAGCGCCGGCATTGTTCATAATATTACCCGTAACGATAATTGAACGATATCGTGGTAAAGGAGTTGTAATATTTACTATCTCTACGGCTTTTTCAACCCAGTTTGGTTCATCAACTCCTTTTTTAAATATTTTTCTAAAAGGATCAAACTCAACAGAACCAATGCAATTCATTACATCAAGATTCTGCCCCTTTATGTAATCAACTACCAGTTTTGCAAGATCAATAGTATGCGATATGCAAGTCTTGAAATTTAATTCCACCTTGTCGGGAGCAATTCCGTTCAGTAATATTGCCAAATTCTCAGCAGATAGATGACCTTTAGACAGGTCAAAACCAAAAGAAGTTACTCCTTTATCAAGCAAGACAAGTGCTTTTTTGTTTGCCTCTTTAAAATCAACAACTTTAATATCTTGACGGACATACCAATCATTATCCTTCTTTGTGCCTCTTACATAAGGAAATTGCCCGGGAAGATTTTCAGTTGTTTTAAAACCCTCGATATCCTCGGCACGATAAAATGGATTTACATTAAACCCCTCTTTAGTTCTCCACACCAGTCTCTTTTGGAAATCAGCACCTTTAAGGTCCTTATTTACAACTTCCATCCACTTTTCAGTAGAAACAGGAGGAAAATCTGTGAAAAGTTTCTCTCTCTGATTGCTCATATTTATTTTATTTATTATTTTGAAGTTTTTTATACTTTAAATCAAAATGGATATATTCTGACTTTTTTTATCTAATTAGTCAGAATATTTAATTTAGCTTCATTATTATTGCATGACTAAACAGTTTTTATATAGAGCATCAAAAATACAACATTTTGCTCTCATTTAAAACTATTTAGAATGAAAAGCTCACTCAACAGACTTAAGGTCTATAAGAAGCTCAGTTATTTTATTTATGACAACTTCAACATATTGCTTGCCCTTTTCAGCAGTTGATTTCTTTGGATTTCCAATACCGGTGTCTTTTGAGACCTCATCCCAATCACGAGGCATCCATCCTATTTTTTTGTTAAGAGCTGATACTTTAACCGGACCAACAGTGCCATCTCCTGCAGTATCCATGTTAACCAACTCAGGATGATAATGAAGCATTACCGATGTTTCCTGCTCGCCGGCATGATCATCAGGCTTTTCCTCGAAATAATTTTGAGTAGGCTCTAATGCCCACCAATCCACTATTATTATTTTGAAATCGGGATGAGTCATATTCAGATCCCGTACATAAGGCTTAAATGTATTGCCACCGTGACCGTTAATTATGACCAACTTACGTAACTCCTGAGAATAAAGAGATTCAACAATATCGGTTAGTATATGCTTCTGGGTTTCACTTCTTGTATGCACACAAAATGGTTTGTTCCACTGTCCTTTGTTTTGAGATCCAAAATAAACCGGCGGCATAACCATGCATGTAACCCCTTTTTCGTAAGCTGCCTCAGCAGCATCTCCTGCAATCTCGTATGAAAGGATACAATCAGTAAGATATGGAAGATGGTAGTTGTGCGGTTCAACTGCACCCCAAGGAAGAATTGCAATATCATAATCATGTTGAAGAACCTCGCCCCAATTGGTTAGCGGGATATTAAGAAAACTTTTTTTTGACATATTTTAAAATTTTATAATGTTACATTGATGTTAATCCATTTCGTAAACAGTAGAAAGTAAGACCCGAAACAGTTTTAATTCCTGTTTTATTAATAATATTTTTTCTGTGGGTGAATACAGTATTGACACTGATATTCAGCAACTCGGCTATCTCTTTATTGAGATATCCCTGCACAATAAGCCTAAGAATCTCAGTCTCACGCTTTGTAAGATGATGCTCTTCTCTATTAATTTTATTTGAATTATCATTCACAATTGAGTGCTGAAGTTGCCTTATTCCAGAAGTATCAAGTTGATTTAATTTAGGCTGTAGCACCTTCTCTCGTAATCTGTTATGTGCTTCAAGATCTTTCTCGAAAGAATGTATAGAAAAAATCACTGCATGACAGAGATTCTGGTTGTAATCTGTGGAAAGATGTTTAATTAATATATTCTTTAAATCATGCAGTAGATCATCGGGGAAATCTTCATCATAATTTGCTATCCTTTTGAGATAATTAGTCATCCTCTCCTTAAACTTCATGAAAAGCAACCTGAGCATTCCCAGTTCCTCATTATCCGTTTCATTGTTATTTAAAGAATGATTATTATCTACATTCATCACTGAACTACTTAAAACAATAAAAGCATTAAGGTGCTTCTCGATGTTTGGTATCAGTTCATGTATATAATTCTCTACAGTATGCTGAAAGTATTCAACAATTGACTCTGTTTCAATAGATTCAAGTAGATCGGGCACATAATCTTTATTCAGGTAAACATTAAGAACAGTTATTATTAGTTCAGAGTCAAGATTATTTTCATTACACAACTCCTCCAAAGTTTTATCGCCTACACCAAGTTTGATTCCAAAACGATTTAGTACAGGTATCAACTCATTGTGTTCACTTAACACATCAGCTATTACAGTATGTAAGTTCAACAATTTCACTCAACTATCTCTGATTTTATTTTATCCTGCTAAGTTTTAATATCTTTTCTTCTTACGTTGACTTAGCAAATGTCGAATAGCATCAATCGGGTGAATAAACACCATGCGCGGTCCGGAGAAACGCATAACCTCTTTTATTCTATCACGCATATCTTTTTTATAGCAATGCACTGTACATGTGTCACATGTGGGCTTGTCTTCCCCAAAAGGACAACGCTCAAGACGCTCTGAGGCATAATTATTTAGTGATTCACAGTCGTTACACAATCCATTAACTGATTGGTGCTTAGAACGACAATATATATAAATCATCTTATTGACAACCTTTTTTTCACTTTCATTCATTTGTATCCTCGAATTAAGCCCAAATTTAGCTAAATTCTTTTTTTTAGCCAAATAAGATCATTCTATAATTTTTTGTAACATAATCATTCACTTTCCATTAGTAAATAATTACCCTCTGATCGAGATGACTATTACTCTCTCTCCAGGGCTTAAAACCAAGTGATGGTTGAGCACTGAAAAATAGCTCGTATGGCACTAAATCAATACGATCGATCGTACCTCTTTTAAAGTAAGGCAGTTATAACATCACCCACCTGGCGCCAGTTCAAATTATATCAATGTTTGAGATTAGTAAATTACGAGATAATATACTCACAAATATTACATAATTAAGTAGTTCCTATTAAAACTACACACTATTATCCATTATTTTTGCAGATATACGGGTAACACATTTTCTGGGTATAAATCGTATTCCGAAGGGAGCAAGCTTATTTTGAGTTCCATGGATAACCGTTGATTTACCTTTCATCATGGCTCTATAACCTAGTTTGGCAACTTCCGTAGAACTTGCTATCCTTACTTTCTTCACAAGTTGCGAGGCATTCATACCCGAGACTTCACCAAAATTGGTGCTTGTGGGACCGGGACAAAGAGTTGTAATCGTTATATTATCATTTTTCAATTCGTACCCTATTGCTTCTGAAAAATTAAGTACAAACGCTTTAGATGCAAAATAAACAGCCATCATTGGTCCGGGTTGGAATGCAGCAGTTGAGGAAATATTTAATATCTTTCCGGGTTTTCTGCCTTTCCAGTCATTAATGAAAAGATGGCAAAAATGAGTGAGGGTAATTACATTCAGTGAAATCATTTTTTCATATGTATCCCATTCCCCATCGACAAAAGTGCCGTAATCACCAAAACCTGCATTATTTACTAAATAATCAACATCAATATCTATTGCTTTTAATTCATCAAAGATTGTTTGGGCTGCATCAGGTTGACACAAATCTTTTATGAAAGTATGAACAGTAATACCCTGTTTTTCTTCGAGTTCTACTTTTAGACTATCCAACTCTTTTTCGCTTCTTGCAACTAATACAAGATCGCACCCGTCTTTTGCAAAAAGATGAGCCAACTCTCTTCCAATTCCTTTGGAAGCTCCGGTAATTAAGGCTGTTTTTTTCATTATATCCTATTTATTCAACAAATATTGAGCAGTAATCAGTTACAATTACTTTTATATCCAATCTAAAAGGTGTTTTGTATTGATTATATTATCTCCATTTTTCCATATTAATATCAATCTATGCTTCTCTTTAGTTTCTTAACAAAGTTATAGATTAAGTTTCAATCGCTATTTAGAACAAAATTAAACTATTTTTTCTATGTCAAGTCATATAAATGTGGAATCTTAGATAGTGTCTGATTAATAAATACACGCACAAAAATATTAAAGAATTGCAGACTTAATCCACTGCAATGCTTATTAAGCTGGGTTCTAATTGATTAGATGCATTCAAATTGTGAAATTAGAGTGCATCTCTTATCTGTTAAGAGTGTTAATTTCTACAACTTGGGCGATTTATAATTTAGACTTGTATTTTTCTCTCTTTGTATATAGAATAATAAATTATCACTATAATGTTATCAACCTCTTCGTCTGGATTTGTCTATTCTTAAAAAAATGAAAAGCAGAATGGTGAATCCCCATAAAGATGATCCTCCATAACTAAAAAACGGCAAAGGAATGCCTATAACAGGCACAATACCAATAACCATACCAATATTCACCATAAGGTGGAAAAAGAAAACACTTACAACGCTATAACCATAGACTCTGCCAAATGTTGTTGTTTGCCTTTCAGCAAGTTTGAGTAATCTGAGTACAAAAATAGTGAACAGTATCAGAATAATGGTTGATCCTATAAAGCCATGCTCTTCGCCAATTGTGCAGAAAATAAAATCGGTATCTTGCTCAGGCACATATTTCAGCTTTGTTTGCGTACCATTAAGATAACCTTTACCTGTCAGACCACCTGAGCCGATTGCAATTTTAGACTGACCAACGTGATACCCGGCACCACTGAGATCTTGTTCCATTCCTAAAGCTACTTTAATACGCATTTGCTGATGAGGTTGGAGTATATCGTTGAAAACATATTCTGTTGATTCGAGGAAGCCAAACGAAACAATTAAAAACATGAAAATATAGAAGTATGTTTTTATTCGATATCTAACAAATAGGTATAATAGATGTATAGCAGTGAGTGACAAGGCTATAAGTGCAAATAATCCCCAGTCTACTGATACAGAAAAAAAGGTTAATAAATATGCTACAACAAAAGGTATAAAGGAAATTAGAAGAATAGAGTAGAATGTTTTTCTTCGTTTGCGATAACTCCATACCATTGATGCTGAGAATATTATAATTAGTATAATTGTTAGTATTTCACCTTCTGAAAGCATACCGACTTGTACATCGGAGAACTTTATCCCGAGAATGAAATATATAATTGCAGCTAACCCCATAAAAAGAACACCTCCGGGCAGACCTTCTCGATAGAGTACAAGTATAAAACTCAAATAAACAAGAGCTGTACCTGTCTCACTTTGCAGAATTACCAAAATTGTAGGCAAAAGAATTATTCCACTTACAAGCAATAGGTCCTTTCTGTCCATCAATTTAAAGTCATAAGAATTGAAAACTTTCGCCAAAGTAAGTGCTATAATAAACTTCATGAATTCAGCCGGCTGAAGTCTGACCGGTCCTATTACCAGCCATGATCGAGAGCCGTTAATTTCTTTTGCAACTATCAGGGTCACGATTAAAAGTAATATACCGGCAAAATAAAATAGGAAAGCATATGTTTCATAAAAACCTACATCAATTTTTACTAAAGCAAAAGCAATCAACAGTGACGTCCCAATCCATATAAGTTGTAATCCGGCTCTGGTTGACAAATCGAACATACCTGTAGCATTCTCTAAATCGTAACTGGCAGCATAAATATTAAGCCAACCTAAAATAACAAAGACAAGGTAAAGAATAAGTGTTATTTTATCCACTTTCCCTTTATCTTCAATTTCTATGTTATTTTGTTTCAACATTAGACTGCTTTCTACTTGGATGGAAGATTTCTTGTATAAAAGTATGGTAGAATCTCACGCTGTATAATTGTTTGTTCAAGCCACTTATCAGTTTCAGGAACCTCACCATTGAAAAACTTTTGCAGCATTAAGCGGGCAATCGGCACAGCATTTGTGGCACCAAATCGACCGGTCTCAACAACCACAGCAATGGCAACCTGTGGATTATCTTTTGGAGCAAATCCCATGAAAAGTGAATGGTCGTCGCCATGTGGGTTTTGAGATGTTCCTGTTTTACCACATACTTCAACAAGAGGTGACAGATTTACTCCTCTACATGTACCCATTGTTACAGCGTCCGCCATTCCTGCAACTGTAAGCTCATAATGTTCACGTTTAATGCCTGTATATTTCCTAGTAGTATATGAGGCGTCTAAGTTAGAGCCTTTAATTTCTCTAACCACATGAGGAGTATAATAATATCCTCTGTTTGCTATGGTTGCTCCCAGATTTGCAATTTGCAAAGGAGTTGCTAATACTTCACCCTGACCTATTGCAATTGATATGATATAATGAGCATTCCATCTTTCGGTTTTAAAGATATTTGTATAAAACTTACTGTTTGGAATGAATCCTCTTTTTTCTGAAGGGAGATCAACCCCTAAACGATAACCAAAGCCCATGTTTACCATGTGATCTTTCCATACATCAAACGCTTCTCTTGTATTTGAGTATTTTGTTCTGTTGCTTAACATATAATTAAGTCCATAGCTAAAGAACGAATTACATGAAGTTGAAAGTGCATATTGTATTGCTAAAGGTGATGCATGACTGTGACACCTTGGCCTACCTCCTAATGGAGGATAACCTCCATAACATGAATACATTGTTTCCGAGGTAATTATTCCCTCCTCCAAAAAAACAAGTCCGTTTGCAGTTTTGAATGTCGAGCCGGGCGGATAGGTACCAGCGATTGATCTGTTTATCAATGGTTTATATGGATTATTCTCAAGAGAAAGATAATTAGAACCAAATTCTTTACCGGTTAGTAGTGCCGGGTCGTAAGTAGGTGCTGAAATCATTGCCAAAATTTCTCCTGTCTGGGGTTCGATCATCACAATGCTACCTACTTTATTTTGCATTAACAATTCTCCATATGCTTGTAAATCAATATCTATACCAAGAGTTAAATCCTTACCTGAGACCGGCGCTTTATCCTGATGACCTTCATCATAACTGCCTTGAACTTTACCGTGAGCATCGCGAAGCAATATCTCTACTCCTTTTTCACCACGAAGATCTATCTCATGAGACAATTCTATACCCGACTTTCCAACATAATCTTTGCGTACATAGTAAGGGTCTGATGCAATTTTATTTTGGTCAACCTCAGCTACATATCCGAGAATAAGTCCCATATTAGGATAATTATACTGCCTTTCTGTTCTGCTCTGAATGTAAATACCGGGGAACTTATACAATTTTTCCTGTAGCAGTCCATATTCCTTCACATCCAACTGTGAAATAAAAAGTTGCGGAGTATATGAAGAGTAACCCGGATTTTTTCTGGTATCTCTCATTTCAGCATCAAGAAGTAGAAATCTGTCGATATCGATATTGAGTGTGTTACAAAAATCAAGAGTATCAAAACGAGACATCTCCCTTACAACCATCATAACATCGTAAGTTGGCCTATTATAGACAATCAATTCTCCTTTTCTGTCATAAATAGCTCCTCTGGCCGGGTATAACGTTTTTCTGAGAAGTGCATTGCTTTCGGCATAATCACGATACTGAGGGCTAAGAATCTGCAGGTTGAACAATTGAACAGTATATATAACACCTATCACCACAATTATTGTAGCAATAATATATCGTCTGTTTGCAAAATTTTTAGGATTAGTCTTATTGTTCACCGAATTTTTTACTATATATTAAACTATCCAATGCAAGTATCAAAATTATTGAAATTACAGAAGAGCTAACTATTCTGACTACTGTGTTCAACAAATTAAACAGGGTAAATGACTCTATAAAGAACAGTAATGTCAGATGCGTTAAGACCATAAATATGGTAAATCGAACAAATGTACCTGCAGCAGTATTTATACCTGGTACAAATTCGTCAAATATATCCCTGTCATAAAACAGATTGATAAAATGCCTCCTAAAAGTTGCAATTATGGTTGTAGCAGCTGCATTTATACCGGGTGTATTCAGAAATATATCAATAATTAATCCCAACAGGAAGCCTGAAATGATAACATAAAACTGATTTCTACCTACCGGTAATTTCAGTAAAAAATACAAATACAAAACAGGAGTAGCAACGCCAAATACATTAATCCTATTCAAAAACAACACCTGAACAAGAATAAGCAGGATAAAAACAATTATTTCTTTTAAATATGCTGTTTTCATTCATCCAATGTATTTTCAAGTAACTTCTGTTCTTCGTAGAACTGATCATTGATAACTAATACATCCTGCAAGGTGTAAAAATCAGTTGCTAACTGCACATTAAAAGTGTTGAAATTATCATCTCTTGCTTTACCTATACCATTAACAAAGCCAATTATCGTCTGTTTAGGAAAAATACGAGAGAAGCTTGTCATCACTGTATCACCTTCCTGATATATTTCATGCTTAGGCAACTCTCCCAGTTGCGCAGTATTCACACTTTCACCATTCCAAGAAATTGAACCGTAATTATCTGAGTTCTTTAACTTTGCACTCAAACGAAACTTAGGATTTATAATGGGAATAATAACTGAAAAGTTTTTAGAAACATTTGCCACAACACCAACAACACCACGCTGTGATATTACACCCATATCAGGCTTAAGACCATCTTTTGATCCTTTATTTATTGTAATAAAATTATTAACTCCTAAAAAACTTAGGTTTACAACTTCTGCAGGAATAAAAGCAAATTGCATCTGCTCAGCTGAATCACGTACAAATGCATCTACTTCAAATGTATCTGCTACCACAAAATCATTAATATATGACTCCAAAGAAAGCATTTCACTTTCCAGTAAAGCATTTTGCTCAAGCAACATTTGATTATTCTTTTTTAAATGAATAAATGATGTCGCCTTGTTAGATAAAGTATAAAACCAGCCGGTCACATTATTTGCTGAAGTAAGATAAACACTTCTCTGATACGGATTATGCGTAAAAACAAGGTAGAAACTGAATGCTATAAGCAAAATAGCAAGCAACCAGTGACTATTTCTAATGATGAAGTTGAGCAAATTACGCATTCAAGCCCTGTCTCTTTATTTCAAAAAGTTAATATTAGCGCATTAAAAAGTTGAATTTAGTTATATTTCTCAATCCAATTCCTGTTCCTTTGGCAACTATATGCAGTGGATCGTCAACCACATGAAATGGAATACCAATCTTCTCTGTTAAACGTTTATCTAACCCTCTGAGTAAAGCTCCCCCACCCGTTAGATAGATGCCATTTCTTACGATATCGGCATATAGTTCAGGTGGTGTCTGCTCAAGTGCGCTAAGTATTGCAGAGTCAACCTTTGTAACAGACTTCTCAATACAATGAGCAACTTCCTGATATGACACAGGTACATCCATTGGTAATGATGTCATCCGATTAGGACCATGTACCACATAATCTTCTGGTGGATCATCAAGTTCAGTTAATACAGAACCAACATTTATTTTAACTTGTTCGGCTGTACGATCTCCTATTTTGATATTATGCTGACGTCCCATGTAATCTTGAATATCTTCTGTGAAATCATCACCGGCTATCTTAATTGATTTGTTAGAAACAATGCCTCCAAGAGAAATTACAGCAATTTCAGTCGTTCCACCACCTATGTCAACAATCATGTTTCCTTCAGGTGCTTCAACATCAATACCAATTCCAAGTGCTGCAGCCATTGGTTCAAATATCATAAATACATCTCTTCCTCCTGCATGTTCCGCAGAGTCTCTAACTGCACGAATTTCTACTTCTGTACTTCCTGACGGAATACAAATAACTACACGTAGTGAGGGCGAAAACAAACTTCTCTTATTTTTATTTGCCATTTTAATCATTTCGCGAATCATCTGCTCCGCAGCATTAAAATCAGCAATTACACCATCTCTTAATGGTCGTACTGTCCGAATATTTTCATGAGTCTTCCCATGCATCTGCATGGCCTTTTCACCCAAAGCTATCATCTTCTCGGTCTTTCTATCTAAAGCCACTATAGAGGGTTCGTCAAGCAATATTTTGCCGGCACTGTTCACTATTATGGAATTGGCCGTTCCGAGGTCCATTGCCAGCTCCTGTGTAAATGAGAATAAGCCCATAATTATAAGTTTTTAAGCGTCCTAAACTAATCCTTAGAGATCAGCTACCGCTTGAATTTAAAACATTTTTAAATATTTTTCTAACGGCATTTCGAAATTTAATGTTTAAAATGCCTTGTGCCTGTCGTTACCATCGAAAGACCATTTTTATTACAATAATCAACAGATTCAGAGTCACGGATAGACCCTCCCGGTTGGATTACTGAAGTTATACCAACGTTATGTGCAATTTCTACACAGTCGGGAAAAGGAAAAAATGCGTCACTTGCCATTACTGCACCATGAAGATCGAATTTAAAAGTTTCCGCTTTTTCAATAGCCTGTTTCAATGCATCAACTCTTGAAGTCTGTCCCGTTCCACTTGCAATTAATTGCTTGTTTTTCGCTAAAACGATAGCGTTTGATTTTGTATGTTTAACCAATATATTGGAAAATAGCAAGTCTTTCATCTCATCTTCGGTAGGCACTTTTTCAGTAACCACCTTAGTATCAGCGACTGTCTGAACGCTATCATTTCTATCCTGGACAAGAGCTCCGTTTAAAACAGTTCTGTATTGCCGTTTCTGTGAAGCCTTCTCTGTCGATTTGAGTATCAAAATTATACGATTTTTCTTTTGAAACAAAATTTTAAGAGCATCATTGTCATAGCTTGGTGCAATTATTACTTCAAAGAATATAGAGTTAATAGCTTCTGCTGCAGCCTTGTCAACCATTCTGTTAGTAACTATAACTCCACCGAATGCTGAAACCGGATCAGCAGATAGAGCAGCCTCCCATGCTTCTTTTACGGTAGGTCGACAAGCCATACCACAGGCATTATTGTGTTTAAGTATAGCGAGTGCTGTTTCATTAAAATCCGAAATTAAAGAGACTGCAGCATCAATATCTAGAAGATTATTGTAAGAAATTTCTTTTCCGTGCAATTGTTCGAATATCTCATTAAAATTGCCATAAAAAATTCCTTTCTGATGTGGGTTTTCGCCATATCTCAATTGTTTAGACTCATTTAAAGACACCCGTAAAGCGGAATGATTCTCATTATCGAAATAATTGAATATTGCTGCGTCGTAACCGGAAGAAACTTTAAAAGCCTCAGTCGCAAACAAGCGACGATCTTCTAAAGTTGACAAACCCTGACTTTCCTTTAACAGCTTCAATAAAGGATTGTACTGCTCCTTTGAAGCCACAACAAGAACATCTTTATAATTCTTTGCTGCACCACGGATAAGAGATATTCCACCAATATCTATTTTTTCTATAATCTCTTCCTCAACAACACTACTTGCAACCGTTTCCTCAAAAGGATATAGATCTACTATAACAAGGTCAATTGATGGTATATCGTATGACTTAACCTGTTTTCTATCAGCTTCAATTTCACGTCTGTATAAAATGCCTCCAAAAATTTTTGGATGAAGCGTTTTTACCCTACCTCCCAAAATTGAAGGATAACCACTTATATCTTCTACCGTTTCACACTCATATCCCAAAGAAGTTATAAAATCTTTAGTTCCTCCTGTTGAAATAAGCTTAATTTGTAATCGGTTTAGTTCATGGAGTATTTCTTCTAAACCATCTTTGTGATAAACCGAAATAAGTGCTGTTTGAATCTTACGTGACATTTTGCTACTTTTAGATATCATTATTTTAAAAGTGTACAAAGATATGAAATCTATCGGTCATTTTCCTGAAATGAAACAATAGATTTGTGAAATTATGAGAAAAAATAGAAGGGTGTAGTCGTAAAACAACACCCTTCTATTATAGTTTTGTAAAAATATTTTTTCTACCTCACTTCCCAGCCTAAAGCACTTGCACCTAAAACAGCCGCATCACTCTCTTTGAGCTCTGAAAACATCAGTTTTACTTTATTCCGGTAAATTGGTAATAAATTCTCTTCCATACTCTTACGGATAGGATCCATAATTAGATTTCCGGCTTTTGATAATCCTCCAAAAAGAATTATTGCTTCCGGGCTTGAGAAAGCAACGAAATCAGCAAATGATTCACCTAAAATTTTACCTGTATACTCAAAAATCTCTTTTGCAATTTCATCACCTTCCATTGCTGCATCAAATACATCTTTAGAGGTAATATCTTCTGCAGGAATATTCCTTAAAGCAGTTTTAGCATATGGTCGACTTTCAAGAACTTCGCGTGCTGAACGTGCCATACCTGTTGCAGAGGCATATGCTTCAAGACACCCGTGTCTACCACAGCCACAAACACGTCCGTTCTCTCGACGAACAATAGTGTGTCCCAGTTCACCTGCAAAACCATCGTTACCGTAAACCATCTGACCGTTTACAACTATACCACTACCAACGCCTGTACCTAGTGTTATAACAATGAAATCTTTCATACCACGAGCCGCACCATAAGTCATTTCACCAATGGCAGCTGCATTTGCGTCATTTGTAATAGCTACAGGTATACCTGCACGATCTTCAAGCATTTGAGCGAATGGAATTACACCTTTCCATGGTAGGTTAGGAGCAAATTCGATGCTACCGGTAAAATAATTACCGTTTGGAGTACCAGCACCTATACCCTTAATCTGATCTTTTACTGTAATCTTACCAATTAAATCATTAATAAGATTTGTTAATTCATCAAGATAGTCTTCAACTTCTGAATGTTTACCTGTTTTAATACTACCACTTATTAAAATCTGACCCCTTTTGTCAACTATTCCAACAACTGTGTTTGTACCACCAACATCTACTCCTATTGCATAAGGTTTATCCATGATTTATTTTTTAAAAAGTTATTTAATGACGATTGTTTTATTATATCTGCACAAATATAAGTATTTTCTGTTAATTTACTTTTCTGACAGCATAATAAATTAGTTTAAAACAATTTTTCATATCATATATATATCACAATATATAGTTTGAATATTGTTTAGATAATGAAATAAATGTTTTATATTTGCAACTTTATATTCACATTTATTGCTTATTGGGCCAAATTAGGAACACTTTTCAATTTAATTTAAGTATATGGAGTCAAATTGATATAATATTTTTTCAATAAGATAACTTAAGATATCTAACCCGATTTTGATTACAGAAAACATGCTCATTTACAACTATACAATAACTCAGTAAGAAACAGATAGACTATTAAACATGGAAGAAATTAAATTTTATTATGGTGAGAACATCCCACTAGAACTCCATAAAGTAAGGATTGTTCAAAAGTTGCACTTAGTGCCTATCGAGAGAAGGCTTAAAGCACTCGAAGAAGGAGGATACAATACTTTCAGATTAACTACCAACGATGTTTTTCTGGATATGCTCACAGATAGTGGCACAAATGCCATGAG
>CAZAFR010000036.1:0-19550 GCA_964484665.1 uncultured Proteiniphilum sp. | reverse complement strand
TGATTGCAGCTAAACTTTCTTAATCATTATCTAAATTAATGCATATTTTAAATTATTGCATATTTTAATCAAGTAGGAGGAAAATAAAATAAATTTTCCTCCTACTTTTTTATGCTACTTATCACATCTATAGCGTGCTGTTTACCAACAAACGTGTCGTTTGTTAGCGAAGCGGCATTTTTGTTTAGACTTGTCTTTTATCAATTATCGACATAAATTGTTTGCGATATGTATCCCCTATTGGAATTTGCTTATCACCAATAACTATTCTCTTTTTATTAACGCTGTCTATTTTATCCATATTAATGATATAGGATCGGTGTACACGTATGAAATTTTCAAAAGGAAGTCCTTCCTCCAATTGCTTAAGACTCATCAATGATAAAATGGGCTTATTATCTGATTCGGTATATATTTTAACGTAATCTTTAAGTCCCTCTATATAATCTATATCTTTGTATAAAATATGAAGATATTTGTATTCCGACTTAACAAAAATACCTATATTAGATCTCTCTTTTTCTGAATCATAGTCCGATTTAGTTTTAATTTCAAACCAATTAAGAGCTTTTTTTGCTGCAACAATAAACTCCTCAAACGAAAATGGTTTCAAGAGATAGTCAAGTGCATTTACTCTATATCCTTCTACTGCATATTCACTAAATGCTGTAGTAAATATAACTCGGGTATTATCACTAATAGTATAGGCAAAATCCATTCCGTTAACTCCAGGCATTTGAATATCCAGAAAAAGAACATCTACTTTTTCAGTTGCAATATTCTGCATTGCCGAAACAGCACTGCTATACTTGCCGGTGAGTTTCAGAAATGGAATTTTGTTTACATATGATTCCAGTAACGAAAGCGCTAAAGGCTCATCATCAACTATCCAACAGTTTAGTATCATCTACCAGTTTTTTTGAGTCAATTATTAACATAGTAGAGTACACATCATTTTCAATTGTTGTTTTCCACGAATAACTTTCGGGAAAGAGTAGTTCAAGACGTCTTTTTACTAAATCAAGACCAATGCCACTTCCACTTTTATCTTGTTCGTTTTTAGGAAAATAACTGTTCCTGCATACAAACTCTACTTTTCCATCGGGATGTTCTTTCATCTTAACATCTATAAATGATGGTTTGTCTCCACTTATGCCATGTTTAAATGAATTCTCGAGTAAAGATATAAAAATTAACGGTGGTATTTGTGTATTTGTAGTCTCTGAATATGAAAAATCGCTGCTAAGCTTAACATTGTCAGACAATCTGATACGCATCAACTCTATATAGTTAGACATAAAATCAGCTTCCTGCTTTAGTGGAACATATGTTTGATTATTGTCATAAAGTAAATGGCGGAGCAACTTACTTAAATCCATTACAGCCTGTCTGGCTTTTGGAGGGTCAAACTCTATTAAAGCATAAATATTATTTAATGTATTCAGAAGAAAATGAGGATTAATTTGATTTTTAATGTTCTGCAATTCAGCTTCCGACTTGGCCTTAGCAAGCTCTTTGCGCTCATTATCTACTTCAAACCAGCGAACCGTCATTTTGAAAGCTACACTAAGTCCGATTATTAAAAAGAGTGTTGTAGAATTTCTGATAACGTGCATACTTGGTATTCCTCCCCTATGTCGTCTGCGTCGGAATAATCTTAGTTCGGGAAATAGCGTATTTATCCAAATGGGTATGTAGTATATAATTAACGATACACATATAATTAGCAGAATATTGTAAATAATAAACTCTTTTGTTCTTCCTTTAAAAAGCAGTTTTTCTATGAGCACTAAATAATTTAAATAGAAAACCAGCAAGACCCCAAGCATATATGGAAGTGATTGTAAAAAAGGTCGCCAGTTAAAAACTTGCTCTTCATTTGTAAAAAAATATGGCAGTATGAAAATTACTCCCCATAACAAAAGATGAACAAAAGCATTATTCCAAGTAATCTGATATTTTTGTTTTAGTTTTTGATCCATCTTATTTAAATTATATGCATGTTGTATTATTAATTCCTAGGGCCGGGGCCGGGACCGGGACCGGGGCCAGACCCGGGTCTAGGTCCAGGACCAGGACCAGATCCGGGACCTCTTTGTTGGAACATATCATTTCTTGAAGCTCCTCCCTTAAAAATATTAAACCTATATACAAAGTGCACCATAAAATAACTTGTAAGGGTATTGGTTGTGGTATCTCTTATATAATTTGATGTAACACTACGATTTATATTACTCCTTTGTTGAAGAATATCATATACTTTAAAGCGCAATGTACCATTTTTTTGTTTAAATAGAGTCTTCTGAATTGAAGCATTCCATAACCATTCTTTTTGCTGAAAACCATCAGCGTAACCTGAATTAGTAGAATAGTTGATATCACTCTCTACGGTAAAGTCCCATGGCAAGTAGATAGCTGTACTTGCATTTCCACCGTAGTTAAGATACTCTTGGTCTTGTTGACCTTCAAGACTGTTCCGTACTTTATTATAACTTAAATTACCTCTTATGCTTAAATCAAACGGATCTGATCTATAATTTAGTCCAAGGGTCTCACCTAAATTCATTCTTTGGCTCAGATTTTTTTCCGGAATAATATTTATATTATCTCGTGTGATAACATCATCATTTGTTTGTTCAAAAGTACCGGTGAATCCGTTAGTATTGTTATAACCAAGGAATGACATAGAAAACACTGAGAACTTAACATTTTTTAAAGGAACATTAAACATAAAACGTCCATTTGCATTCCAATTTCCTGTAATGTTCTCATAAGTTCTCACTTTTCGTCCTGTTTCAATATTTGTTGCAGTTAACGAAACAACATCATTTGTCATATACCCTGCATTAGCAAAAGCATTAAACGAACTCGCTTTTTCAGGATTAGAAAACCTATATCTCACATTAACTCTATGTTCAAATGAAGGTTTCAAATCCGGGTTACCAAAACTCACATTCAATGGGTCTGATATATCAACTACCGGCGAAAGCTGTGTAACGGATGGTTGATCAGTATTGCCATAATAACGAATTCTAAGATTATGATTACGACTCCAGCGATAATTGAACTGTGCCATTGGTGCATAGTTAACAACATCCTGTACGGTTTCACCTTTCAATTCGGTTCCAACAAATGTTTTGCTTCGCGAGCTGGAAGGCTGTACTGAAAATCCAACCATATAATCAAACTTTTCTCTTACAGATTTAAAATTAAGCTCCAGTTCCTGCCTAAGAAAATTATTCTCCAGTCGCTTACTATAATCCGTATCCAGTACTGTATAGTCACCGGTTAAAGAATCAACTGTTCGCGTATCTTTGTCTGATTCTGAATAGTTTTGTCTATACTGATAGGCCAGCTGAATAAAATTATTATTTCCAATTGGTTCCACATAGGATAAATAGCCTCTCCACGAGCTGTTGTCGCTGGTATTGGTAAAACGCTGATCAATTATATCGGAAGAATGTTCGTCTTTAAAAAACTTTGTAGAGGACTCACTTGTACCAATGTTTTTTGATTTTCCTATATTCCCACTCAATTGAGCACTTAGTACTCTGCCCTTCTTTCCAAGCTTACGACTAACATCAAGTGTAGCGCCTACACTATTACCATCACCCTCTGACATATAATTTGACTCACCCAAGTTTATTGTGTCTCCCGACAATTCGCGTATAGTATTGTAATAGCCGGTTTCGTTACGTGAGTTATCGTAAACAGATAAATTAGGTCTGAAAATTAAAGTGGTTAAAGTGTCAGGTTTCCATTCCATTCTTAGGTCCATGTGGAAGTTATTACTTCTATTATTCGTTCGATTGTTTTCACTCTCTAAAGTATTACCGGCACTCAAAATATTCTGTGTAAATACATCTGAAAGTACATCTGTGTCAGTGTATCCATATCTTACATTACCTCCTAACTTAAACTTCTTTGTAAATTCCTTACTAAAATTTCCACCAAAGTTAGCTGAAGTTGTAATTCCATCTCTGCTACCAAAAGCTCCACCACGACCTCCGCGGCCGCCCATACTACCAAACATTGCTGATCCTAGGTCAGAAAACCCTGCATTATTTGTATTGTTTATTCCACCAATTAAAGTATATTGATCGTTATTTTTCATATAGTTTACCATTCCGTTTGCTTCATAACGATCTTTGCTTCCATAGCCTGCAAATCCATTTCCAAACAAACCCTCTTTCATTCCGGGACGAACAGTGAGATTAATCACGTTTTCTTCCTCTCCATCATCAAAGCCGGTCATTTGAGCCATTTCTGTTTTCCTCTCTAAAACCTGTAGCTTATCAACCATCTTAGCTGGTAGATTTTTTGAAGCTACTTTAGGATCATTGCTAAAAAACTCTTCACCATCTACTAATATTTTCGAAATTTCTTTGCCATTTACGGTAATTTTTCCTTCACTATCGACTTCAACTCCGGGCATTTTCTTTAGTAGATCTTCCACTACAGCACTTTCGGTTAATTTATACGAATCTGCATTAAATTCCAACGTGTCACCTTTAACAACTATTTCCGGTGCCTTTGCAGTTACAACTGTTTCAGACAATAGAATATTATCAGTAGTCATTTCTAAAGTACCTAATCGAGCTAATGGTTTAGAAGATGAAATGGTTACATTATTGAATAAATCATTATAACCTATAAAAGATATTTGCACTATATAAGTACCATTATTATTTATAGAAATAGAAAAATTCCCTTCATTATCTGATGCTTTGCCTGTCACAAACGTACTATCCGATTGTTGTAATATTCTAATATTGGCTTGTGGTATAGGTTCGCGAGTATCCTCAGTGATTAATTTTCCAGTTATCCTGCGGTTAATTTGCGACTGTGCTGAAAGAGCAAATGAAAACAATAGTAAAGTTGCCGCCAAATAATATTTTTTCTTCATTATAATTGGATGTTGTCAGTGATTATAGGAATCATAAAAATTTACTGCTCACAAAAATAACACAAGCATCATTTTTTAACAAATTAAATAGACCAACTGTGATATTTTATCGACCAATAGAAGCATTTATGTGATTAACCCGCAATTAGTATCGGACTTAAAACCGATTTCCGTTATATATTTAAGAAGGAGAATTCAAAATATATTTGGTCTTTTCTTATTGTACAAACTTTCAACGTTATTATTACTTTGATAGTAGCATGGATACTTTTCTCGCAGTATGATTAATATAATTTACAGCTCTTTTGCAGTTTTCAGCCATTTAAAATTGGCCTGATCTGTGGAAATTTTGCACCACGATTCAACATTAAATTCAAAGCAAGCTGCTGCTGATGTGGGAAGATTGTCTAACTTAACTCCCAAAGAGTTAATTAAATCAGTTACCCCTGGGTTATGACCCACAAAAATACAGCTACTTATATTGTCAGACAGTTTTGAAAGTACATTCATTATACAGAGTTCAGATGCAAAATAAAGATTTTGATCAGATTGTATTTCAGATTCAGGATAGCCAGTACTTTTTGCCGCCAATATAGCTGTTTCATATGCTCTTTTTGCAGAGGAAGTAAGTATCAAATCAGGTACTCCTGTCTTCTTTAGAATAAATGCTCCCATACAGCTCGCATCACTCCTACCGCGTTGTGTGAGCACTCTATCATAATCATCCTTTACCATCATATTTTGTTCGGTCTTACCGTGACGGAAGATAATTAGTTGTTTCATAAATCTTTTGTTTATATTTACCGTTGTTTGTTAAAAACGGACTACAAATCTAAGTATAATTTCTTAAATAGTGTGTATTTTATTGTCCTACTCTAGTTTTGTTCGAACCTTTATTACTATTTTTGTTTTTAATAACATTAAGTATTTATGAAAAGAAATATCACTCGAACGATAGTCATTATAGTATTTGTTGTATTTCTATTGCTGGTTACAGGATTTGTTCTTAAAATATTCTTAAGGCCAAATTATACTGGCGATGTAAGTATAAAGATGGCGTTATTCGGATTGATTATAGGTATAATAATCACTTTACTTATCTTTAGAATCATAAAAACAAAACCAACTGATTCAAAAACGATAGCTTCATCACACACTGTTGTTGAAAGCATTAAAAGAGTCTTTAAAATTGTAGTGGCAGAAGGGCAAATGAATGAGATTTTTAATTATGAGAACACAAAAAAACTTCTCAAATTCATACCTTCAACAAAGAAAGCTCTTGTCATAGTTAGAGCAAAAGCAATTGTGGGCTACGATATTAATATGTGTAAATGGGAAATTGATGAAGAAAAAAAAGTTATAAGATTGCTTAGTTTTCCAAAACCCGAGATATTATCGCTGGAGACAGACTTCAATTATTATTATTTTGAAGATGACCTTTTTAATTTTATAGGAAGAAACGACCTACAGGAGATTCAGCATCTTGCCAAAGATCAGGTTAAAAAGTCAGTACTGCAAAGTGACCTGCTAAAGATAGCTGCCGACCAGATGAAGCTATTAATAGCAGAAGTGGTTACTATTAACAACTGGAAAATCGAAAATAGTAACCTTATCGATGATTATGCTTATCCTCTTGAAGAAAAGTTAGAAAAAAATGAGCAGATAGAACCTTCTATATTGAATAAAGTAAATCTACTTGACAAGGCAATAGATTTTTTCAAATTAAAGCCAAGAGGTACTGATTAAACCCATAAATAGTAATTAACACCAAGAGGTACTAATCCCAGCTAAGTATCACTTTACCACACAGACCCGATTCCATTACTTCAAAACCTTTCATAAAATCATCAATATAAAAACGATGAGTAATAATAGGAGTCAGGTCAATACCTGAAATCAGCATTTGCTCCATCTGATACCAAGTTTCCCACATTTGGCGACCATATATACCTTTTAGAGTAAGAGCTTTGAAGATTATTTTGTTCCAATCTACTGTAGTAGAATTAGGCAAAATACCCAACATTGATATTTTTGAGCCATTATACATATTATCAATCATGTCCCTAAAACCGGCAGGAGAACCCGACATCTCAAGTCCTACATCAAATCCACGCATTCCCAGCTGTTTTACCGCCTGCGCCACTGTCTCACCCTTTGAGAGATTTACAGTAATAGTAGCTCCCATTTTCTTAGCAATATTGAGTCGGTATTCACTTAGATCGCTAACAACAATATAACGAGCTCCTGCAAATCTACAAATAGCAGTCGCCATGCTCCCAATCAACCCTACACCGGTAATCAAAACGTCTTCCGCAATTAATGGAAAAGAGAGAGCTGTGTGCGTTGCATTTCCAAAAGGGTCCATAATAGAGGCAATCTCATCAGGAATTCTATCGTCGAGTTTTACAACATTTGCAGCAGGCAAAGAGAGATATTCAGCAAATGCACCATCTCTATTAACGCCAACACCAATTGAATTTTCACACACATGAAGTTTTCCCCGTCGGCAGTTTCGGCAATGACCACAGGCTATATGTCCTTCGCCAGTTACCCTTTCGCCAACCTTCAAATTCTCCACTCCACTTCCCATATCAACAATCTCACCCACATATTCGTGGCCTATTGTCATAGGAGTCTTAATTGTTTTCTGCGACCAGTCATCCCATTTATATATATGAAGATCGGTTCCACATATAGATGTTTTCTTTATTTTGATTAGAACATCATTTACTCCAAATGAGGGAACCGGCACATCTTCCATCCAGATTCCCTTTTCAGGACGAAGTTTTACTAAAGCTTTCATACTAATCAATAACTTTAAGTTTTTTACCTACCTTAATAAATGCTGCAATCGCTCTATCAAGATGTTCCTTTTCATGTCCTGCAGATAGCTGAACACGTATGCGAGCTTCATCTTTAGGAACAACAGGATAATAGAACCCGGTTACGTAAATGTCCTCAGCAAGCAACTCCTCAGCAAATTGCTGTGATAATTTTGCATCATACAGCATTACGGCGCAAATAGCAGATTGAGTTGGTTTAATATCAAATTTTGCCTTCCTCATTTTATCTATAAAATATTCTACGTTCTCGTGGAGTTTATCTTGAAGATGATTTGACTCTTCAAGCATGTTGAAAGCTTCAATTCCTGAAGCAGCTACCAAAGGAGGTATTGAATTCGAAAACAGATAAGGACGTGAACGCTGTCTTAAAATATCTATGATTTCCTTTCTTCCGGTTGTGAACCCACCAATTGCACCTCCAAAAGCTTTTCCAAGAGTGCCGGTGATTATATCAACCTCTCCCAAAACATTATACAATTCAGTTACACCTTTACCTGTCTTTCCTACCACACCTGCCGAATGACTCTCGTCAACCATCACCAAAGAATCATACTTCTTTGCAAGTTCAAGTATTTTATCCAATGGTGCCTGATTACCATCCATTGAAAATACACCATCCGTTGCAATAATTCTAAAGCGCTGCGCCTGAGCTTCTTTCAACTTCTCTTCAAGATCAGCCATATCTGCATTGGCATAACGATACCTTTTTGCTTTGCATAAGCGCACGCCATCAATTATAGAAGCATGATTTAAAGCATCTGAAATAATTGCATCTTCATCGGTGAAAATTGGTTCAAACAGTCCACCATTGGCATCAAAACAAGATGCATACAGTATCGTATCTTCAGTATGGAAAAACTTACTGATAGTATTCTCCAACTTTTTGTGATAATCCTGAGTACCACAAATAAAACGTACTGATGACATTCCGTAACCACGTTCATCTAAAGCTTTTTTAGCAGCTGATATCAGTCGCGGATGATTAGACAATCCCAAGTAGTTATTAGCACAAAAGTTAAGAACTTTTTGTCCCGATTCAACTTTAATTTCTGCTCGCTGAGGGGTTACAATAATTCGCTCATTTTTGTAAAGCCCTGCCTCTTCAATACTATTTAATTCGTTTTGAAGATGATTTTGTATTTTTCCGTACATATTATTATTTTATTTTGTTAATCATCGGTTATTTAGTCATTTAATCCTGTTGCTTGCTCTCTTCAATTAACGATGAGGGTAATGTCTTCTTTGCTTTTACTCCCAGCACTCTAAGCTTTTCAGCTTGACTGATAAGATTGCCGCTTCCCGACTTCAACTGTGAATAAGCTTTATCATAGCTCCGTTGAGCTTTATATAAATGATCATCAATATCAGTGAGTGAAGATACAAAATTAACCAGTTTATCATAAAGAGCCGCTCCCCTGTCAGCTATTTCCAATGCGTTTCTATTTTGATACTCCCGTTTCCATAAATCAGCAATCAACTTTAGTGCAGCTATCAAATTGGTTGGACTAATCAATAAAATATTCTTATCATAAGCATACTGCCATAAATTTTCTTCATATTGTAAAGTCAGCATATACGCCGGTTCATTTGGGATGAACATCATCACAAAATCCAGTGTAGTTGTGTAATCCTGATAATTTTTGCTGCTCAACTCATCAATATGTTTTCTTATAGAGCGTAAGTGATCTTTCAGATACATTTTTTGTTCTTCCGGATTGTTACTTCTCACATAGTTAGAATAAGACGTCAGCGATACTTTAGAGTCAATAATAACCTTCCTATTGTCGGGATATGCAATAATTACATCGGGTCTCAACCGTGTACCCTTACCATCAATTATAATTTTACCATCCTCATCTTTTAGATGTTCCTGAATAAAATACTCACGACCTCTCACCAACCCCGAACCTTCAAGAATATTCTCAAGTATCATTTCACCCCAATCGCCTTGCACTTTTGAGTTACCCTTGAGAGCCATCGTAAGGTTATTAGCATCATTACTCAAGCGATCGTTCATCTCCCTCAAGTTTTTTAGTTCCTGACCAAGAGAAAAACGTTCACGCGATTCGTTTAAATAAACATCCTCCACTTTTTTGCGAAAAGAATCAATATTCTCACCAAAAGGTTTCAAAATAGAATCCAGATTTATCCTATTGATATTTGTAAATTTTTCTGTTTTCTCTTCAAGTATTTTAGAAGCTATATTTTCAAATTCAAGATTAAATTGCTTGTGTAATTTTGATATCTCTTCTTTCTGTGTATCAAGCTTTTCCAACAAAGCATTATTATCAGCAACAGTTGAAGCAAGCATTCTGTTGACTTCATTATACTCACCTGACATCGTTTTCAGTTCCTGTCGACAACGATCAGCCTCCTGTTGAATATCTGAAAAACGTTCATTTGAAATAAGCAATTTTGTTCTAAGAGAGATATTATTTTCAGATAAACAATCAAAATCCTTCTTAGACACCGTCTTAGTCTTTGTAAACAATAAAGTAATTAGCCATGCAAAAACACCGCCCAAAGCGAACCCTACTATAAGATAATAATAATCCATACGTCCCAATTATTCAAAACCTTCCTATAAATATTCAGCTGTAAACAACACCTGAATAATGTTATATAGTTCAATTTCGCTAGACAAAATAAGTTCTGTTGCCAAAGAATGTGAACACTAAGACTAAGACTAAGACTAAGACTAAGACTAAGACTTATACTATTACTTTATATTCCTCAATACGTTACTTTATATTTTTCAATACATGTCCCATCTTTTTTTTCTTTGTCTCCATATAAAAATGATTATACTTGTTTGGAGTAATTTCAAGAGGCACGTTTTCAACTACTTTCAATCCGTAAGATTCAAGTCCTATTCTCTTTTTAGGGTTATTAGTCATCAGTCTCATATTCTTCACACCGAGACTTCTCAAAATCTGAGCACCAACGCCATAATCTCTTTCATCAGCCTGATATCCAAGGTGCAGATTAGCGTCAACAGTATCATAGCCCTCCTCTTGCAATTTATAAGCTGCAACTTTTGCCATCAAACCAATTCCGCGCCCTTCCTGATTAAGATAAACTAGTACTCCTTTACCCTCCTTTTCAATAAGTTCTAATGCTTTATGTAACTGTTCGCCACATTCGCATCTCATAGATCCAAAAATATCTCCGGTAACACATGATGAATGCATACGCACTAAAATTGATTCATCGCCATTCCACTCACCTTTAATAAGCGCAACATGTTCCTGACCTGTAGCAATTTGAAGAAATGGAATCATCATAAATTCACCATATACTGTTGGAAGATGAACGGCCTCACCACGTTCAATAAGAGACTCTGTTTTTAGTCGATACTTAATCAGATCAGCAACAGAAACAATCTTCAAATTAAATTTCTTAGCCATTTCCAGAAGTTTCGGAAGTCGAGCCATTGAGCCATCCTCATTTTTGATTTCAGCAAGAGCCCCAGCCGGAAACAAACCAGCTAAACGGGCAAAATCGATTGTTGCCTCTGTATGTCCGGCACGCCTTAATACACCTTTTGATTGTGCCCTAAGCGGGAAAATGTGTCCCGGACGTCCAAAATCTTCAGGAGCTGTTTCAGCACGTGTAAGAGCCAGAATTGTTTGTGCCCTATCATGAGCAGAAATACCGGTTGTACAACCATGCGTTAACAAGTCTATCGAGACAGTAAATGGAGTTTCATGCACCGATGTGTTTTGTGAAACCATCATAGGAAGTTCCAGTTCTTCTGCCCTTTCTTTTGTAATAGGAGCACAGATTAATCCCCTTGCATGAGTCTCCAAAAAATTCACTTTCTCAGGAGTAATGCATTCAGCGGCGATAATTAAATCGCCCTCATTTTCTCTATCCTCATCGTCAACCACAATAATAAAATTACCTTTACGAATTTCATCAATGGCATCCTCGATGGAGTCTAATTTAATCTCTTCTTGCATATCAAAAATCTTTATGCTGTTGCTAAAGTAATAAACTCACTATTCAACCGTTTAATTGTCAGTAAATCATTCTTAATCCTTATTTCAAACGGAACAGAAAGGAGTCTTAAAATAATTCCTATCGGAAAAAAATACATGCTTATCTTAGAAAGTGTTGAACCGGCTTTGAAAAGACGAACATTACTTATCAAAACAGGAAACTCTTCAGCTTTTGACAACACATCCGGACTACTTGAATTTGAAACTTTATTAAGTATATTATCTAATTCTGTTTTGATAGAAAAAAGCTCTTTATCATAAGACACATCGGTCCAATATTTTTTATATGTCAACGAACTGCTATTTTCCAAGAATGTATCAATACTCTCCGTCAGCTCATTCATAGATACTGAAATCTCATCATACCGAGGACTTTCAATTATAACACTTTTAAGATGATATTTCCTTTTTTCTCTTATAAAAAAGAACCTTTTAATAATATTGGAATACGTATCCAGATTCAATATTACGGAATCGTTCATCGCCTTATAAGTAAGAAAAACACCAATAGGGAGCAATATAAATGAACTGAACCACATTCCAAACCAATGTACCCAAACACCGTCGCGCGTCATTTTGTAACCCACATTATCCATTATATAATAAATAATGAATAATATTACTGATATTACAATTGGCGTACCTAATCCACCTTTTCTTACAATTGAGCCGAGTGGCGCACCTATAAAAAAGAAAATCAAACAGGTAAACGGCATAGTGAATTTTCTATGCCATTCAACCCAATGTCTGTTAATTATTTTTTGAGTAGTTGTTTTATTTAATGATCTAAAAAGAAACTCGTTACTGTTATTTTCAGCTCTCACAATTGCGTTCTGCAATATTGAAGATTGTGCCTGAGGCTCTTTTGATAACAGCAATGTATCCGGCGACGGAACTACTATTTCGGCACTGATTGGCAAACTAATTAACGAATCTTTCTTTTCCTTAGGATAGCTATTTCTAAAAGATAGATAAGAGTAATTTTTCATCAAATTTCTATCCACAATATTAACACTATCCATAATAAGTACCATTGAATCTATAGAAAATGCCAATTCAGAGAGATTTTTTGAAACGTAGTTACTTGTTGAGCTCCCTTCGATAACATCTTCACCCATACGTGAAAAATTAGCATCGTAAGGGATAAGCATTGTTTTTTTATTGAAACTCTCTCTCGAATACGGCACAAAATCCTGATCGTATCTTGAACCTGACCCTGACCCCTGATTAGAGTTCTGAAATTGCTGACCGCTGTGCATTGTAAAAATTAACATCGTTTTGTCTTCCGTGCTGCTCATTTCTGCCGAATCACAAACAATAGTTCTCATATTATTAAAGCCGCTTGCAATATCATAAATCATTACATCGTGCAATATTCCCGTTTTCTGATCTTTATGCTCAACATAAAGATTATAACCGGGTATATCTTTGTAAAACACCTGTTCAGGGATATCGAGCTCAGGAGATGCTTGTCTGATCGATATTAAAAGCGAATAAAATTTTGTTTGAATAATCGGAATTGCATTATTCTGAAAGAAAAAAGCTCCCACACTAATGCTAAACACCAATATGATGAGAGGTTTCATAATTTTAAGTAATGGAATTCCTGCCGATTTTATAGCAAGCAGCTCAAGGTTTTCACCCATGTTCCCGAACACCATCAACGATGCCAGTAGAATTGATAATGGTAGAGCAAGCGGAATAAGGTTAAGTGCGGCGTATAAAAACATCTCACCAAGCACATTAAGACCAAGACCTTTACCTACCATATCTTCAACATATTTCCATAAAAATTGCATTAATACCAAAAACAGGCATATTACAAATGTCATCAGAAATATAGGAATGAAAGTCTTTAAAATATAACTGTACAACCTTTTTATATGGAAATCTTTTCTCATTGATCAGAAAAAATGAGGCTCGTTTAACTATTTGGCAAAGATAATAAAAACGGATGGAATTCTATACACCAAGCCTTCTCTTCATTTCTTCAATTTGTGATTCCCAAAGAGTAATGGCATCTCCCTTATCTTCTAATTCCGCAAAGTCAGTTATCTCCAATGTTAAGTCACCTGACAATTCTAACTTCCTGAGTCTGAACTCAAAATAGACGTCTTCATCGTCATCTATCCATCTGTAACGAATGCAGGTTTGTGGTTTATTCTGAATAATTACTGCCTGACTTTGGCTCTTTCCCCACGAAAAAGTGTAAATAGATTCGGTTTCGTCCATTGTAACATCTTCGGCAAACCATTCCGATAAACCGTCGATTTGGCTAATCATGCGCCATAAGCTACTCTGAGTGGCATTTCCCATGAGAAACTCGATATGGAATTTTTCTTGTAACATGAATCAATTTAAAATTGAGACACAATATACAACAATTTTCCATTTTTTCTCAATAATGAACTAATTTAAATTACCCTATAATCTTCAAGCTCAAAAAAAAGGTGAATCCAACTCGAAAAAAGATGAATTAAACTCAAAAAAAAGGATGAATCATAAATTAATCCATCCTTATTTTTAATAATTTTTGAAGTTTAACCTCAACTAGCTACCTCTTAAGAGTTATCATGATTAGGGAAATACTCCACAAATGCTTCTATCGCTTCGTATGATGCAAGACCTAACTTCCAGTAAAGATCAGCTGTAGACCGATTTCGGTCTTCTGAACGCTGCCAAAACAGTCTCTCATCATCTCCAAGAAACGGAGCTCCTTCCATTTGTGACTGATGTTGCAGAATTGCATTCCTTTTTTGACGCAATTCTTCTGGTGATAATGGCACTGCCATTTCGATATGATCAATCTCCCATTCCATCCAAGCACCGCGATACATCCATATCCTGCAATCCTTAAACCAATCATCATCCTGCAAATCATCCACAGCTGCAAGAATACCATCCAGACAAGTCTTATGTGTTCCGTGAGGATCTGCAAGGTCGCCTGCAACATATATCTGATGGGGTTTGATAGTTTCTATAAAGTCTTTAATGATCTTTACATCATTTTCTGACAAAGGATTCTTTTTAACAGTTCCTGTTTCATAAAATGGTAAATCCAAAAAGTGAACATTCTCTTCCGGGAGACCAACATATCGGTCGGCCGATCTGGCTTCTTCCCTACGTATTCTGCCTTTTATATACAAAATATCTTCGGTATCTACATCATCTTTCTTCTTATCATTCAGCAGAAATTTACGAATTTCATTATATTTTTCTATTAGCTGAGTGTTTGAAGGATCAAATCTCTTTAGCAGATTTCTCATTACAGATGTATATCGTATCACCTCTTCATCACCAACAGCAATATTGCCCGAAGTTTGATAAGCCACGTGCACTTCATGACCCTGATTCACAAGTCTTTGAAATGTGCCACCCATTGATATAACATCATCATCGGGGTGCGGGCTAAAGATAATTACTTTCTTAGGAAATGGTTTTGCTCTTTCAGGACGATATGTATCATCAGCATCGGGTTTACCACCGGGCCACCCTGTAATTGTATGCTGTAGATCATTGAATATCTTTATGTTTACGTTGTATGCAGAACCATATAAGGTTATAAGCTCGCTCAAGCCGTTGTCGGTATAATCTTTGTTAGTAAGCTTCAGGATTGGTTTATCTACTACCTGACACAGCCAAACTATCGCTCTTCGAATCAATTGACTATCCCACTCACAATTGGTAACCAGCCACGGGCGACTAATACGTGTTAGTTCAGATGCAGCGGCGAGGTCGACATACACAACAGCTTCGGTATGAGTCTGTAAAACTGAGCCCGGGATTAAATCAGTTACCGGTCCTTCCACAATATCCCTAATGCTTTCTGATTTTTGCTCTCCCCATGCAACCAAAGAAATCTTCTTAGCCTCTAACATATCGTATAGCCCCATTGTGATTGCGCTAACAGGAACCTTATCCAATGATCCAAAATTACGAGAAATATCAGATCTAGAATCACCATCGAGCATAACTAATCTAGTTTGTGAATGCAAACTACTTCCAGGCATATTAAAACCAACATTGCCCTTTGTTCCCAATCCAAGTAACAGGTAATCCAACCCCCCTCTTTTTTTGAGGTTATCCTCAAATTCATCACAGTTTTCAGCTATCAAATCTTTTTCTACAGTGGCATCAGGCGAAAAAATGTTCTTTGGATCAACATCAACCTTATTCAAGAAAGAATCTTTCAGCATCTGCAAGTTACTATACGAAAAATCCATCACAGGATAAAACTCGTATGTATTAAAAATTAAAACATTCTTAAAACTCAGACCTTTTTCATTATGTAACTTCACCAGTTCTTCATACACCGGTGCAGTAGATGTTCCACCAGTTATACCCAAGACAAACGGTTTCCCCTCTTTCTGCTTTAGAATTATTTCTCTAGAAATTTCATTTGCAATCTTTCTAGCGGCTCGCTTAGACTCTTCATAAATTGCTACCGGCAACTTTTCGTAGCGTGCCAAATTATACTCTTCGAAATCGTTATCCGGTCTGTAATACTTTCTGGGTATACGTTCAAGAGTAATTTGTGAACTTAAATTAAATCTCATAATACTTTTTGATATTAAAATGATATCTTTATTTTAAACAATATTCTTATTTAAACAATATTCCTCCTCTTCTTATTATAGATATTATTTATAGTCCTCCCATAAATATAATTTGAAAAATATAGTGTTATAACAATAAATACAGCATAATATGTCAGATGCTCCAGTAGTCCTACAAAGTTAGCTACCCAAAAAGGCTTAGAAAATTTTGCCATTAAATGGGAATTAAAACTTAACTTATTAATGCCTGTAATTATGTATGCAAAGATAAAAAAAATCTGTTAAAGATACACATTTAATCACTCAAGGTCGATTACCGTTATACCTGCACCACCAAATTGAACATGTTCATCCTTAAACTGCGCAACACCATTTACTGTTCCAAGATACTCTCTAATAATCTGACGCAAAGCACCTGTGCCCGTACCATGAAGAATTCTCACACGAGAAACCCCCAACTGCAAAGCATCATCAATAAAATAGATAACCGCCTGCAGAGCCTCATCACCCCGCAGACCCCTAACATCAATATCCTGCTTAAAATTAAGGCGTCTTTCATAAAGAATATCACGAGCATTTGAAGTCTTTATATCTTTTTTCACCCGACCACTGCTCACCTTCTCGAGCTTCACAAGATCAACAGTAGATTTTATCATACCAAAAGCAACCGTAGCCCTTTCACCCGAAATCTCCATTATTTCACCAATAGAAGTCTGTCCACTTAGTCGTACACTATCCCCCTTCTTAAGCCTATCTATTTTTTGAGTTACAGACAAAGAAGGCGTTGTAGTTTTACGTTTAAGCTTTTTATCAACCTTCTTGTTTCCTTTACCCCTTTTCTCCGCACTTTGAGTCGATTTATGCTTCGCATCAAACAAATCATCAAAAGCAGCCTGCGAATTATCAACACTAATATTTCCCGAAGATTCAACTTTTTCCCTAAAGCCCCTCAATTCTTTGCGAATCTGTCTCGTTTTCTCTTTATCAGCCTCCACCTCCTTTATCTCACGTATAGTATTTTCGATACGAGCGTTACTTTCAGCAAGCAACTGCTCAGCCTGCTGTTTTGCCTGAGCAAGAATCTCTTTTTTTTGTTTATTAATATCGTCAAGATTACTCTCATACCTCAAAGACAACTCTTTAAGTCGCTTATTCTCACGCCTTATTTCATCTCTTTTACGCTCCCAATATCTTTTATCTCTCGAGATATCCTGAAGATATTTATCCATATTGATATAATCTCCGCCCACAATCTCTGATGCATCAGCAATCACATCCTCAGGAAGACCAATATTACGAGCAATTTCAACAGCAAAAGAGCTTCCCGGATTACCTATTGAAAGTCGGAATAGAGGCTTCATCTCATGACGATCATACAACATAGCACCATTAACCACCCCTTCGTGCTCATTAGCGAAGTGCTTAAGATTCTGATAGTGAGTAGTAATTATTCCAAAAGATCCGCTGCGGTTAAACCTATCAAGAAGTGCCTCAGCAATTGCCGCACCAATTTGAGGCTCAGTGCCACTTCCAAATTCATCAATCAGCAAGAGTGAATTATCACTACACTGCTTTTCAAAGAACTTCATATTCATCAGATGAGAGCTATAAGTTGAAAGATCATTCTCAATCGACTGCTCATCACCTATATCAATAAATATATCCTTAAAAACCCCTACCCTAGAGTTCTCTTTAAGAGGTATCAATAATCCACACTGAACCATATACTGAAGCATACCCACAGTCTTAAGGCACACCGATTTACCCCCGGCATTTGGTCCCGAAATAACCAATATCCTATTCTCCCCTTCAAGAGTAACATCAAGTGGAACAATTTTTCTGTTTTGTTTTTTTAGAGCCATATCAAGCAACGGATGCACAGCCTCTACCCAGTCGATTTTACGAACATTCTCAATTGAAGGCATTATCCCACCAATAAACAAAGAAAAAGAAGCCTTTGCCTGAATAAAATCTATCTTAGCCAAAAACTCATACGACCCCAGCAGACTAGGCAAAAAAGGGCGAAGATAATTAGTAAATTCAGTAAGTATTTTAATTATCTCTCTACGCTCTTCACCCTCCAACTCTCTAATTCGGTTATTTGCCTCCACAACTTCCGACGGCTCAATAAACACCGTTTTACCCGATGCCGATTCGTCATGAACAATACCCTTTATTTTTCTTTTATGAGACGGATTAACAGGGATAACAAGACGCCCATCGCGCATACTTGGCGACACATCTTTATCAACAAACCCTTCAGCCTGAGCCTTACGCATGATAGAATTCAAACTCTTTGATATCCCATTCATAGTATTAGTAAGTTCTCGTCTAATATCAGACAAACGTGAAGAAGCATGATCTTTTATCTGACCAAATCCATCCAAAATCTGATCTATCCTTTTATTTATTTCAGGGTAAGTAATCACACTCTCGGTTAATGCCAACAAGTGAGGATACTTATGACCCTTCTCATCATCACGTTGCAAGAACAAAACTATCCCATTTATAGTATGCAATGAACGACGCAATTCAAACAGAGCACTAAGATCAATCCAAGCACCCTCTACCCTGATTCTCAACAAAGCAGGTCGCAAATCAAAAAAACCGTCCATAGGAAAATTATCCTCTTCCTCTTTAATTTTCACAAACTCCACAGTTTGCAAAAGCATTTCCACTATCTCATCATAGCGTGAAGAAAATTGCATTTCCTCTACTTTTTCTTTTCCAAGCGGACTAAGACAACGATCCGAAATCAGCTGCCGAACCTTTTGAAAGTCGATTTTTTGTTCGAAATTATCAGGATATATCACAATTATAATAACTAATACATTTTCAAGCTTTTTGCTAGTGTGCAAAATTACAACATAAAACTGAAAAACAAAGATTAAAAGTCTAATCCTCCTCCATTAGTAACTTTAATTATGGTAGCTCCTGCAAGCCAAAAGGGTAAGAAAATACGATGTAACGAAAGAAATAAATTTATAAAAATATAAAAATATGAGAGGAAATAAAAAAAATGAAAAGCGGTTCGAATAACTGAAAAAGAGAACTAAAAAAGAAATGTATATTTTTATTTCAATCTAAAGACAACGATTAACCCAAGAGAAGAGCCTCAGGCTCATAATTGTCCGATAGTAATAGATGGAATTTTAATAAATAACTAACCAAAACGGTCAACCCTATTTATGAAAGGTCAACTAACCACTGACCACTGACCACTAACCACTAACCACTAACCACT
>CAZAFR010000035.1:18213-20854 GCA_964484665.1 uncultured Proteiniphilum sp. | reverse complement strand
GGTATAACACGATATAAAGCGTGTTGTATCGGATTTTTTTGTACTGTCAAAATTTAACGACTTTTGAATACCAGTAGTTACCTTGTAATATCTAATTCTCATAATTCTTGTATTAAAAACTAACGCAAAAATTGCACCTGAAATCAGCGCGTGAGCATATAACCTATGAATATTTTAAAGTGTCATAAACGTTGGTTTAATGACAGAAAAGTTAATTACCATTTTCAACAACTTAGAGAACTGATACATTTTAGAAAGTTTCATTATTATGCTGTTTTGAAATATAAATAGTAGTTTTACAAATAAAACAACTTTTTCAAAAGGTGAATATATGCAACTTCTTTTTTCATGTTATAAGGAGTATTTGTATATTTGCTACATATAAATGACTTAACGTTCATGCAATGAAACAAATTGACACATATAAGCCGATCAAAACCATACGCACAAATAGAACATTAGTAAGCTCCGACATTCAGACTGACTCTTCAGTTTACAAAAGAGCTGCTTTTTTGTCTTCACATAAACTATATAAATTGAAATGAGATGTATATATCAAAGTTATCGATAAGGAATTTCAGAAATTTTTGCAATGTATCGTTAGACTTCAATAAAGGAGTAAATACAATAATTGGCGAGAATGGTTCTGGTAAGACAAATCTCTTTTATGCGATTAGAATAATGATTGATGAAAGTATGCCAAGGATTATAAAATTATATGAAACTGATTTTAATCGCTCTATTGGTGTTTGGAAAGGTCATTGGATAGTAATCCAATTAGAATTCCAAGAACTTGATTCAAGTGAGGATGCCCAATCTATTGCAATTCATAAAATTGGTACAGTAGATGACTTTGATAGTTCAAAAGGATCCTATTCATTTTACTTTCGACCAAGAATTGATTTCAGGCGTAGTCTTTATGAGCTATCTGAAGATGACGATAAAACTGATGAAGAACTTGAAAAAATATTAGGTGGAATATCTCTGAATGACTATGAAACGGTTTTTACTGGACGAGGCAATATAGATTTTTCAATTGATGATAATTATTCAAAATATGTTGGTGACTTTGAATCAATTACATTTCCTGACCCCGATGAAGAAAAAACTGATATTTATGGAGTAAAGATGTATGGCATTTCTATTCCCAATGAATTTGCTTGCACATTTGCAAAAGCACTTAGGGATGTTGAATCTGACTTACGTTCGTATCGTGATAATCCACTACTTAATCTTTTAAGGGACAAAGAAAAAAATATTTCTGTCGCTAAAAAGACTGAAATCGAAGGACAAGTAGAAGATTTAAATAACAACATTTCAGGACTTGATGAAGTGAAAAGTGTATCAACGGGTATAACCCAAACAATTAAAGAAGCTGTTGGTGAAACATACGCTCCGAATGTGAATATAAAATCAGAATTGCCTTCTGATTTGGAGAAATTGCTACAATCCTTAAAATTATGGGTTGGCGACCCTGACGAGGAAGGTCATGAAGGTCGATTGTGGGAATTGAGTTTAGGTGGTGCTAATCTTATATATCTTTCACTGAAATTATTAGAGTTTGAAAAAGTAAAAAAGGAAAATAAAATAGCAAACTTCATCTTAATTGAAGAGCCAGAAGCACACATACATACTCATATTCAGAAAACTCTATTTCAAAAATTAGACAAACAAAAAACTCAAGTTTTCATCTCCACGCACTCAACTCATATATCTTCTGTTTGTGCAATAAGCTCTATGAATATTTTGGGCAGAGGGAAGCAAAAAGCAGAAGTTTATAATCCATCAAAAAACCTTGATAGTAAATACATCATAAAATTGGAAAGATACTTAGACGCTAATAGAACTAATTTACTATTTGCAAAAGGCGTTATCCTTGTTGAAGGAGATGCTGAGCATATTTTGATTCCAGAATTAGTCAAAAGGGTCTTGGGAGTTTCATTGGATGAACTTGGGATTTCTATAATCAATATCGGAAGTACCGGTTTTGAAAATGTTGCTCAGTTATTTCATGAAGAACGTGTTCAACGTAACTGTAGTATTTTAACAGATAATGACCTTTCAATAGTTGAGTTACCTGACTCTTTAATAGATGATTCAGATTATGAAAAATCATGCAGACAATCTGAAATTTCCGGTAAAGTACGTAAGGAAAAACTTGACGCCTATTGTAAAGGGAATAAGTACATAAAGCCGTTTTATGCCAAACATACTTTTGAAGTTGACTTTTTACTTGCTAATAATTCACTTGAAATAATCGAAACAATAAAAAAGGAGTATAAAAAGGAGGCTTTAATTAAAGAAATCAAAGATAAACTTGAAAATAAAGATGTTGCTATTGCTGGTAAGGAAGTTTTGCGTTTGGCGGAAAAATTTGGGAAAGGTTGGTTTGCAATAATGGTTTCGGGGAATATAGATAACATTACATTTATTCCAAAATATATTTTAGAAGCAATATCTTTTGCTTGCCCCTCTTTTAATAATAACACCTTACTTTCAATTGCAAAATATAGACTTAAGAAATTAATAAAGAGACAACTTAAAGGTGATGATATTGATTATAAGAAATTACTTTCTGAGTTAAATACATTTAATAATCAAATAGATGCAATTGAGTTTTACAGGTTAAGATTACCCCAAG
>CAZAFR010000035.1:0-18203 GCA_964484665.1 uncultured Proteiniphilum sp. | reverse complement strand
AATCTGTTTAGCAAATGTTTAAGGGATTGAATGAGCAACAGATTGAGGCTGTAATTGAATCAGGAAGTGTTCTTTTAACTGCCTGTCCAGGTAGTGGTAAGACTCGTGCTCTTACATATAAAATTGCATACGAGTTAGAAAGACTAACAAGTTCAAAAAAAATCATTATTGCTGTAACATTCACAAACAGAGCCGCGGATGAAATAAAAAAAAGAATCAGAAACCTAAATGCAGATGATTCAAATTTATGGGCAGGCACAATTCATTCATTTTGTTTAGAATGGATTTTGAGACCATATATGTGCTACTTGGATGAAGTTAAAAATGGATTTTATATATCAGATGAATATAATTCAGAAAGCTTGATTAATGAGTTAAAAACTGAGTATGGTCTTAAATTTTGGAATTCTGTTTCAACCAGATATTTACCAAATGGAGAAAAGGAAGAAACGATAAATCGTGATTTGATTGATGAATATCATGAAAAGCTATCAAGAGAGAAATTGATTGATTTTGACCAGATACTACATTATGCGCATAAACTAATTTCGACATATCCAAAAATATCTGAAACGCTAAAGAATATGTTTCAACTCATTTGTGTGGATGAGTATCAGGATACTCAACTATTGCAATATGCTATACTTTCACGGATTATGAAAGGAGCTTCTGGAAGTTGTAAAATGTTTATGGTCGGTGATTCTGACCAAGCAATATATGGTTCTTTGGGTGGAGTAGCAAAGTCATTGGCTGAAATAGAAGAAGAATTTAAAACTACTTTTATCAATAAAGAATTGTCGGGAAATTATCGTAGCAATCAACAAATAATAGACTATTATAAAAATTTTCAAACATCTTCAATAGAGATAAAAGCCTATGGTTCAAATGCAGATGAATCTGCAATTATAACTTTCAATAAAACAGTCCACAAAGATAAATTGGTTGAATATATTGTAAAGATAATTAGTGACAAGTTAGAGGCAGGTATTCCTGAACATGAAATATGTGTTTTAGCACCTACTTGGTATTTAGTAATTCCAATGGGTAGAAAATTAAAATCTTTATTGCCAGATGTAAAGTTTGATGCAGTTGGTCTTTCACCACTACTGAAAAACAAAGAAAACATATGGTTTAAAATTGCCAGATTATTTCTTGTTGCCCCATCTCCCAGAACGTACTTAACAAGAAAAAGATGGGCAACTGAACTTATTGATGAATTAAAAGATTATGGGATAGATTTATTCCAGAACAATGAGTTTAAATCTAAAAAGTTATTGAAATTAATCAATTCAATACTTTCAGAAGAAATAGATGGTTTAAAATACTTAACAGATAGCTTTCAACAACTATTTGAAATATTAGAAATTGAAATTTTACAGAATGAACAATTGAAATTACAATGGGATACTTTTTTTGAGGGCGCAGAAAAGAGGCTTAAGAACCCTGATTTTGATTTAGCAACAGATATTGAAAGTTTTAGAAAAATGTTCAAACACGAAGAAGGTGTAGTTGTAAATACATGTCATGGGATTAAAGGTGAAGAATTTGATACAGTAATTGCATTTGGATTATTATTTGGAAAATTACCTAATTGGAATGAAAGAGCTGAGAATGCTGCAGAAAAACTTCTCTATGTGATTTGCTCAAGAGCAAAACGGGAATTACACTTGATTTCTGAGACAGGAAGAGTTACTGGTTCAGGCAGGCCTTATTATCCAACAGCACAATTAAATTCTGTGGATTATGAATATGATTAGCCCTTCCTTAAGTCAAGCACATTGTCTGTTTGCACTAGCTAACACACGGACACTACTGGTTGTAAAATTGGGTATGATACTCATAAGACGCTGATATTCAGAGTTTTTTATTTGTGGAGGCCCTAACATCTTGAAGGTAAATCCTGACATTATTGTTCATTCCCTATTGATACTAAGTAATACATCAATCCACATGTGATATAAGAAATATTATCTTTTTATACTTCCCTAACCCCATTCATTTCTTTTCCTGTAAAGAGGTTGTTGAAAATCGGCTACAAAACAACGTTGCGATTTTGTTTCGACACACTATCCGTAAACCTGATAGACTCCTGCTCTTCATGGCAACATAGTCTTTTTTGATATAGTCTTTTTTTATTTGACAATGATACAAAGAGTTTGATAAATCAAATAGATGAACTCTCTGAAGAAATCTTATATTCTCAACCAAATGTTTTTATTTATCTGTTAAATTTCTTTTGTATCTCATCTTTGAACTCTATCTTTACACAATCACTTTAATTTTTATATAAATGACAATGTTACAGAAACTGATTAAAACCCGTGGAATCAAGCAGAAATGGTTAGCTCAACAGATTGGAGTGAGTGAAGTAACCATCTCTAACTGGATGAGAGGCAATCATAAACCTACGGAAGAGAATTTGAAAAAAATAAGTGAAGTGCTAAATATGGATTTACAACTATTAAAAGATGCTATCAATGAGATATAGTCTTTCATATACTGCTGCGTCAATGCGCATTCATGATACACTGCTGGTAGCAGATGCAATGTATAGAGATGCTTTTGATGGAATTGACGAAAAAATAGGTAATGGTAAAAGTGCTACGGGACTTAGGATAAGAAAAGAATTATTAAAACGACTTGAGAATCTTACACAAAACCAGTTTGATTTTCTGCTGGATGCAGATCTATTGAATGCTCGTAAGATGGCTTTTGTGGCTATTTGCAAAACATATGCATTTATCCACGAATTTGTTGTGGAGGTGTTACGCGAAAAAATGATGCAGTTTGATTATTCAGTAAGCGATGGCGAATATCTTTCTTTTTTTAATCGTAAAGCGGAACTACATGACGAGTTGGAAAATCTTTCGGAAACGTCGGTATATAAAATAAAGCAGGTGCTTTTTAAAATTTTAGAAGAAGTCGGAATTATCGATTCAGTACGCAATAAAGTTTTGCAACCACAATTTTTGTCTAGTACATTAGAAAAACTAATAAAAGAAGACAACCCTCTGTTATTGCGAATCTTCTTTATAGAACCATAAATATACTATTATTGACAATATAAAAACAAATATACACAAACGTAGATCTTGATTTACGAGATATCCTAAAGTACACTATATGACAAATCTATCCATATCCATTAACCAAGCATTCGGAAAAATGAAATCTCCAAAGTTCCTTCTAAAAGAAGGACTGGGTGGGGAGATACCTTTTTTTATATTTCCGTATAAAATAAAGTTTGAAAGCAATATAGATAATGAAATCAGTGGATTGAAAAAGCGATTGAAAAGGGAAGGCATTCATGTTCTTGAGTTAAATCTTTATGATATCTCACTAGATATTCTGGAGAGAAAAGGAGGAATAGAAAAGATGATTAAACTAGAGAAACGACAAAAAAAACGTTCTGGATATTTTTTAAAGGCATTACAATCGGCTTTAAATATACAAGAGGAATTTATACCTCACATTCAAAACTTAGTAAGTAACATACCGCATGATTTGATTTTTATCACAGGTGTAGCATCCGTATATCCATATATCCGATCACACACCATTCTCAATAACCTGCACAGTATAACCGATAATGTGCCTACAATTATGTTTTATCCGGGTGAATATACTGGCAAAAGCATGCGTTTATTTGAAATCCTAAAAAGCGATAGCTACTACAGAGCGTATAATTTAAATGAATACAAGCTATAAAGTAAATATTATGATAAAAAATCTGTTTATACAAGATGTAAGCCGAGAAATTGAAACAGTAGTAAAAGCGGATGATATCCGTAATGTTGATTCGGAAATTAGAGAATATGTAATTACCAATGAGATATCACGAAAAATCGGTGATCTGTTCTCGGAATATGGTCGTTCCAATACCATTAACGGTGTGTGGATACACGGTTTTTTTGGTTCCGGTAAATCTCATCTGCTGAAGATGCTCTCTTATGTATTTGGTGGACGCAAGCTAAGCGACGGAACATCAGCTGCCGAAGTTTTTGCCTCTAAAACCACAGATGAATTTATCAAAGCTGACATAGACCGGGTTGCAGGTATTCCATCAGAATCAATTTTGTTTAATATTGATCAGCAGGCAACAATCTCAAATAATGAGAACAGAAACTCGGTGTTATTAGTGTTCTACAAGGTCTTTTTCGATCACCTTGGTTTTTATGGAACACAGCCTCACATGGCTGAGTTAGAATGGTGGTTACGTTTTCGAAAAAATATATACAGTGAATTCAAAGATGAGTTTTTGTTGAACACTGGAAAAAAATGGACCGATGCACGGCGTGACTTTTATGATCCCGATGTGATTGATGCTGCATCAGCTGCATTAGGTAAGCTATTGAACAGAGAAGAGAGCGATTTTGAAACAATACTTGAAGATATTGATGAACGACAAAATCTCTCGGTTGAAGATTTTGCCAATAGAGTGGCGGAATATATCAAAACCAAACCTGCAAATTTCCATCTCAACTTTTTTATAGACGAGGTGGGACAATTTATAGCAGGCGATATCAACTTAATGCTCAATCTGCAAACCATTGCAGAGAGTCTGGCCACAACTTCTAACAATAAATCGTGGGTTTTTGCAACTGCACAATCTGCAATTGAAGGTCTGGGTGATGACTTGAAGCAGACACAGGACTATGCTCGAATTTTAGGACGATTCAGGTTGCAAATTAATCTCACTTCGGCAAATGTGGACGAAGTAATAGAAAAGCGTTTATTAGAGAAAAAAGAAGAACAATTACCAAAGCTCAAGAAAATTTACAATACGGAAAAATCGCTTATCAATGCATTGATATCATCTTCTGATAAAGGTATGCCGATAGCAGCTTACAAGGACGAAAAGGATTTTTTGCGGAAATATCCATTTCTTTACTATCAGTTCTCCTTGTTTCAGGAATGCAGAATTTCGCTCGCTGAACATGATGTATTTCAGGGCAAACATGCATCCGTGGGGGAGCGTAACATGTTGGGTGTTTTTCAGACTGTGCTTAAAGAGATTGAGAGTGAAAGTATATCAACCATTGCCAGTTTTGACAAGATGTACAAAGGAATCGAAAACGACTTACGAGCAGAGTTTGTGACCAGTATTAACAATGCTCAAGCCAATCTGGGTGATGATTTCGCAATAAAAGTATTCAAAACTCTGTTTTTAGTGAAATACTACAAACAATTCTTGGCTACAAAAGAGAATATTGCAATGTTGCTTATCGATAATATACATATTGATAATGTAAAGCATCAGGAGAGAATAAATAATGCTTTGACAAAACTTGAATTTCATTCATATATAGAACGCAACGGCGATCTATATGAGTTTCTCACCAATAAGGAGAAGGATATAGAAACCGAAATAAAAAATACTTCAATAGAGGAGAGCAAGGTAAACCAGTTGCTCAAAGAACTCTTTTTTGATGAGGTTATTGGCAGAAACCGTATCCGCTATGCCGATAATAAGCAGGAATATGAGTTTACGCAAAAGTTAGATGGAGGATTATTTGGTCGCGAAAGAGAACTGTCTGTTGAGATTTTTACACCTAACTATGATGGGATTGAAAATAAAGAGATACTAAAAAATCAGACTATGGGTTTGCCCGCTCTAAGGCTGGCTACGAATGCTAACAACGAATTTATGGAAGATGTGAGGATGTATCTAAAAATTCAAAAATACAACTCGCTCAATCAATCGGCTGCAAGCAACAACGAAACAAGAAGCATTCTATATCAGAAACTAAGCGATAACAGTAAGCGAAAAGAAATGCTACGAAGCCGTGCCGATGCAATGTTAGGAAAAGCTGAAGCATACATTAACGGTACACAACTTGATGTGCTGCACAAAGCCTCTGGACAAAATTATGTGATAGAATGCTTTCAGCATCTGATAAAAATTATATATCCAAATCTGCGAATGCTGGGTAGCACAAGCTATACCGAAGATACATTCAGGAATGTGATTATGGGATTCAATGTGCCAGGGCTTTTCAATGATGGCGATGCATCTGTGTCGGAAGGCGAAACGCAGCTTCTCAACTTTGTAGAGCGTCGTAAAAATCAACATGAGCGCACTTCAATCTATGATCTTAAAAACCACTTTACCAAAAGATCCTTCGGGTGGTACGATAATGCCACTTTCACATTGCTGGCAAAACTCTATAAGAAAAACAAAGTGGAGATAGCCATTGGTGAGAATCCCGTTAATGACAAGGAACTCATTGATGTTTTGCTTAATTCATCACAACATAGTCGTGCTTTCGTGGTGGGGCAGGTTGTGTATTCATCTCAGAAAATAAAAGCCCTAAAAGAGCTTTATCGTGATTTGTTTGATAGAAACACCACCTATAATGATGCCAAAGATATTGCCATCGATTTTAGAGAAAAACTAAAGGAGTTGGCAAGTGATGTGAATAACTTGTTAATGCAGAAAACCGATTTTCATTTTGTGAAAGTTTTACAATCTTTTTATGACGATGTTCATAAATGGGGAAGTCGCAACTATAAAGATATTATAGAAAGTGTGCAACAAATAGATGAATTGCTAATTGATGCCAAAGAAAACGACTACGACCCCATTAAATCATTTATAAATGGCACTCAAGGTAGTATTTATAAAGGTATTTCAAAAGTAATTGAGGGAAACACTGCCAACATAAATTATGTGATGGGAGATGAATTTGAAAAGCTCACAGACTTTTTGAAAATGCCTAAACCATACATAGATGGGGCACTAAAAAAAGCTGAGGAAGATCGAAAAACTCTTCAGAATAAAGTGCTGAAGCTAATAGAAGATGAGCGGAAAGAAACCCAAATTGTTTATCAAAAAGAACTGGAAATATTAAAAAATCATCCGGAGATGAAAAAGCTGGAGCTACCAGACTTTAAAAGATTGATAACACCTATCACTACAAAAGAGGCAGGTATTGTTCGAGAGCGATTTGTGGGTAACTTACGTTCCGACAGATCACTGCTACCTAAGCTGGTGGAAAATGCTCTGAATCGAGCTGTTGAAATTAATGTGAAAGCTGTAAAGATATACCCTGAAGACATATCCGAAAATCAGATAGGTGAAGATGCAGCATCATCTGTAAAAAACAGAGTGAAATATGTGAATCAGGGGAGCGTTCATATTCCGTTTGATAAAAATGAGCTGGTTACAGAAGAGGATGTTCGGCAATATGTAAAAGCTTTGGAAGATATTTATATCAATCAGATAAAAGAGAATAAACGGATAAGGCTGTGAATCTAATATTGCTATTAAATAAAAGCGAATTTATTTTATATGGAACTAAAAGATTTTATCAAAAACACTATTTCATCTATTAGCGAAGCTATTTTAGAAAGTCAGGAAGAACTACAATCGAAAGGAGTTCTGATTAATCCTGAAAATTACGAAGTTGCTGAAAACGGAATTAAAAGATTTAGTGTGCTTAAAAGAAAGAATAATAGACATCTCCAAACCTTGGAGTTTGATGTGGTGGTAGGTGTTGAAACGGAAAGTGAAACTAAAGGTGGTGGCAGGATTAAAGTAGTAGAAATTTTAAACTTTGGTGCTGAGAAATCAAAAACTCAAGTAAATGCGAATCAAAATCGTATTAAGTTTGAAATTCCTATTGCTTTTGCAACAGTTGAAACACCTGCTAAGTATCTTGGTGAAGAAGTGGCAATTTTATGAATAAAAAAGGAAGACTACTTCGAAAAAACATTTTTTTTATAAAACTAATCCCAGCGAAAAACATAGCATAAAAATGGAATACCATTTTATGTATATGAAAAATGAAAATATAAAATGAATACAAACCGACTTAGAACATTTGCACAACAAACCCGTACCAGACTTCTGGAAGCGGTAGAAGATAAACTAACCTATGTGCTGAATACAGATTCAGTAGTTTTGCGCGATTATGCAGAAGCTATTGAAAAGTTGAAAAAAGATATGGCGCAAATCGGGAGCGAAGCGCTCATAGATAAAGTTGCCTACACGTGGTTTAACCGCCTGATGGCACTTCGTTTTATGGATGCCAACGACTATCAACCCCTACGCCTGATGGTGATTTCGCCCAAAGAGGGATTTACCCAGCCTGAAATTTTAGAAGCGACGATGCAGGGGCATATATCAGATGAGTTACTTGTAGATAGGGAGAGGATTTATCAGTTGTTAGATGGAAAAATATTATCCAACAACCCACAAAACGAAATATATCGGATGCTACTGATTGCATCCTGTAACTACCTCCACAGTCTGTTTCCATTTTTGTTTGAAGAGATTGTCGACTATACCGAACTTCTTTTGCCAGATGATCTTATTTCGGAACTTTCCATCATCAACGATTTTGTGGAGGGAATGAATGAGGAGGATTGTCAGCATACCGAGATGATAGGTTGGTTATATCAGTTTTATATTTCAGACAGAAAAGATGAGGTGTTTGCAACCAAAGGAAAAGTAAGTAAAGAGGATATTCCGGCAGCTACACAGCTATTCACACCCAGATGGATTGTAGAGTATATGGTGCAAAACACAGTGGGTAAACTGTGGGTGCAAAATAATCCTCACTCAACATTAAGGAGTAAAATGCCCTATTACATAGAGACCGAAGCATCCACAACTGACGATTATTTAATAATAAATAGCCCAGAAGAACTCACTCTGCTTGATCAGGCATGTGGTTCGGGTCATATTTTGGTGTATGGTTTTGAGTTGTTCTATCATATTTATGAGGAAGCTGGCTACACCCCTACACAAATACCGCAACTAATTATTGAAAATAATTTGTACGGATATGAGATAGATGAACGTGCTGCGCAATTAGCTTCATTTAGCCTGTTGATGAAGGCTCGCAGCTACCACCGTCGTTTGTTTCACAAGCCGATGCAACCCACTGTTTTGTGCTTTCATGATTTAGATTTATCAGAAGTGGAGATAGAAAACGTATTTGAAATCCTTGAGCAAGAATTTACCGATATGTTGAAAAACGATTTACTGCTTATGCAACAAGCCACCAACTTAGGTAGTTTGATTCAGCCCTGTAGCAACAGAGAGGAATTGTCACGTTTAGAATCTCTTTTGGCAATAAACTACCTATCTCTCGGTGTGTTTGTTCAACATAATATAGAACAGTTGTTCTTAGCAGTAAAACAACTGCGTCAGCTGGGTGAGAAGTTCTGCTGTGTAGTAGACAATCCGCCCTATATGCGTGGTGGAAGAATGAATAAATCACTTGCAGATTTTGTGAGAATTCACTATTCATTAAGTAAAGCAGATTTAATGGCTTGCTTTATGGAAAGTGGATTATCAGCATTGAAACTTAAAGGGATGCTTGGAATGATCAACCAGCACTCATGGATGTTTTTGAGTGGCTACGAAAAACTAAGAGAGGAGTTAATCAAAAAGATACAATTTGATACTTTACTTCATTTAGGTCCTCGCGCATTTCCTGAGATTGGAGGGGAAGTTGTACAAAACGCATCTTTTACTTTTATAAACAAAAATCCCAAACAAAAGTCATCTTATATTCGCCTTGTTGATTATAAGGATTCTATAACAAAATCTGAAAAAACCTTAGAAGCCATCAACAGCCCTAACTGTGGCTGGCTTTATATCAAAAAACAAAAAGACTTTGAAAAAATAACTGGTAGTAGTTTTGGATATTGGTTAAGTGATACACAAATTCTTTCAATAAGTGAGGATAATAACTTGTTTACTTATGGAAAAACAGGACGAGGATTACAACCAACTCCGACTGTTAGATTTGTTAGATTTTGGTATGAAGCTGCTTCCAGTAAAAGTTTTTTTCCGCAAAATAAAACTCAATCAAAGAATGAAAAATGGTTTGCTTTTACAAGTGGGGGGAGCTTTAGAAAGTGGTTTGGTAATTATGAGAAAATCGTAAACTGGGAAAGTGATGGCAGAGAACTTAAAGCTAATAAAGCAATTGTTCCAAATGAAGATTACTATTTTAAGCTCGCTATTATTTGGAACATGTTAACTTCTAGTGATTTGTCAATTAGAGTTCATGATAAAGGATTAATTCCAGGCAATGCAAACCCTGCATTGTTTCTAAATGAAAACTCTCTTTTTAATTACATTACAGGATTACTTAATTGTAAGGTCATAAAATCATTTTTAGATTTATATTCTGCAACGATGAATGCGAATGTTGGAGATTTTGGGAATATTCCTATTAGAATAGCAAATCAAGGATTTGTTGAAGATTTAGTTTTATCTAATATTGAAAACTCTCGTGAGGAATGGAACTCCCGCGAAACCTCTTGGGATTTTCTTCAAAACGAACTGATTCGCTTTAACGGGCAAGATTTAGAAGAAGCAATAGACCTTTACAAAATGTATTGGAGTAAACAGTTCTATCAACTGCATCAGAATGAGGAGGAGCTCAACAAGGAGTTCATAGAGATATATGGCTTGCAAAATGAGCTTACTCCCGATGTACCCCTGGATGAGATTACTATTTTGAGAGATGAACTCAAGCAAAAGAAGTTGAAAACTCTTTCAGAAAAATACCAATCGAGCTGGCAGTTGAAAGATGAAAAGTGGATTTTGGAAAACCGATCTTCCTACCCTAAACTTCCTTTCAACACCAAAGAATTGATCGTCCAATTTATTTCATATGCGGTAGGCTGTATGTTTGGAAGGTATTCATTAGATAAGGAGGGATTAATATTGGCTAATCAGGGTGAAACGTTGGCTGATTTTCTGCAAAAGATGGGAAAATCAACTGAGGAATTGAAGTTTATCCCTGATAAAGACAATGTTATTCCTGTATTGGAAGGCGAATGGTTTGCTGATGATATCGTCATTCGGTTTAGAGAGTTTGTAAAATCTGTATGGGATGTGGCAAATCTTGATCGCAATATTAATTATATAGAGAAGTTGCTGGGAAAGCCATTGCGCGCATATTTCTATAGTGATTTTTATACTGATCACATCAAGCGTTACAAAAAGCGACCTATTTATTGGATGATTTCATCTCCATCGGGCACATTTCAGGCACTTATCTATCTGCATCGCTACAATCAGGATACGCTTAATAATGTACTTAACGATTATCTGCGTCCCTACACTGATAAGCTTGAAAACCACAAAGAGCATCTCAAACATATTGCTGTTGAGGGGTCACAGCGTGAAAAGACACAGGCTCAAAAAGATATAGTCCGCATCGAAAAAATGATTGACGAGCTTCGTATATACGATAAAGAGGTAATATATCCGCTCGCCATCAACCGTATCAGTATCGACTTGGATGATGGTGTGTTGGTTAACTTCAACAAATTTGGAAAAGTACTCAAAACCGTTACCGGATTGAATGATACCAAAGCCAAAAAGAAGGTGAAAGACTTTGACTGGATAGATGTTGGAGAAATTAGATAAAGTGTCTTGTCTCGTCAGTGAGAGGTTGATAATACTTACCAGTGATTCTTAATAATGGATAGAATTTTAAACAAACATAAGCAATAACAACAATGCAGCTGAAATTATTTGATATAAATGATGAATTGAGTTTTTATTCTTTAATAGATGAGAATTTTCTGCCGGATGAGAATTTTGAAATTGAATATAAATCAGGTAAGGATGGTTTCCCAAAAGAATTGTGGAAAAGTTACTCAGCTTTTGCTAATACAAATACTGGATTCATTATAATCGGTATAAAAGAGAGTAAAAATGGGCTTATTATTGAAGGACTTTCTGATGAGCAGATTGAAAGTTATAAAAAAGAGTTTTGGAACAACTGCAATAATCCCAACACGGTGAGTCGTAATTTGCTTACTAATGAAGATATAAAAGTTACTTCTTATAAAGATAAGAAGCTTTTAATTATTAAAATACCCTTTGCTTCACGAACGGAGAGACCAGTTTTCTTAACTCGAAATCCTTTTGGAAATACCTACAAACGAAATCATGAAGGCGATTATAGATGTACGGATGACGAAGTGAAGAGAATGTTAGCAGATTCTGCCTCAGAGTTAAAAAGAGATAGTTTGATTTTAGAGGGCTTTGGTATTAAAGATTTAGACCCAACAAGCATCAGACAGTTCCGACAACTTTTTGCATCTTCCAATGCTGGCCATCCTTGGCTTGTGCTTGAAGAGTTGGATTTATTGAGGAAAATAGGGGCTTATAGAAAAGATAGAAAGACAAAAGAAGAAGGACTAACAGTTGCAGGCTTGCTTATGTTTGGCAAAGATGAGAGCATAAGAGATCAAGATGTAGTACCTAATTATTTCCCGGACTTTAGAGAGAGGCTTTCAATTGATAAAAATATTCGATGGTCAGATAGAATTTATCCGGACGGAACATGGGAATGTAATCTTTTGCAGTTCTATTTGAGAGTTTGGCCAAAATTAATTGCAACACTTCCCAAGCCTTTTCAATTGGATGAAGATAGAAGAATTGATGAGGCTCCTACTCATATTGCATTACGAGAAGCATTTGTGAATACATTAGTTCACACAGACTATTCATTGAGTGGTAATATTATTATTGAGCTTGAGTCGGATAAATTTGTATTTTCTAATCCAGGCACACTCTTGGTATCTTTACATCAATATTATGCAGGAGGTATAAGTGAATGTAGAAATCCTGCTCTTCAACTTATGTTTATGCTGATAGGGCGGGCTGAAAAAGCGGGTAGTGGTGTTGATAAAATTATGTCGGGTTGGAAATCTTCTCTTTGGAGATCTCCTTTTATAGAATTGGAGTCACAACCTGACAGAGTGAAACTAACAATGCCTATGTTTAGTGTAATTCCAGAGAATGTTTTGAAGGAGTTGAAAGAGAGATTTAACAATGTAGACCAGTTGTCTGCAGAGGAGCTAACCATTCTCTCATTTTCATTAATTGAGGGGTCTATATCTAATCAGCGTTTGCAATATGTACTCAACATTCATAGTACAGATATATCAGCAATGTTGAGAAAACTTTGCGATAATAATTTTTTAGAATCAGATAATAAAGGAAGATGGACTACATATAAGTTAGCTAAAAAGGTTGCAACCCTACATGATAAGGTTGACACCTCGGGCACAAAGGTTGACACCTCTGGAACAAAGGTTGACACCTCCAGTAAAAAACATCACAATCAACGCTCTATCAATCATGGTATGGTGGATTCTGATACTAAGATTACAAATCGAGAAGATAAGGTTGACACCTTCGGTAATAAGGTTGACACCTCTAGAAAAAACATCTCAGTTCGCTTACAAAGAAGCGAGCTTGAGGAGTTGATTATGGATATTTGCAAAGGCAGATATGTAAAAATGGAGGATGTTGCTATTCAGATAGATAGATCAATAGACTATTTAAAAAATAAAATCTTCCCCAAGATGATACGAGACGGAAAACTAATTAAAAAATATCCATACACACAAAATCATCCTGAACAAGCATACCAAACAAAAGAGGATTAAGGTGTATTGTCAAGAGCGGATTGGATTGATAGATGGTAATGTCTCGCTAATAGTTAGATCAATGGATGATAGTATCAATAGTTAGTAATAATAGCCCCAAAAAGGAAAATAAATTTGCAAGGAACGTCACTATTAGATTGTCCACTGATTATGAAAAAAAGGATTAAGTAAGAAAACAGAATGAATGCAATAAATAATAACTTAGAAAATGCATTTCGTCAGAACCGTGTGGTATTCTGGTATGATGAGCTGGGCGAAAGCCGTGAGCAGTTTGAGGATGTAGTATTACCCAATGTGAAAAAGGTAATAGTTGAGCATAATGCATTTTCAATAAAATATAGAATCTTGCGATTGGAGAGAGAGCAAAAGTTCTTACTCTATTTCCCATATAAGCGTCCTGATAATACCGAAAACTGGTTGTTGGATGTTGAACTCTCCAACTTTGTGTTCGACACAGAGCAGTCCGCACTCTTTTTGCAAGAGATGGGGCTGGACTACACATACAAAGATTTGGTGCAACAACATACCGGTTTTTTTGGTGCACGAAAGCGTCGTCAACAGTTTGTGGAACTTTTTAATTCTACTGACTCCGCCCGAATTTTGAAATATAAAATGCTATCAGTGGTGTTTAATACGGACAACTACGATTTACAAACCCTGGTTCAGGCATATGCCAACAGCTATTTTACCAATCTTGAAAGGCTTAATAAAGAACTGGAGCTATACAATCTCAAAAACTTTATATGGCAAGAAATTACGGATAAATATAAATATGAAAAAAGCGGGCAAAATATATACGAGTTTATTATCGAGGTGTTTGAAAATAGTTTCTCGCTGACGCAAAAAACAGGACTTACAGCCGATGCCCGTTTGATATTATCCAGTTGGCGAGATTCGTTCACAATGAGAGAATCCTATCAGAAAATATCGGCAGAGATAGCAGACATACTTAAGATAGAGGAGTTATTGCAAGATTCAGATTTGGAAGATATCGTGGAGGATGAGTTGTTTGAGTTGACCGATCAGAAAATAATTTTTGAACTTGTTCACCGTTTATTGAACCAGGACATTTCTCACAATCGTTTTCAAAAAATAATTAAAACTCGTGAATCCAAATTTTGGTTCCCGGGATACAAACATCTTTATCACGCACTCGAAAGTGCTTTCCGGTTGTTTGAGCTTATCGCAAAAGTGAATATAGCACATGATGTGGTTGAAACAGCAATAAAGGCATATGTAAAAGATGATTATAAAATTGATTTTCATTATAGAAAATTTTATGAACATTTTCATCAATCCAGCAAAAAGAATATAATTAAGCAGTTGTTAGACAGAGTTGAAAGGATATATGTAAATGAATGGCTCTTTGCCGGTGGCAATGCTTATCAAAAGTTACTCAACAATAAAAAGGAGTGGTGTTTTGATGGCATGATGATGCAACGGAACTTTTTTGAGTATAAAGTGAACCCAATACTTGAAAAACAAAAAGTAGTAGTAATAATATCGGATGCATTGCGTTACGAATGTGGAGTGGAACTAACAAGCGAGATAAACCAGATAAGTAAGTTTAATGCTGAACTTGAGATGATGGTAGGTGTAATTCCCTCTTATACGCAGTTGGGTATGGCAAGTCTTTTGCCACATAAGAGGCTAAGCTTTGCAGATGAAAGTGATTCAGTTTTGACAGATGGATTGTCGTCTATGGGTAGCGAAAACCGTGAGAAAATTTTGCAGTATAACACTCAGCGAAAGGCTAAAACAATGCATGCTCGTGATTTTTTACAGATGAAAAGTGTCGATCGTCGTTTAGTAATAAGAGATTATGAGATTTTATATCTTTTCAGTAATAAAATTGATAAAGCAGGCGATGATAAGATGACCGAGAATGAAGTATTTGAGGCTGCACGTCAGGAAATAGTGCAGTTAAAAGATTTAGTTGTAGCTGCAACATCAGCCAATGCATCACGTGTATTAGTTACTTCCGATCATGGATTTATTTACCAGGACTCTCTCGTAGAGGAGAGTGATTTTGTAGAGACTAAATTCAAAGGTGAAACCTTTAAAGAGAATCGTCGTTTTGTACTTGGGCGTAAATTGGTAAATGATGATTCAGCCATGCACTTTAAAGCTCGTGACTTGATGATCGATTCTGATGCTGAGGTATTGATTGCTAAAGGTATCAACCGGTTTAGAGTTAAGGGTGCAGGAAGTAGATTTGTACATGGTGGTGCAAGTTTGCAAGAAACCATTATTCCACTCTTGGATATATCAAAAGGTAGGGAAGATACGGTTCGGACGGTAGAAATCGACATTATTCAATCACATAACCGTATCACTACAAATTCGCTTCCTGTGGATTTTGTACAAAAAGAGCCTGTGTCTGAAAAAGTGTTATCACTGGAAGTGAAAGCATTTATTCAAGCTAAAGATGGAAAAGTGTTGAGTGATCAGTTTCAATTTATATTTGATTTTACGGGTGATGAGCATCAACAGCGCGCTAAACGTTTTGTTTTTCATATGATTTCGGATGCGGCACATTCGTATCGCAACCAGATGGTAGATTTGGTGTTGCAAACTCCGATAGAAAACACTACAAGATGGCAAGATTATAAACGCTTCGGATATAATTTAAATATTTCGTTCACAAATGATTTTGATTGATTATGAGTAAGTTGGATAAAAAGATTAATGAGTTTTTTGCAGGCAAAGTGGTTCGCAAGGATTTGACTAAATTAGTGAAGGGTAACGCAGTTGTACCAACTTATGTTCTAGAGTATCTGTTGGGACAATATTGTGCCTCCGATGATGAGGTTACAATTAAAGAAGGTCTGGAACGAGTAAAAAGCATACTTGCTGAACATTATGTGCACCGAGATGAAGCGCAGTACATAATGAACCTTACAAGACAGAAAGGAGCGCACAGAGTTATTGATAAAATTAGTGTTCGTCTCAATGATCAGAAAGATCAAAATGAAGCTTATTTTGCCAACATGGGATTAAAAAGAGTGCCAATATCCGACAGCATCGTGAAAGAACATAAGAAACTTTTATCGGATGGGGTGTGGTGTATTCTAACTCTGGCATATATGGCCACCGAGGAAAGAGGAACTTCTCCATGGATTATTGAATCGCTTAAGCCTATACAGGTTTCGAATGTGGATACAGATGAATATAAAACTTTCAGAGCAAATTTCACAACAGATGAATGGACTGATCTTTTGCTACAAACCATGGGATTAAACCCCGATGAATTTAACAAACGTTCAAAAATATTGCAGCTGACTCGTTTGGTGCCATTTGTGGAGAACAATTACAACTTGATAGAGCTTGGACCAAAGGGAACTGGTAAATCCCACGTGTTTAGTGAGCTCTCACCACATGGAATTTTGATTTCGGGAGGGGAGGTGTCAAAAGCTAAGCTATTTGTGAATAACTCTAATGGTGAAATCGGTCTTGTGGGTTATTGGGACGTTGTGGCATATGATGAGTTTGCCGGACGTTCAAAACGTACCGATACTGGTTTGGTGGATATTATGAAAAACTACATGGCTAATAAATCGTTTAGTCGTGGTACGCAAGTGTATGGAGCATCTGCAAGTATGGTGTTTGTCGGTAATACGGATAATAGTGTTCCATATATGTTAAACCACTCAAATTTATTTGAAGCACTACCAAAAGATTATTATGATACGGCTTTTTTAGACAGAATACACGTATATTTACCAGGCTGGGAAGTGGAAAAGTTGCGCAACGAAATGTTTACTGATGGTTATGGATTTGTGGTGGATTATCTTGCTGAAATATTGCGGGAACTTCGTAAAGAAGACTGGACAAATGATTATCAGAAGCATTTTGAGCTGTCAAACAGTATCACAACTCGCGATAAGACCAGTATTATGAAGACGTTTGCAGGCTTATGTAAAATTATTTTTCCTGACAAAAGTGCTTCTGTAGATGAACTGAAGGAGTTGTTTGAATTTGCTATTGAGGGTAGACGTAGGGTGAAACTGCAATTGCAGAAAATGGATGAAACATTTGAGGAAGTTGATTTTTCATATAAAATAATTGGTGGAGCAAAGTCAAAAGAGATCATTACGCTGGAGGAGATTCAATATCTTGGAAAAGAGAATGTTTTTGTTGAAGATGATAACGAAGACAGTAGCTCTCCTGATAAAAGTGTGAAACGACAATTGGCAGGAAGGCATATTGAGGTTTTTGATAATCAGAAGGGAGTATCTTATAAAAACCTATTCGGTGAATATTTTGCAGGTTCTAAGAAGGTTACTATAATTGATCCATACATAAGATTGCCTTATCAAATACGCAACTTAGTGGAATTGATTAATTTGTATGTGAGTCATAAACAGACTGACGAAACTGTAGAAGTTGAGCTAATAACTAGTAGTGATGAGAACTTTGCTGAAGAGAACACGGAGCGGTTACAAAGCTTACAGAACAATCTTTCCCCCTTCGGCGTAGATTTTAACTTTCAATTTGACGACTCCCTCCACGACAGATACATTCTTATCGATGATAAGTGGAAAATAATTCTTGGTCGTGGCTTAGATATCTGGAACAAAACTAATGGTTATTTCGATATTGCCGAAACCAATCAATTGTATAGGAGTTGTAAGGCGTTTTCGATGACGGTGGTGGAGAATGGGATTAATATAATTTAATTTCTGATATTATAAATAATAATTCTCCAACCCCATTTCAATTCATTTCTTTTCTTGAAAAGAGGTTGTTGAAAAGCGGCTACAAAACAATGT
>CAZAFR010000034.1:20460-22828 GCA_964484665.1 uncultured Proteiniphilum sp. | reverse complement strand
ATTTGCCCTGTTATTTCGCCAAGATAAAACATACACTCACGAATATCTTGTGCTAAGAAATCGTGTGTGATGCCGCTATCTAAGCCATCTTTAACACGACGAATAGCTTCAAGAGCCTTTTTCAATGCCTCGTAATGGCGGAGGTTGGTAACAATAACATCATCCTCTCCTATCGATGGAATAGCTGCTTTTTTTATAAGAAGTTCCTGCAGACGGTCTGTATTCTTTTGCTGCTTAGCAGAGATAAAGATTCTTTCTGCATCCAGTTCAGGAAAAAGTGATTCAAATTTGTTATGTTGGTCGGCAGGTACCAAATCTGCTTTATTAAATAGGATAATTAACTGTTTGTTTTTAAGCTTTGGTATAATCGACTGTGCTACTAAATCAATTTTATCTGAAGATGTGGTCATGTCAATCATCCAAAGAACGATTGAGGCTTGATCGATTTTCTGAAATGTGCGCTCAATGCCCAGTGTCTCAACAATATCTGATGTTTGTCTGATTCCTGCAGTATCAATAAAACGGAATACTACTCCATTGATATTCACACTATCTTCAATTACATCGCGGGTTGTACCATGAATATCACTTACAATTGCTTTGTCTTCATTCAGTAAAAAGTTTAAAAGCGTGGACTTACCAACATTTGTTTCACCTATGATGGCAACGGGGATACCACTTTTTATGGCATTGCCAAGCTGAAATGAATTGGCAAGACCGGCTATCTCTTTTTCAATCTTTTCGGTTAGATTATAAAGTTGATCTCTGTTTGCAAACTCCACATCTTCTTCTGCAAAATCGAGTTCCAGTTCAATTAGAGAAGCAAAATGCAAAAGCTTATCGCGGAGGTCCTCAAGTTTGCGTGCAAAGCCACCACGCATTTGATTCATGGCTACGCGGTGTGATGATTTAGACTCTGAAGCTATCAAGTCGGCTACTGCCTCTGCCTGACTTAAATCGAACTTGCCGTTTTGAAATGCTCGTTGTGTGAATTCTCCCGCAAGGGCTAAGCGTGCGCCTTGCTCAAGAAGTAATTCAACCATTTTTTGTTGAATATATACAGATCCATGACATGAAATTTCAACACTTTCTTCACCTGTGAATGAGTGTGGTGCACGAAAAACAGTTATCAAAACTTCATCAAGAATTTCATTGTTATACCTAATCCTACCAAAGTGCACACTGTAAGCTTTTGAATCATTGAGTTTTTTACCTGACGGAGATTCAAAAACTCTGTCTGTCAGTGATATACTACCTTCTCCGGAGAGGCGAACTATAGCAATTGCTCCCATACCGGGAGGTGTTGATATTGCACAAATTATATCATTATTCATTTAGTTTGTTACTATAAAATCTTAATACCTGAAACTGCTACCTCCCACAAACTCTCTTAGCAGTGAAGTTGGGGGTAATTCCCTATCAGTGATATAATTAAAATATCCAAGGAACTTCAATAGACGATAAGCTTCTGAATATTCGGGCACTGAATGTCTAACCTGCAATAAGATAGGTTCTGCGTGACTACGAATTGCAGCAAGTTCATAAATCATTGCTGAATTAAACATTACATCTGCATTTTCCTGAAAAGGGAATATCCATTTATCTTCACCACGGCGTACGCTATCCCATCTTGAAATAGTCTGTTCTGCAGAATATCCACGATAAGCATAATCACGTATAATACGACGAATCAGTCGGTTATCAGATGCCGGTATCCAATTGTGATCGTCAAGTGATATTGTTGTAAGGGCAGACACATATATCTTGAATTTCATGTTTTCCGGTAGATGTTCCGTCAGTTCAGGATTAAGTCCATGGATACCTTCTACAATTAGTACGCTGTTATCGTCTATTTTTAAAAAGTTGCCACGATATTCTCTCTTTCCGGTCACAAAATTGTAGACGGGGAGTTCCACAGTCTCTCCGTTCATTAGCTTAAGTATATGATCTTCAAAGAGCTTGAGGTCCAAAGCATAAAGTGATTCATAGTCCTTATCACCATTCTCGTCAAGAGGAGTATCATCGCGATCTACAAAATAATCGTCGAGTGATATGCCTACCGGCTTCAACAGGTTAACCATGAGCTGAACTTCCAAACGTTTGCGAAATGTTGTCTTTCCTGATGAGGAGGGTCCTGATATAAATACCACTCTTACACCTTCATTAAACCTTTCTGAAATCTTCTTGGCTATATCATTTATCTGCATTGATTGATAAGCCTCAGCTACTTGAATAACTTCATAAGCTCGGTCTTCTTTAATTGCACGGTTTAAATCTCCTACATTATCCAGACGACTTATTTTTAAAAAGTTAAGATGTTCGCGATAGACATTCAACAATTTTTCCTGTTTCACTTCGTTTTCCAGTT
>CAZAFR010000034.1:13074-20360 GCA_964484665.1 uncultured Proteiniphilum sp. | reverse complement strand
ACAAAGGGTAGGTCTGCCTCAACGATCTCTCTCATACGGTTTCGTACGGCATCAAGCTCCTGTATTCCTACGGGCGACTCTGATTCAATCTGAAAATAATAGCCTTTTGAAACAGCATGTTCTATATATATTTTTGCATTAGGCATTATATCATCCACTGCTTTTGCTAAAATAAAACAGAGTGACCTTACATAGGTACGCATTGCCGATGAGTTGGATAGATCAACAAATTCTACAATCTTGGGTCGGTATATTCTGAAAGTTAGAGATTCTGTTTTGTTATTGACTCTTGCATTAGCAATCATATAGGGCATCTTCACACCAAAATAATCAATCAGCTCTGTAAGTGGGGTGCCAACGGGTACATCTTTTTCTTCATTAGTATTACGACATAAAACTTTTACTGTATCATTCATTGCTTTTACTGTTTCACTCATTATATCCGTATTTAAAAATACTAATATACGCTATTTTTTTAAGACTAAACTTCCTTTTAAAAATGTGGATGTAAAAAAATCAAAAAATAGATATTGTTGAGGGAGGTCGTGGCTAACTATTTTCATCATGTTGGATTCAGAGATTCGTTGCTCCGTTTCTCATTTATTTTTTTTATGTTTGTAGAGTCTTAATTACAGAATTATATATGTGTGATTTAATTATCAATGTGATTTAATCATCAAAAAAAACTAAACCTATGAACGACTGGAAAAAACGACTTGATATTGTTTACTCCACAAATCCCGACTACCACTATAATAAAGAAGGAGATGAAAACAGTGAGACGCTGCCTAACGAACAACAGATGTTGCGTATTAGCTTAGATAAGCGTAACCGCAAGGGTAAGTCGGTAACTCTTATAACCGGATTCACAGGCACTGAGGATGATTTGAAAGAGTTGGGTAAGTTATTAAAAACAAAATGTGGAGTTGGTGGATCTACTAAAGATGGCGAAATAATCATTCAGGGCGATCATCGAGAAAAGGTGTTGAATATACTTCAAGATGAAGGATATATAAAATCGCGAAGGATTTGAAGGAGTGAGCTATGACCGATAAGTTGCCATCTGAAATTCAGCATTTGCATATTATTAAAGCATCTGCCGGCTCGGGAAAAACACACCGACTGACGGGAGAATATTTGCATTTATTATTCTCTCAGCCTAATAATCACAGACATATATTAGCGGTAACATTCACAAACAAGGCAACTGATGAGATGAAGTCGCGTATCGTGGATGAACTTCATCGACTTGCGTCGGGAAAGGACTCTGATTACCTTATTGAGCTGATGGATGGCTTTTCACTGAATGAGTCAGCTGTTCGCTCTATGGCTAAAAGGATTCTTGAGACTATTCTACACGATTATTCGGCATTTTCTATTAGTACAATTGATAAGTTTTTCCAACAAACGATGCGGGCATTTACTCGTGAAATGGGTCTTGCCGGCGGATATAATATTGAGGTCGACCATTCGTCGCTGCTGATGGAGACTGTTGATAGAATGCTGTCAGAGTTAGATAAGCCTGAAAATAAGATGCTTTCTGAATGGTTACTTCAATTTATGAAGGATAACATAGAGGATGGTAAAAATTGGAAGATTGATCGAGAGGTGATGGAGCTTTCTAAACAGCTTTTTAACGAGACTTATAAGTCTTTTACATCGGAAGAACAGGCAATTTTTCAGAGTAAAGAGCTGCTTTCAGAGTATAAAAAGATATTGACTCGTATAATCAGGGATTACGAAAGTGAGTTGAAAAAAATTGGCATTAGAGGGGTTAAAATTATGGAAGAGAACTCCTTGGAGCCTTCTGAAATGAAAGGAGGGAGTAAATCGCAGTTTGTAAAGATATCTCAAATTGCTAAAGGGCAGATTCCTAATATGACATCTACTTTTTTAAAATTCCCTGATAACATCGATGAGTGGTATGCTAAAAAGACTGCAACTAATATTATTTCTAAAATTGAAAGTGCATATGATGCAGGGTTAAACGAGTGCGTGAAACAGATTATTCAAATGTATGATAATAGCACTCAATACTATACGGCAAAATGCATACTGCAAAATTATTATACTTTAGGTATCCTTAACGATATCAAAAATAGACTTCGTAAGCTTCAGCAGGAAAATAATACTCTACTGCTTTCAGATACAACAGAGCTTTTAAATGAAATTATTTCCGGTACAGATTCACCATTTATATACGAAAAAACAGGTACAAGAATCACCAGTTACATGATTGATGAATTTCAGGATACATCAAGAATGCAGTGGGATAATTTTAAACCATTAGTTGAAGAGAGTCTCTCTTCCGGCAATTTCAACCTTATTGTCGGTGATGTAAAACAGAGTATTTATCGTTTCAGGAATTCTGACTGGCGTCTACTGGAGGAGCAGGTGGAGGATGATTTTTCGCATGATTTTATTAAAAAACATGTGTTGGATACCAACTGGCGCAGTGATGCTAAAATAGTGGAGTTTAATAACCTGTTCTTCAAAGAAGCGTCAACGGTATTGCAAAATTATTTTAATAGTTCTAATTCTATTGATGAAGAGAATAACTCAAGTCAGATTTCAAATGCATATACCGACGTGTTTCAAAACTTACCCCCTAAAAAAAATGATAGCGGCGGTCATGTAAAAATCACTTTCCTCAAAGATGATAAAGAAAATGATTGGAAAACAGAGGTTCTTGAAAGACTTCCTCTTGAAATTGAATCACTTCAGGATCAAGGTTTTGCGTTAAAGGATATAGCTATTGCTGTCCGTTGGAACAGAGAGGCTGTGCTGGTTGCTGAAAAGCTTCTCAAGTATAAAGAAGAGCATCCGGACTCTCGTTATAGATATGATATAATATCAAATGAAGCATTATTGATAGGTAGTGCTCAAAGCGTAAAATCGGCCATAGCGGTTATGCGTTATTTTCGTAATCCAAATGATAAGTTATATCAAATGAACGCTGTTTATGAGTTTCTCAGATGTCAATATAATTATTCGCCTGAAGAGGCTCTAAAAGTTTACCGTGAGGAAACAAAAGGTGAGTTTCCTGCCGAATTCAAAAATAAGATAGCAGATATTTCTTCAATGCCATTTTATGATATGATCGAGAGTTTTTTCTCATTATTCACAAATGATTTAAATAAAAATGAAAGTGCATATATTCAGGCTTTCTTAGATATAGCATTGAAATTTAGTGAAGATAAATCGGCTGACCTCAATGCTTTTCTTGATTGGTGGGATGAGAAAGGGTGTGAAAATACTTTATATTCTCCTGAAGGACAGGATGCAATCCGACTTATTACTATTCATAAGTCGAAAGGTCTTGGGTTTGGTGCTGTAATTATGCCTTTTGTAAATTGGAACTTAGACCATACAAGAAATAATGATATTATCTGGTGTAAACCTGATGTGGCTCCATTTAATCTTTTGAGTGTAGTGCCTTTAAGATATGGTAAATTGCTCTCCGAAACAATATTTAGAGAGGATTATCTCGAAGAGAAAATGTTCACATATATCGACAACCTAAATCTTCTTTATGTGGCATTCACAAGAGCAAAGCACCGACTTATTCTCTTTCTTCCGTTTAAAGAAAAAGTTGAGGAACTTGTCAATGTGTCTCATTTAATCCGCGAAACTATCACTAATAGTCGGTTATCTCAAGGTAACTTAGTTAAGGGAGAAACAGAGTGTTTGTTTGAACTGGGCGCACCCGGTAAGCTCAAAAGTGTTGAAGAGGAGCAAAAAATAGAAACATATAAAACGGGTAATTGGCACTCAATACCATTTAATGACAGACTCAAGCTTCGTCTCAACTCAATTGGATATTTCAGCGATGATGGCAGCAGAGATTACGGTAAATTGATGCATGAAATTGTAAGTAATGTCACAACTATTTCAGACATCCCTCAAGCTGTTGAAAGAAAAATATCCGAAGGAGAGATCAAAGAAAAAGATAAGAGTAAGTTTATCACTGAACTTACTGATTATCTTTCTATTCCGGAGGTTTATGACTGGTATAACGGAAAATACACTATTTTAAATGAGACCCAGATTTTACATCCGCAAAAAGGATTTAGTCGCCCCGACAGAGTAATGATTGGCGAAAACGAAGTGATTATTGTCGATTACAAGTTTGGAGAACTTGAAGACTTCAAATATAATCGACAGGTTCAGAGATACGCCAAGACTATCGAAGAGATGAGTTATACTAATGTTAAAGGGTACGTTTTTTATGTTAAAGCCGGAAAAGTTGTAGATGCACTACAATAAAAAAGTACTTGTCAGCGATTTACTCTGAGTTTCACCACTTTTCCATCCATTGCAGAGACATAAAGCTCGCCATTATCCGTAGGTAAAATCATATTGATTAAGCCATTTGATATTCTATACTTCCAAAGGAACTTACCATCGGATGCCCTATAGGCATAAATATTACCTTTATCTGTTGGAGCAAATACAACTCCTGCCTTTTCTACAAGTGCGGTAGGTGCAAGTTCATAACCCATATCTTCACCTGTGGATATCCATTTAACTTTCCTTTCGGGTACGGTTGCATCAAAAGCAATAATTTCTCCGTCCATTGTTTTAGCATAAACAGTATTTCCGTCTTCTGAAATACCTATGGATTCTCTAACTCTATTATCAGGATCATTAAAACGCCATATTACCTCACCAGTTACCTCATCTAATACGGTCATAAACCTATCAGGTGAAGCTAAATAAATACGCCCATTTGTAATAACAGGTATAACTTGTGCAGGTGAAAACATTCTGTTTGACTGACCGTTGCTCCAAATCCATTTAGGATTACCTGTTTTGGTGTTCAGTGCATAAAACTCATTCCCCCAGCTTCCAAAAAAGACAACTTCATCTTTAACTACCGGCTTCGTTACAACAAAATTATGAACACCATCAAACTCCCAGACCTTCTCACCCGTATGCACATTCCAAGCGCGACAGTAACCATCGCCTCCCGAAAGTATTACTTTATCAGTAGCACAAACAGGTGAAGATACTACTGCTTTATCATTTTGTAGTTTAAAGACCTCCTTACCATTATTAATACTTAATCCATATAAATATGAATCAGATGAGGCACACCATATCAAATCTTTATAAATAAATGGCGTTGAGTATATTTTACCACCTGTTTGAAAACTCCAAATCTCTGTACCATCATCAGCATTCGTAGCTTTAATTTCACCGTTTGTGTTCGTATAATAAAGTACATCGTTAAATAACGCCATACCACTTCCCATATCACTACTCTCCTGTTTGTTCCAAACCTCAGAAACAAAAGGGTGATCAACATTAATTGAAAAGTCGGGGCGTGGAGGATTATTATCCCACTTAGGTCTGTCAGTGGTTGAATATGCAAGCCAAGGTGTGTGTGTTTCTCCCGACACAATCCTCTCCTGCAAAATAATAGAGTCTGATTCAACAGAAATTATGTTATATCCGCCATACTCTTTGCCTGCTCTAAGGTTAGATCTACACATAGCAGCATTAACTCCCTCAAAATTCATTGCACGATTGGTATGTCCATGTCCGCAAAGCATTAACTTAACATTATAAGGCCTCAAGGCATCCATTACCTCAAACCAATTGTTAAGTCCATCATCCATAGGATAATGATTAACATAAATTATTGGCATATCTTTATTGGTTTTCTCTAATTCCTGAAAAAACCATACTAAATTCTCTCTTGGTATTTGTCCCGGCCCCATTCTCATGTTTGGACCCGATGCAAGACCAATAAATTTATACCCATTAAATTCAAACCCAAAAGTCTCATTACCAAAGACTCTCAAAAAATCGTTTGTTCCACTCTCTGACCAGTTCGCATCGTGATTGCCGGGAATAGAATAATATGGAACTTTAAGTTTATCAAGAACTTTTTTTGCTGTATTAAGCTCTTCATATGAACCGAATTCTGTAACATCACCTGATACAATAACAAATGATATTTCACTCATTGAGTTAATGTCATTAACGGTTCGCAAAAGGTCTTCGTTATTGTTAGGATTCCCAAGATGAGTATCTGTTACCAATGCAAATTTAAACGAGTTAAATGGCTGTGCAGCGACAAATGATACAGATACTCCTAATAAAATAAGTATCGTAAATATTCTTTTAAACATTTTCATAATAGTAGGATATCTATTTAATAATCATATATTTTTAAAATACTCATTAAAGAATAACATCTGATATTTAATTGAGTTACTCCAATATTCCCAGTTATGTACACCGGGGCGACTAATATAATCATGTGGTATTTTTCGGTATAACAACTCTTTATGTAGACGCTCATTTACCTCATAAAAGAAATCCTCACTACCACAATCTATAATTATTTTCAGGCTGTTAGGGGTTAATAGATGCAGTTGACCCATTACTGAATATTTATCCCAGTTTTCGGGATTCTCTGATTGCTTCCCGATATATTTTAACATATCCCAGTTATTTGGAAAAGGACGGATATCTACTCCTCCACTCATACTTCCACATGCACCAAAAATATCCTGATTGCGAAATGCAAGATATAATCCACCATGACCTCCCATACTTAAACCTGTTATAGCACGGCCTTCGCGTGAGCGTATGGTATTTAAATTTTTATCAACCCACCCTATTAATTCCTTAGTGACAAATGTTTCATATTGATATGAAGAATCTACGGGACTATCCCAATACCAGCTATTATATCCACCATCGGGACAAACCACAATTATACCATGAAGATCCGACAACTCTGCTATTGATGGAACTCTGGTTATCCATCCATCGTATCTATCGCTATAACCGTGTAAAAGATAAAGCACCGGAAAATTCTTCTGCATATTATACGTATCCGGCTTAATAACTACGGTTTTAATGTTTTTATTCATTCCTGTGCTAAATACATTTACTGTATCTACTGTGGCACTATAGGCTGAAATAGCAACTGAAAAGAATGCTAAGAGACTGACCAAAAAACACTTCATTTTCATCATCATATTTAGTTTATCACTTGAATTAAACATATATCATAAATATAGGACTTCTCATAAGATGAAGTCTACTCATAAATTGCTTGTTTCATAAGCTTACCAATAGAATAAGTTTGACTCAAAGGTAATATTTTGAAAGTTTATAAAAAAGTAATCTTAAATAATCTTATGAGTTAAAAACAATCTTATGACCCAACAATTACCATTGAGCTGATGTTTTAATTGCATCCGGATATTAAATTCAGAAAGGGAATAATAAGAATTAATAAAAACAATATACTTAACGCTTATCATACA
>CAZAFR010000034.1:8660-12974 GCA_964484665.1 uncultured Proteiniphilum sp. | reverse complement strand
ATAAAATGGTTGTAAACGAACTGACGGATTAATACGCATATATTTTCAACGTCAATATTTATACCGTCTGATATCAGTTCAAATTATTATCACTCTTTCCGAAATTATTTAAACAGTGAATTCGGATCGAGATTATCATGTTCAATATCGAGGAAATATTTATAAGTCTTAACCTGTAGCTCACTGCAAGCATCATAATCACAGACAATAATTCCTTTTTGGTGCAATTGCAAAGCACTAATTGTCCACATTTGAGTAATTGAGCCCTCAACAGCATGATATAATGCCCTTGACTTATGCAATCCGTTTACCAGAATCAAAACCTCCTTTGCATCGAGCACCGTTCCAACACCTACAGTAAGTGCAGTTTTCGGAACTTTATTTACATCATTATCAAAAAAGCGCGAGTTAGCTATTACAGTATCAGTTGTAAGAGTTTTGACCCTTGTACGTGAATTCAAAGAAGAGCCCGGTTCATTAAATGCTATATGACCATCAGGTCCTATTCCTCCAAGAAACAGGTCAACGCCTCCTACATCTTTAATAGCTTTTTCATAAGCAACACATTCAGCTTCAAGATCTTTTGCCATACCGTTAAGAATATGAACATTCTCTTTTTTAATATCTATAAAATCAAAGAAGTTTTTCCACATAAATGTATAATAACTCTGCGGATGATTTGCTTCTAAGCCTATATACTCATCCATATTAAAAGTTATTACATTTTCAAAAGAGACCACTCCCCTCTCGTACAGTTTTATAAGTGCCTTATAAGTATTCAGAGGTGATGAACCAGTGGGCAACCCTAATACAAAAGGTTTTTCATCTGTAGGTTCTGCTTTATTAATTTTGGCCGCAATATAATTTGCAGCCCATTGTGCCATTTGATCGGCATCCGGTTGAATTATTAGTCTCATAGTTTTGTTTATATAATTATTTATTAATTATTATTTATTCTTTAGTTTTCAGCTTGTAGCTTCTTAGCCATCATTTTCCCAAGATTGGTTGCTTTATCATAAGCATCATCCAACATACCCTGTTTAATAACAGCAGGATCAGCAACCACATCAAAACTCATTTCTTCGGCAAACGATTTCAGTAATCTTTCAGATGCATCCGACCATGTGAATCCACCAAAATAACCAAAGTACCTATTCTTAAGATTACGACTTTGTAGTGCTGTTAAAACACTCTCCACAGCAGGGAATAATTTATTGTTATATGTAGGTGAACCAACAATCAGACCTTTGTATTTAAATACATCGCGAATGATATCCGATTCGTGACTCTTGGAAACATTATGTATAACAATATTTTTAACACCATTTTGTGATGCGGATATCGCAATTATGTCTGCAAGCTCTGCTGTATTGCCATACATGCTGCCATAAACAATTACAATTCCGTTTTCAGCTTCATACTTACTGAGCTTATCATACAGACCTAATACTTCATTAATACTTCCGTTTTTAGTCCATACCGGTCCATGAGTTGAACAAATCATTTCAATTTCAACTCCCGAAAGCTTTTTAAGAGCAGCTTGTACAGGTGATCCAAATTTCCCAACGATATTTGAGTAATACCTGATCATTTCGTCCCAATATTTTTCTGAGTAAATCTGACTGTCGATCACACCTCCGTCAAGCGCACCAAACGTACCAAATGCATCTCCACTAAACAGTATTTTCTTTTCTGTTATGTAGGTCATCATTGTTTCGGGCCAGTGGACCATTGGTGTTAAATAAAACTGAAGATTATATTTGCCTAAGTTAAGAACTTCAAGATCTTTAATTTCTACCAGATTATTGGTAATTCCATGATAACCCTTAAGCATATCAACGGTGCGTTTATTTCCAACAATATTGATATTCGGATATTTGCTCACCAACAACCCTATTGAACCCGAATGGTCAGGTTCCATATGATTTACAACCAAATAATCTATAGGCCTGTCTCCAAGTAACGATGTAATCTTACGGAAGAAAACATCAGAATAACAAATATCTACTGTATCAATAAGGGTAACTTTTTCATCATCTATTAAATAGGAATTGTAAGAAACACCATTTGGCAAAGGCCATAAACTCTCAAACAGCTGTTTGGAGCGATCGTTTACACCTACATAATAAATATCATTTTCTATTTTAAGCGGTTTACACATACTTTTTAACTATCTGTAATTCAATTTATATTATTATTGTTTTATTTCTTTTTCTTTTTTTGTTTTGGTTTAAACATTTGCGACTGTTTAGGAGTGTCTGCAACAACAGCCGGTTTTATTAAAGCAGTTACGATAAGCCATATACCCCATATTAAAAATGGAATACTCAACCATTGTCCGATGTTTAGACCTGTATTTTCAATAATAGAATACTCCTTTTGAACCTGAACATTCTTAACAAATTCAACAAAGAAGCGGAATAAGAAAATTATAAATATGCCCACTCCGGTAATAAAGCCTTTTCGATCTTTGGCGTCTGTGTGAAAGTAAAGATACATTGTTATACCAAATACTACTAAGTAGGCTAAAGCTTCATATATTTGTGTAGGGTGTGAAGGTTCCGTATAAATTGGTTCTGCCCCATTCATCCATGGATAAAGATTTTCAACAAAACGAAAGCCCCAAGGTTGATCTGTTGGACCGCCATAAATCTCATGATTCATAAGATTGCCCAAACGTATCATTGCTGAAGTAAAACCTGTTGGCACCATAACCCTGTCAAATGTCCACAGCATACTTTGTTTAGTTACTTTACGCGAATATATCCATACTGCTATGATAATTCCTATCACACCACCATGACTTGCAAGACCACCTTCCCAAACTTTCAAAATCTTTAAGGGATTAGCCAGGTAATATGCGGGTTCATAAAAAAGACAATGACCGAGACGGGCACCCACAATGATGCCAACTATCATATAAATAAACAGTGAATCGAACCATTTTTCAGGAAGGTCTTCTTTCTTGAAAATTTTCTGTACAATATATACCGCTACAATTAGGCCAATAACCCAAAAAAGCCCATACCAGCGGATTTCACGACCGAATATAGTGAAAAGCGTGGGGTCAACGTTCCAAGTCACAGTAAGTAATATGTCCATTTAGAATATATTTTTTTACAAAGATAGTTAAATTTATTCCTTTGTGAGAGATTTATTGTATTGTCGGCTAATACTAAAGAAATCAATAGCGATGCAGATCATTTAAACCAATTTCTTAATCCACTGTTCTATCTCCCCCGGCAGCAAATCTACAACAGGTATCTCAATCATTGTGTATGCACCGGGAGATTGTTTAATAGTTGCACGTGCGGCACAAACCAAGACCTGTGCGGTAAGTGCAGGATTGTTTATCCTCATATCAAACTTAAAGAGTTGATTCTGAGTGTTTCCTGAAGCACCTTTTCTTTCTAACAACACACCGTGCCCCATATCTTTAAGAGATTCCACATCCTCAACCTGAAACACATGTGTTTCATCATTAGCAAAATAATCATCATTTTTTATTGAGTGGACAACTGACTGAAAATTAAAGCCATCTTCAATCTCAATATATACCATTCTTCTGTGGAGTCCTGTACCTGTTGGAATTGTTATTGAAAGAGCAGCTTTCACACCTTTTATAGCTTTTACCGCAACCGTATGTCCCATACTCATACCGGGACCAAAATTTGTGTATGTAACTCCTTTAGGGGCTAAAGCTTCCATAAGAGTACGTACAACTGAATCGCTCCCGGGATCCCAGCCGGCTGAGATAATTGATACTGCATTATGTTTTACGGCAGTTTCATTCAGAGAGTGACGATGTTGCAATATTTGATTATGTATATCAAAACTGTCAACTGTGTTTATCCCTTCTGATAAACACTCCTCTGCATATTTTTCAACATTTCTGGTAGGAGTGCAAAGAATTGCAACATCCACATTTGTAAGTTCAGTTATTGATGTAACTACACTGTATTTTTCTAATTCCGGCTTTATCTCCGAAACACTACGTCTAACTACACCGGCAATTTCAAAATCGGGGCTACTCTCAAGTGTTTCTAACACATGCTTACCAATATTGCCATATCCTACTACTGCTGCTCTAATCCTTTTTTGCATAAATAAGAAAAATTATATATTACAAAAATAAGAAAAATGAGCCAAACAAAGGTTCATTCTAATTTTAATTATATAACTCATCGGAACCCGGGGGTTTCTTTTCATCGTTTGGCTCCAATGCTATTTCATTATCATCTTCATTATCATCTTCATCTTCATCTTCATCTTCCCACACTTTTTGTATCTTTTGTGGTCCCTGATGACGCAGAA
>CAZAFR010000034.1:0-8560 GCA_964484665.1 uncultured Proteiniphilum sp. | reverse complement strand
TCATCTTCATCTTCCCACACTTTTTGTATCTTTTGTGGTCCCTGATGACGCAGAATAATAGCAGTGATTAGTCCCGCCATTGTACCTGAAAGATGACCCTCCCAAGAAATTGTTGCATCCACCAGTTCAGCAAACGGAAAAATGCTCCATACGGTGCTTCCATAAACAAATGCAACAACCAGAGAAACTGCAATCAATTGTATCGATTTCCTTAATATTCCACTAAAAAACAAAAAAAACATAAGTGCAAAAACCAAACCACTGGCACCTACATGATAATAACCTCTTCCAATAACCCAGGTGAAAAGTCCGCTTAAAATCCACAGATAAGTAAAAGTTGAAAATGCTATCTTACTGTAAAAGTAAAACAGAAACCATATTAATATTAATAGTGGTAACGTGTTAGAAACAATATGTGATAATGAAGAATGAATAAAAGGTGAAAAGATTATCCCACTTAGTCCTTTAAGCTCTCTTGGTAATATCCCAAGTTGTGAGAAATAAGGAGTTAATATTCCCGATACATCCATAACGAATGCAAGCCAGACAAGAGAGACAAAAACTATTGACGGCAATAAAGCGAGCCACAATCTTTTTTTTTCAAAATTCACTATCGTGCAATCTTTTACCTGATTTCTTTTCTATTATCACAAATTTATAAAACATATTCATTAATTGGAGCTAAATGAAATATGAATAATCTTATTCATTATTTGTTTGTTCTATAATTACTTTTTAATTATCTTTCGAAACGATTAAATGTACTCACACAAACTTTTTAAATCACCTAAAGATGAGTTATCTTAAATTTAACAAGGATCTGATGATAAACCTCGAATATTCTTTATACCGAAATGTGTTGAGAACAAACAGAAGAGGAGCTTATCAAAATACTTCAATATCAGGGTGTAATACAACAAAATATCAGGGACTAATCGTAATGCCTGTACCTTTTTTGGATGATGAAAATCATCTTATCTTGTCGTCAATACACGAAACTGTAATACAACACGGTGCAGAATTTAATCTTGGCATTCACAGGTATGCAGGCGATAATTACAGCCCTAAGGGTCACAAATATATACGTGAATTTAATTGCGACAGTGTTCCTAAAACAATATACCGAGTGGGGGGAGTGATTCTTTCTAAGGAAATTATGTTTTCTTCGAAAGAAAACCGACTTATGATCAGATATACTCTTTTAGATGCTCATTCTCCTACTACAATCAGGTTTAAACCATTTTTAGCTTTCAGAAAAGCTTCGGAACTGACCCGTGAAAATGACCAGGTTGATAAATCATATCGAGAGGTCGAAAATGGAATCAGCACTTGTATGTATTCCGGTTATCCTGAACTGTTTATGCAGTTTAATAAAAAGCCCGAATTTATTTATCATCCTGACTGGTATCATGATATTGAATATCTGCAAGATCTCCAAAGTGGTGACACTTTTCAGGAAGATCTCTATGTGCCCGGTTATTTTGAGATGTCAATTAAAAAAGACGAAGAGATAATATTTTCAGCCGGTGACATTTTGGTTGATTCCACCAAACTTTCGGATGAGTTCAACTACGAAATATATAAGCGCACACCCAGATCAAGTTTTTATAACTGTCTGAAGAACTCCAGTCACCAGTTTTATTACATTCCAAATAAAGATGAATATTATTTGCTGGCAGGCTATCCATGGTTTAAGGTAAGAGCTCGCGATCAGTTTATTTCGTTGCCCGGATGCACACTCTCAGTTGGCAAGCCGGACGATTTCATAAAAATTATGGACACTGCTATTCCTCATTTAAGGAACTTCATGGCAGATAAACCATATAAAAGCTATATTAAGCAAATTGATGATCCCGATCTGTTTCTTTGGGTTATTTGGGCTCTGCAGCAGTTTTATATTGAAGATAAAGAAAAGTTTATAGAAAATTATTCCGAATTTCTTTTTGAGATAATAGATTATATTCTTTCAAACAGACATAAGAATCTGGTATTTAATAAAGATAATGCACTTTTATCGACTTATGGTCGTGAAGTTGCTGTTAGTTGGATGAATGCAATGATTGATAACCGTCCGGTTGTTCCAAGATCGGGCTACTTAGTGGAATTCAATTCTCTTTGGTATAATGCTCTAAAATTTGCTGCAGAAGTTGCTAATGAAATAGGTAATCATGAAAAAGCAGCTTTACTGGAGGAAAAGAGCGACCTTGCAGGGAAATCTTTTATAAATACTTTTATGAATGATGCGGGATATTTATATGATTATGTTGATGGCTACTACAAAGATCCTAATGTACGCCCTAATATGATTTTTGCAGTATCTCTTCCTTATTCTCCTCTTGAGAAAAGACAAAAGAAGTCAGTAATTGATTTTGTTACCAAAGAGTTGCTAACAAATTGTGGACTGAGGTCCATATCTCCTAAGAGTGAAAAGTTTCGTCCACATTTCAGTGGTACCGAGAATGAGAAAAAGTTTGCATATTTCAACGGAATGGCATTTCCTTGGTTACTTGGTCATTATATTGAAGCATATATAAATGTTTTCCACATGAGTGGATTATCATTGGCTGACAGAATTATGGTTGCTATGGAAAATGAGATACAAAACGACTGCATTGGCACTATTTCTGAGTTTTATGACTCAAATCCTCCATTTATCGCTCATGGCGGATACTCTTTTGCTATGAGTGTTGCGGAGCTTTTAAGAGCAAAAAGGATTATAAAATCATATAAATAATTTAGTAAGATATAATTTAAAAAAATACTCCGGCTTTTGTAACGTAATGAATGCAAAATGGTAATCAACTAAAACAGGACAAATGAAAGCATTGATGTTTGGATGGGAATTTCCTCCGCATATTCTGGGGGGGCTTGGTACAGCTAGCTATGGATTAACTAAAGGTATGGCACAACAGGAAGATCTGGAAACCATATTTGTTATTCCTAAGCCCTGGGGGGACGAAGACCAGAGCTTTATGAAGATTATTGGTTCCAATAATACTCCCATTGTGTGGAAGGATGTGTCGAAAGCTACTGTTAAATCGAGACTCGAAAAGTTTATGGATCCCGAGGAGTATTTTAAACTGCGGGATAATATTTATGCTAATTTCGACTATATGCATACAAACGACCTGGGTTGTATTGAGTTTTCGGGTCGTTATCCAAACAATATACTTGAGGAGACTAATAACTATTCGATAGTTGCCGGTGTAATTGCTCGTACTTATGATTTTGATATTATTCATGCTCACGACTGGTTGACTTACCCTGCGGGACTGCACGCTAAAAGTGTTAGCGGTAAACCAATGGTAATTCATGTTCATGCAACTGAGTTCGACCGAAGTCGAGGTAACCCTAATCCTATTGTTTATGGAATAGAGAAGGATGGGATGGATAATTGCGATCATATTATCTGCGTGAGTAACCTAACAAGAAAGACTGTTATCGAAAAATATCATCAGCCTTATTGGAAAGTTACAACCGTACATAATGCAGTAGACCCTTTGAGTCCTGAGATTGAAGCTATTAAACGAATATCAGGTGTTCCTGAAAAAGTGGTTACTTTTCTTGGTAGAATAACCATGCAAAAAGGTCCTGAGTTCTTTGTGGATGCAGCAACTCAGGTTATAAATAAAACAAACCATATACGTTTTGTAATGGCTGGCAGTGGCGATATGATGAATCAGATGATAAGACTTGTTGCCGATAGAGGAATAGCTCATAAATTCCATTTTACCGGCTTCCTCCGTGGAAAGCAGGTATATGAAATGCTTAAGTCGAGCGATGTTTATGTAATGCCATCTGTTTCTGAACCTTTTGGTATTTCACCATTAGAAGCTATGCAATGTGGTGTGCCAAGTATTATTTCTTATCAGTCCGGTTGCTCCGAGATCTTGCATAACGTGATTAAAACCGACTATTGGGATGTGGATGCAATAGCTGATGCCATTTATTCTATCTGCACTTATCCGTCTATGGCAGAACATCTCAAAGTTGAAGGGAAAATTGAAGTTGATAATATCAAATGGGAGGATGCAGGCCTAAAAGTTCGTGCAATTTACGATAATCTCGTTAAGTGATTAATATATAATATAAGACTAATAAATCAATTAAATCAATTTATAACCACATAAGAACTATGAAGTCAATTTGCTTTTATTTCCAGATACACCAACCATTTCGGTTAAAAAGATATCGTTTCTTTAATATTGGAAACGATCACTATTATTTTGATGATTACGCAAATGAAGACATAATGCAACAGATTGCTGCAAGATCGTTTATACCGGCCAATAGGATGTTGCTTGACTTGATAAATCAATATAAGGGTAAATTCAAGGTGGCATTTTCTATTTCGGGTGTTGCGTTGGAACAAATGGAAATTTACGCTCCGGAAGTAATTGAAGGTCTTCGTGAACTTAGCAAAACAGGTGATGTGGAGTTCCTAACAGAAACATATGCTCATTCGCTGTCGAGCCTTTTTGATCCCGAAGAGTTCCGAAATCAGGTTAGTCAGCATTCCGAACGAATTGAAATGCTTTTTGATCAGAAACCAAAAGTACTACGTAATACGGAGTTAATATATTCTGATGAAATTGGTGAAATGGTTTATGAAATGGGATACACTAAAATGATTACCGAAGGTGCCAAACATATCCTTGGTTGGAAGAGTCCCAATTATGTGTATCGGTCAGCAACTCAACCTCAATTAAAGCTACTATTGAAAAACAGTAGGTTTAGCGATGATATAGCTTATAAATTCTCGGATTACAGCTGGAACGAATATCCACTGACAGCTGAAAAGTTTATATCCTGGATTGCTAATACACCGCCGGAAGAAAAGTTTATTAATCTCTTTATGAACTATGAAGTATTGGGTAATTTGCAACCTTCTCATACCGGTATCTTTGAATTTATAAAAGCTCTGCCACGCTTTGCATTTGAAAAGGGGATAAGCTTTTCTACACCAAGCGAGATTCTGGATTCTAATCAACCTATTGGGGAAATCAATGTTCCCGATCCAATTTCTTGGGCTGATGAAGAACGTGACTTAAGTGCTTGGCTGGGTAATAAACTTCAGAAGAGTGCGTTGAAATCGCTTTATGAGATTGGTGAGCGCGTAAAACTATGCACCGTTCGTCAGTTAAAACAGGACTGGATTTATCTGCAATCGAGCGATCATTTTTATTATATGTCAACAAAACATTTTGGAGACGGAAATAGTAATTTCAGTCCTTATATGTCGCCCTACGATGCTTTCAATAACTACATGAATGTTCTGAGTGATTTTATAGTAAGGATAAAATCACAATATCCCGATACCGTAGATAATGAGGAGTTAAATGCGTTACTAACAACAATTCACAATCAAGAGATAGAGATTAAGCAACTTCAGAAAGAGCTGAAGACCGTAATTGGCACAAACGAAGAACTATTAGTTGAGAAACTATCAAAAAAGACGACTAATAAAATTAATCGTCCCTAATTGAAGTTTATAAAGTGAATAACTCTTTTTTTGTTACTTAGCAAAGCTAACTGCCCTTGTTTCGCGAATCACAGTAATTTTCACCTGTCCGGGGTAGGTCATTTCAGTTTGAATCTTGCGTGCGATCTCATCAGAGAGCTTTTCAGTATCCTGATCATCTATCTTATCGGCACCCACTATTACACGAAGTTCTCTACCGGCTTGGATTGCATAAGTCTTAACCACACCGGGATACGAAAGAGCCAGAGTTTCAAGATCATTAAGTCGTTTTATATAAGCTTCTACTATTTCACGACGTGCACCCGGTCTGGCACCCGAAATAGCATCACACACCTGCACTATAGGAGCAAGTAGTGTAGTCATCTCAACCTCATCATGATGAGCTCCTATTGCATTACAAATGTCAGGTTTTTCCTTATATTTCTCTGCAAGTTTCATTCCCAGAACTGCGTGTGGTAATTCGGGCTCATCATCAGGCACCTTACCTATATCATGAAGAAGACCGGCACGTTTAGCTTTCTTGGGGTTAAGTCCCAACTCAGAGGCCATTATAGCACAAAGGTTTGCCGTTTCACGTGAGTGTTGCAATAAGTTCTGACCATAAGATGATCTATATTTCATCTTACCTACAATCCTTATCAGCTCAGGATGAAGACCATGAACCCCTAAGTCGATTACAGTACGTTTACCCGTTTCCACTATCTCATCCTCAATCTGCTGCTTAACCTTAGAAACCACCTCTTCGATGCGTGCAGGGTGAATTCGACCGTCTGCTACCAGCTGATGCAACGATAAGCGAGCAATTTCACGTCTAACCGGATCAAATCCTGAGATTACAATAGCTTCAGGTGTATCATCTACAACAATTTCTACTCCTGTAGCAGCTTCAATAGCTCTAATGTTACGACCTTCCCTACCAATGATTCTTCCTTTTATCTCGTCAGAATCAATATGGAAAACTGTGATAGCATTCTCAATGGATGTTTCAGTAGCAACACGCTGAATAGACTGTATCACAATTCGTTTAGCCTCCTTGTTTGCAGTCATTTTTGCCTCATCAATGATATCATTTATATAAGATTGCGCATCACCCTTTGCATCCTCTTTTAAAGACTCAACCAGTCTTTCTTTAGCCTCCTCAGCAGACAGTCCCGAGATAGTTTCCAGTTTTTCAACCGATTGCCTATGAAGTTTTTCAAGTTCCCCACTTTTTTTATCAATAATTTCCTGCTGGTTCGTAAGATTAATCTTCAACTCATCAGCTTCGTTATTCTTCTTATTCAGCTCCTCTTGCCTCTGATTAAGAGTCATTTCACGCTGTTTTAGTCGGTTCTCAACTGACTGAATTTTTGAAGTACGTGAATTTATTTGCTTTTCTGCATCATTTTTTAGCAAAAGAGTTTCCTCTTTAGCTTCGAGTAATAATTTTTGCTTTATAACATCAGCATCTTTTTCAGCATCACTCAGAATCTTCTGAGCACGTGAATTAGCTGTCTTACCGGTTAAGTACCAGGCTATTATAGCACCAACAACCAAACCGATAATTCCTATAACTATATTCATATTTTCTTATTATTAATTATTTTAGCACCTTCATTTAATAAAAAAACGCACTCAATTAAACACATATAATTATATGTGATTAAAAGGTGCGACACAAGATCACTGCTAAATACAGAGATCCAATTATTTTTTCAGATAATTATCCAACTCGCTTATCAACGAATCTATCTTATCCTCAAAGGGTTTAGTATTATTCTTATCGCCGAGAGTAAAATTCTCCGCCAATGCCTGAATGGCAGTCATAGCCATAAAATCTTGTGTTGTTAATTCAGGATTTGCCCCATATGCAACACGGTATTGGTTTACTTTTATATTTATCTGTTTTGCGGCAGTACGGTAAGCCTGTTCATCAGACTTTTTTATTTTCAACGGATACCTTCTGCCGGCAACCTCTAACGTTAATAAAAATTTATCGTCCCCCATCACATAAATTTTAAAATACTATTTTAATAAATTTATGCATTTGTCAACTTCCCGCACCAGTTTAGATAGTTTCAATTTAGCAGTGTCAACATCAACCGACGCTGCTGTTATTGTCCTTGCAGTTTTTAAACTATCATATTTTGTTTTCATGTCCTTTAATTTTTTGCTGACCTCATCTATCTGATTCTGCCTTAACTCAATCTCCGTTTTTAATCTGCTATTCTCATCTTTCAATGAGTCACACAAAAGCAGAAGCTGTTTGATGCGCACTTCCAGATCAACGAGTAACTTACTATTTTCGTCAGTCATATGAAAACAAAAATTCAGGCAAATATAAGAATTGAAATAGAGTTTAACAAATAATTGATTGCTATTTTTCAAATATTCATCACTTTATATCCTTTTTTGGTATGTTTACTTAAGATTTGATAACTTTGCACTCATGAAATTGAAAATAAAAATAGGTGAGGAAATATTAGAATTATGTCCGGACTTTCATGTGGCTGCAATTCATTGCAAAGTTAAAAACACAAAATTCAATGATAAGCTTTGGCAAGAAATAGATGCATTTATCAAGCAATTTTCGACGTCGAACAGTATGGCAGATATAAAAAAACGTCCGGCTATTGAGGCTACCCGCGAGGTTTATAAAAAACTTAAAAAGGACCCTAACAGGTATCGACCATCGGGTGAAGCTTTATGCAGAAGAATACTAAAAGGACAGGGGCTTTATCAGATTGACACTATTGTTGACTTAATAAACTTAGTCTCTTTAAAAACAGGGTATTCCATAGGTGGGTTTGATGCTGATAAAATTAAGGGCGATCTCCGATTGGGTGTTGGCAAAGCTGATGAACCATTTGAAGCCATAGGTCGCGGCATTATGAACATTGAAGGGTTACCTGTATACCGTGATTCTTTAGGTGGCATAGGTAATCCGAGTAGCGATGAAGAAAGAACAAAAATAACTTCTGAGACGGAGCATCTTTTGATGCTGATAAACGGCTACTCAGGGGCTGAGGGACTTAAAGAGGCTGCTGAATTTTCGATTGATCTACTTAAAAAATATGCATATGCTGAGCAGATTAAAAT
>CAZAFR010000033.1:0-23101 GCA_964484665.1 uncultured Proteiniphilum sp. | reverse complement strand
CTGTTGATAAAACAGGAGAACATTTAAAAATTGAATAATCATGGATAAAGATATCAATATAAAAGTAAAAGTTTGGCGTCAGAACGGACCTAAAGATAAAGGACATTTTGAAGTGTACCCATTAGAGAATATATCACAAGGCAGCTCATTTCTTGAAATGCTTGATATATTAAATGAAAAACTTATTAATGAAGGTAAAGAACCGATAGTCTTCGATCATGACTGCCGCGAAGGGATATGCGGTGCATGTAGTCTATATATTAACGGCCATCCACACGGACCAGATGAAGATATCACAACTTGTCAACTTCATATGCGAACATTTAATGAAGGAGATACTATTACAGTTGAACCTTGGCGATCAACTGCATTTCCGGTTATTAAAGACCTAATGGTTGACAGAACTGCTTTTGATAAAATCATTCAAGCAGGTGGTTATACTTCAGTAAATACCGGCGGTGCCCCAGAGGCAAATTCCATACTTATACCTTACGATCAGGCTGAAATGGCAATGGACGCTGCTGCATGCATTGGATGCGGTGCTTGTGTCGCTGCATGCAAGAATGGTTCAGCAATGCTCTTTGTGTCTGCTAAAGTAAGTCAACTTGCACTCCTGCCTCAGGGTAAAATTGAAGCATCAAAACGTGCAAAATCTATGGTTGCTAAGATGGATGAACTTGGATTCGGAAACTGTACAAATACCGGAGCCTGCGAAGTTGAATGTCCTAAAAACATCTCTATTTCAAATATTGCCAGATTAAACAGAGAATTTCTTAAAGCAAAATTCAAAGATTAATATAACAAATTTAGCATAACATATAAACACGCACATAATAATGTGTAGATTTCAATAAAAAAGCGTTTCGTCTCTTTATACAAGAGAAGAGACGCTTTTTTTCACTCCATAATTTATATATCTTTAACAATCAATTCCTAATCTTCTTTGTTTAATCTATGTCACAGTTATAACTTTGTGACGTTTTTAGAGTTACAATTAGCTAATGGTACTACCAAAATAGACTAGTATGAAAACAAAATGTATTATCAAAACCGGAATAACTATTATTTTTGCATTGTTACTAAATGCTCAGGCTTTTTCTCAAGTTAAATTTGGAGTAAAAGCAAGTGTTGGACTTAATAACCCTGATTTTAAGAATATTGACAAAACATTTAATGTGGAGAATATGACCTCATACAGCATAGGTCCCTCTATTGAAGCAATGTTTCTTCCACTTGGATTCGCAGACTTTGGAGTTGATGCTGCACTCTTTTATAATGATAACAGGATGTCGATATCTGGTGATGGAATAATTGCCGATAAGGATGTCTCAAACCGTTATCTGAATTTACCTGTGAATGCTAAACTAAAATTTAGAAAGGGTATTTTACCATTAAAGTTTTTTGCAACTGCAGGTCCATGGGCAGGATATCTAATTGATGGCGATAAATTTAAAATCGAAGGTGTTACCAACGATATAAAAGCTAAGGAATTCCAGGCAGGAGCTAACCTCGGATTCGGAGTAGATTTGCTTAATTTTATACAGGTGGGACTAAACTATAGTGTTATGCTTACCGACAATTACTCTCTGGATGCTCCAAACTGGTCCGACCCACTCAATGGTAAAAACAAATCATGGACAATAACCGGTACAATATATTTTTAAGTTCAGTAAATGTATGCTGATGTAATACTCCCTTTACCCTTTTCCGATCTATATACCTACGTTGTACCGGCGGAAATGAAAGACACAATTGCTATAGGCTCAAGAGTGATTGTTCCTTTTGGCACTAAGAAATATTACACAGCTATTGTCTATCAAATAAAAGAATATGCTCCTAAAGACTTTAAAATCAAAGAGATTCATTCTCTCTTAGATTCACAGCCTATTGTAAATGAACAGCAATTAAATTTATGGAAATGGATCTCTTTTTATTATTTATCCCCATTAGGTGATGTGTATAAGACGGCATTACCCTCTTCTTTAAAATCACAGAATCTTAAATCAAAGTTCAAGCCAAAATCAGAAACATTTATCAAAATAAATCCTGATCTGGATCCTGAAAGTATTACAAAAATTATTGGTAGAGCCGCCAAACAATATTCCTTATATAATCAAATTTGGAGCATTCTTACAGAGAGTAAAAGAGAGTATCTCAGCAAAAAAGAGATCGCTAAGTTAGAGAATTATTCATTATCAGTGCTAAACGGAATAATTAAAAAAAATGTGCTTCAAACTTTTACACTTGAAATTGGCCGACTTAACTCAAGCATTAAGCCTATCCGTAAACCTTATCCTTTAAATGAATTTCAACAAAAGGCATATAAAGAAATAATCAGCTGTTTTAAAACTAAGCAGACATGTTTGCTTCATGGCGTCACTTCAAGTGGAAAAACTGAAATATATATTCATCTCATTGAAAAGGCACTATCAATGGGTGAACAGACTCTTTACCTAGTTCCCGAAATAGCCCTAACTATTCAGTTGATGCAACGACTGCAAGCAGTTTTTGGAAGCAAAGTTGGCATTTATCACTCCAAGATCAATGATAACGAAAAAGCTGAAATATGGAAAAAGATGATTTCAGATGATCCATATAAAATCATATTAGGGGTCCGCTCGTCACTCTACCTGCCATATCAGAAATTGGGCCTCGTTATCGTTGACGAAGAGCATGAGATGAGTTATAAACAACAGGAGTCGTCGCCTCGATATCATGCACGTGACACAGCTATTATGCTTGCACATTTATTTAATGCAAAAACAATACTTGGTTCTGCAACACCTTCATTAGAATCTTTTTTCAATACAAAAATAGGAAAATATGGACTCGTAACTTTAAATGAGCGTTACGGAAACATTTTAATGCCTGAGATACAGATAGAAAACACTTTTATGTTGCGCAAAAGAAAGAAGATGAAATCGCTTTTGGCCCCGCAACTGATTGAACAAATGAAAGAGAGTTTAGAAAATGGTGAACAGGTTATACTATTTCGCAACCGTAGGGGTTATGCTTCTCTCATTGAATGTGAACAATGTGCATGGACTCCAAAGTGTAAGAGATGTGATGTAGCACTCACATATCATAAAAAAAGCAACCGACTAATATGTCATTATTGTAATGCCGTATATACTATGCCTACTGTATGTCCTTCGTGCAATTCAGAAAATCTGAAAACACTTGGTCAGGGCACAGAACAGCTGGAAGAAGAAGTTGAGCGTTTATTTCCTAATAATATTGTTGGCAGAATGGATCTAGACACCACTCGCAAAAAAGACTCATATGAAAAGATTATAGATGATTTTCAAAATAAAAAAGTTCAAATACTTATTGGAACTCAGATGCTTTCTAAAGGACTCGACTTTGAAAATGTGGGTGTTGTTGGAGTAATTTCTGCTGACTCACTTCTCAACTATCCCGATTTCAGATCGCATGAACGAGGTTTTCAACTTATGATGCAGGCTGCCGGGCGTGCAGGACGAAAAAATAGACAAGGAAAAGTAATCATTCAGAGTGCTGATCCCGACCAACCTATTTACGATTACATTTCTAACTACAACTATGAGGATTTCTTTAATGCTCAAATGACAGAAAGAAAAATGTTTAAATATCCCCCATTCAGTCGTCTAATTTCAATTATACTCAAAGATAAGATAGAGCTAAAGGTTAATTCTGGTTCTGAATATCTTGCTTCACTTCTCAGACAATCATTTGGTGATATGGTACAGGGTCCAAACAAACCGATAGTAAGTATTATTCAACATTACCATATTAGAGAAATACTGCTCAAGCTTGACAACAATTTATCAATTAAAAAAACACGTGATATAATTAAATCTGCGGAAACTAAATTTCATTCACGAAATGATTATAAATATATCATTATCCATTTTGATGTAGATCGGATGTAAATGTATAAATGCCGATATTCCAATTGGGATACCGGCATTTTTACTATTTTCAGCTCCGATTATACGTAAGCTATTTCATTTCAATTTCTTCCTTCAGATCAATTTCGTTTCCGTCTTTATCGTAAAATTCATATTGCAAGAAACCCAGTTTTTGGTTAGGTAATATTTTCATACTTGCATTATATTTTTTCTTCCATTTACTTTTCAACGAAAAGAAACCTTGCTGAACATACGCTGCAACATAAGGGTGTATGTGCAGACTGAATTTCTTCACTTTTAAACTATTCACCAAATAATCTATCTTTCCTTCCAGAGTGTCTGTAAATAAGAAAGAAGATTTTATTTTTCCTTTGCCAAAGCAAGTGGGGCAAACTTCGCTAGTGGCAACTTCCATTTCGGGTCGCACACGCTGACGTGTAATCTGCATTAGCCCGAACTTGCTCAATGGTAAAATGTTATGTTTTGCTCTATCAGTTGACATCAGTTCCTGCATCTTCGACAATAACTTGCTTCGATGATCGCCTTTATTCATGTCTATAAAGTCAATTACTATAATGCCTCCCATATCACGTAACCGCAACTGACGAGCAATTTCTTCTGCAGCAGCTATATTCACTTCAAAAGCGCTGTCTTCTTGCCCGAGTTTTGATTTATTGCGGTTTCCACTATTAACGTCAACCACATGCAACGCTTCTGTGTGCTCAATAATGAGATAGGCACCATTTTTAAACGTAACAGTTTTTCCAAAGAGCGATTTTACCTGTTTTGTAACGCCGAAATTATCTAAAATTGGCAATGCACCTTTATATTCTTTTACAATATTTTTCCTGTCGGGTGCAATGAGATTTACATACTCGGCAATTTGTTTAAACACGTCTTTATCATTAACGTGTATCTGCTCAAAAGAGGGATTGAAAATATCGCGTAACAGTGCTACAGTGCGCCCGGTCTCTTCATAAACCAGAGATGGAGCTTTGGCTTTCTGTATCTTGCTGATACAATCTTCCCATCGTTTAATCAGAACTTTAAGTTCTGCATCAAGATCAGCTACTCTCTTACCTTCAGCATTCGTTCTTATAATAACCCCATAGTTTTTGGGTTTTATACTTTGAATAAGCTGACGTAAACGAGCACGCTCCTCTCGTGACTTAATTTTCTGTGATACCGATACTCGGTTGATAAATGGTATTAAAACCATAAATCTTCCGGCAAATGAAATTTCTGATGTCAATCTTGGACCTTTAGTAGAGATTGGCTCTTTAGCAATTTGCACTAAAATTTCCTGTCCAACTTTCAATACATCAGCGATTGATCCTTCTTTATCGATATCGGGTTGCAGCTTCATCTTCTGGAGCTGCGGAATTTTTTTCTTGTCTTCAACAAATTTCTGAAATTGCAGAATTGAGTTGAATTCAACCCCTAAATCCAAATAGTGAAGAAAAGCGTCCTTTTTGTGTCCCACGTTCACAAATGCTGCGTTAAGGGCAGGCATAAGCTTTTTCACTTTGCCCATGTAGATATTTCCAACCGAGTATGATTCGTCTTGATTTTCCTGTTGCAATTCAACTAATTTCTTGTCTTCAAGAACAGCTATAGTAATCTCTTTTGGTTGAACATCTACAACAAGTTCGCTTGTCACAATTGTTCTTTTTAATAATGATTAAAATAATGTTGGCTTCTGTCATCACAACAGAAAAGGGAGTTCACTCCTGATCCATTCCCTAACATATACACAAAGAACAAACTTATCATCTGAATAGTTTCCATATAAGTTTGTTCCTGTATATAACTAAAAAAAGCTACAGGCTTACTTCTTCTTTTTGTGCCTGTTCTTTCTTAGTCTTTTTTTTCTTTTGTGAATAGACATTTTATGTCTTTTTCTTTTTTTTCCACTAGGCATGTTTTAAATCTCCTATTTTATTTAATTAATCTACTTTAATTTCTTTTACCTGAGCAACAAATGTTTTAGATGGCTTGAAAGCGGGTATATTGTGTGCGGGGATAATAATAGTTGTATTCTTTGAAATATTACGAGCCGTTTTTTGAGCTCTTTTTTTAACGATAAAGCTGCCAAATCCTCTTAAATATACATTCTCATCATTGGCTAATGAATCTTTAACAACATCCATAAAAGATTCAACTGTTGACAATACCGATGTTTTATCGACACCGGTTTTTTTTGCAATTTCGTTTACAATATCTGCTTTAGTCATTTTTTTGAAATATTTTATTATTAATAATTACAGCAACTTTTTAGTTAGTAAAATTTTGGAATGCAAATATATAGCTTTTTTCTCAACCCTAAAAATAAATATATAGAAAAATTATCTTTTTAAATGAATTGATAAAATGGTCTCACTAAGATACTTAATATTTATAAACAATGAGTCAATGTAATTGCGTAATTATAAAATAATGTTTATTTTTGTCTTAAAGCTTAAATGCTGTTTTTTAAACCAAAAAATTTATAGTTATGTCGGTTAATAAAGTGATTTTAGTAGGGAATGTAGGCAAAGACCCGGAAATGAAGTATTTTGATAACGATAATGCAATAGCTAATTTCTCTGTTGCTACAAACGAAAGAGGATTCACAACCTCAAGTGGTACTCAAATACCCGATAGAACAGAGTGGCACAATGTAGTTTGCAGAAGAGGATTAGCACAAATAGCTGAGAGATTTGTAAAAAAAGGTACATTAGTTTATATAGAAGGAAAAATAAAAACTCGTTCGTATGAAGATCAAAGTGGAGTTAAACGCTATGTTACAGAGATAATTGCCGACAGCTTGGAGCTATTAAGCAGAAAATCAGGTGGCGAAGAAATTGAAAATTCAGGCATCAAACAGGATTCTTCCGGTATAAAAAATATAACTAAAGAAATGGACAATAATTCCGAAGTGGATGATTTGCCATTCTGAAAAAAAATCTTAATTTTGTAAGAGAATGTTTTAAAACATTCTCTTTTTGTTTCACTAAATCATTGTCACTTGGATCCTGACCCTTTATCGATTTTACAAATAGCCCTGCCGGTGTTTACACCCGCGGTTTCTGACTATATTCTAACTACACTGCTTCTTCTACTAATTATTTTAAATGCTATCATTTCTGGATCAGAGGTAGCTTTTTTCTCATTAAGAGAAGACGATCTAAAAGATGAAAATTCTCATCCTAAGCCCATAACAGCAAGAGTAAACGAGCTAATGAAAAAGCCTGAAAAACTTTTGGCATCAATCGTGTTAACCAATATTTTACTCAATGTGGTCGTTACGGTTATAATGATTTATCTGTTAAACCGATTACCGTTCTTTGCAGACGGAATAGAGTCAAACATTATACTAGAGGTTATCATAACAATATGTGTGATACTGCTTTTTATAGGTATCCTACCAAAACTATATGCATCGCACAACCCACTTAAGTTCGCTAACAGATATACGCCATTAATCAAAGTAATTAACAGGCTAATGAGTCCCCTGTCCAATTTATTTGCAAAAAAAAATTCTGCTAACATGCGCTCAGTTTCATTTGCAAAACACGAACTCTCTATGGATGACCTATCCAAAGCACTTGAGATAACTTCAGACGAAGTAACCCACGATCAGGAAAAAGAGATGCTTGAAGGTATTATCCGTTTCAAAGACAAGAGTGTTGATGACATAAAGATATCCCGAAGTGATATGATAGCTATAAACATCCAAGCACTTTTTGTTGATGTGATAAATTTTATTGTAGACGCTGGATTCTCTCGTATACCGGTATTCGAAGATAATCCCGATAACATAAAAGGCATTCTGTATGTAAAAGACCTACTGCCCCATCTTAGCAAGCCCAATAACTTCAAATGGCAATCACTTATCCGTTCAGCATACTTTGTACCCGGGTCAAAACGTATTGATGATTTACTTGAAGAGTTTCGCACCAATAAAATTCATATGGCAATAGTTGTTGATGAATATGGAGGAACATCAGGTTTAGTTACGATGGAGGACATTCTAGAAGAAATAGTTGGAGATATTAGCGATGAATATGATGAAGAGTTGCCCTTTTATACTTTAGCCGCCGACGGATCATATATATTTGAAGGCAAAACCCCACTTGAAGATTTTATCAAAATCGCAAACGTTTCTGAAAAAGATTTTGAGGTAATGTCGGATGAAGTTGACACTCTAGCAGGACTTCTACTGGAATTAAAAGGGGATTTCCCTAAGCGAAAGGAAACTTTCACATATAAAGAATACACTTTCCAGGCTGAAGAAATGAGTAAGAAGAGAATTATAAAAGTTCGTTACATTCCTCCTAAAAAAAATAAAAGAAGTTGAATAAATAACTTATGCTTATCAGAAAAGAAAATTTTGCCAACGGATCTGTGATGGGTATTTGGCAAATAGATGAAACTATTGAAGAGCTTTTAAAACTCTATCCATCCACACTCCGTACTGATGCAAATAATTACATTAATAGTATACACTCTAAGAGACGTATCAGAGAATGGCTTTCAACAAGGATTATGCTTTTTGAGCTTCTTGGTGAATTAAAAATAATTCAAAACAGAGAAGACGGTAAACCTTATCTTGACGACAAATCGTATCACATAAGCATATCACACACAAAAAATCATGCAGCAATACTTCTAAATAAAACATTTCCTGTAGGCATTGATATTGAGATAAAATCAGATAGAATTGAAAAACTTGCACATAAGTTTGTTTCCGAAAATGAATATATCGATCCTAAACAAAAAATTTTGCATCAACTACTACACTGGTCTGCAAAAGAGTGTTTGTTCAAATTGATTAACGAGCAAGGCATCGACTTTAAAAAACATCTTTACCTGCATTATTTTACTCCTGAAGCAAATGGAATAATTACTGCCTCTGAATCCAGAACAGCAGAAAAAAGAACCTATAGTATAAATTACGAAGTACACTCTGAATATGTGCTTACTTGGGTTGTAGATAATAAAAAGTCGTCGGGAAATAAAATATAAAATCAGATAACAGCTATATTAGGTAGCGTTATATATTTAAAAAAAGCCCCGAAAAATATTTCGGAGCTTTTAAAGTTATATCTATTATAAATAAATATTATATTAAAATTAAACGTTCAGCGATACACGTTTAAATTCTACAACCTCTAAATCCTTATCACTCTCTTTAAGGAACTGTTCGATTGTTTTCTTTGAATCTTTCACATACTCTTGTTGAAGTAATGTTGACTCTTTATAAAATTTTTGCAAAGCACCCTCAGCAATTCTATTCAATAATTTTTCAGGCTTGCCTGCTTCGCGAGCTTTTTCACGAGCAATTTCTAATTCTTTTTCCTTAATCTCTGAAGGTATTCCTTCAGCTGTAATAGAAACCGGATTCATTGCCGCAACCTGCATAGCAATATCTTTTGCAACCTGTCCATCAACATCAGCCTTATTAAAACCAACAATAGTACCAAGTTTATTTCCCATGTGTACATATGATACTACATAAGGAGCTGTAATATACTCATAAAAACCAAGTTCTATCTTTTCTCCTATTGCAGCCATCCTGTCTGTGATCACTTGGTTTACCGTCCCGTTGTTAAGTTCAAGAGCCAGTAGCTCATCGAGTGTTGCAGGCTTATTCCTCATGGCAACATCAAGGATCTGCCTCGTAAGAGCGATATAATCTTCATTCTTTGCAACAAAATCAGTTTCACACTGTAAGGCTACCACTGCAGCGAAATTACCTTCTGTTTTAGCAAGAACACAACCTTCAGATGCATCACGATCTTCTCTTTTAGCTGCTACGGCTTGACCTTTTTTACGGATAATCTCCATAGCTTTATCAAAATCACCATCTGCTTCATTTAGTGCATTTTTGCAATCCATCATACCGGCACCTGACATTTTACGCAAGTGCTGGATATCTGCCATTGTTACTGCCATATATATTATGTTTATTATTTTAAATTAATCGTCAACCTCATCGTCTTTTGCGAACTTGCTGACAACAGCTGCTTTCATAGCTTCTGAATCTTCTTTTTTCACACGCTCTTTCTTTGCAGCTTTCGTTTTACGTTCTCTGCGCTGAGGTTCATCTTCTGACTGCTCTTCGGCAGCAGCAGCGTCAGCTCTCTCAATCTTACGTTCTTCAAGTCCCTCTTTGATTGCATCGCAAAGAACACCTAAAATCATGTCAATTGCTTTTGAAGCATCATCATTTGCCGGTATTACAAAATCTATATTCGAAGGATCCGAGTTAGTATCCACAATTGCGAACACCGGAATTCCCAAACGTTCAGCTTCTCTTACAGCAATCTGTTCTTTCATCACATCCACAACAAATATAGCAGAAGGAAGACGAGTAAGATCCTGAATAGAGCCAAGGTTCTTTTCTAGTTTGGCGCGCTGACGGGTTACCTGAAGTTTTTCTCTTTTCGAGAGAGTATCAAATGTACCATCTTTAATCATCTTATCAATGCTACCCATCTTCTTCACCGCCTTGCGGATTGTAGGGAAATTAGTCAACATACCTCCCGGCCAACGCTCTATAACGTAAGGCATATTCACAGCCTGTGCTCTTTCCTCAATAACAGGTTTAGCCTGTTTTTTAGTTGCTACAAAAAGAATTTTCTTTCCTGATTTAGCCATCTGCTTCATAGCAGCAGCAGCTTCTTCAGTTTTAGCAATTGTTTTGTAAAGGTCTATAATGTGAATACCGTTACGCTCCATGAAAATGTAAGGAGCCATAGCAGGATTCCATTTTCTTTTTAAGTGACCGAAGTGTGCTCCGGCTTCAAGTAATTGGTCAAATTCTAACTTTGCCATTTTGTTTTGTTTGTTATTTATTCGTTTACATTCTTTTTCTTAGTCGAATCACAAGGTAAATCACCCTTTTATCAATAAAGGATAATGTCCTTACAATTTAGATACTAAACGTATTAGCTGTCAACGCAGCTTTTATGTAAAAAGCCGGCAGAATCCGGACTTCATACATATCCAATATATTAACGTTTTGAAAATTGGAATTTCTTTCTGGCACCTGGCTGTCCCGGTTTTTTACGCTCAACCACACGTGGGTCACGAGTCATAAAGCCCTGAGCTCTCAAAGCCGGCTTATCTTCGGGGTTTATTTTTACTAAAGCGCGAGCAATACCTAATCTTACTGCTTCAGACTGTCCTTTATAACCACCGCCATCAAGATTTACCCTGATATCATATTTATCTGCTACCTCAAGAGTATTTAATGGTTGTTTTACAATGAACTGAAGTATTGAAGAGGGAAAATAATTTTCTAAATCACGTTTATTAATAACGATCTTTCCGGTACCTTCGGTTACGAAAACTCTGGCCACTGCTGCTTTACGCCTTCCTATTGCATTTACTGCTTCCATCATTATTATTTAAGAGTGTTTATATCGATTTTTTTTGGTTTCTGTGCCTGATGCGGGTGTTCGTTACCGGCATACACAAACAGATTATTTAACATCACATCACCTAATTTATTTTTAGGTAACATCCCCTTTACAACTTTTCTTAAAAGCCTGTCCGGGCCTTTAGCAAATAATTCGGCAGGGGTATATTCACGTTGTCCTCCCGGGTATCCCGAATAACGATGATAGGTGCGTCCTGTCCACTTATTTCCTGTAAGTATTATTTTATCTGCATTCAGAATTATAACATTATCACCGCAATCCACATGTGGAGTGAAGCTGGCTTTATATTTTCCTCTTAGTAGTTTTGCTACTTTCGAGCCAAGACGCCCTAATGCCTGCCCTGTGGCATCTATTTCGACCCATTCTTTCTGAGCCGTTTCTCTGTTTACAGAAATGGTTTTATAACTAAGCGTATCCATTCTTGTTTTTTATTTTAATTAGTAAGTTAATGTAAAGTTGATTCTTTTTTGCTTCCCGTTATGTCTTGCTAAGGGACAGAAAAGTCAAATAAAAAGCTTAGAATCAAACTCTTAATTGAAAAAAACTAATAATCGGACTGCAAAGTTACAATAATTCAATATATTAACAAAGAGTTTAAGGCTAATTTCTTTTCATGTAAAATGATTTTTTTAATCTACCAATTTCGAATTCATAAACTTAATAGTAAATCTAAGTAAATTATTAAATTCATCAGAAAATCTTTGTGGAATCTCCGGATTAATTGATACATATTTCAAATTTTCTCCGCTTCTCAACTCAATCATATACATCATCGAGCCCTCAAAACTGTCATCAAAGCCATAAGAGTCGTCCATACTAAACAAATCACTCTCTCTTACAAGCTTATCAAAACGTTCAAACTCATCTTGAGTCAGAACCCCATCTATATTTTTTGGTGTATTTGTCCCAGCCTGTCTGTCAAAAAAATAATTTTGTTGATCAATCAAATAAGTTGAATCAGACTTAATTTGAACAGCAACTCTATAATTGCCAACACTTTCCATACTAAAGCTGTATACATACTCCTCAGCTAAAACACAATTAGCTGTATCATTACCACTTTTTCCACCACTACATCCCATTAAAAAAACAGATAACGCCAAACAAATAAACAAGTTACTTTTAATCATATAATTTTGAAAATTATTAAAAAAGGGAGGTTACCCTCCCCTTTCGTTGATTTAAAAAAAGTTCTATTTCCAAGGACCTTGTTGTACTAAATAAGGATTCCCGTTTTCATCATTTCCCATTGTCTGAATCTGACCATCAGGAAGAGGAAAAAATGTTTTGGATGCTTCCAGTTTAGCCGATGATGCAAATTTAACAATAAAATCGGCTTCAAAGTCAACATAATCTCCTAATTCCTTAGCCATATATGCCCCTCCCCAACGAGTAAGATCAAACCAACGTTGACCTTCCATCGCAAGCTCAAGTTTACGCTCCATTCTAACAGCTTCAACGCAAAGGTCTTTATTAGAAAAAGTAGCGTGAGACGACGGGTAAGTTCCAATCTTATAGTTTGCAGCAGGCTTCAGTTCATCATCCGGTGATTCCTGTGGCAAATAAATAATATTATCCGGATGCGCAGCTCTTGTTCGTATTAGATTTACATAGCCCATAGCACCACTTAAATCATTATCATTTGCAAGACACTCAGCATAAAGCAAAAGGATATCACGTAAACTCAAATACTGTACATTAATTGCTGAGCCAGGTGCCCAACCATCGTGAATTCCACCGTTGGCAAGTCCCGCATCAAGTTCTTCCTTAGTATAAACATGCTTTTTAGGCATAAAGAAACCGCCGTTGGCAACGTCTCTCACCCAGTTATTTTGTGGTAGCCCCCAATCTCTATAAGGAATACCAAAACGACCAATTGCAAAATCCAGACGAGGATCGACAGGCATATCACCATTCTTAGAAAGAAAATCACCAGTTTCAGTTCTTTCAGCTACAAAAGGAGGATTTCTATAAGACTTATCAAGAAACGGAAGTCCGTTTGCATCAACCTTATAAGAATTAGCAAGTTCATTAGACGGCTGAAAAAAACCACAACAACCACCAGGCGCACCGGCACCTCCGTGAGGATAAGCTATCGACATACCCGGATTAGCGTTGTTATAATCATTAGAAAACTGAATAGCAAAAATTGATTCCTTACCGTTATCTCTCGGGCTATAAAAGTTAAAATGCATATTATCCTCGAGATCATATTTCACACCGTTATAAATGGTTCCATTATCAATAACATCTTTAAGTATCGGTTTTGCTGAAGCCATATCACCTCTCTGCATCAAAATCTTAGCTTTCAAAGCTTTAGCTGCCCATGAGTTTGGTCTACCAGGCATATCCTGTTTTGCAGGAAGGAGACCTATCGCCTTATCTACATCAGCCAACACATTAGAATATATATCTACATCATTATGAACCTTAGGATCATTATCAGTATAGGTGTCATCAACCCATGGAAGAAAAGGACCAAATACTCTTATGCCTTCAAAATAATGAAGAGCGCGAAGAAAATACATCTCACCCAATCTCGAATTCTTAAAGGCATCAGGCAAATCCTCAGTAGCATTAATTGTCTGTATAGTTATATTGATACGTTTAGCCCCTTTATATATCCATTGATATTTTTCACTGATATATCCATTAGTCGGCAAAATACTGTAGGTTTCCATTGTATTAAGAACCGACTGATCATTCGCATCCGAACCTTTATTTGCATCACCGCCATACATACTACCGAAAGTCCAGTTGGTAATTGAAGCGCCCCAACCATTTTCTGAGAAGTTAGCATATGCATTTGTAGCAAGCAAGTCAATGCCCGTTTGATTCATCAGGGCATTTTGATCGATACTACCCTGAGGAGCTATGTAAAGAAAATCCTCTCCGCAGGAGCTCAGCATAACTATAGCTGAGATTATAAGCGTCAATAATATATTTTTATTTTCCATATTTGTTAATTTTAGAGATTAGAATGTAAAGTTAACACCAAAGAGTATGCGCATAGTAGTTGGCCAACCACCCATATCAATTCCTCTTCTAAGGTCAGCTCCACTTCCTGCTCCAGTTTCAGCATTTGTAAATTCAGGGTCTAACCCTGTATAATTGTCTATCGAGAGTAAGTTTTCAGCCTGAATATAAATTCTCAAATTCTCTATCGTAGCCTTTCTTACCAAATCCTGCGGAAAAGTATAACCCACAACAAGGTTCTTTAGCTTAAGGAAAGATCCGTTTTCAACATAGTATGAAGAAGGTACAGCACCACCCCAACTATCTGAAGAATCCAGAATAGGAAGAATAGCTTTAGAATTATCTGCACCAAGCTTCCACGACAAATCTCTCATTCTAGTAGAACGGTTACCACCAAAGAGCGGGAAGTCAGTAAAATACTTAGTATTATTAAACAAATCATTGCCAATAGTTGAATACCAAAACATTGTAAAGTCGAATTTTTTGTATGTCAAGCCAACATTCAAGCCACCTACCAAGTCAGGGTGAGGGTTGCCAATCATAGTACGATCGTTTCCATCAATCTTACCATCGCCATTCACATCTTCAAACTTAAATTTACCGACATAACTAGGCGCAACACTCGGATTTTCCGAATCCCCTTCAATAGCCTTTGCTGTTGTACCGTAAGGTATTGGCGAACTCAGCACATCCGATTCACTTTCATAGAAACCAACCACATTAAACCCCCAGAAATGCGAAATAGGCAGACCTTTCATTGTTCTTGTAACATCCGATACTAAACGCACGCCCGATCCATAAAGAGCATAATCATCAGCCGCTGCTAGAGAAAGGACCTCATTTTCATATTTTGACAAGTTCAAAGCAATATCCCAACCAAAATCACCTTTTCTATCCGCATAATTGAAACTAAAGTCAAAACCTCTGTTTCTCATACTACCATAATTTATATAAGGCGTCCCCGGTTCACCAGCAAGATTAGAATACGCGGCACCAATCAACATGTCTGAAGTTTCTTTATTATAGAACTCAAGAGTTGAATTAAATCGCCCCTGTCCGAAAGTAATATCCAAACCAAGATTCAGCTGCTTAGTTGCCTCCCAACGAGTTTCAGGGTTACCATATGTTGAAAGTCTGTAGCCGGGAGTTACACTAGTATTGCTACCCGCAAGATCATAATTGGTTCTATCAGGAGTAGTTGTAAACAACGAAGCAAAGTTGGTGGCACGCGGTATTTCTGAATTACCCGTCAAACCATATCCAACACGCAGTTTTAAGTCGTCAAGCCAATCACGATAACCATCCATAAATGTTTCTTCCGAAACACGCCAGCCAAAAGATGCAGATGGGAATGTTCCGTAACGCTGAGACTCAGAGAATCTTGAAGCACCGTCACGACGTACAATTCCCGTAAACAAATACTTGTCAGCAAAAGCATAGTCAAGACGCCCAAAAAGACCAAACAGTGCCGTTTCACCCCAATACCATGATTCCGTCTGTCTAAGATTATTATTTTCACCCATTTGAAGAGTCCAAGTATCAGTATTATCTTCAAACAGATAGTTGTATCTTCTGCCTCTTAATGTTCTTCCAAGTCCACCTTTTAAGGCATCAGAACCCAAAAGTACCGTCAGGCTATGAATATCACCAAATCTTTTACTATAAGTAAGAGTATTTTGCCATTGAAGATTATATCCGCTATTAGCCTCTTCGTCGAAATAGTTAGTACCAGGACTCTCTGAAAACTCCGGATCCTTTTTACTCATATTATATCCCCAGTAATTAGTATGATCGAGACCAAAGCTAGTACGGAATGTCAAATCTTTCGTAAGATCAAGTTCTACCCAAAGATTACCAAACAGACGGGTATTTACCCAATAGTTATCTTTATTTCTTGTCTCACGCGCTACCACATTCACGAAGTTACCTGTTCCATTAATCTTAGAACCTGCCCAATTACCAAACTCATCCTGAACAGGCACCCAAGGCGAAGGTCTATAAGTATAAGAATAGGCACTCGCTTCAGAAGAGTTGCTCTGCAAACCCTGATCTTTAGTATAAGTAAACTGAAGATTCTGACCCACTCTAAACCATTTACGCAGATCAAATGAAGTATTTATACGAGCCTGATAACGTTTGAAATAAGAGTAAATTATTGTACCCTGCTGATCAAAATAGTTCAACCCCAGAAGATATTGTCCTCTATCATTACCACCAACTAAAGACAATTGATGATTCTGAATAGGAGCTGTGCGGTCGATTTCATTCCACCAGTTAGTATCAGAAAACTTAACCATCTGATTATTCGGGAAAGAATAATCATTAATATTAATATCCTGCCTTCCATTAGCACCCGTAGTAGTCATATAGTTAGGAATCTTTGGTGTAGGTCCTGTTCCAAACTGTGCATGAGTTGGAAAATTTTCCGAGCCATCTTCATTAAATTTAGTGCCACGAATCAAGAATGAATTATTTTGTGCTTCCCACTCTATATTCAACCTATCCATAGAATTAACAAGATCATATCTCGAAGTAGTTTTTTGAACTCCATAATACGCATCATAAGTCAATTTTGGGCGACCTGTTCTGGTGCCTGATTTAGTTGTAATAAGGATAACACCATTAGCAGCCTGAGCACCATAAATTGCAGCAGATGAAGCATCCTTAAGTACCTGCATACTAGCGATATCATTAGGGTTCAAACTACTGAGATTCTGATTACGTGTAGCCACACCGTCGATTACGTAAAGTGGTCCGTTATCATTAACAGTATTCACACCACGGATACGAACCATAGTAGCAGATCCGGGAGACCCTGTCTGTCCGATATAAACACCTGGAGTTTTACCTTGAAGCTGCTGTGTTGCAGATGAGCCTGAGGTTATCAAAAGATCTTTAGTATCAACTACTGCAACAGATCCTGTAATATCTTTTTTAGCCTGAGTACCGTATCCCACGACAACAATTTCTTCAAGTGTTTCTGTTTCAAGATGCATAACAATATTAAAAATCCGTGTGTTTCCCACCTGAACTTCCTGAGTAATAAAACCCACGTAAGAGAACACCAAGGTTGAATTCGATGAAGTCACATCAAGAGCAAAAGTACCATCAATATTGGTAATTGTTCCATGTGTAGTTCCACTTTCGATAACATTCACACCTACAAGTATTTCTCCATCAGCATCAGTTACCACACCGGTTACACTCACCTGTGCAAGCAGTAAGCCCGCACTAGCGAACATTAGAAGAGAAAACAGGTATAGTTTCCTCAATCCTGAAAACAAATGTTTTTCTTTTTGCATAAAGCAATGATTAATAGTTAATGAGTAGTTTTAACTTAATACAAATTTAAATTTGCTAATAATTTAAGCCTGGAACAGTTTTCAAGCTTTCATAATAGTTTCCTATCACTACATTTTCAACACTTTAGGATTTATTAGGTTAATAGTAACATTGCAACGAATGCTCAAAGATAATAACATTTATTAATTTTACAAAATTATCTGTAATTATTTTGCCTCAATTTAATAGATATAATATAATTATTACAAATAGTATAATATTTTTATTAATTAAAAAAATATAGATAAAAGAGATAAAATACTAGTAAACACCACGTATTAAGCATACACATAAGCGTTTGAAATGTTTTAATCAAAAGCCTAATCCTTAATATATATTAATTTAATGCTGCAACATTATGTAATACATCCTAAGTTCAATTTAGAAGTGCAACACTCTCGATAGTGTTCTTTCATGGATTTATTCAAACATAAATCATGAAAAACACTGCGGAAATTGCAATAGCGGTTGGGGGGAGGTATTTAAAGAAGTATGAGAATATAAATATATCGAATAAGACCATTTATAAATGGATTCGAGAGTACAAGAAAAAAATTAAATTTTAATTCACCAAAAAATGAGTTTTACAAACAATTAGAGTAAATTTGCACTTGCCGGTTGAATCTAGTGAGTAAAAATAATAAGACAACTTTTTGTGAATTTATTAAAATAATGTATCTTTGCACTCTCAAAACAGGGTCCCGTAGCTCAACTGAATAGAGTATCTGACTACGGATCAGAAGGTTCCAGGTTTGAACCCTGGCGGGATCACAATAATAGAATTCAAACTCAAACTATCACACTTAAATACAGTGTGATAGTTTTTTTATTTTGCATAAACCGTTTACAATTGCTAAATCACACCCTAACCACCGTAACATCAAACTCCTTGCACAACCTTTTTTCCTGATAAACCTCAGCTATATCATAGCGACCGTTAGTCTTTTGCCAAATATCAAGACCTCTGCCGAGGATTATTTTCCAGCCGTTATTCATTTCGATGCAGCGGTCGTGCAAAGTTTCACTAAATGAATATTTCAACTCGATACCGAGCGTCTCAAGAGAATCTCCAAGCTCTTCAAAAGCCTGTCGTGAACTTTCGAGATACTCCTCATCATTAAAAGTTACAAGTTCAATAGTTATCTCTTCATCCTCCTGTTGCAGCTCCGCAATCAGGCGACACAACTCTGCAAAGTTGCGTATTTGATAAGGAAGTCTCACATAAGGGTCTCTAATCACATATTCTGTTGCACCAACGAGATATTTCCCAAACAAGCTTTTATAACTTATATTAGTTTGATTATCCCGTATACTTAAATTGAAACCTTCCAGACGTTTTTCTTTTGACAACACGGGCTCAGTTCCGATAACAGATGAGGAACTATCAGAAGTCGTTTGCAACTTGCGTTTTGCCAAAGGCAATATATCCAGTTTAGCATCACCATACTCCATCACCTCAAGAGTTTCTATCTGAACAACCTTTCCATCTTTTGTCTTATATTCAAACTTAACAGGATCGTCATTAAAAGTCTCATCCATCTTACGGAGCTGATCCTTAACGCGCTTACGGCATTCAATAGCGAAATCCATAATAACTTTAGCCTCCTCCTCAGTAAATTTACCGTTAGGATAAACAAGCTTCACGAGACCGGAGAAAGTCTTCTCGATACTCATCTTATCACGAGTAGTAATAGTAGATGACAACTCAAAATAGTTCTGATACGATTTAGTTTGATCCTCTTTACGCAAAGCTTTCAGAATCTCTGCCAGGTAATCAACAATAAACCCGAAATCGCTTGTAAACATTTCATTACGCAGCTTCTTAGTCTCCCACCCCGGCAGATAAGCGTGCACCCTGTCAAGAAAAGCAGTATCATAATAATCCTTTGGCAATGCATCAAACAGGTCTGTATGTTTAAGCATATGAGGCACCGAGTGATCAGTATTACCCACCATAACAATAGAAGCCTCAGCCTGCATAACATGAGTACCGCGCGAAAAAGATTTGTTAGCCATATAGTTTTTCATGATATCAACCAACCCTGTATCAGTACGTTTTGATTTGCCGGCAAACTCATCAAGTGCCACAACATCCCAATAACCTACTAATCCAATCTCACCATTACTATTATTAACAAACAGTTTAGCTTTAGACACTTCACCACCCGAAATCAGAATCCCGTGTGGAGAAAACTCAGTATAAACATGCGACTTACCGGTACCCTTTGGTCCCAGCTCTATAAGGTTATAATTATTCTCGCAGAAAGGAATCAGGCGAGCTATCTGTAACAATTTAGACCTATTAGTAAACTCCTCAGGATTCAGCCCTATCGACTGTAACAAAAGATCAACCCACTCATCAGTAGTAAAACTATTCCTGATATTCTTATAATCATCCAAGTCCACCCAAGAAATCTGTATAGGCTTCAACTGATCCACATTCCATGGCGATGAATCCTTTCCCTCCACAGGCTGGTAACTCATTGTAATAATAGCCCACACACCTTCTGAAAGGAGTTTTGGATATGATTTTATAAATTCACTTAAAATCGGAATTTTATTCAAACCAAGATTTGCAAAATTAGCCTCGTACCTATCCAATCTATCATTTAGTTTTACCGAAACCTTATCAATAATCCGGTGCGAACCTTTCTCTTTTATGGTAGCCTTAATCAGCTGTGCTTCATCACGATGCACAAAGTGAGTACTAATAATATTCTTTACCATAGCCACCCCCTCTTCTATTGTTTCTTCATCATCTGTTGCACAATACTGACCAAGAAGATACTCAAGAACATATGTAGGCACACTCGCGTTCCCCTTTATCCTGTTAGTAAGGTCTTTCCTTACTACTCTGCCCGGGAAAAGATCATTAAGCTTTTTATTAGATACACTCATACAAACACAAGATTATAATTCATCAAAATCATTATCCATATACAATGATAACCTGTAAGGAAACTTGTCTATCTGAATCCACTTGTCAGACTTGTCCACCTTCTCCTCAAGCACCAGGTAAACATTAGTACTTCTCTTTAAAGAAGTAGATATGGTAAACCTATTGGTAACCTCTCTCTCTTCGGTTCTGTCACTCGTGAGGTCAAATGTAAAGGTAAAGGAATCACTTATAACCGTTTTCTCATCGTTCTCGATCAATGCAAAGTAAGCTCTCACTGTACGGGCTACAAACCCCTCACTCACAGCCTGCATCTGGTAAAACTTCACAGTATGAATATTTGTAGTAATCCTGTTATTGACCTTGTTAAGAATATCCACATCAACTTTCTGAACAGTATCAACCCTTTTCTTAGAAATGGAAAGCACAGGAACAACTGTCTCCTGCAAAGAAGCACCACCATGCACATACCTACTGCCCGAGCCCTGTTTCCTTAACCTCTGAATACCTTTTGGAATCAACACCTCCTTATCCGAATCAATATTCAAATCCCTTGCATTAACCTTAAATACATTTTGGTTATGCTCAAGATTGCTGCCAATAACATATCTGCGTGAACCCTTATCAATATCACCGGTTATCTGACCATCAGAAAAATCACTCTCGTAAAGCACCTCATTCTGATAAATAAAACCATGATCAGCAGTAATAATCATATTAGTGCCATTCATATTGGCAATCTTCTTTACCACATCAATCAAGTAATTAATCTCCTCTTTAGAAGCCTCAATCACCTTATCTTCAGACGTAGTGTCGTCACCCGTATCATCAATACGATCATGATATACATAAATCAAATCATGATCCTGAATTAACCGTTGAGCCTCTTCTCCTCTGGTATTCATATGCATCAGTTCTTCCGCTAAAACAGCCGTTGCCCTGTATCCACTGTTCTGCTGAAGAATCTTTATCCTGTTACTTGTTCCCAAGCTGCTAATACCGTCAACAATAACAGTTTCATTATCCCCAAAACTCAATGTTTCATGAGGCAACAAAGACGCCATGCCAAGTTGGGTGTAAGAAGGTAGATTTGTAACCTGATAATCAAGGTTAGATATAAACCTGTTCTCCACGTTAAGATAATCATTAAGTATTTTGCTACACTCGTACCTGAAACCATCAGAAATAATTACAAACAGTTTAGAGTTAGGTTTGCTATTAAAATACTTCCTAACCACCCTTTCAAAGAAGTTCGACTGAGCAAGCTCTCCATTATACCACTCTTCACTTCTATCGATAAACTGCTGCCACTTGTTACTAAGATTTAGCAGCCAGCTATTCGAGTAAATCTTATGTACCCATTCATAAAGTGATGAAAGCACCCTGTTTTGCTTCGCCTCCCTATAATACTGAATAAACTCCCTGTAATACTGATCTATGGTGTACCACTTAGAGGTATATTGTTTAAACCCGTCACTGTAATCTTTAATCTCAATGTCCCCGTATCTTTTTACACCCTCGATCAACCTTAAACCTGTTTCCAGAGCATTATAAAAAGCAGAGTACTCAGAAGCCCAGAACTTCGACTGTCTCTTCTTAATAATCTTTTCCAGTTCGGGTAAGCTAATTGAACCGGAAATAATCCTCTCTACCAATTCTATAATAATCTGCCGGTCGATACTTTCAAACGAATCATCATCCACAATCTCTGCAAGAGTCAGTTTTTTCAGAAGCTCTTCAATCCTAAGATCTTTCTCTACCCTCTTGCTAAGCTTTATAAACGTATCTTCAAAACTTCGTTTATCCTTCCATTTAGAGACCAATACCTCAGCATTGTGATTTACATTAGCTTTATCAGACAAGGGTGAGAAACTCTTTTGAAACATCTCCAGCAATAAGTTATAGATAGAAACACCTTCACCCTTATATTTATACTGAAGCTTAACCTCATCCCAAAATATATCCTGCAACCCAAATCTACTGAGCTCTTTTTCTTTATCATCCGATTTATCAAAAGTAAACAGCTCTGCATACTCAGTTACCAAATCATTAAGACTAATAGATTCTGCATCAAGAACAACCTGCACTAATCGCAACGATAGCTCATGTTCACCGTCATTCTCCTGCTTAACCTGTTTGAAATGATTTATCCGTTTTTTCGATTTAAAAAAGTCCAAACGCGGTTTAAGCCAAGCCCTCAGAGATATAGGCAAATCCAACTCCTGAAGAATCATAGCCTCACGATCAGTATGAAAAAGGTAGTTAGAAAGCTCCAGGTCAAGCAACCAGTTATCTTCATTTTCAGGACGGGCATAAGGTATATAAAGCAAAAACCTCTCGTTAGGTTTCTCGATATAAATCAAATGCTTTACTGAAAACTCATTATTATTCACCTCTACCATATTTACACCTGTAAGCTCCAAAGACTCCCAGTCATCACGGAATTCCTCTGCCTCATCATACCATACAATCACCTTATGATTCTCGAACAATCTGATTAAACTCTCCTGAACTTTACTCATAACATTAATCCCTTATTAAGCTTGTATCAATCCAATCAAACTTCCTGA
>CAZAFR010000032.1:0-23627 GCA_964484665.1 uncultured Proteiniphilum sp. | reverse complement strand
AAATGCCGGGATAAACTTGTTGGTTTTCTCATCAAATTTATAAATCTGATGTTCAGTGTTCTCCACAGAAGCCCATATTATATTCTCTTTGTCTTTGTAAATTGTATTTACCCAAATTGAGCGGGTAGAGTCAATTTTAAATTCCTCAAAGGGAAACAGTGTCAGTTTATTATCTTCACAGACAAAAACTCCCTGAGTAGCAGAAGTGATCCAAACTCTACCATTGTCATAGATAATATTTTGAATTCTCCCTGTCACTTGAATACCGTCATTAGTGGTTATCAATAGAGGTGTAAATGTTTTTTTATTAAGATCATACAACGAAACTCCCCGTTCAGTTCCTACCCAAAGTATCTCCTTATTGTCTTCTGTTAAAGAATATACATAATTGTTGATCAAAGAATTCTTATCCCTGGGGATATTATTGAATACAGTAAATTTGTATCCATCAAACCTATTCAATCCGTTCTCAGTTCCGAACCACATAAACCCTTTAGAATCCTGAAGAGCTGTATGCACAGTATTAGAAGAAAGTCCATCTTCAGCTTTGTAAAATTTGAAATTAAGTTCAACGGGAAATGTTTTAACAAGACACAAGAGACAGATTATAGTTAGTCCGCATTTTAAATTGATACGTAGCATTAATTGTTTGTAAAATATTGTTTCAGCATATACTACAAATATAATTATTATTTTAAAAAAGAGCAATGATATATAAAGATTAGTCTTTTTAAGTTTTATATTGATAGTTAAAATTAAGATTTTGTAGAATACTTTTGTTTATTTGTAGTTTATTGTTATTTAATACTTTTAATTCCTGTTAAATTTGTACAATAATTGTCTGTTTTATTGAATTGCATAAAGTTTAATTACTAATTTCCACATTAAGGATTACTCAATAATAACTTTACATATAATAAATAAAAACATTGCTAATGAAAAACATTTACTTCACGTTGATTTATTAAAATATACAAACTTTTTGAAAGTACAAAATATGTGATAATAATAAAAAATATTTTATGAAAAATCAAATTTTTATTTCTGTTCAAATAATACCGTGCAAAATTGGGAATATCTTTAAAAGGATATTTACAGTATGCTTATTATTTCTTTTTGCAACTCTTGCTTTTGCTCAACAAAGGAACGTTACAGGAACTGTAAAGTATTCCGATGGTGAGGAAATAATTGGTGCTACGATACAAATTAAAGGATCTGGTAGAGGTACAATTACCGATATTACAGGTAGTTATAATATCATGGTTGAGCCTCAACAAGTACTGGTGTTTTCATACGTGGGTATGGTAACACAAGAGGTAACTGTAGGAGTTCAAAAGGTAATAGACATTATTCTAGAGCCAGATATCGAAGTGTTGGATGAGGTTGTAATTGTGGCTTATGGGGTTCAAGAAAAAGCATCGGTAGTTGGTGCTATCTCACAAGTTTCCGGTGATGTAATCCGGAAAGTAAACACCGGAGGCAGTGTTGAAAACACTTTACAAGGTAGAATTCCCGGACTAAATATTATTGGGCGAAACGCTACACCAGGTGAAGAAGCTATAAGCTACTATGGTGCAGACGGTTTGCAGATGAGCGTTCGTGGATTGACTGCTATGGGAAACAATTCTCCACTTTTAATCGTGGATGGTGTGGAGCGACCTTTTTCTAACCTTGATCCAAATGAAATAGCTGACATCTCAGTTTTAAAAGATGCTTCAGCTACAGCTGTGTATGGTGTAAAAGGTGCTAATGGTGTTATTATAGTTACAACGAAGAGAGGACGTTCAGGTGCAATTCAACTTGAGTTTTCTTCTCAACTGTCAGTAAAGACCCCCACCATTCTACCTACATATTTAGATGCGTATGAGACATTGTCATTGCGTAACATTGCAGCTAGAAATGATCAGAAATGGAATCAAATTATTCCTGATGATATACTTCAAAAATATAAGGATCAGTCTGAACCATATTTATATCGAAATTTTGACTGGATGGATTTTTATTTCAAACCGGGATTTGATCAAACATACAATATCAATGCCAGAGGTGGAAACGATTTTGTAAGATATTTTGTTTCTCTTGGCTATTTGAAAGAAGGTGATATTTTTACAACAGGCAATAAGGTGCCATACTCTTACGATAAAAATAATGCATCGTATTATCATAACAGATATACATTCAGAAATAATCTGGACTTTACGTTGACCCCATCCACAACATTAGCTGTTAATCTGGGGGGTAATGTCAGAGAGTACGGGAAACCAATAGATACATTTACCCAGGAAAGATGGTTTCAATCTGTAACAGACTTTCCTTATTATCCAGTAGAAGCATTGGAACAATATCCGGATGAAAAAATACCTTGGGATCAAGGTGTTAGAAGACCGTTTGTTGACCCCAACACAGTTCCTGCTACCGGAAGATTGATGTGGGAAGGTGGTCTTGGTTTCTGGAGACACAAAGCAAATGAAACCAGTGTAGATATAAATTTACAACAAAAACTTGATTTCATTACGAAAGGACTAGCTATATCAGGATTGTTTTCATATAACAACTCTGCAATATACAGACAAGAATATTCTCTACCGGCGTTTTATGCGTATTATCTGAACCCGGAAACATTAGAATGGACTCGTCACCATGGTGAGGGAGAGCTTGATTATAATACACCACCACCAAATATGAGAGTTTTAAATGACAACATATTTATGTCGGCAAGGAGTTTTTATTATCAAGCCAGGGGTAACTATACAAGGACATTTAATAATGTACATAATGTTACTGCAATGGGTGTGTTTAGCAGAAGAAAATCACAAGGTACTTCGGATTTCCCGCATTATGAGGAGAGTTGGGTAGGACGTGCTACTTATGATTATGATACTCGATATTTATTAGAAGCTAGTGTTTCACACACGGGCTCTGAAAAGTTTGCTCCCGGTCTTCGGTTTGGAACTTTCCCAGCTTTTGCCGGTGGTTGGAATGTATCTAATGAAAGATTCTTTAAGCCTGCTAAGGATATTATTAATAATCTTAAGTTGAGATTTTCCTGGGGTCAAGTGGGAAATGACGGAGGAATAGCCCGCTGGTTGTACAGGAGTGAATATACAGAAGGTGGTGGAAACGCAATTTTTGGTTATCCCACACTAAGTTACCCGTATATTTCAGAAGGGCCAATGCCTATTACCAACGCAACTTGGGAAAAAGCAACTCTTCGAGATCTTGGAATTGAAATGAATCTTTTTAATAATTTAATTTCACTTGAGGTTGATCTTTTTGACGAATATCGCTCAGATATGTTGCAAAGTAGAAATAGAGTCCCCTCTTGGGTAGGAGTATCTTCAATTCAAAGTAATATAGGTGAAGCAAAAAGTCATGGTATTGAAATTACTCTGGGATTACAACATCAATTCGCTAATGGTTTACATCTATATTTTGATGGCAGTTTCTCGGGAACAGAGAGTCGTGTAGTATACTGGGATGAATCTGAATTTATACCTGATCACTTAAAAGCTGAAGGGAAACCTGTTTCACTGGCAAGAAGAATGTGGAGCCGTGGTGTAATGGATCAAGGGTATTATAATAATTTTGATGAACTGTTTTTGTATCCACAACGAGTTGATAAGAAGCCAATAGTTGGCGATTTAAAATATATTGACTTTGATGGAAATGGACTTATAGATGCACAAGACGGAGTAGTTGGAGATTATCCGTGGGAACCAGAACGTTTTTATAACGGAACTTTTGGAGGTAATTATAAGAACTGGTCTCTTGAATTCAGTCTGTATGGTATCAGTAATACTCAAAGAATGGTTAGGGGTGGAGGTGAATTCTTTTTATTCCCTTTTACACAGCACAGAAATAATGCTTATGAAGTTCATGCGGATCATTGGAGACCGGATAACACATCTCCTTCATTTCCAACTCCTCACTTTGAGGCTAATGATCATTATAATTACTATAACACTCAGTTTGCTATGCTTGATGGACAATATGTTCGTTTAAAGCACGTCAGACTTGCTTATAGATTTGAAGATTTATTTTCAAAGTATGGGGTAAGTAATGTTGAATTATCACTTATTGGGAATAATCTTTATACATGGAGAAGAAGAGCATGGGGAGGTGATCCTGAAGGTTTTAATTTTGGAGAGGACTTTGGTTCTTATCCTCATATGAAAAGATATTCACTTGAAATCAGGGTTGCATTTTAACCTTTATAAAATAGAAGTATTATGAAATATATTTTAATGTTAATATCAATATCATTAGCTTTTGTCTTTTCAAGTTGTGAAGATTACCTTGATAAAGTTGAGGAAGCTGATGGAATGAGTGCTGAAGAAGTGTTTGGCAATTATCAGAATTACCGTAAGTATACAGATAGAATGTATCAAGATCTGCATAATTATTTGTCTCAAGGTGATTATACACCTGTTTCTTCATTGTCGGATGAGGGTACAGCTGTATCTGGGTGGCCATCTTTGGCTGAAGCTCAAAACGGTAACTGGATAGGTTTGGTAGTAAGTGATTATCCAACCTCTGGAATGTTTGGAGGTGTGTGGCGTTCATGGAGGAGTATACGTATTGCAAATAAGACCCTCGAAAATATTCATATGCTAGACAACGATCCGAATGTAACAAAGGATCAAATTGATCAGTTAAAAGGACAAGCATATTTCATGCGCGCATGGTATTATTACGAATATTTAAAGCGTCAAGGAGGTATGCCTTATATAGAATATTCATTTGAAGCAGATGACAATTTTGCTTTGTCAAGATTGTCAAGAGAAGAAACTGCTAAAAAAATTGCTGCTGACTGTGATACAGCGTATCAGCTGTTGCCTCAAAGATGGCCTGATGATCATATTGGGCGACCTGAAAAGGGATCAGCATTAGCACTTAAGGCTGCTGCACTGTTAATTCCTGCCAGTCCGCAATATAATGCAGGTAATGATCAAAGCAGATGGGAAAATGTTGCACAGGCTGCGTGGAATGCAATAGATTATGCCAGAACAACTCGAAGATACAGACTGCTGCCTTCTAATTCCCTTGATACAGTTACTTACAGAACACCGGAAGGAATTAAAATGATTGAGTATGCTGGCGGATTTGATAGTGTATTTATGTATACGCCTTATAATGATGAGATCATGTGGGAGGATTATGGTTCTATAAATGAAAACATGTACAATATATTCGGTGTTCCTTCCATTACTTCTTCAGGAGTATTAAAAGGTTATAGTGTTTCTGCAAATATCGTAGAAAGGTTTGAAACTATTAATGGTTTAGATATAGATGACGATAACAGTTTTGATCCGCAAAATCCGTATGTAAACCGTGATCCTAGATTTTACCACTCAATACTGTTTAATCAGCAAAGATGGACAAGTGAAAGTGGAAGGTATTTAGAGCTATGGAATGGTGGAAGTGAGAGGGTTGCAGAGAATTTTTATAATAGATCTGGTTATCTTGCAAGAAAGTTCTGGGCTCCTAATAGGGATCAGTTCTCAGGAAGAGTAAATGAAAATAACCATACTATTTATTTTAGATTATCTGAAATGTATATGATTTATGCAGAAGCAGCAAATGAGCTGGGTGGTCCGGATTATAAAATAAGTGGTTCAGATATGACAGCTGTAGAAGCTGTGAATTTTGTAAGAGCAAGAGTAGGGATGCCACCGGTTAACTCTAAATACTTAGGTAGTAAGGATGATTTTAGAGAAAGAATTCGTAATGAAAGAGCGGTGGAGTTCTTCCTTGAAGGTAAACGTCTATTTGATCTTATGAGATGGGGCATTGCTCACGAAACAGAGTATAGAAGTCTGTACGCTCATAATTTTGTCAAAGATGACACCAAGGAAACAGGGTTTACTATTTCTCGATCAGAATTACCTTTTCACAGTAATGTTTTCGAAAAAAGGCAATACAATTGGCCGGTACCCACGAATGATGGTTATATGTTCCAGGAGTTTAATCAAAACCCCGGTTGGTAATTATTAAATACTATCATACAAATTTTTTAATTATAACGATAGAGGTAAATATTTTACTATTCGCAAATAATGATTTTAATATTCGTAAAATGTCTTACTTCAGAAAAAATTATAAATATGAAGAAATATAATATCAATAATTTGTTTGTATTGCTTTTTATATTGATGTTGACAGCATTTCATCCTTTTAGAATAATTGCTCAAGAAGGGAAACAAACAAAAGTGATTTCAGGGACGGTAATGGATGATTCCGGATTGCCGGTAGCCGGATCCGTATTGTATAACTCAATAGAAGAAGTTGTAACGGATAGAAACGGGAATTTTTCTATCACCGTTCCCGTAACAACCGATGATCAGATTGTAATTAATGAAAAGGGTTACCAGACTAAGGTTATAAATATTTACGACGGTGTATTTACGGATAATAATATTGTTTTATTGAAAAACAGGACAATAGACGAAAATAGAATTGTCTCTATGCCGTTTCAAAATATTGAATCCTATAGATCAGTATCTGCATCAAATATAATATACGGTGAAGAGCTTTCTTCATACCCTACCACTACAGTTTTGGAGGCACTCTCAGGTCGTATACCCGGTATGTCTGTAAATGTTGTTTCATCTCAACCGGGGTTTGAAGCAGTTAATGTAACAATTAGAGGTAGATCAGCTTTGGTTTATATTGATGGAATAATGCGTGATGCTGCTGATCTTGTGGTTGATGAGATTGAAAAGGTAGAGGTGTTTAAAGATTTATCAGGACGTTCAGTTTATGGTATTACAGCAGGTAATCCAATAATTTCTATTACTACAAAAAGTGGTAAAACTCATAAAACTGCTATTAAAGCTAATGTTCAACTCGGCTTTAGAAATCCTACTGTTTTACCGGATTATTTAGACGCTTATGATTACTCACTTTTGTTTAATGAGGCAAGAGTAAATGATGGAAGAGCCCCCTTATACACCAATGAAAGGCTTGAAGGGTATAAAAGTGGTGTCAATCCAATCAGATATCCAAATGTTGGTTATTACGATAAATTCGTTAAAACGTCTACACCTTTCAGAAGTGTAAATGTAAATGCTTCTGGTGGAAACGACAGAGTAAAATATTTTTCTCTAATGGATTATGTAGGCACAGGTGGACTTGAGGCAATAGGTCAGGAGTCTGTACTGGATCGTTTCAAAATACGTGCAAATATCGATTTGAAATTTAATGATGTTATTTCGATGAATGCTAACCTTTCGGGAACGTATGGTGAATCAAAATATCCTAACGATGGTGGTGGTGCTAATGTATATAATATGTTTAATCAGGTGCTGTCAAGTTATCCTTCAAACGCACATGCATTAGAATACGACAGTATGCTTTTTGTAAGTGACAACTACCCTCAAAACCTAATTAACGAATTGAAGTATGGAGGATTTGCAAAGAGAATTGACCTGAATACACAAAACTCCACTTCTCTCAAATTAGATTTCGATAGATATATTGAAGGATTGAGTGTTATAGGAAAAGTAGCTTTTGATGTTAACAACTCAATTACTGATAATATGGGAGGGTCAGAAGCTTTATATCGGCACACTATTGTAGGAGGTCAGGATCAATTTCAAAGAATAAGGGAGAAGGAGGTAGTCACAAGTCTGGTTACAGGTGCAGATTTTTTTCTGAGAAGAACAACTTTAAACGGAATTGTAAATTATGAAAGAAGTTTCGGAAAACATGAGTTGAACCTTAACGGAATTTATGCACAAATGCTCGAAGAGGTGAAAGTGCAAACGTCTTCTTATCAGCCGCGTAAAACTCAGGACATGTCTTTCAGAGCCAATTATGCTTACGATAAAAAGTATGTTTTACAAGCAGAATTAAACTATTCCGGTATGATGAAATTACCACCGGGAAATCGTTTTAATCAATTTTCAACTGTAGGTGCAGGATGGGTAATCAGTAATGAAGACGTATTTAAAAATAACGAGTCAATTGATTATTTAAAACTGTATACAACTTATGGTGTCATGGGAATTGACAACTTTTATATTGCCGGATACGATCAATTTTACTTGCATCAAACTGTGTGGAGAAATATAGGCAGTTGGCGTCCCGGTATAGAGGGAAATTTTGCAGACTATGTAAACATTTATGAAGTTGTGCAGCAAGCAAGCACCGATTATAAAATACCTAAACGAGGTCATTTTAACTTAGGTTTAGAAGGTCTCTTATTTAATAAGTCATTGAATGCTTCATTTAATTATTTTCATGTTAAAGATTACGATTTGATTTCGCGCATGGAAAGCAGAGTTCCTTCATTATTTGGAACAGGTGGATTTCTGCCTGCTACTAATTTTGGTGAAGAGCAAAGATGGGGAATAGATGGAGCTTTACAATACACGAAAAAAATTGGAGAGGTTGATTTGAGCTTTGGTGCAAACGCATCTTATTTCAGAGGTAAATATATTGAGGTTGACGAGCCTATGGCTTTAGATGAGCATAGAAAACTTGCCGGTAAAGACATTGATCTGATTTGGGGATATGAAACTGACGGACTTTTTCAAACTGAAGCTGATGTCAATGATTATAATAACACTACATCTTGGGGAGATATTCAGCCTGGTGATATAAGGTATGTTGATTATAATAAAGATGGGACAATCGATGCTAAGGATGTTCATCCTTTATCAGCTCATTACCCAAGGATCAATTATGGTCTAAACTTCTCAGTTGGCTATAAGGGATTTAGGCTATTATTTGTTGGCAAAGGTGTAGCTGATGGTAAAACAATGCTTACTAATTCAAGGTATTTTTGGATTAACAACGAAAACCAGAATTTTAGTGCACCAATGTTGGATCGTTGGCCTAACACCAACAATTATCCAAGATTGACAACTTCATCTCCTCATAATTATCAGGGTTCTTCGTTCTGGCTTCGTGATGCATCTTACTTTTCTCTGAGCAATGTGGAGTTGAGTTATACATTACCTCGCAATTCGTCTTTAAATATGTATATGAAGGAGACAAAGTTTTTTGTGAGAGGGGCTAACTTGGTTCATTTATCCGGCTTAAGTTCTTTGGGCTTAAATCCTGAAGATGTTAATGCAGGTATTCAAAATTATCCACATATGCGAACTATAACGTTTGGATTTTCTGCAAAATTTTAATGAAAAATTAGATATGAAACGAATATTAATTTTTACTTTAACGTTGGTCTTAATGTATGCTTGTGATTTTATAGAGCCGAGACCATTAATGGATCAGACCACAGATGAGATATGGACTCATGCTACATACGGAGAAGGTGTGTTAACCCAAGGCTATGCCCAGTTGCAACCCGGATATCCACTGTGGATGGAATATCTTACCGATAATGCAGTTCCACAGAATGTGAATGAAAATATTTTAGCTCTTGGTGGGTGGACACTTGAGGGAAATCCTATAGGTGGCTGGAATAGATGTTATAATACAATCAAATATATAAATATCTTTCTTGAAAATGAAGCAAATTTGCCCTACCGTATAGAAGATGCAGCCAGAGATTCGATTACCAGAGAATATCGAAGAGGTGAGGCTTATTTTTTAAGAGGTTGGTATCAATGGGAGTTGTTGCGTGATTATGGAGGTATTGCCGATGGAGAGTTTCTTGGCTATCCAATAGTGACAACCGTTTTAAAGGCAGATGATGAATTGGATTTACCAAGGAATACTTACGAAGAATGCGTTGAGCAAATAGTAAATGATTTGGATTCAGCTTTATTACTTTTACCATCCCATTATGAAGGAGAGAATTTATATACCGGTTTTCAAAACAGGGGAAGAGCTTCAGGAATAGCTGCTAAAGCTCTTAAAGCCAGGGTTTATTTGTATGCGGCAAGCCCGGCTTATGGAGACTCTTCTAATGAGAAATGGGCTCGAGCTGCAGAAGCAGCCGCAGATGCCATAGAGTCCTCAGGTGGATTAGTGGATCTTAAACCATACGGTAATTATAATGATCCTGAAAATAATGATTATTTCTGGATCCAGCCTACACACAGAGGAAACTATACAGAGTATGAAAACTACCCTCCTTCATTATTCGGAAGCGGCAAAACTAATCCCTCACAGAATTTAGTGGATATTTTTCCTGCAATAGACGGTTATCCTATAGATGAAAGCAACGTTTATAATCCAAAACAGCCTTATGAAAATAGAGACCCAAGGTTTACAAATTTCATTTTTTATAATGGTGATTATTATAATGGCAAATATATATCTACATATGAAGGTGGAGACGATGCTCCGGGAGGTTTAAAACAAGAAGGTACCAGGACTGGTTATTTTATGAAGAAATTATCAAGTAAAAGAGTCTCTCTTGATCCCAATAATGTTACTAATGACATTAAGTTCTATATTTTTATTCATAAAACAGAGTTATATCTGAATTTTGCAGAAGCCGCCAACGAAGCTTTTGGGCCGACTGACAATACTTTAGGATTCTCTGCTATGGATGTGATGAAAAAAATAAGAGGAAGGGGAAATCCAAATCTTGTTAATTCAGATGATTATTTAGCAGAACAGTCTGCTTCAGTTGAATCTTTTAGAGAATTAATACAAAACGAAAGAAGAATCGAGCTCTCATTTGAAGGACACCGATTCTGGGATTTAAGAAGAACTAATCAGGATCTGAATTATACAATAAAAGGAGCAAAAATCGAACTTAAAATTGATGAAAACCCATCAGGTGAAGATGTAAACATTGCATTAGAGTCGACACCTTCCACAGATTTTGTTTCAAGTTGGGAGACATTGAGTGCTGTTAATAATGGAGATTATAATATTACTAGTTCAAGTGATAATGTTCCTAAGTATGGCAACTGGGACAGTGAAGGGCTCTGGAGGTATGTACAATATGATTTCAAACCATACTTGGCTGGGCAGATTAGCAGTGACTATGTTATTAATAAAAGTGATATATATTGGTGGACTGATGGTGGTGGGATTATGATTCCTGACAGTGCTTATATCGAAGTGATGAATAATAACGAATGGCAAGAAGTATGGCACAACTGGTCAGGTGAAGAAATTAATCAATGGAATGAAGCTAATTTTTCTCCAGTTAGAGCCAATAAAATCAGAATCAATTTTAAATCTACTATTGCCTCGTGTGGAATCATTGAGTGGAGGGTATGGGGACAACAGGCTAAAACAGCAGAGTATAATTACAACTATGTAAATATCGAAAATCATACATTCAGAGAATATATGAGGTATGCGCCACTACCATATAGAGAAACTCTTGTAATGGATAATTTGAAGCAAAATGATGGCTGGAAATAATATAGTGATCTTATCAAAAAATGTAAAAAAAATATTATGAAAAAAATATTTGTATTGTTAATAATTGCCTACCTGTTCACAAGCTGTTATGATGATTATATAAAAGATTATTCATATACAACTGTTGCGTTTTCAAATGCAACGGGTGGAGCAACCACACCGAATACATTGTTTAGAACTGTAGTGGTAGGCGAGGGTCTTAAACTTGATGCTGGGGTTTATTTAGCTGGGGTTCGTGAAAATAAGAAAGAAAGATGGGTTGATTTTGAAATAGATCCAACTCTTCTTGATAATGAAATATATAAAGATTACGAACTTATGCCACAAAACTATTATACATTATCAGAGAAGAGTAGATTTACAATACATAAAGGTGAATTTGTTGGATCAACTACTATTGTAATTGATTCGGTACAATTTACCAAAGATTCTAAGTCTGCGAAGCACATTTACGCTATCCCTTTAAAAATCACTGCCACTTCTGAAGACTCAATATTATCTTCGCAGAGCACTCAGATACTTGTAATCAAGTATATCAATGCTATGGAAGGTTATTATGACCAAGTTGGAACATTTAAGACTATCTCTGCAAGTGGAGAAGAATTAAATTCAGGAGTCATAAAAAATGATCTTTATTTAAGAACAGTTTCAGGTGATACAGTACGTACAAATGGAATGATGGCATCAAAAGGGGCTGACTTTATGATGACTATTCATTCAGAAAACAGCAATAATATATTTTTGGAGTATTTCCCGAATCCCGACCCTGTTGAACCCACAAATATTGCTTTAGGTGCCAAGCCGTCAACTGATTATGTTTCAGCTTGGGAAAATTTAAATGCAATTAATAATGGTTATTCCAAGCCTTCTGGATCTGATGATAGAAGTCAGGGGATTTATGGCAACTGGTGGAGTAGTAACACTTGGAGATATGTACAATATGATTTTGAGGGCTATTTTATAATAGAACAGTCAAATGTGTACTGGTTTACCGATGCTGGAGGAATACTTATGCCAACCGAAAATTATCTTGAGTATTGGGATTTTCAAAATGAGAAATGGGAAAGAGTGTCTAATTCAGTTGGTAATGGAAACTCCGAGAACCAATGGAATACTACAACTTTTGACCCAATTGTCACCAACAAAATCAGATTAAACATGATAAACGAGGTTGAATCTGTAGGTATTATTCAATGGCAAGTTTGGGGTGTACCTGCTGCAGTTGGGTTAGAAGAGGCTGCAATAGAAAAAGTAACCCTTCTTGACAATAGCTCTTTTGATAAATCTACAGAAACCTTTAAATTAAATTATAAAGTTGATTATCTACTCAATGATTATCATACAGAAGTATCTGTAACTCTTAAATGGAGAAATAGGATAAGAGATGGGGTGAATGAATGGCAAAGATAAAATAATCGTTTATTAAAAGTCATATAAAGACTGATTGATGATTTCTTCAGTCAGTCTTTATTATTTTATGCCTTGTGTGAGATTTAACCGATTGGTGAAGTTTAATAATCAAATTTTTAGAAGGAGAAAGGATGAATAAACATATATAAATTAAAGAGTTATGAAATCTTTGGCTTTATTTTTTTTCTTATGTGTAACTTTCACAACATATTCACAAACTCCAGATATAGTTTTTGATTGTGAAGAAATGTCGGTTCAGTTCAACAGAACTGGAATTAGTGCTATTTATTCTCATAAAGATACTCTAAAGGCTAACCCCGTAAAATTTGGAGATATATGGGGAAAAGCAAATATAGTTTATAAGGTGGGTTCAGGTGCATGGCTAAATGTAAATACTAGTAATACAGTCATTAACAGGCCTTCTCCGGATAAGATTGTTTACAGTAATTCAAATGAGGGGACTACCATGAATCTGTATCGTACTTTTGAAAAGGTCGATAACAAGGTACAATGTATAATTAAGGCAGAGAGCCGTGTTTCATTTCCTCAAACAATCGGAGATTTTTATTTTGACTTTCCTGTAAATACACCACAAAATTTCTCAAAACCAGATGATATTTTCGAGCAGGGCTATGTAAAACATCAGTATATAGGAGGGGATGGTTCTTTTTTGTTTTATACCAGAGGATCAGGGCAACCTCCCTTTCTTGTTGTAACTCCCAATAAAGGAACTCATTTTGAGTATTTTGAAAATAATGATATATACATACATTCAGCGCTTTCCGCAAGTAAGCAAGAAAAGGGCTCATGGAGACAGGAAAATTCAGAGATAACACTTGCTCCAAAAGGTGAAGAGGGAAGTTCTGTTGAGTATGGGTTTGTTATGGAGTGGGCAAATAGTTATGAAGAAATAAGGGACATTCTATATAATAATGGTTTATTTGATATAAGAGTTATCCCCGGTATGACCATACCACAGGACCTTAGTTGTAAAATATCACTTCGTACAAATAATCAGATTGATTCTATAGTTGCTGAATATCCTGAAAAGACTTCAATTACCTACTTGGAAACCATTACTGAGAATAATCATATTTACGAGATAGAATTTGAGCATTTAGGAGAAAACCTAATAACCATACATTACAATAGCAGTGAAAAGACAATACTTGAGTTTTTTTCAACTGAACCCATTGATACACTCATTCAAAAACGTGCAAATTTTATTGCCGAATCACAACAACACAAGGATCCCACGAAATGGTATAATGGATTGTACTCCGTATGGGATATGGAAAATGAAAAGCTTAGGGGGCCCGACGATACTGATGGTCTTGATAACTGGTGGGGATATGTGCTTGCTGCTGATGATCCCGGACTATGTAAAGCTCCCTTTTTAGCGGCAAAAAATGTTTATCTACCAAAAGACAAGGAAATTGAATCTATCGAATATTATATAGAAAATTATGTATGGGGTGGTCTGCAGAGAACAGACAAAGAAGATCCTTATCCATACGGTGTATATGGTGTTCCAAACTGGAAAGTAAATAGGGGTGGAATTGCAGAAAGAGCGGCAATCAGAAATGCTAATCTTGATAAAATGCCGGTCTGGAGGGCTTATGATTACCCCCATATTTTTATGCTCTATTATCACATGTTTCAAATTGCTGAGTTTTATCCTCATAAAGTGAAGTTTCGTGATGCTGAAGGATATCTCGATTTAGCCTATAATACAGCAAAAGCATACTTTACTTATCCTTATGAAATACTACCATATTATGAAATTTATCAGTGGGGATATTATAACGAATTAGTATTGATGCCACTGATTGATGATTTGGAAAAGTATGGAATGCCGGATGAAGCAAACTGGCTTAGGAATGAGTGGGAAAAGAAAGTAAAGTATTTTGTATACGATGATAAGTATCCATACAGGTCTGAATATCCATTTGATCGAACAGCTTTTGAATCTTCATACGCCTTAGCTAAATATGGTGTTTTAAATGAGATGAAACCTGATGAAAATCTTTGGTATGATGTAAACCGTGAGAAATGGTATTCGCACGTTACAGTTAATCAGGATGACTCGAGAGAATTCATGGAACGCCAACATTATGCCGGTTTAGCAATAAGAGGGTGGATAGAACCTGCTTATTATCATTACGGATCAGATTTTAGTCTAAGTTACATGGCTAGAATGGGAGGATGGAGTATACTTGATTATGGACTAAACTTCTCAGATAAGCCGTGGGATTGGATACAGCTGGGTTACGCTTCATACCTTAGCTCATTTGCTTTAATAAATACAGGTACTGAAGAAACAAATTATGGTTATTGGTTTCCTGGAAAAGAAAATGACGGAGCTACCGGATGGGCTTATAATAATAAAAAATATGGTTCAATCTGGTTACAGAACAGAGATAATACACGTGGTGCATGGAATTATGATGGAGAAGCAGATTTAGGAAATGGAGCAATATTCAGAATGAGTTCTGCTATATTAGCAAAAGATCCGTTATTTGGCTGGTTTGCTTATGGTGGAAAAATGGATCAAAAAGATAAAGTTTTAAGTGTCTATCCTCGTGATGGAGTGAGAAATAGATTTTGGATAATTGAAGAGAATGACAAGTTGGGTATTGAGGTTAACCGTGATGGATTTGCTGAAGATACACCCGTTATTTATTCTGAGGCTGACGGAACAATAGAATTTTATCTTGAAAACAGAGTGAATGATGAGCACATAACAACTTTGACATTAAAGTCAGATGATGATTGGGAGTTGTATCTTGATAATCAAAAGATACCCCTTCATCCAACTACCAGAAAGTCTGAGGAAGTTATGGAGGCTTTAATAACAATTAAAAGTAACAGACATAATATAATACTTAAAAAGAATTACCGAAAATGACTACTAAAACAAAATTTCAAATTTCAAGTTTAAAAGAACTTATGAAAGTTTTTTTTAATATGTTTTTATTGTTGCTTATAGTATCGTGTAAGTCAAATGTGCAGGATTACAAAGTCACCCCTGTACCATTTAATCAAGTTCATTTAAACGATAATTTTTGGTCAAAAAGAATCGAAACTAACAGAGATGTAACCATACCTATTGCATTTAAACATTGCGAAACAACAGGCCGGATTGATAACTTCAAAATCGCCGGGGGATTGATGGAAGGAGAGTTTAAATCAGAAGCTCCGTTTGATGATTCAGATGTCAGCAAAATAATTGAAGGTGCTGCATATTCATTAAGTTTTTTTCCTGACCCGGAGCTTGAAGCCTATATTGACTCCTTAATATACTTTATGGCTCAAGCACAGGAAGATGATGGGTATCTATATACTTACCGTACAATTATGGGAGATAACTCTCATCCCTGGATAGGTTCAAAAAGATGGGAGCTGACACATATCTTAAGTCATGAGCTATATAATCTTGGACACATGTATGAAGCCGGTGTAGCTTATTATCAAGCAACCGGAAAAAGAAATTTATTAGATGTTTGCCTTAAAAGTGCAGAGTTAGTTTGCAGAGATTTTGGTTGGGATGCTTTTGTGAGCTATCCCGGACATCAGGAAATAGAAATAGGATTAGTGAAACTTTACCGTTTAACAGGTGAGAAAAAGTACCTGGATCAGGCAAAGTTCTTTCTTGACGCAAGGGCAAACGCAGAATGGGAGGGTGGCACTTACGATCAGAGCCATAAGCCTGTTGTTGATCAGGATGAGGCTGTAGGTCATTCTGTTCGTGCTCTTTACATGTTTACAGCTATGGCCGATGTGGCTGCACTCACAGGAGATGATTCATACATTAAAGCATCAAAGAGGTTGTGGGATGATATTGTGAAAACAAAACTTTATATAACCGGAGGTGTAGGAGCCGCAGGAGGTCATGAAGGTTTTGGTGCAAAGTATGAGTTACCCAACGCTTCGGCATATTGTGAAACATGTGCGACTATTGCAAATGTTTTTTGGAATCATCGTTTATTTCTTATGGAGGGGGATGCCAAATATATAGATGTACTTGAACGCTCTTTATACAACAATGTACTATCCGGAGTTTCTGTCTCTGGCGATCTCTTTTTCTATCCAAATCCACTTGAATCGATTAATGGTGCCAGGCGAAGTGAATGGTTTGGTTGCGCCTGTTGTCCTTCTAACATTAGCCGCTTTATTCCGGCTGTACCCAGTTATGTTTATGCTGTAAAAGACAATGATATTTTTGTAAATCTTTACATGGCGAGTGAGGCTGAAGTGGCCCTGGATGAGACGAAAATTGGATTGATACAAACCGGCGATATGCCATGGAATGGCAACATTGAAGTTATAGTTAACCCGGAAAAGAAATCCACATTTACTATTAAAATACGAATCCCGGGATGGGCAAGAAATGAAGTAGTACCGGGAAACGAACTTTATTGGTTTAAAGAAAACTCAACACAACAAGCTGTTGTAAAAGTAAATGGGATAACGCTGTCAGATGAATTAGAGAATGGATATTTCAATATAACCAGAAATTGGGAAAAGGGTGATAAAATTACGCTTGAATTACCTATGGAAATAAGAAAAATAGTTAGTCATGATAACGTAGAAGGCAATCGTGGTAAAGTAGCTTTACAATATGGTCCATTTGTTTATTGTTCAGAAGGTATAGATTTTTCAGATCCTTCTATATTGGATTTAGTATTGAAGGATAATTCAAAACTCGAATCCAGGAAAGAAAAAACTGAATTGGGAGAGATGGTAGTTATTTCAGGAAAAGCTAGCCAAACACAACGAATGAAAGATGGAACCGTACAATTGACAAATGAGATAGATTTCAAAGCAATTCCATATTATGCATGGGCACAACGTGATTTAACACCTATGGTTATGTGGTATGCAACAAATAAAGATGTTTCAAAACCAAAACCTGCTCCAACAATTGCTAATCTTAGTAAGATTGATGGATCCGTAAATAATCGTAGTATAGAAGCAATCAGAGACCAGATTTTGCCCTCGGGGTCAAACGATAGAAATTGTCAGTTCTTTCACTGGTGGCCAAATAGCAATCAAACTGAGTGGATAAGCTATACCTTTGATAAGCCATATACAATAAGTAAATCTAAAATATATTGGTACAATGATGATGGCGGTTGCCGTCCTCCTACTGCATGGCGGCTATATTATATGTACGATGGGGAATGGAAAGAAGTAACCCGAAAAAACGAATATGGTGTTCAGTTAAATATTATAAATACAACCGATTTTGAGCCAGTGACTACAGCAGCAGTAAAAGTTGAAATTGATCTTCCTAAAGATAGTTCAAGTGGAATACACGAATGGATTATTGAATAATACTAACATTATTTAAAGAAGAGTTTAATGATGACTAAATATGGAATCTGTGTATACTGATTTTTCTTAAATGTTGACTAAAGTAGGATTTTGATATTAATTTGTATTATTCTATTCTCCAACTATGGGTTATTGAGTAGTTTTGTGGGAACTGATTTAATATCTTGATTAGGGTTGAATTGTTAGTGGGCGTTAATTATATGAATAATAATATTTATAATTTAAAAATTGGTGTAATAGGAGTCATTCTTTGTGTGATTCTGTTATCTGCTGATTGTCCTGTATATATTTTATCAGAAGGAAAAGCAATTTATATTCCTGAGGAATATTCTTCAGATGACTGGAGTCAAGACACTTCACGCTATAGTTATCATCGGATGTCCTGCACAGAAAATATAGTAGTTCTATGGGAGAAGGGTTTCGGTAACGATCTATCTACAGCTCCTGATCTAGATGGCAATCCGATGAGTGTCGATCTTGAGAATCTAAAAGAAAAACTGGATAGATTTTATCATTGCTTTCGGGATACGCTTAAATTTGTTAAAGAGAGCTCATTGAGTGAAAAATACAGAATGATGTGTATGATACAATACTCTTCGGAAGGTACTGCTTATGGAGGAACATACGACGACAAGATAGGGGCACTGTGGGTGACTCCTTTTCGTCTGAAAGATCCAAAACTTAATGTGTTGGCACATGAACTGGGACATAGTTTTCAATCTCAGATTATGGCAGACGGACAGGGGGAAGCTTGGGGCGGTTCAGGTTTTTTTGAGATGGCATCACAATGGATGTTATGGTATGTGAACCCAAATTGGGTTACTGATGAAAATTATCATTGGCAAGCCTTTAAAGAAAATACCCACAAGTCGTTTTTAAATATTGAGAATATATACCGGTCCCCCTATATTCTTGAGTCATGGAGCGAAAAACATGGGTTACCTTTTATTGCTGAAATGTTTCGAGAGGGTACCAAAGAAGAGGATCCTATTCTAACATACAAACGAATGACCGATATTTCGTGGGAAACTTTTTCTGATGAGATGTTCAGAAACTACCAGCAATTGGTCAATTTTGATTATACTCATTCCTATAATTATACACGTCAGTGGGCCAACTCTTTTTCTCCATTTCTCGAAAGAATGGATAAGACAGAAACAGGCTGGTACCGGGTTAAGAGTGAGTTTTATCCTGAGAATTATGGATTTAATGTAATACAGCTTTCTGTTCCTGAAGCAGGTGAAACTGTTGAAGTTGAGTTTAAAGGGCTGAGTCATAATTCGGACGATGTGAAAATTCCTTATTCGTTATCGGGGTGGCGATACGGTTTTGTGGGTGTAAAAGAAAAAGATGGTACTTCTATAAAGAGTGAAATATACAGAGACAAAGATGGTGTCGCAATATTTCCTGTGACGGAGAAATTGTCGCATATATGGTTTATTGTTATGGGAGCTCCAACAGAGTACGGGAAAGGTCTTGAAGATCAGTATCCCTATGCTGTAAGGGTTTCAGGAGCTTCTGTATTATAATAAATAAAAGCAGAAATAAATATGATACAAGGCGATAAATTTGGATGGAGTCTTTTGTTCCTAATCTTAGTAAGCTTCCATATCTCCGCGGCAGAGACTGCTAGAGTTGATTCTCCTGATCAGAATATAAGGGTTACTGTGACTATAGGTGAGAAAATTAGTTACTCCATATCCCATAAAGGAAAGCTTATTCTGGATGAATCTGCGATAGCTTTACAGTTATCAGATGGTGGAACACTGGGATTAAATCCGATGATGGAGTCGAGAAAGTATACAAGAGTGGACGAAAAGGTGCAAGGGCCCTCTTATCGTTCAAATGAGATTGTAAACCGATATAATGAGCTTAATCTGAAATTTAAAGGGGGATTCGGTATTGTGTTTCGTGTATATGATGAAGGAGTAGCATATCGTTTTTATACAGCGATGGAGGATGAGCTTATTATACGAAATGAGATAGCTGAATTCAGATTCGACAAGGATTACAGGAGTTACCTGGCACATACAACTAATTCTAAAGAACCTTTTGCAATGGCTTTTCAGAATATATACAGTGTGAAAATGCTTAGCGAGGCTGACAGCTCACTGGTATTCTTGCCTCTGACGTTAGATATGGAGGATGGAATAAAGCTGACCATCACCGAATCTGATCTGGAGGCTTACCCCGGGATGTTTATTCAGGTAGATCAAGAAAACAAAATATTGAAGGGAGTTTTTGCCTCATACCCATCAGAAGTAGATTTTCATCCCTGGCGCCACCAAGAGTATGTGGCCGGACGTTCAGATTTTATTGCCCAAACCAGGGGTACAAGAGATTTTCCGTGGCGTGTATTAGCTATATCTGAGAGTGATGCAGAGATGCCTGTAAATAACATGGTTTTTCTGTTGGCCTCACCTAGTCGTATTGGTGATGATTCATGGGTTAAACCTGGAAAGTCAGCATGGGAATGGTGGAATAACTGGGGCCTCTATGGCGTGGATTTCGAAGCAGGTATAAATATGGAAACATACCGGTATTATATCGATTTTGCTTCCCAATTCGGACTGGAGTATATTATTCTTGATGAAGGTTGGTATGAACCGAAAAGTGGTGATATGATGAGTGTAGTGTCGCATCTCGATCTTCCTAAACTAGTTGCTTATGCCGAAAGCAAAGGAGTTGGTATTGTCTTGTGGACAGTTTTTAATGTATTGGATGAGCAACTGGAGGAGGCATGTGCCCACTATGCAGCGATGGGTATCAAAGGATTTAAAGTTGATTTTCTCGACAGAGATGATCAGCAAGCTGTGGAGATGACATACCGTATTGCGGAGGAGACTGCAAAACACCATCTATTCTTGGATCTGCACGGTTTTTATAAGCCTACAGGGATTGATCGTACCTATCCACATATCATCAATTTCGAAGGACTATTCGGTCTGGAGGAGGCAAAGTGGAGTACTGTTGAAAAAGATATGCCGCTATATGATGTTACATTCCCTTTTATCCGAATGATGGCCGGTCCGGCAGATTTTACACCCGGTGCCATGCAAAACGGGGTTAAAGCAGACTTTACACCGGTTTACAGCAACCCTATGAGTCAGGGAACACGTTGTCATCAGCTGGCAGCATATGTCGTTTATGACTCACCTTTCACGATGCTTTGTGATTCGCCAACCCGTTATGAAAATGAACCTAAATATACATCGTTTTTGGCATCCATTCCTATGAAAACCGACGAGGTTAAAATATTATCCGGGAAATTGGGAGAATATATAGTTACTGCTCGCAGAAATGGAGATGTCTGGCATGTAGGTGGAATGACTAATTGGAGTGAACGTGAGCTGCAAGTGGATTTTTCTTTTCTGAATAATGAGAAATATTATAATGCAATTCTTTTTCGTGATGGAGTAAATGCAGATAAACAAGGGTCGGATTATAGGGTAGATACAGTGATGGTAAACATAGGAACTCAATTAACCATACAAATGGCTTCCGGAGGCGGTTTTGTAATCAGGCTCGAAGAATATCAGCCTGTAACTACTGTGCCGGACGATCTGCAATTAGATTCTTTCTACAAAAAATACCTGAATGCTGACGGGATACCCGTGGTTTCATCCGCTGCTGTACGTGATGAAGCGCTGATTCGTACGGGCAGCGTAATTACCGCTATGCTCTCGAAGCGCCCAGATGTAAAGCAGGTGATGGTAGAAAAAGGGTGCAAAGTGATGATCATTGGTGAGCATGAGCAGGTATGTGATCTGCCTGAATATGCCCATATCTGCGATACCCCAGAAAAGATTGAATATTGGAACAAGCGTGCCCGCGGATTTGGCGGAGCACCGGAAGATACTTACAGTGCTAGTTTAGGTGAGGAGAACGTGTTATGCCTTGATGGAGATCGCTATCATGGTGAAAGCATCCTAGTTCACGAGTTTGCCCACCTAATCCATACCATAGGTATTGTTGGCGTAAATCCTGACTTCTATTCTGAATTGGAAGAGTTTCGTCAGCAAGCTATTAAGAAAGGGATATGGGAAAATACCTACGCATCCAGTAATAAAGAAGAGTATTTTGCCGAAACAGTCCAGTCATTTTTTAACTGTAACCGATTTTCTCAGGAACCAAACGGGGTACACAACGAAATCAACAATAGAGAGAGGCTTAAGAGTTATAATCCCGCAATTTATCATCTTCTGGTGGAATATTTTTTTGAGACAGATTTGCCACTATGTGAAGAGAACTATTCAAATAAATAAGCAAATAATAAAATAAATTGATTTATGATTAGAATATCGCAACATGTTGTCAGTATGCTGATTTTTATCTTGTTACTTAATCCAATGCTGTTAATGTCTTCAAATTCAATTGCATCAAAATACTTTATTCAGTCTGATGCCAGAAGGATTGTAGAGGTAGAACAGGTTTTAGTTGAATCTCCTGTAGGTACTGTTCCCAGGATGCCATTCCAGGTTTGGGTGACCTATTCCAACGGGAAATCGGAATTCCGACAAGTAAAATGGTCCAATGCGGCTCGTAATGTCGAGGAAGAACAGGCAAATCCCGATAAATATCCAGTTGGCAAAACATATAAAATAGAAGGTTTTATCATTGGTGATAACAGTACTGTTAATGGTTATCCTGTAACAGCAGATATCAAAGTTATCCCCGGAGATTATAATGTACCATCAAATATTCCGGTTGCAGAAGCGGCTCCTTTAAACAAAGTATCAATTATAGGAGAAAACAGACTTACTTCTAACAGGGATCTGGCTATACAGGAAATCATAAGTTGGGATATTTCACAGCAACTCTATAATTATAGGGACACCTACGGTTTAAGTACTGAAGGTTATACTGTTTCAGAAGGTTGGGATTCTCCCACTACAAAACTGAAAGGACATGGGTCGGGACATTATATGTCTGCTTTGGCTCAGGCATTTGCCAGTGCAACAGATAAAGAACAGAAAGATCAGTTACGTAAGAACATGACCCGTATGGTTAATGAACTTAGGGAATGCCAGGAAAGGACATTTGTATGGAATGAAGAGCTTGGCAGATATTGGGAAGCACGTGATTTTGCACCAGAAGCTGAATTGGTTGAAATGAAAGGAAGCTGGGAGGATTTTGATGTTCACAAAACAGAGTGGACAAAATATGGATATGGTTATCTCAATGCTATCCCTGCACACCATGCCGCTCTTATTGAGATGTACCGCGCTTATAATAACGAAAACTGGGTGTGGGCTCCATATTACTCTATTCACAAACAGCTTGCCGGATTAATTGATATAGCAAACTATATAGATGATAAGGAAGTAGCAGACAAAGCTCTGCTTATTGCAAAAGATATGGGACTCTGGATTTGGAATCGTTTACACTACCGTACTTATTTGAATACAGATGGGACTCAGGAGGAGCGCAGAGCAAAACCAGGGAATCGTTTCGAGATGTGGAATATGTATATTGCAGGAGAGGATGGGGGAACAGGAGAATCTCTTGCAAGGCTTGCCGAAATGGTGAGCGACCCTACTGAGAAAGCAAAATTGCTAGAGGCTTCTACCTATTTTGATAGCCCTGCT
>CAZAFR010000031.1:0-25112 GCA_964484665.1 uncultured Proteiniphilum sp. | reverse complement strand
CTTTTATGATTTCATTGTTCTCTAGTGCTGCATTTACGCGATCCCATGCACGAGAAGCACGAGCTTTTTTGTGCGAAAGAATTAATTGTCCTCTTTTGTCTTCCTGGCTTTCAATGTAAACTTCAACTTCATCACCAATTTTAAGATCGGGATTGTAACGAAATTCATTCATTGAAACCACGCCATCTGATTTATATCCGATGTTTACAACCACTTCGCGTTTATTCATGGAGGTAACGGTACCGGTTACAACTTCTTTGTCGTTGATTTTGCTGAGTGTGTTGTCGTAGCTTTCTGCAAGCTTTTCTCTGCTATCTTTACTATAAGGATCATCTTGAGCATATGCAGCCCAATCGAAATCATCTATAGGTGCAACATTTTTTAGGTTTTCAGTCATTTGTTGTTGATAAATTGTTTTAATTAAATATGTGAGACATTATATTGTTTTAAAAAGCGGTGCAAAGATAATTGGTTTTTTGTTAATAACCAATTCTTTGCACCGGAAATTTCTGTTTTCAAAGTGGTTGAAATGCACCAAATTCTTAGTCGATTTATTAAAGTAGTAAGCCACTTTGTACTTCTCGACGAGTCTGCAGGCCTGCAATTTGTTCCACAAGTCTTAATGCAAAATCAAATACAAGCCCCGGACCTTTTCCTGTTGTAACGTTTTTGTCTACTACCACGTTTTCTCCGGTAACTTTAGCACCAATAAGTTCCGGCTCAAAGCCCGGATATGCGGTAGCTTTTTTGCCATCTAGTATACCAAGTCCGCCTAATATCATAGGAGCTGCACATATTGCGGCTATCTGTTTTCCCTTAGAATTGTATTCACTAATCAGCTCTTTTAACTCTTTATGTTCATTAAGATGCTTAGCGCCGGGCATACCACCGGGTAGAACTAAAATTTCGATATCAGAGAAATCTGTATCACTAAAAGTTACATCAGCTATAACAGTCACGTTATGTGCACCTGTAACAACTTTATCGTCAGTAATGGAAACTGTGAGAACCGGAATTTGCGCTCTTCTTAAAATATCAATCGTGCCAAGAGCTTCAATTTCTTCAAATCCGTTAGCTAAAAAGAGTGCTACTTTCTTCATATTATTTTCATTTAAGATCCAAATAAATTTGGATGAGGTTTTTAAATTGTTAGTAGAAATTTTAGATCCAAACTTATTATCAAATTTTTTAAAAAACCGGATTAGTTCAGTCTAAATCGATATGTGATTGTTCCCCGCTGGTTATTAGCTGAAGTAATTGAGTTGAATTTTGTATTTTTGGCAGCGCGTAGTGCTTCGTTTCTAAGAGTCGCATTGGGAGTATTAGTTCCTCGTCCTATTGCAGCATCAACTACATTTCCTGCAGGGTCCACTGTTATATCAACAACTATAGTACCCTCATCGTTCACTGTGTAACGCGGTTCAACTAAACCGCCGCTTCCAACACTTCGACCACCCAGATCATATGAACCTATTCCTCCGTTACCGGTAGGAGAACCTTGTGATGAGTTCCCTGTTGATACTCCTTGAGTACCTGAACCTTCAGTGTTGCCTCTGCTTTCGGTATTTTCACCAAAAAGCCCCGACATCTGATTATTTATTTCTCTTTTTCTAGCTTCTTCTTGACGTCTGATTCGCTCAGCTTCTTCTACTTTTCTGCGTTCTTCAGCGATAGCAGCTTGTCTTCGCTCCTCTTCTCGCAAAGCCTCCACATCTATGGTTGGCTCAGTAGTTTGAGTAATTAGTGGTTCGTTTGGTGAGTATTCAGGTATTTGTTGTTCTTGAGAAGGAGCAGGAGTAATTTCTGTCATAGGTGATTCAATAAATCCAAATGCATCTTCTGTGGAGCCGAACATAACAGGAATTCCTTCAAGTTCTTCAGGGGGCGATGCCAAGGTAAAGTATGAAAAAAGCAATAGAAGAGCAAGCAATATTGTAAATATTGTAGTACCAACTATTCCTCCTATTTCTTCTTTAGTAATTTGCATCTTATTTTTAAATCGATAATTAAAATTTAAAAGATACTCTATATTATCTTCTCTCTCTATTTATATTTTCCTGATATTTATCTTATCTATATATTTATATTCTCCTGAAATTTATATTTTCTCAAAAATATACCCTGTACTTTTTAATCACATTATTTATTTTCTACAATAAAAATAAACTAATACCTTAAAAATAACCTAATTACTTGTTAGAATGATTTATGAATAAATAGTTTAATTTGGTCGTGTCATCAATACCATATTAAACTGATTCTGATTTGCAATATCCAATACTCGTACAATCTCTCCATAAGGTACGGTTTCATCAGCATAGAGTGCTACAAACAATCCGGGGTCGGCACTATATGCTTGTTGCAGAAATGGAGTAATCTCTTCAAAAGATATTTGTCGTTCTGTTTCATTACCATAGGCCACATAAAAATTGAGATCTTTATCGATAGTTACACGTGTCAGTGGCTTAACCTGAGCTTGTTGCTGTGCTCGTGGCAATGCAACCTGAATGGCATTAGGAGTGACAATTGTGGAGGTGATCATAAAAAAAATCAAAAGCAAGAAAATCACATCCGTCATTGATGCCATACTGAAATTTGATTCTATTGTAAAACGTTGTTTTAAAGCCATTTCAATAATACTTTAATATGCTATTCTGCCGGTTCATTCAGAATATCCATGAATTCCATAATCTTTTGTTCCAGATTATTTACAATCCCTTTAATACGTGTAGTAAGATAATTGTAAGCAAACAGTGCAATGATTCCAACAATTAAACCTCCAACGGTAGTAACTAATGCCTCATAAATACCGGTTGAAAGAATATTCACATTAACATTTGCACCCGCACTAGCCATATCCATAAAAGCTTTTACCATACCGGTCACTGTTCCCAGAAAACCAACCATAGGTGCTCCGGAAGCAGATGTAGCCAAAACAGGTAATCCTTTTTCCAACTGTGATATCTCTATATTACCTTGGTTTTCAATTGCCGACATCACATCTGCCGTTGGTCGGCCAAGCCTTGAAATTCCTTTTTCAACCATACGTGCAGTGGGTGTATCTGTATTATGGCAAAGGGCTACTGCAGCATCAATTTTCCCGTCATGAATATAATCTTTTATACGGTTCATAAATGAATTGTCTTCTTTTGCTGCTTTGTTAATAACCAAAGTTCTTTCAATAAGAACATAGATCGACATCAGTAAAAGTATAAGCAAAACAATCATTAACCATCCACCCTTGAGGGCAAGATCAAATGAGTTGATTTTAACTACTTCTGTTTCTGCAGCTGCCATTGCTGCAGCACTATGTTGCATTGTGTTGTATATTGCCTGTGCTGTATCAGCCGGTGAGGGTAATTGCAAAAAAATCATATGTATAGTGTACTATTATTGATAAATTTAAATTACTATATTATGCTAAAGATATAAAAATTGAATAATCAAACATTGGTTTGCAAGTCTTTTAAACAATCTTTATACGCTTTTATTGTTTTTTCTAATCCCAAATAAAGAGCATCGCAAATTAGCGAATGTCCTATCGACACCTCTTTAATCCATGGAATGTTGATATATAAATAGTTCAGATTTTCTAAATTTAGGTCATGACCGGCATTAATACCCAATCCAAGGTTCTTTGCTAATTTAGCAGCTTCTATATAAGGCGCAATAGCTTTTTCCTTATTTACAGCAAATTCTTCTGCATAAGGACCGGTGTATAATTCAATTCTATCTGTTCCAATTTCTGATGCAGCACGTATAATATCTGGATCCGGATCAACAAATATCGATGTTCTGACCCCCATATATTGAAATTTACTTACAATTTCAGATAAAAATTCTTTGTGAGTAATGGTGTCCCATCCCGCGTCGGAAGTGAGAGCATCTCGAGAATCAGGAACCAAAGTTACTTGCGAAGGTCTGATTTTCCCAATTAAGTTAATAAATTCAGGAGTAGGGTTCCCTTCAATATTAAACTCCGTAGTTACTTTCGATTGTAAATCATATACGTCGGAATATCGTATATGTCGTTGATCAGGTCTGGGATGAATTGTAATTCCTTCGGCACCAAAGACCTGACAATCAATAGCTACTTTTATTAAGTCAGGAATGTTTCCTCCTCTTGCATTTCTTAAGGTAGCTATCTTATTGATATTTACACTTAGTTTTGTCATATTTTTTAGTAAATATTATTTACAAAGAAATAAACCTATAAAGGATTTTAAAAAGAAAATTAAAAAAAAACTATAAGAAGGTTCAAATACGCAAAATTTTGCCATCTTTGTAAAACTGATACAAAAGTAATACGAAATAACCATTTTCTCAATGTCAACGAAAGAATTTATTAAAAAACAATTGGAAAAGTTTAATAAACCTCCTACGCTTGAGCAATTTTGCGAACTTTCGGAAGTTGAGAACTCTCTTGTAATTCTGGAAATACCTCTGAAAGATTATACTCTAACTGAGATTGCGCATATTGTTGAGAGTAATAATGCACATGTAATTTCACTTTCGATATTACCTATTTCAGGAGGCAATGATCTTCTTGTATCATTAAAGCTCGATATCTCAGACTTGACATCAGTACTTAGAAGTTTCGAGAGGTTTAATTACAACGTGACATATTTTTTCATGAAAGAGGGTGAAATTACCGATAAATATAAAGAAAGACTTGACGAATTAATGTATTACTTAGATATGTGATTAAATGGAATTTGCACTATTTGGAAGTATGTTCCCCGACAGAACAGTTAAAGCAGAGAATCAGATTTACGGGGTTTGCGATGCAATTAAAAGACATGGAGGAAATCTATCTCTTCCTGAGAATTTTTATGTTACATTGCCTAGTAATATACGTCAGAAGCTTGATCCTATCTGTGAGATAGTAGAAACTTTGCCCAACGTTGATATTGTTGTCAGTGTAGGAGGAGACGGTACTTTTCTGCGTACTGCAGCCACAGTAGGTGACTCAGGAATACCGATTCTTGGTATAAATACAGGTCGATTAGGATTTCTTGCTGCTATAAATTATTCTGATGTCGAAGAAACGCTTAAAGAGGTAATGAGAGGTGATTATAAAGTACAGGAGCGCACACTTCTTAAAATGACTACAGATGAAACATTTCCTCCAAACTATTTTAATGCCAATGCATTAAATGAAATTGCTATTCTTAAACAGGATACAGCATCTATGCTGTCGATACACGCATATATCAATAATGATTATCTTACTTCCTATCAGGCTGATGGACTTGTAATATCAACGCCTACCGGGTCAACTGCATATTCTTTAAGCATTGGCGGTTCAATTTTGTCTCCTACCACTCCAAGTATTATTTTATCTGCTATTGCACCTCATAATCTTACTTCTCGTTCACTTGTTGTAGATGATAATAGTATTATCTCTCTGAAGATCGAAAGCCGAAGTCATATGTTTTTGGTATCAGTGGACGGTCAGTCGCGTGTATTAGACGAAACCGTAAGTATCCAGGTAAGAAAAGCAGATTATTCCTTACGAGTAATTAAAAGGATAGGGCATACCTTCTACGAAACCCTTCGTGATAAGCTGATGTGGGGTGCGGATGTTCGAAAGCAAAATAAATAGTTTAAACTTATTACAATAAAAAATCAGTTCAAATTAACCAATATTGGAATTATTTGAACTGATAAAGTATTATTAATCCTTCAAATCGTCAATAATTTAATCTTGTTGAAGCTTGTCCTCTTTGTATGGAAACCATTTGTCAAGACCTTTTATTAGCAGGTAAAAGATAAACATAAATAAAAAAATGCCCGCTATCCCCACTAATGCTATAAATAATGCTGTTTGTATTGTTGTTGTCATATCATCCTAATTTTTAAGCAAGTAAAGGAACTAATGTTAATATTATACCACCTGCTACAACTGAACCTATCTGTCCACCAACGTTTGCACTGATGGCCGGCATCAACAGGTAGTTGAAAGGGTCTTCTTTTTGTCCCATCTGATGTATAACCCTGGCTGACATAGGGAAAGCTGATATTCCGCACGCACCCACCATTGGGTTAATCTTATTACCCTCTTTTTTAAAGATATTCAGAAACTTTGCAAATATAACACCTCCAAAAGTGTCAAACACAAAGGCAAACAATCCCAGAGCAATAATAACCAGAGTGTCAACCCTAATAAACCTCTCCGCTGTCATTGTGCTGGCAATTGTTATACCAAGAAGTATAGTTACCAGACTCGACAACTCATTTTGCGCTGCCATCGATAGCTTATTCAATACACCGCATTCACGTATAAGGTTTCCAAACATCAGGAACCCAATCAATGAAAGCGACGATGGCGCAATAATACCTGCAACAATAGTAATAACTATGGGAAAAGCTATCAATGCCTTCTTCGAAATCATTTTATTGTTGTCACCTGTCATTCTTATAAGCCTTTCTTTTTTTGTAGTAAGCATCCTAATCACCGGAGGTTGAATAATTGGAACAAGTGCCATATAAGAATAAGCTGCCACAGAAATAGGACCCAATAAATTTGGAGCAAAACGGGATGCAACCACAATTGAAGTCGGTCCGTCCGCAGCTCCAATTATACCAATCGAAGCAGCCTCACGAATATCATACCCCAACAAAGATGCAAGTATCATAGTCATAAAGATACCGAATTGTGCTGCTGCACCAAATAATAGAAGCGATGGATTACGAAAAAGAGGAGTGAAATCAATCATTGCTCCAATCGCAATAAATATAAGCAACGGAAAAATCTCAGTTGCAATACCAGCATCAAAAAATATGTTCAAGATACCTTCTACTGCTTTGCCTGTAGCAGGATCAATCTGTGTTATTGCCGATGAAAGAGGTATGTTGACCAACAAGGCACCAAATCCTATCGGCAAAAGCAGGGTAGGTTCATATTTTTTGGCAATGGCAAGATAGATAAGGATTAAACCTACTCCAATCATAACCAGATGTTGCCATGTCATTCCCGAAATTGCGGGTAAAAGTTGTTCAAGACCCATTTTTAGTAATTATTATAATTTTACTAATTAAGACTATTATCTACATTAAGACTATTATCTACAAAAAAACCGAAGAGGTGTTACTCCGGTTTTTTTGTAAAAAACAATTTCTTTAGTTTTAGTAAAGGAATCCAAGCATTAATCCGGCAGCAACAGCTGATGCTATAACACCTGCCACATTTGGTCCCATTGCATGCATCAGAAGGTGGTTTGTAGAGTCATACTCCAGTCCAACAATCTGCGACATTCTTGCCGATCCGGGCACAGCCGAAACGCCGGCATTACCAATCAATGGGTTGATCTTGCTACCCTCTTTCAAGAAGAGATTGAAAAATTTAACAAACAGCACTCCTGCACATGTTGCAATAATAAATGCAAGTGCACCCAGTAAAAATATCTTCACAGATGCCATGGTTAAGAATGTAGTTGCTTGTGTTGATACTCCCACCATTAGTCCAAGAAGTATAGTCACAATATCAATCATTGGTCCTCTTGCGGTCTCAGCCAAACGGCGTGTTACCCCCGATTCTTTAAGTAGATTCCCGAAAAACAGCATACCTAATAAAGGTAAGCCTGAAGGTACCAAAAATGTAGTCATCAGTAAACCTACAATAGGGAAAATAATCTTTTCGTCTTGCGACACAACTCTTGCCGATTTCATACGTATAAGCTTCTCTTTTTTAGTTGTAAGCATACGCATAAACGGAGGTTGCAGAATTGGAATCAAAGCCATATAAGAATAGGCTGATACAGCCACAGCACCAAGGAGATGCGGGGCTAATTTAGAAGTCAAGAAAATAGCAGTAGGTCCGTCAGCACCTCCAATAATTCCTATAGAAGCAGCCTCTGTTGGATCAAAACCAAGCTGTAATGAAATAATATAAGCTCCAAAAATACCAAACTGACAAGCTGCGCCAACTAACATAAGTTTGGGATTTGCTATAAGCGCCGAGAAGTCTGTCATTGCTCCAATGCCCAAAAATATCAATGGAGGATACCAACCTTGTTGAACTCCCTGATACAAGATGTTAAGCACGGATCCTTCCTCATAAATTCCAATTTCTAAGTTAGCAGACAAATCAAAAGGAATGTTACCAATAAGAATACCAAAACCTATTGGTACAAGTAGAAGAGGCTCAAATTCATATTTTATTGCTAAGAAAATGAAGAGGATTCCAAACAGAATCATCACAATATGTCCTACTTCAACATTTACAAATCCGGTATTGCTGAAAAAGGTGTTTAGATTCTCAATTAAAAAATTAAAAAAGCTTCCCATATCCTATCCAATTATTATAATCAGTTCAGATCCTTCCAAAACAGAATCACCTTTCCTAACTTTTATCTCTTCTATTGTGCCGTCTTTGTCAGCAATAATATTGTTTTCCATTTTCATGGCCTCCAGTACCAGTAGCTTCTGCCCTTTCTTAACCTGGTCTCCAACGTTACAATTAATGTCAAGTATTATACCGGGTAGTGGCGATTTAAGTGCGTTTGGACTTGCACTACTGGTCTTTTTTGTTACCGGTCTGTTCACTTCCGGACTTGGGGCACCTGACTGTGCAGGTTTTTTAAAAGGTGAAGGTATTGGTTTCTTAACTTTTTTTTCAAACTCCACTTGGTACGGAGTGCCATTAACTTCCACCTCTGCAATATCGTCGCCTATATTATTGATAACTACATTATATAGACTTCCGTTGATCTTGTATTTATATTGTTTCATACTGATTTAATTATTAATCTTTATAACTGTCAGCTTAGTATGCTGATTTTAACATGCTAAAGTACCGGATTTATTTTCGTGGTAATTCTCTTAATCCATAAATTTTTGAACTCCATGGCGAATAGCTCCTGTTTATCTTATCTATTGTTAAGATAGTATGTTCAATATCATGCACATTTTCTTGATCCTCATGAAGGGCCATGAAAATAGCAGAAAGAACCTCTCCGGAAACCGCTTCAGTAGTCTTTGCAACATCTCCCGTTTTCTTTGCCATACTTGCATCTTTTCTTTTGATGCTTAATCTAACTTGTAATTTACCTAACAGTCTGAAAACTATATAAAGAAGAACAAGTGCTATGAAAACCACTAACATTGATGTTATTGTCATGGAAATACCATATTTATCGTTTTGCCTAAATCTTTCGACCTTTTCATTTTTGTCGAGCGTATAATTATTTGTACTAGGTGTGACTTTATTGAGTGCAGTTAATAAGTGTCTACCATCTTTTTTGTCATACTTCACACCATCCATTTCATATCCATAAGAAACATCAGCATGTTGACCTTTAGGTATTACTACTTCATCGATAACTTTTGTACCGGTTTCATCATAAAGAGCAATATAATTATCCTCATTCGGATCAAGATCAAAACTCACATAAAATGTCCCCTGATATGGCTTGTTATTAGCCCAAAACAGTACATGTTGGAAAGGTGCAATTTTTGTAAGCACATCACCTTTTGGAATAGGATATTTTCGAGGATTTGATTTGTCATTTGTGAGAAACATACCTCCTATTTCCTGCGTTTTGGCGGTATTGTTAAATATTTCGATCCATGCACTTCTTTGTCCGTAATTATCCACATAGTTCTCCTCATTGATAACCAGAACTTCATTAATTACAAGGTTCGGATTTTTAACTTTATCTGAACATGCGATAAATGATGACAAAATAAGAAATAGAGCAAAATATTTTGATATTTTATTCATATTCATAATTTATAAAGGTAAGTTATCGTGCTTTTTAGGTGGATTCTGTAGTTTTTTTGTCTGTGTTTGCTGTAATGCACGAATAATACGGAAACGAGTATTTCTGGGCTCAATCACATCATCGATATAGCCATATTTGGCTGCTTCGTAAGGATTTGCAAACAGATTATTATACTCCTGTTTTTTCTCTTCAATAACAGCTGCCTGTTTTTCAGGATCAGACTCTTTAGCTATTTCCTTGCTATAAAGTACTTCAACAGCACCGTCAGCACCCATAACTGCAATCTCTGCACTTGGCCAAGCGTAGTTGATGTCTCCTCTGAGTTGTTTACAACTCATCACAATATGAGCACCACCATATGATTTTCTCAGCGTAACAGTAATTTTAGGAACAGTAGCTTCTCCATAAGCATAAAGTAGTTTTGCGCCGTGTGCAATTACACCTCCATACTCCTGTCCTGTTCCGGGAAGGAAGCCGGGAACATCAACCAACGAAACTATCGGAATATTAAAGGCGTCGCAGAAACGTATAAATCTTGCTCCCTTGCGTGAAGCGTTGATATCAAGCACACCTGCAAGATATTTAGGCTGATTAGCTACAATACCCACTGATTGTCCGTTGAATCTTGCGAAACCAACTATAATATTTTTAGCGTAATCGGCATGAACTTCCAGAAATTCTCCATTATCAATAATAGCACCAACCACCTCATACATATCGTAAGGTGTCGTGGGACTATCCGGAATAATTTCGTTCAATCCATCTTCAAGTCTGTCAATAGGGTCATCATTTTTATAAAGAGGAGCTTCCTCCAGATTATTCTGTGGAATGAAACTCAACAGTTGACGAATCGTTTTTATACCGTTCTCTTCAGAGTCAACCGAGAAGTGTGCTACGCCCGATTTTGAGGCATGTACAGATGCACCACCAAGATTCTCTTGTGTTACATCTTCGCCGGTAACTTTTTTAACCACTTTAGGTCCGGTTAAGAACATATACGATGTTCCTTGAGTCATTATAATAAAGTCGGTTAAAGCAGGAGAATAAACAGCTCCACCGGCACAAGGTCCAAAAATACCTGAAATCTGTGGTATCACCCCTGAAGCAAGAATATTGCGTTGAAAAATCTCTGCATACCCTGCCAGTGCATTAATACCTTCTTGAATACGAGCACCACCGGAGTCGTTTATACCAATTACCGGTGCACCCATTTTCATGGCCTGATCCATAACCTTACAGATTTTCTGAGCATGCATTTCAGATAGTGAACCACCCGAAACGGTAAAATCCTGTGCATACACATACACAAGTCGTCCGTCAATAGTTCCGTATCCTGTTACAACGCCATCACCCAGAAACTTCTTTTTTTCCATTCCGAAATTGTGAGAACGATGCTCAACGAACATGTCAAACTCTTCGAAACTACCATCATCCAAAAGCATAACAATACGCTCACGAGCTGTATATTTCCCTTTTGAATGCTGCGATTCAATTCTTTTCTCGCCACCGCCAAGTCGAGCTTTCTGACGAAGTTCAATAAGCTCTTTTACTTTATCAAGTTGGTTACTCATAAGATTAAGTTGTTTTTTATTGTGTGTTGATTGTTTTATTATTTTTCAGGATGTTCGCAAAGCTCAGTAAGCACTCCTCCTGTTGATTTAGGATGAAGAAAGCCAATTGTAAGACCTTCAGCCCCGCCACGACCTTCTTTGTCGATCAATCTCACGCCTTTTGATTCCACTTCTTTAAGAGCCTCATTAATATTTTTTGTTGCGTAAGCAATATGATGCACTCCTTCGCCTCTTTTTTCAATAAATTTGGCTATAGTACTATCATCACTTGTAGGCTCCAACAGCTCAATTTTTGTTTGTCCAACCTTAAGAAAGGCAGTTTTTACTTTCTGATCTTCTACTGTTTCAATGTTATAGCACTTCAGTCCCAAAACGTCTTCATAGTAAGGTAATTGGTCTTCAATACTTTTAACAGCAATACCAATGTGTTCAATATGTGTTATTTCCATAAAATTAAGTTTATTAAATGTATCTTTTAAAATCAATTAGATAGAGGATATTCGCAATACTTCAAGCATCTCTTCGCTTATATCTCTCTGTTTTTTAATAGCTCGTTTGAAAGGTATATAGTCGATTTCGTTTTCGTGTATTCCAATCATCACGTTACGCTGATTTTCCTGTAAGGCCTGTATCGCAGCTATACCCATGCGACTTGCAAGAATACGATCCTGAGCAGTAGGAGAGCCTCCTCTCTGCAAATGACCAAGAATAGTCACTCTTACATCGTACTGAGGATATTCTTTTTTCACACGTTCTGCAAGTTTTAATGCACCCCCAGTTACTTCACTTTCAGTAACAAGCACCATGCTGCTGTTCTTTGATTTGCGGAAACCCTGTTCAATAAGTTCCCCCAGTTGGTCTTTCTCTATACTTATCTCAGGAATTATTGCTGCTTCTGCACCGGATGCTACAGCACTGTTTAATGCTAAGAAACCGCAGTTACGACCCATAACCTCAACAAAAAACAAACGTTCATGCGAAGTAGCTGTATCCCTTATTTTATCCATTGACTGCATAATGGTGTTTAACGCAGTATCGTACCCAATAGTGGTATCTGTTCCGTTAAGGTCGTTATCAATAGTTGCAGGTAATCCCACAATTGGTATATTATATTCGTTGGCAAAAACAGCAGCTCCCGTAAGTGAACCATCTCCACCTATTACAACAAGAGATTCAATATCAAACTTCTGCATGTTTTCAAAAGCCTTTTTTCTTCCTTCAACTGTTAAAAACTCATCAGAACGTGCCGTCTTTAAGATTGTTCCACCCTGTTGAATTATATTACTTACGCTATTTGTTTTGAACTCTTCAATTTCCTCTGTTATTAAACCTCTAAATCCACGATAAATACCGTATGTTCGCATATCATTAGATATGCCTGCGCGAGTAACAGCTCTGATAGCTGCATTCATGCCAGGTGCATCTCCACCGGAAGTAAGGATGCCAACACTTTTAATGCTTGAGTCCATAATTGATTGTTTGTCTTCGAACCAGTAATTAAAATTTTGTTCAAATGTCTTTGATACAATAAGGTGCAAAGATACATTTTTTTAAATTATGGAACAAAAAAAGGTGCTTAAAAAGCCGCTTCTGTTATATTCAATTCAGGCTTCAGTTTCGAAATGTTTTCTGCTACAGCTTTCATCTGCCACAAAGGCGTTGATGTAGCACCGCAAATGCCTATACTGGAGTGATCGCCAATAATTTCAAGATTCACCCCTTCAGGCGAGTGAATAAGATATGAGTTTGGATTAATCTTTTTACACTCTGTAAACAACACCTTACCGTTCGAACTTTTTTCTCCGGCGATAAATATTATTAGATCATGTTTCGCCGCAAATTCTTGAATATTTGGAACACGGTTGGATACCTGACGGCAAATCGAGTCAAAAAACTCCAGTTTAGCGCCATTTTTCATTCTACTGCGTATAATATTACCTAACTCAAAAAATCCTTCCAGCGATTTTGTTGTCTGAGAAAATAGATTGATATCACGTGTAAAGTCAAGTTTTTCAATATCATTTTTACTCTCTATTATGATAGCAGTATCATCTGTCTGCCCAAGCAAACCATTAACTTCGGCATGTCCTTTTTTACCATAGATAACAATCTGGGTATTATCGTCAGCTCTCAGGGTATATTTCTTCTTGATTTTTTTCTGTAATCCCAAAACAACAGGGCACGATGCATCAATTAACTCAATATTGTTTTGTTTAGCAATCTCATAAGTACTAGGTGGCTCACCATGAGCACGAAGCAACACGCGCACATTTTTTAATTTTCTAAACTGTTCATGGTCAATCGTAATCAGCCCCATTTTCTCTAATCGCTCTACTTCAATATTGTTGTGAACAATGTCACCCAAACAATAAAGTGTGCCATTTTTTTTTAGTTCTTCTTCCGCTTTGTTTATAGCCTTTACAACTCCAAAACAGAACCCCGAGCCTCTGTCTATTTCAATTTCGTTCATTATTACCTGTAATTTTGTTAAACATATCCAATGCCCATTGTAGTTGTTCTTCAATGCCAACTTCAGAATTATCAAGCACAATTGCATCATCTGCCTTTTTTAGTGGGCTCACTTCACGTGTGGTATCTCTTAAGTCACGTTCTTTTACGTTAGCCAGCACATCCTCGTATAGTGGGGACTCACCCTTTGCTACCATTTCATCAAAACGACGCTTAGCTCTGATTTCGGGTGATGAAGTTAGAAAAAGTTTCATTTCTGAGTTAGGGAAAACAACAGTTCCTATATCTCTGCCATCCATAACTACGCCTTTTTTTTGACCCATCTCTTGTTGCTGACGAACCATCTCTTTTCTTACATCAACAAGAGTGCTAACTCTGCTCGCACCATTTGCCACTTCAAGAGATCTAATTTCAGTCTCAACATTTTCTCCATTCAGAAATGTTTCCTGCACGCCAAACAAGTTTGGTTTAAAGGTGATTTTTACATCAGAAATGTGACTTGTTATTGCACTTTCGTTCATATCGCTTTCTGTTAACCATCCATTTCTTATAGCATACAGTGCAACAGTCCGATACATAGCGCCACTATCTATATATGTATAACCTAATTTTTTTGCTAATCCCTTTGCAATTGTGCTCTTACCGCAGGACGAGTAACCGTCAACTGCAATATTTATTCTTTTCTTGTGCATTTAAATAAACAATCAATAGCTTTAACAATACACAAAGATATAATGTTTTTTTGAATGATTTAATTAACAGAAGCAAAGGACTTTCATTAGCAAGTAATTCGCTTTTTATTAACAGACGAATTATCAATTATTATATCAGTTGCAGAAACAAAAGTTTTCTTTATGCACTGAGGAGAAGTCCAACGCAGTGAGCTGATAACCGGATACAGCTTAACATTAGCATCAATTCTCTTCTGCTTCTGTAGAACAGAGGAAACACTCTAATGAAACGTCATACATGTTGTGAATTACGACTAATTCAATCTGAGATAAATCGCCTAAAAAAAATAGAGATGCGAACATCACACCTCTATTCTTTAGTTATTATATTTTAAAAATATTTAACGCTCATGTTATTACTTAACTTCCCAAACATTTGAAGAACTGAGTAGAAAATCTCTAAATGATTTTTTAGGAGTTTTCTTTTGTACCTCAGCAATCTGCTTTTCATACTCATTTTCATATGTTGGAGCAGCAACATTTCTTATTACTCCCAATGCAACAGGCAGACCATCACTTGTATCCATGAGTGCAAGCTTTAAGTGAAGTGTATTATCCTGAGTTTCAGCATTGTGAACAAGAACATCATCAAGAGTATAACCATCTTCACCAATTGTTACTGCTTTAAGTGTCAAGCCATCAAGAACGATACCTTTTTCATTCTCTTTGCCGAACAGCATTTTTTCGCCATGTTTAAGCACTATTGTATTATCTGCCTTCCAGCTACGGTTACTTATATTGTTATGTATTCCGTTGTTAAAGATCACGCAGTTCTGTAAAACCTCAACAACTGATGTACCTTTATGCTTCGCAGCTTCAACCAGTGTATCTACCTGATTTTTTAGATCCATATCTAATGCACGACCAAAAAATGTTCCTCTTGCGCCAAAGGCAAGCTCTGCCGGTCTAAAAGGGTCCTCAACTGTTCCGTATGGCGATGATTTAGATACAAAACCTCTATCTGAAGTAGGTGAGTATTGCCCTTTAGTTAATCCATATATTTTATTATTAAACAGAACAATGTTAATATCCACATTCCTGCGGATTGCGTGTATAAAATGATTACCACCAATCGCAAGTGAGTCGCCGTCACCTGTTGCAACCCATACACTAAGTTTAGGATTTGCTACTTTCACACCTGTTGCTATTGCAGCGGCTCTACCATGTATACTATGAAAACCATAGGTATTCATATAATAGGGGAGGCGCGAAGAACAACCTATTCCGGAAATCACAGCTGTATTATGAGGTTCCACGTTTAGTTCGGCCAAAGCCTTATGCAAACATGTCAGAATAGCATGGTCACCACAGCCCGGGCACCAGCGGACAGGGTTGTTGTTTTTATAGTCTTTTGGCGTATGTTTCTGATGCTCAATATCACTCACATCTATATTTTTTGTTTCAACTGTACTCATATTATTTTTCCTCCATGATTTTGGTGAATTCTTTAACCAACTCACTAACCTTAAATGGCTGGCCTTCAATTCTGTTGAACTTGTATATATTGCTTAGATCCTGAAACTTAGCACTTAGGTATGCGGCAAACTGACCACTGTTTTGTTCGGCTACAATAACTTTCTTATAACCTTTCAGCAGGTCGTGTGTGTTTCTTGGCAACGGCATAATGTGTCTAAATTGTGTGAAAGCCACTTTTTTCCCGGTATCCTGAATATGCAATGCTGTTTCAAGCAGGTGACCATAAGTACCGCCCCATCCCACAATCAGAGTATCGGCATCCTTATCACCCATAACTTCCTGTTCAGGTATATAATTAGCAATCTTTTCAATCTTTTTCAAACGAGTTTCAACCATATATTGGTGATTCTCAGGATTAGAAGAGATAACTCCTGTAAAACGATCCTTTTCAAGTCCGCCAATCCTGTGCATATATTCCGGTGTACCCGGTACTCCCCAATATCTTACACATGACTCTTCATCTCGTAGATATGGTGTCCAATCTTCCGGATTACCCTTGAAATTACTCTGAACATAAGGAGGGTTAATCTCCGGGTAATCATCCATATCCGGAATTTTCCAAGCCGATGATCCATTGGCAATATATCCGTCAGTAAGCAATATCACAGGTGTCATATGTTCAAGAGCAATCTTTGAAGCCTCAAATGCGCTCTCGAAACAGTCCGTAGGTGATGTTGCAGCTATAACTACAAGCGGACTTTCGCCATTACGACCGTACAAAGCTTGTCTCAGGTCGGTTTGTTCACTTTTAGTAGGCATACCTGTTGAGGGACCACCACGCTGAACATCAATTAGAACAAGAGGCAGTTCAGTCATCACCGCAAGTCCAAGAGCTTCACTCTTAAGTGACAGTCCCGGTCCCGAAGTCGATGTAGCCGCCAGACAACCGGCAAAGCTTGCACCAATTGCGGAGGTTATACCTGCTATCTCATCTTCCATTTGGAGTGCTTTTACTCCAAATTCTTTTCTTTTTGTCAGTTCATGTAAAATATCCGTTGCGGGGGTAATAGGATATGAGCCAAGAAACAGTTGTATTCCTGCTTTCTCAGCAGCTGCAATCAACCCGTAAGCAGTAGCGGTATTACCGTTTACATCCATATAGAACCCTTTGCCGGATTCTTTAACATCAATGTTATATGTTGTAGCCGTAAGCTGTAGGTTATCACCATAATTAAAACCATCTGTGAGTACTTTTATGTTTGCTTCCACCAGAGTTGGTTTCTTCCTAAATTTCTGTTCCAGTAGCCTGTCAGCAATTTCCAGAGGTCTGTTAAACAACCAGCAAACTACACCAAGAGCAAACATATTCTTACTTCTGAGGATATCTTTATTTTCAAGTCCTGAATTTTCAAGTGAAGCCTTTGTGAGTGAAGTAATGTCAATTCCAATTGCCTGCACATGATTTATGTTAAGCTCAGTAAAAGGATCTTCAGTCTCAAATTTGGCTTTATCAAGATCTTTCTTTTTGAAAGAGTCGTTGTCATAAATTACAATCGAATTTTTTTTAAGAAATTTGGCATTCACCTTAAGTGCCGAAGGGTTCATAGCTACAAGTACGTCTGTTTTGTCGCCTGAGTTATAAACATCTTTAGCGCCTATGCGTACTTGATATCCCGAAACTCCATGAAGTGAGCCTTGCGGTGCACGAATCTCAGCTGGAAAATCAGGGAAAGTTGATATTTCATTCCCAAATATAGCCGATAATGTAGAGAATAACGTACCGGACAGTTGCATTCCGTCGCCGGAGTCACCTGAAAAACGTACTGTTACTTGTTTAATGTCGGTTACGACTCTATTCGTTGACATAATTAATTTGGTTGTTATTAAAAGTGTAATCTGTTCAAAAAATCTATATCCCTGCCTATACAAACAGAGTCACGATTTTTAATACTAAATAAATTTGAGGATTAATCATAATTTACAAGGATACAAAGTAATAAAAGAGTTGGATAAAAAACAAATTTATTTCCTTTCGATAGAAGCGCCAATTTCGTTTAATCGCTTGTCTATATATTGATAACCTCTATCAATCTGATCTATGTTGTGAATCAAGCTTTTTCCATCTGCACACATTGCGGCAATTAATAATGAAATGCCCGCACGTATGTCGGGTGAAGTCATCGTTGTACCGCGAAGATGGAAGCGATCATCCAGTCCAATCACCACTGCTCTGTGAGGGTCGCATAATATTATCTGAGCACCCATATCAATTAATTTATCAACGAAAAACAGCCTGCTCTCAAACATCTTTTGATGAATAAGCACACTACCTCTCGCTTTTGTGGCAACTACCAGCATAACACTCAGTAGGTCAGGCGTCAGACCCGGCCAAGGAGCATCAGCAATGGTCAGAATGGAGCCATCCATAAACGATTCTATAGTGTAACTGTCATGTTGGGGAATATACAGATCGTCGCCTTTTTGTTCAATTGTTATACCGAGTCGTCGGAAACTCTCCGGAATTATCCCAAGATGATCAACGGAGGTATCTTTAATTGTTAGTTCAGATGCAGTCATTGCCGCCATACCTATAAAACTTCCGGTTTCAATCATATCCGGCAGTAATCGGTGCGTGCAACCCTTTAATGATGTCACTCCCTTCACTAAAAGTTTGTTTGACCCAATACCTTCGATATTTGCACCCATCCTTACTAGCATTTTGCTTAGTTGCTCAACATAAGGCTCACATGCAGCATTGTATATAACTGTTTCATCTTCAGCTAAAACTGCTGCCATAAGTAGGTTAGCTGTACCCGTAACCGAAGCTTCTTCAAGAAGTACGTATGCCCCTTTTAATTTTTTAGCCGACAGTCGTAATATCTGATTTTTTTCATCATTATGTAGCTCAGCTCCCAGTTTCATGATACTGTTAAAGTGAGTATCCAGTCTTCTGCGTCCTATCTTATCACCACCCGGCTTGGGAACTACAACCTCTCCAAAACGTGCAAGTAAAGGACCTACTAACATAATCGACCCGCGCATTGCTGCACTCTTTTTTCTGAATTCTTCAGTTTCGGTATATGAGATATCAATTTTATCAGCTTTGAAACAATATGTACCATTTTCAATTTTTTTTATTTCAACACCCAGCTCCCCAATCAATTCAATCAGATTATTAACATCCAGTATATCCGGGATATTCTCAATAATCACCTCTTCATTGGTCAGTAGCGTTGCGCATATTACTTGCAAAGCTTCATTCTTTGCACCTTGAGGCGTTATGCTACCTTTCAGACTGTGCCCTCCTTCTATTATAAATGATGACATATGTTAGCTGTTTAAAAAATCCATACCTCCGGTTCAAGTTTCACACCGAACTGTTTTTCCACTTCAATTATGATCTCATTTGCAAAGTTTAGTATATCATTACCGTCTTCCGTTCCCAGATTTACTATAATCAGTGCATGATTGTCATATGTTCCAACTTTTCCGTTGTTCTTTCCTTTATATCCTGCTTTTTCTATTAAAAATGCTGCTGATGTTTTAAAACTGTTTTCGCCAATATTGTATATGGGTACATCAACAATCTTTTTCTGTAATGCTTCTTTCTCCTCTTTTGATAGGATAGGATTTTTAAAAAAGCTCCCGGCATTTGGAAGTTTTTTTACATCGGGTAATTTTCTTGTACGTATATTGATAATTGCTTCTCTTACCTGCAAAAGCGATGGTGAGGTGTTGCCACTTAATTCGCGACTCAAATCAGCATATTTTCCCTTAAAAGTAAACTGTTTACTTAACTTGAATGCAACGGAAGTTATTATATATCTGCGTGTTTGTTTAAAGATGCTGTCACGATAACCAAAATAACACTCTTTGTTTGTGAATACTTTATGCTCACCGGTTTTGATATCAACTGCATAAACTGATGTTATTGTGTCTTTTACTTCTGAACCATAAGCTCCAATATTTTGTATGGGACTTGCACCAACTGATCCCGGTATAAGCGATAGGTTTTCTAATCCTGAGTATCCTCTCGCAACACATCCTTCTACAAGATTATCCCATTTTACTGCTGCACCGACTTCTAACTCCACAAAATTCTCATCTTCTGAAATAATATTAATCTCACGCATTTCAGGTTTTATTATCAAACCATCAAAGTCCTTTGTGAAAAACATATTATTACCTGCTCCAAGAATTAATATCTTTTCTCTCGGAAATGATTTTAATACTTCAGATAATTCATCAACCGATTGAGGTTCGCTAAATAGTCGTGTTACTGCTCTGGTCCTAAATGAATTATATTCCAATAATTGTTTATTATGCTGAATTTTCAATACTTTCTCTATTCTATTTTTAGTTATATGATACTTTCCATACTTAACTTAATAAGTAATTGTAATTTAAAAAATTGAAAAAAATTTGATGATACCAAAGATTGAGCTATTTCTCTTTGTAAATAAGAAAAACCGTTGGCGACTTTTGCAAATCAGGAAGATTCCCTTTCCATGACTTAATGCTTTTAGTCACAATCATTTCATCTTCGCATGAAATATTCATTGCAATGCAAAGTTGTGTATGTGGCTTACAATTGTCAATAATATCTATAGCCAGCTTTTGATTGCGGTAGGGTGTCTCAATAAATAATTGTGTCTGATCTTCCTTGTATGATTGCATTTCCAGTTGCCTTATTTTGCTCACTCTTTTGGTCGAGTCTATTGGAAGATAACCGTGAAATGCAAAACTCTGACCGTTAAAGCCCGATGCCATGATAGCCATAAGTAGTGAGGATGGTCCAACAAGTGGTACCACTTTATAATTTTCCCTCTGCGCAATGGCAACTACCTCAGCTCCGGGATCGGCAATGGCAGGACAACCTGCTTCCGAAATTACCCCCATACTGTTTCCCAACTTCATAGGAGTCAGAAAGCTTTCAATATCTTTTTTATTAGTATGCTTGTTAAGCTCATAAAAAGTGAGCGAATCAATATCGATGTCAGGATCACATTTTTTCATAAAACGGCGTGCCGAACGAACATTCTCTACAATAAAAAACTTCAGTTCAGACACAATTCTCTTGTTGAATTCCGGAATTACCCTTTCAACTGATGTATCACCTAATAAGACAGGGATTAAATATAGTGCTGCTTTCTTCAATTTTCAAACTTTTTATGAGTGCAAAATTAGTCGAATTTATCATACTTTGCCATGAATTTCCATAAAGGAGCAGCCATTGTTGACTGTACGATTTTTCCACTTTCGAGTAATTCTCTTACTTCCTTAAAAGTTAAAAGATGCACTGTGAGATCTTCTGAATCTTCAAGTGCCTGTTCGCTTATTTTTTCTACATCTTCTGCAATGTAGCAATACGACCAGTTATTAGCAGCACTCGCATTTGGTGCAATACGCATAAATTCAGTCCAAGTTCCGCCACCGTAACCTGTCTCTTCGAGCAGTTCGCGCTTTGCTGATATTAATGGCGAATCATCAAATTCTTCACACACACCGGCACAAAGCTCAACACAAACTTCTTCGATGCCGTGACGGTATTGTTTGACCATCACAAACTTTTTTTCTTTTGTTATGGCAATAATATTTACCCAATTAGGATATTCCAGCACATAATATTCAGGAATGATATTCCCGTTTGGCAGCAGCAGCTTTTCAAGTCTTACTGTGAGCCATGGTCTCTTGTGAAGATATTTACTTTCAAGCACTTTCCATTGGAAGTTCTCTTTTTTAAGTTTTATCATTTATACATTTATACTCAAATAAATACTCAATCTTATTTTGCAGCGGTTGCAGCAATAACTCCTCTAAAGTATCCTATAGATTCTGCTATACCCTGCAGAGGATCGTTCATATTACGCTCATGTTCAAGACTGCACATTCCGGTGTAACCAACTTCACGAAGCATATTCACGAATGCAGGAAAATTAATTATTCCACGACCAATCTCAACTGAATATCCTTCTTTGGTATTACCTGTTACATCTTTAATATGAATGTCAAAAACGCGCGAATGATATTTTTTTAAGTCTTCTACAGTATCTTTGCCATTACGGGTGTCGTGACCAATGTCGAGGCACATGCCTATGCGTGCATCCAGATCTTTTACATTTTCCCAAACGTCATCTGCATCGGGATATAGATCGATATCGGGACCATGCAGGTGAATGGCGTAATGCATATCATACTCCTTCACTTTTTTATCAACATAAGGCAGCAGCTCGTAATTTGGTACTCCAACAATAAGTTTAACGCCAACTCGTTTTGCATATTCAAAAGCATCATCAATCTCTTTTTCAGATTTCATATATATTGGTCCCACTGCATACCCTGTAACACCTTTTGAGTTTAGCTTTGTGTGAAAATCTGCAATCTCTTTTGCGTTACTGTTCAATGGAAGATGAAAATCTTTAATGCACAAATATTTGACATCACATTTCTGCATCATTTCCAATGTTTGATCCAAATCAAAGTTTCTGAATGTGTAACCCGCCATACCAATATTAAACTTTTCGTTAGTCTCCGGTGCAGGTTGTGGATCTGGTCTGTTTTGTGCTGAAATAGCAAAGGATATAATTAATCCCGTAATAATGAATATTTTTTTCATGACCGAAAATGGTTTTAAGATTGTTAAGACCATAAAGGTAATATTTTTTTGTGAAAATCTTTTAACTTTGTAGATAAATCAATAATCAGAAATGAACCTTCCTGACGATTTTTTAAATTCAGTGCAACTGCTACTCAACAACCAGGCAGAACCTTTTTTGAAGGCTCTGTCGGAAGTGCCGCCTGTTAGTGTTCGTCTTAACCCGCTTAAGACACAAGGTAAACCTGATGAGTTGCCCGAAGAGGGTGAGTGCGTACCATGGTCGCAGTGGGGGGTTTATCTTGAAAAAAGACCATCATTCACATTCGACCCGCTATTTCATGCCGGTCACTACTATGTTCAGGAAGCATCTTCTATGTTTATAGAGCAAGTTGTTAGAGAGTTGATTGATAAACCTGTTAATTGTCTCGATCTTTGTGCCGCACCCGGTGGAAAGTCTGTTAGTATGCTTTCTGCTTTGCCTGAAGGTAGTTTTCTTACTGCCAACGATATAATACGTCAGCGTGCCAATATACTCTCTGAGAACATTATAAAATATGGTAACCCTAACACCATGGTTACCAATAATGAACCAAAAGATTTTGCTGTCTTACAAGAGTTTTACGATCTTATTTTGATAGATGCCCCTTGCTCGGGTGAGGGCATGTTCAGAAAAGATGAAGTGGCTATTAGTGAGTGGTCGCCGGAAAACGTAAGCATGTGTGCTACAAGGCAAAAAAGTATTTTATCAGATATATGGCCTTCACTAAAACCGGGAGGGCTTCTTATTTACAGTACCTGTACCTACAACATCTTAGAAAATGAAGTAAATGCTTTATGGGCAGCAAATGAGTTGGATGCCGATTTTGTTGATATTGATACCGAAAGCGTATGGCATATATCTTCTTCATTTGATGAAAAGGTTATAGCTTATCGATTTTTTCCTCATAAAACTAAAGGTGAAGGACTGTTTGTTACAGTTTTAAGGAAAAGAGAATCTCACATGAATAATCTGTCGCAAAATACTCAAAAACGTAATAAGAAATACAAAAGTAGTAAGGCACAATTTATCGCAGACAGTTCCATTTATCATAAGTTCCTTCTAAACCCCAACAATTTTGACTTTATTAATGATGGAAACAAAATAATATCGATTTCTAAAGAGCATTCGTCGACTTTCATCTCCTTAAAGGATAAGTTGAAAGTTATTTCTATGGGAATCGAATTAGGTGAAATCAAAGGTAAGGATTTTGTCCCTTCGCAAGCTTTAGCAATGAGTAATGAGCTTAACAGGAGAGCATTTACTTGCAGAGAGTTGAAATACGACCAAGCAATTTCTTATCTTCGCAGAGAAGCAATAAACATATCTGACACCCCCAAAGGGTTTGTATTGGTTACATATAAAAATAGACCTCTGGGCTTTGTCAAAAACATTGGTAATCGAGCAAATAACCTCTATCCAAACGAATGGCGAATAAGAACATAATAAGTCAGTCCCTTACAAAATTGTTTGTAATATTGGCGATAACAGTAGCTCTGTTGTCGTTAATTATTTCAAATCTGCTGGTGAAAGAACTTGCTAAGGAGGAACGTTATAAGCTGGAAATATGGGCGCTGGCAACAGAATCGATGATGTCGGAAGAACCGGATGCCGATTTGGTTTTAGCGATTCTACAAAGCAACACAACTATCCCTGTAATTTTGTATGATAACAGCGCTGACCGTATTGAATCTCACAACATTAAATTGCCAAAAGAGAGTACTCAACTTTATCTTCTTAAAAAGATAGAGAAATTTCAAAAAAAGCACGAGCCTATTATTTTGAGTGAAATGAATCAGACACTATATTATGATGATTCGTATACACTGAAACGATTACAAATTTATCCCTATATTCAGCTTTTTGTAATTGCATTTTTTATCGGTCTTGCCTTTCTTACTTTAAACCGGTCACAGCGAGCCGAACAGAATAGGGTTTGGGTGGGCTTGTCAAAAGAAACTGCTCATCAGCTTGGCACGCCAATATCATCTTTAATGGCATGGTCAGAGTATCTAAAATTAAAAGATCCTGAAAACGAGTTACTCACAGAAATTGATAAGGATACCGACAGGTTGCAGATGATTGCGGAAAGATTTTCAAAGATAGGCTCTACACCTGATTTAACCCCGACAATTTTACAAGACGCTGTAGATCATTCACTTTCTTATGTGAAAAAAAGAGTTTCTGATAAAGTGTCTTTCAAGATGTTTTTTCCGGAACAACCGGTTACAGTAATGTTAAACGAACCCTTGTTTGGCTGGGTGATAGAAAATATCACCAAGAATGGAGTGGATGCTATGAAAGGAGAGGGAGAAATAACCTTTTCAATAAAAGAAGATAAAGAGAACGTTTTTTTGGATATAAAAGATAACGGAAAAGGAATACCTAAATCAAAGCACAAAAAAGTATTCTTTCCGGGCTACACCACAAAAGACAGAGGGTGGGGGTTAGGTTTATCACTGGTAAAGCGAATAATTGAAGTAAATCATAAAGGTAAAGTTTTTGTGAGTCACTCCGAATTAGGGAAAAACACGACTTTTAGAATCATCTTAAAAAAATCATAGT
>CAZAFR010000030.1:0-25242 GCA_964484665.1 uncultured Proteiniphilum sp. | reverse complement strand
ACCCGCGACCCCCTGCGTGACAGGCAGGTATTCTAACCAGCTGAACTACCACACCAAATCTTTTTAACTGTAGCTACTGCTTCCAATAGCGAGTGCAAAGATAGGGATTATTTCAGAATTGCAAAACAATTAAGATTAAATTTTACTATGTTTTACTTCAAATATTGATCAAACCACCTAAAAAACTCTCTTTGAAACAAAATCCCATTTTGCGGTTTTGCAATCCAGTGGTTTTCATCTGGAAAAATCAACATTCGCGATGGTATATTCCGCAACTGCGCAGCATTAAATGCCATCATTCCTTGTGAAGCAAGTATTCGATAATCAAGTTCTCCGTGAGAAATCATTATTGGAGTATCCCATTTTTCTACAAAACGATGTGGCGAATTTGAGTATGTGTTTTGTGCGATAACATTCGATACATCCCAGTAAGGGCCTCCCATATCCCAGTTGGCAAAAAACAGCTCTTCAGTCTCAAGATACTGAGCTTCGAGATTGAAAATGCCGGCATGTGCGAAGAATGCCTTAAAACGGCCATCATGATTGCCCGCTAGCCAGTAGACCGAAAACCCACCATAACTAGCCCCTGTAGCACCTAATCTGTTTTCATCAACAAACGGTTCAGAGGCAACAGCATCAATAGCCGATAAATAATCTTTCATATTCTGACCGCCATAATCTCCGCTAATCTGCTCATTCCATTCTGTTCCAAATCCCGGTACACCACGACGATTTGGAGCTACCACAATATACCCATTTGCAGCCATCATCTGTAAATTCCAGCGGTAAGACCAGAATTGATCAAGAGCGCTTTGCGGTCCTCCCTGACAATATAAGAGAGCAGGATATTTCTTTTTTGAATCAAACTCAGGAGGATAAACAACCCATGTGAGCATTTGCTTACCATCAGTAGTTTCAATCCAACGTTCTTCAACTTCACCCATTTGAAGTTGATCAAGGATATGCTTATTTTCATTCGACAGGTTTTTAGCTTCACCCGAAGTGATATCAACGCTATAAATCTCAGTAGGTTGCGACATTGATTGACGTGATGCTATAAGCCCCTCTCCCCCAAGCGAAATAGAAAGATAATTATGCTTCCCTTCTGTCAAAGGTATTATCTCCTTTGTAATACAGTTTACTGAGTATATTTGTGATGTACCCTCAACCGATGACACCATATATATAGTATTATTATCTTCTCCCCAGATAAATGTATCGCAGTTATAATCAAACTCATCAGTAAGATATGTTTTCTCGCCACTAGCGATATCCATTATAAATAATCTATTTTTATCTGCTTCATAACCGTCGCGCTCCATACTTTGCCAAGCAAGCATTGTTCCGTCGGGTGAAAACTGAGGATTAACGTCATATCCCATCATTCCTTCGGTAACGTTTTTTACGTCACCACTCTCCAAATCATAAAAATAGATATCAGAGTTTGTTGATTCAGCATACTCCCTTCCTGTCTTTTTTCTTGAAGTATAAGCAATTGTTCGACTATCCGGACTCCATGCTAACTGCTCAATCCCCCCAAAAGGTGCTAAAGGAGATTCATATGGCTCCCCTTCCATAAGGTCTTTTATATTGTTCAGCTTATTACCTGAAAAGTCTGCTACAAAAGGATGCGGCACATTCTCAACCCAATAATCCCAGTGTTTATACATCAAATCGTCTACTATTCTACCCGATGCATTCTTAATATCGGGATATCGGTCGGGAGCAGTTTCAACACTTTTTACATCACTTATAAAAAGAATCTTTGTTCCATCAGGTGAAAATATAAAACCATCAATGCCACCTTCAACATTAGAGATTTGAGACATACCGCCACCATCTGGATTCATGCACCAGATCTGAGAAGATCCTGTCTCATTACACAAAAATGCGATTTTCTTACTACCATTAATCCATTGGGGATTACTTTCCGATATATTTGTGAAGGTTAGTTGCTTCTTTTCAGAGCCATCACTTTTCATTATAAATAGCTCCGAATTTGTCTTATTTTGAGAGATACTCACATAGGTTACCTGGTACAAGAGAGCTGATTTGTCGGGTGACACCTCTATACTCCCCACTCTACCAAAGCTATAAAGCACCTCCGGCGTCATTATTCTGTTTGTTACTTTAGGGTTTGCCCTACCTATTATTTCTGTTTTCTCTTTCCAGTCTGTTTTACTTTTATCAGTGGTGTCGTTGCAAGAAAGCAAACTCCCTCCTATTACTACTGCCATAAATAATAATTTTCCTTTCATCTCTTTATATAATTATGCCCGTTGTACAATTTCACCGTCAATCATATGTATTGTTCGGTCTGTAATTCTTGCCAGCTGCTCATCATGAGTAACAATAACAAATGTTTGATTAAGCTTATCACGTAACTCAAAAAACAATCGATGCAATTCTTCTTTATTGTCGGTATCCAGACTACCCGACGGTTCATCAGCAAACACCACAGCCGGATTGTTGATTAGTGCACGTGCAACAGCAACTCTCTGTTTTTCACCCCCTGACAGTTCCGCCGGTTTGTGATCTATCCTATCCTTAAGTCGCATCATCTCAAGCAGCTCCATGGCTTTCTTTTCTGCTTCCTGATGCTTGGCTTTACCAATCAAAGCCGGTATCATTACATTTTCGAGTGCCGTAAATTCAGGCAAAAGCTGATGAAATTGAAAAACAAAACCAATATTTTTGTTGCGGAAATCTGATAATTTCTTCTCACTCAGTCTGCTTAGTTCATATTTGTCAATATAAATCTTTCCTGAATCAGCCTTTTCAAGAGTTCCCATAATCATGAGAAGTGTTGTTTTGCCTGCACCACTGGGACCCACAATTGATACAATTTCACCTTTCTCCACTTCAATATTTATGTCTTTTAGCACTTGAAGATTACCAAAGCTTTTATATATCTTTTCTACTTTAATCATGTACAACAAATTTCTCCACGAAATTAGACAAAAATTGTATCTTTACACATTATTAACGACATAAAAGTCTCGAAAAGATCTCTGCTTAATACATTTGTGTTTCAATAGTAATTAATTAAATTATTTACTGATGAGTACTTTATATCAATTACGAAAAGAATATGCTGCCGGAAGCCTCAAAGAAGAGGATATGGCTTCTGATCCCATTGTAGAGTTTGGAGAATGGATGAATGCAGCAATAAATGCAGGACTCTCTGAGCCAAATGCAATGACTGTTGCCTCAGCAAGTTCCGACGGCAAACCATCGGCACGTGTGGTTTTACTTAAGGAATTCAACAAAGAAGGTTTTGTTTTCTTTACAAATTATAATAGCAGAAAAGGAAAGGAATTTAGGTCCAATCCGTTTGCTGCTTTACTATTCGACTGGCACGTTATTGAGCGTCAGGTTCGTATAGAGGGTAGTATAGAAAAACTTCCCAAAATTGATTCAGATAATTATTTTAATTCCAGACCCGAAACTGCCAAGATTGGTGCTTGGGCATCGCCACAAAGCAGAGTCATAAAAGACAGAGATGAGCTTGAAAAGTTGGAGGAAGAAATAGAGAATCAGTTTGATGAACTACCTATATATCGTCCGAGACATTGGGGCGGTTATCTGATAAGACCTACATGCATTGAATTTTGGCAAGGAAGGCCCAACCGTATGCACGACCGCATTGTTTATTATAAAACTGAAGATACCTGGACAATGCTACGGTTGGCTCCATAGCTTTTATCCTTCAAAACCGTTTTTGCGATGTTCACCATCACAGTAAGGTTTCTTCTTTGAATAACCACAACGACAAAGATAGGTGGTTCCCTCATGAGACTTTTTCTCACCATCAGGTTTTGTAATTTCAAAAACACCTATCACTTGCAGTGGTCCATTAGGAATTGCTTTTACTTGTAATATAGAATCCATAGTATAAATTTTAAATATTAATAATTTTATTTTTTGGCGTTGTTGCAACAAATTCTTTAAGGTAAAAAGGTTCGAAATATGCATTGTCAACAAAATCCTTATCAGCAAACGCTTTTTCTGCAAGCGGTATCATTGCTAAAGCAAGCGGATGCACATCTTCAAAAAACATTGCATTGGAATGTGTAGACACCTCTTTACACTTATTCGATCCATTTCCAAAAAAAGCAATCTTATACTCATCCAAAAGATTATCATAAGTATTGCTTTCAATTATATCAGCTGATGTATCACGAACCACGTTTAATGATCGGTCGTAAAATGTAGCATAAACCTCCATCCGACGCGCATCAATCATGGGACAAAGCAAAGTTCCCTCATCCACCCTATCTCTCATCATTGATGCCATTATCTTAGCTGTTGGAATTGCAATCATTGGAATATTAAGACCATAACAAAGTCCCTTAGCTTCTGAAACACCTATACGAAGTCCTGTATATGAGCCGGGACCACTACTCACAGCTATAGCATCAATTTTTAAATTGTTTTGCCTAGCATAACTCATAATCTCATGAACAAAAACACCAAGTAGTGACGCATGTGACTGTCCCTCATAGCTTTCTTTATTAATCAAGATCTCTCCATTACACGAAAGTGTGCTCGAGCAGACAGGTGTAGCTGTTTCAATTGAAAGAATAATGGGCATAATTCTTTTTTTATTCAAGTTTTATAAATCTACGATGTTTCACGAATTATGATGTAAAGATACAAAAAAGTAACCAAAAAAAAACTGCACTCCTATGGAATGCAGTTTTATTCGTAAACCTATAAAGATTAATACCTGTTTCTGTCACGATTTCCATAACCACCACGATTTCCACCAGCAGGTCTTTCAGTTCGTGGGCGAGCAACTGAAACAGACAATGTACGTCCGTCATATTCTGCATCGTTTAGTTCTTCAATGGCACGCTGTCCTTCTTCGTCGTTGGACATTTCTACAAAGCCGTAACCTTTAGAGCGGCGGCTTTCACGGTCGGTAATAATTTTCGCTGAGGATACTTCACCATACTCCTCAAAAAGTTCTTTTAAATCGGCGTCAGTAATCTGATAACTTAAGCCAGCTACAAAAATGTTCATGTAAAATAAAAAAATTTAAATAAATAATTATGCAGAAGTTCTTAAAAGAGGAGTTAGGAAATAACTTACAATGTTGTGAAGCAACTAAATAACGACCTTCTGTAAAAATACTTTTGCTTGACAAAGATAGGTATAAATTAATTGTAACAAAATGTTTTGTGATAAAAAACAAAAATATTTCATTTATAACAAAATAATACTCTTAAAAACATAATAATAAATGACAAAATACATGTTTACACTTGAAATTTGTAGTGTGAAGATTTGATGAAATTGTTTAGGAATGTTACATTTGTAGAATGATCTTCAAGCTTATAAATTTTGTTTTCTCTATAAACAAACAATGCCTGATTTTCATTTTTAATATATTAAACTAAAGAACATGGCAACAACTGAAAATGAAACCCCAAAAAAGGTAGCAAATACCGAAATCAAAAGTACCTCAACTAAGTCTAAGTCTAAAACTAAAACTATTAAAGAAACAACCGGAATAAAGAAAAACTTTATCTTAGATACAAACGTGATATTGCACGATTTCGAAGCAATCAATAATTTTGAAGAAAACGATATCTACATACCGTTTATTGTGCTTGAAGAAATTGATAAATTCAAGAAAGGAAACGACCAAATTAACTATAATGCAAGAGCTTTTGTGAGAGAGCTTGATTTGATTACTGACGATGATTTGTTTACAAATGGTGCTGAACTGGGTCTAGGCAAAGGTAAACTTTACATAGTTAATACATCTCGGGATAACAAAAAAATCACTGATGCATTTCCCGAAAAAACAGCTGACAACCGTATACTTTCAGTAGTGGCAGAGATTGCAGAAAAGAACCCTAATGTGAAGACTATCCTTGTCTCAAAAGATATAAATTTACGCATGAAAGCACGCTCACTTGGCTTAGTGTCGGAAGATTATATTAATGATAAGGTTACAAATGTGGATATTTTCGACAAGAGTGAGCAAACTGTTGAAGGCATTAATCCCGATCTTATTGATAAGATTTATGCACAAAACGGAGGGGTTGACCTAGATGAATTTAACTTCGATTTTCAGCTTGATCCTAATCAGTGCTTAATACTTAAGAGCGAACGGAATAGTGTTCTTGCTCGCTTCAACCCTTTCACACAAAAAATCAAGAAAGTGGAAAAAGAAGTTAATTTCGGCATTCATCCCAGAAATGCTGAACAAACGTTTGCTTTCGAGATTCTCAATGACCCTGATATTAAACTGGTTGGGCTAACAGGCAAAGCGGGTACAGGTAAAACTCTACTGGCTCTGGCTTCTGCACTAAAACAGAACAAAATATACAGTCATATAATGCTTGCACGTCCAATTGTTTCGCTTTCTAACAAAGACTTGGGATTTCTACCGGGCGACGAAAAGCAGAAGATTACTCCTTATATGCAGCCTCTGTTTGACAATCTAAATGTTATAAAATCACAATTAGGTCAGAACAGTTCTGATTTGCGACTTATCGACGAGTTGCAAAAAACGGGAAGGCTCGAAATCGAAGCATTGGCTTTTATCAGAGGACGTAGTCTCACGGAAACATTCTGTATAATTGATGAAGCACAAAATCTTACCCCACATGAAGTGAAGACTATTATTACCCGTGCAGGTGAAAATACTAAAATAGTATTCACGGGCGATTTACAACAGATTGATTCGCCATATCTTGATATGCAATCGAATGGTCTAGCTTACATGATTGATAAAATGCATGGACAAAATATTTTTGGCCATGTCAACTTGGTAAAAGGTGAGCGAAGTGAATTATCTGAACTTGCGAGTAATCTACTCTAATAAGGGTAGTAAATTGATAAAACAAGTTATCAAGCCTTTTCAACAAGAATTCTAGCTCTGCAGGCAACACCTTTGTCACGAGTTATTATCTCGAAACAAAAGTTGCCGGGAGCGACCTCTTCGCGATGAACCTTGCCTTTATCATCTATTGTTAGTTCCTTCAAAAAATTAATCTCAAAACGTTTAATTTTGTGCGTACGATAGAAGTCTAGAGAAAAGCTGTCTGAAATCCACTGAACATAAAACAAACTGTTAGCATGATTGTTAACATCAATCTTACTATATCTCACGGTGAAACTATTCACAATTTCACCGGCAACTGAAGAAAGGTGTTCAGGATCACCTATTGGGGTCGATTCGTCAACAATATATTCTTTCATCGAAGGAATCAAATCAAGTGAGATACTCCGGCGGGTTTTCATATCCATAACCGCCCATGTTGATGTAGCATAGCCTATAACCACATCATTAGCATCACTAATACGAAAATCACGAGTGGTGAAAGCTGTCCCAATCTTTTCAACCCACGTTTCAATGCCAATAGAATCATCTTCCGAAGGAATTCGATTCATTTCAATAACCAGTCTCGACAACACCCATGTTAGATTTTTCTTTTGTAGATCCATTATCCCAAAACCATTTTCGTTAGCATTTTTGCTTGCAGTTATAAGGATAAAATTAGTAAGCGATTTCAGTGAGACCTTTCTCATGAAATCAACATCCTGCGGCTCAATATCGTATATATACTTTTTTTTTGTACTCATAAATTAATATTTACGTTCAGACAATAATTAAAACGTTTGTATATTACAAAGTTAAAAATAATCCATTAAAAATGATTATCTTTGTTGTAAGTTCTATATATACATCCAATCACCTTAGTTTTAAATAAAAGACCCGTTTTATGCAATCAATCAAAGAGTTATACCGAATCGGAAACGGTCCCTCCAGCAGTCACACCATGGGACCAAAAAAAGCAGCGGAGCTTTTTGTAAAAAGGCATCCTAATTCAAAAAAATTTAATGTCACACTTTATGGAAGTCTGGCTGCTACCGGCAAAGGTCACCTCACCGACCAAGCCATACTAAGTATTCTGGAGCCTGTTGCACCTACCACCATCGAATGGTTGCCAAAAACTTTCCTTCCAATTCATCCCAATGCTCTTAAACTGAATGCTTATAATAATGATGGTGAGATAATTGAGTCGCAAACAATATACAGTATTGGAGGTGGAACACTTTCCGACGGTCATAATATCATAGGCATCTCCGTAGATCAGAAAAAAGATATTTACCCGATGACTACCATGACACAGATAATGGATTGGTGTGAAGAGACCGGAAAGAGCTACTGGGAATATGTTGAAGATTGCGAAGGACCGGAAATATGGGATTATCTTGAAGAGGTATGGGAAGTAATGAAAAATGCTGTAATAAGGGGATTAGATAATGAAGGTGTACTTCCAGGACCACTAAGTTTGCACCGAAAAGCTGTAAGTTACCATATTAGAGCAAAGGGGTACAAAGATTCGCTTCGTTCAAGGGGACTTGTTTTTGCATACGCGCTTGCCGTTGCAGAAGAAAACGCTTCGGGAGGTGAGATAGTTACCGCACCTACTTGCGGCTCCTGTGGAGTTGTACCGGCAGTACTTTATCATCTAGAAAATAGCAGGGGATTCAGTAAAAACAGAATGCTAAGAGCTCTAGCAACGGCAGGACTATTTGGAAATATTGTTAAGCAAAATGCCTCTATATCTGGAGCTGAAGTTGGCTGTCAAGGGGAAGTCGGCGTTGCCTGCGCAATGGCAGCAGCTGCTGCAAGTCAACTTTTCGGCGGAAGTCCTGCTCAAATTGAGTACGCAGCTGAAATGGGTCTCGAACATCACCTTGGCATGACTTGTGATCCAGTATGCGGTCTGGTTCAGATTCCTTGTATAGAACGCAATGCATATGCTGCTGCACGTGCACTTGATGCAAATCTTTATGCCTCTTTCACCGACGGTATCCACAGGGTTTCATTCGATCGTGTGGTTAATGTGATGAAGGAAACGGGACATGATCTGCCATCGCTTTATAAAGAGACAAGCGAGGGTGGACTTGCAAAAGGATATAAATTATCACATTCATAGCTTTATTTCTATAAATTTGAATAATAAAAAAAACAATAAGAAGCTGCTAAAAGACATTCGATTTTTCATAAATATTTAAAAACAATAAAACTAGAACAACGTAATTTGACTAGCTGTTTTATAATTTTTTTACTCAACCATCGTTATAAAGGTGGTATTACGTAACAAACCAACTGATTTAAAATGATTGATTATATCAAAGGAGAAGTAGCAGAAATTACTCCTGCTTCGGTAACTCTGGAGTGTGCCGGGATAGGCTATCAAATGAACATTTCACTTAATACGTATGGAGCAGTAAACGGTAAGTCCGAAGCAAAACTATATGTATATGAGTCGATTCGAGATGATGCCCATGTTCTTTTCGGATTTATGAACAAACATGAGCGTGAACTCTTTATGATGCTGATTAGCGTTTCGGGCGTGGGACCGAGTACAGCTCGTGTGATTCTATCTTCGTTAAGTTCAAAGGAGCTGGAGAATGTTATAGCATCTGAAAATACAACGGCGCTACAGTCGGTAAAAGGTATTGGCGCTAAAACAGCACAGCGAATTATTGTTGATTTGAAAGATAAAATCAAGTTTACAGATGATAGCGGAAACGTTGTACAGTCGCCCAAAGATGACCTCACTGAAACAGGTCATGCTGCAGTATCCGCTCTCGTGATGCTTGGCTTTATGAAAAATACATCGCAGAAAGTGGTGTCAAAACTCATTAAGGAAAATTCTTCACTTCCTGTTGAAGGTATAATAAAAGAAGCTTTAAAAAGACTTTAAAAAGTAGTTTTAATCAAAAACTATAAAGATTTTTATATGTGTTCAATTTAAATCTCGGAAAAGACTATAAAGCACAATTTAGTTAATAAGAAAAGAAGACAAAAGATTAAACAGTTGGCGTTTACGTAATACGCTATTAAAATTACAAGAAACTGTTTAGTTGTTGTCTCGCTGAAAAGAATCATTCACATATCAGTTGTTATACTTCTGCTGATTTTACAGGGGAAGGAAATTTTTGCATCAAATGCTCACTCAGATATCAAAAACAGTTTCTGTTTACGAATTGATTCTCTTGATACTCCTGTAGAAAAAAATAAAAACCCTCTGGAAAATCTTCAACCATCCTATATTCAGATTACAGTAAGATATGACTTTTTAACAAGCAGTTATGTTTTGGAGAAGAAAATAGGTTCAACTCTATTGTCGGACCCGATTTACATGACTTCTGACGAATATAAAAAATATAAGCAACAGCAGATTCAAACCGATTTTTTTAGAGAACGTAATTCGCTATCTTACGACGATTCACAATTAATTCAAAAATATAAACTTCCACAACGCAAAATAAAAAAAGATCCTCTGGAGGCCATTTTTGGTCCCGGTGGCGTTCAAGTAACCGATAAGGGCCATATCGAAGTCTCCGCAGGATTAAAGCGAAACATAATCAACAACCCCACTATTCCTCAAAGAGCTCGCAAAAAAACAATTTTTGATTTTGGTCAGAATATCGATATCAGCATGAATGCCAAAGTTGGAGAAAAAATCAATTTTGATATTGATTACGATAGTGAAGCAGGTTTTGATATGGATTCCCGACAGATAAAACTTGGCTACACCGGTAGTGAGGATGATATAGTCAAGAATATTGAAGCTGGAAATGTAAGTATGACAACATCAAACTCCCTGATTGATGGTGGCGCAGCACTTTTTGGAATCAAGGCAGATCTACAATTCGGCAATCTACATATAAATACAATATTCTCGCAACAACAGTCGGAATCGCAAACAGTTACAACTAACGGTGGTGTAAACACTACTCCCTTTGAATTTAAAGCAGATGAGTATGCACCAAACCAGCATTTTTTTCTCGGTCATCATTTCAGAGAGGCATATGATCATGCGATGAGCAAACTCCCATTTATACAGTCGCGGGTGTCCATAACACGAATGGAAGTTTGGGTAACAAATAGGCTCAGCAATTATGAACAGGTACACGATATAGTAGCATTCGCAGATCTGGGTGAGCACGAAAATATATATAACTCATTGTGGACCAGTCAGGGTACTAATAATATTACCTATAACGGAGCTAATAGCATGTATGATGAATTAATATCCGTTTACGGGGATGCTCGCAGTATCAATAATGTTGCGAATGTATTACCATCCTCACTAATACAGGGGATTGATTATGAGAAGCTTGAGAATGCACGACTTCTTACTGCTGCCGAGTACAATTATCAGTCACAGCTCGGATATATATCTCTAAAAACGCCACTACTGGATGATGAAGTATTAGCGGTAGCGTTTGAATTTACATATAATGGCGAAGTTTATCAAGTTGGCGAGTTCTCAAACAATAACGTTGTTGAATCTTCAGGTGCACTTTTCGTTAAGCTACTAAAACCGGTTTCTCTATCACCTTTCTCACCTGCATGGGATTTGATGATGAAAAACATATACTACTTAGGTTACGGTGTGTATGAAGTCCAAAGAGAAAAGTTTAAACTGGATATCACCTATCAAAGTGATTCTACAGGTGTTTATCTTAATTATCTACCTGAGCCTGGAATAGGTGATGAGCTGTTGCTAAGTATGATGAACCTAGACCGACTTAATGGGCGTGGCGACCCCTATCCTGATGGCATCTTCGATTTTATAGAAGGATATACAATTGACAGTGAAAACGGTTATATCATTTTCCCTGTAGTCGAACCATTTGGTTCACACCTGAGACAAAAAATTAGCAATGATGCTATTGCTGACAAGTACGTTTTTCAAGAACTTTATGACTCAACACTTACTGTTGCTAGACAGATTCCTGAAAAAAACAAATTCATACTTAGTGGAGAGTATCGCGGGTCGTCAGGGAGCGAAATCAACCTTAATGTGTTAAATATTGCCCGCGGATCAGTTCGTGCCATAGCAGCTGGTGTAGTGCTTACAGAAGGCATAGATTATTCTGTTGATTATATGTTGGGAACGGTGACTATCCTCAACCGTCAGATAATTGATTCGGGTACTCCAGTTAACGTTACAATTGAAAATCAACCACTTATGCAGACTCAACGAAAAACACTCATGGGTATCAACATGATGTATGAAATATCTAAGGACCTATCTATTGGAGGTACACTAATGCATTACTACGAAAAGCCATTAGTTGTAAAGACTGTTTTTGGTGATGAAGCCACGAAAAATACCCTTTGGGGTGCTAATTTGCAATATCGTAAGCAGTCGTATGTCCTCACCAATCTTATCGATATGCTCCCTTTTGTTGAAGCTTCGGAACCTTCGGAACTCACTGCCAACGTTGAGTTTGCGCAAATGATCCCCGGTCATTACAAAAACAAATATACAGGCGGATTCTCATATTTAGATGATTTTGAGTCGTCTACTTCGGGTATAGACATTCAGTCACCATATTCTTGGACTCTAGCTTCAACACCCTACAATAGTAGTTCCAACTCTCTTTTCCCCGAAGCGTCGTTGTCAAACAATACTGACTACGGTAAAAATCGCGCTCAGATGGCATGGTTCTATATTGATAGAATATTTACACGGAGCAATTCAAGTCTTACCCCTACACATTTAAGAAATGATCTTAACCAGCTCTCTAATCATCTGGTGAGAGAGGTTTTAGAAAGAGAAATATTTCCAGATAGGGATTCGTATTATGGTTTGCCAACAACAATTCCGGTTCTCAATATCTCTTTTTACCCAAATGAAAGAGGGCCATATAACCTTGACACGCAAGTGGATAGTGATGGCAAGTTGTTAAACCCCAACAAACGCTGGGGCGGTATAACAAGACAAATGGATATTCATGATTTTGAAGCAGCCAATATTGAGTACATAGAATTCTGGCTTATGGACCCATTTGTTAATGACTCAGTTGGCACCTCACAGGGTGGAGATCTTTACTTTAACCTTGGTGATATCTCTGAAGATATTTTAAAAGATGGCAAGAAGTTTTTCGAAAATGGTTTACCAATTGATGGAGATACAACTGCCGTTGGTTATACTGTTTGGGGCAAATATCCCAAGAGACAGTCATCAATTTACGCTTTTGACAACTCTGGTGGGATTGGAGCAAGGAAACTTCAAGATGTTGGTCTCAATGGTCTTAGCACTGATGAAGAGAAACTTTATCCTACTTACAGCAATTATATAGAGGAGTTAAAACCCAGACTATCTGGTGCTACAATATCACGAATGGAAGAGGATCCTCATTCTCCATTAAATGATCCGTCCGGCGACAACTTTCGTCATTACAGGGGAAGCGATCAAGATCGTCGTCAACTTTCTATACTAGATCGGTATAAGTATTTTAATGGCACGGAAGGTAATTCTCTTGCAGTTGAAGACAATGGTTCCTCAGGTACTTCACGTACAACACCTGATGTAGAAGATATTAATAACGATAATACGCTCAACGAAAATGAGTCGTACTATCAATATAAAGTGTCTCTACGACCTAAGGATATGGTTGTAGGGAACAACTATATTGCTGATAGTCGTGAAGTTACTGTTAAGCTCCGCAATGGAAGCAACAGTAAAGTCACCTGGTATCAATTCAAAATTCCTATACAAGATTATCAGTCGGCAATTGGCACAATTCGTGGCTTCAATAACATACGTTTTATGAGAATGTTCCTTACCGACTTTAAAGAACCCGTTTTTTTAAGGTTCGCAACACTAGAGTTAGTGAGAAGTGAGTGGCGTACTTATCGGCGCGATTTGATATCAGGAGGCGATTTATCCGGTACCGGAAATATTGATATTTCAACTGTTAACATCGAAGAAAACGGTAGCCGCACACCTGTAAACTACGTTCTTCCTCCCGGGGTAAACAGGATAATCGACCCCGGACAACCTCAGCTAAGGAAAGAGAATGAACAGTCGCTTTCACTAAAAATCTCCAACTTAGAACCGGGAGACTCAAGATCGGTTTACCGAAATACTGCATACGACATGAGACGTTATAAACGTCTACAGATGTTTGTTCACGCAGAGCAACCCATCGAAGGTCCGGATATTCTTGATGATGATCTATCCATTTTCATTCGCATAGGTTCCGATTACATAAACAATTATTATGAATATGAGATTCCATTGATAATCACTCCCGAAGGACAATACAGCTCATATAATGAGGAGGATCGTGAAAAAGTATGGCCGGGAGGAAATATGTTTAATTTTCCACTGGAGTTGCTCACAACATTAAAAATCAATCGCAACATGGCAGAACATACAGACTCCGAAAGTGATAGTTTCCATAAATTTACAAGACCCGATCCGGAAAAACCATTTAATACAGTTTCTATTGTAGGAAATCCTTCTCTTGAAGAAGTTAAAGTGATTATGATAGGTGTACGTAACAGATCAAACGCAAACAGATCTACCGAAGTATGGGTTAATGAATTGCGACTTAGCGAGTTTGATGAGAAAGGAGGCTGGGCTGCTCAAGCAAATATTAACCTTGCACTTTCTGACATCGGTAAAATCAATATCTCAGGACGTAAGGAAACAGCCGGCTTTGGTGCACTCAATCAGAGTCTGCTGCAACGTAGAAATGACGACTACAGTGCCTTTGATCTTGTAATAAATATGCAATTAGGACGGTTTTTCCCAAAAAAAACAAAGCTTTCGGCACCACTCTATTATTCTTACTCTAACCAGTTGTCCGCACCTATGTATGATCCATTTAATAAGGATATTCTTTTATCTGAGTCTCTCAAACTATCGGACAACCAACATCTTGCCGACTCTATCAAAAATATTGCTATGTCAACTTGGACTAACAAAAGTTTAAGTCTGAATGATATACATTTTGACATCAAAAGCAGCACTCCCATGCCCTACGACCCGGCAAATTTCAGATTCAGCTATTCAAACAATATCAACAGGCAACGGAGTCCCGACACTGAGTATGCAACAATAAAAGATTGGCAACTTCATGCCGAATATAACTATACTCCACTTGTAAAACCATGGCAACCGTTTAATGGATCTAAGTATCTTGATTGGGTGAATTTCAATTTCTTGCCAAATTCTTTGAGGTTGTCTTCTTCATTATTACGTAATTATCAAGAAGTTCAGCTAAGGGATCTTGTGCAGTCATCGTCAGATATACAAGACCAAAAACATCTAACTTTTAGCAGAAATTTCTTCTGGAATAGGGATTTCTCTTTCACATGGAATATGACACGCAATCTGCGGGTATCGTTCCGATCTGGAACTATTGCTGAGATCGAGGAGCCTTATCTTCAGGTTAACAAGCGGATAAACCGTAGTGATTACGAAATATGGAAAGATTCGGTTATTCAGAGTATTGCTAATATGGGAAGACCATTGAATTATAAGCAGTCGGCGGACATCAACTATACTCTGCCATTTTCAAATATACCTTTTCTTAACTGGATAAATTCAAGTGTAGCTTATAACTCGAGCTATAGTTGGGAGAGAGGAGCTTTTATCCCCGATGCGGTTATAGGTAATTTTATGCAGAATAATCTATCTCTTACATTAAACAGCATGTTTAATATCTCTTCAATCTACCACAGATCGCCTCTCAAGAATATTAACGTGAACCTTGCCTATAAAACAAGAACAGATCTACCTGGTTATAAACCTGTTATTGGCAACTTCTTCGGACAAAGCAGTGATGCGAAGATATTGCAACCCGGACTGGCATTTGCTTTTGGAGTGGATGGAGGAATGAGTTTTGTAAAACGTGCTCTCTCAGAGAATTTGTTAGTAATAAATGAAGAAAACATAAATCCTGCTTTATTTAATAAAACAGGCAACCTGAGAATGGAAGCAGTACTTGAGCCGATAAAAGGACTAGTGATTAGTCTCAACGTAATGTACGAAGACAATCGTCGTACCGAAATGCAATATATGGTTGAGGGTATGCCCATTATCCGCGGCGGTAGTTTTGCCATGACAACGATGTCTATATCATCTGCTTTCGAAAAGCTTAAACAATCCAATGGATATAACTCATCTGCCTTTAATATGTTTCTGAAAAACAGAGATATAATTGAAGAAAGGATTCAGGAACAGTATAACAGTCTAAATCCTTCTCAAGCAGCTCTTAGCAGCAAAAATACAACCTTGTTTCAAAATATTTCAACCTCACAATTAATTAAAATCAACTCTTCTGATGTTCTCATCCCTGCATTCATATCAGCTTACACGGGAAAAAATCCCAACAAAATAGGATTAACTGCATTTCCCGACCTGAGCTCACTTTTACCCAACTGGAATATTACCTATAACTTGCTGAATATGATTCCTACGCTTAGAAATCAGTTTAAATCGCTAAGCCTCAACCATAGATATGTATCCCAATACAGAGTAGGCTCATACTCCTCATTCATAAGCTGGAATCCAATTACCGAAGGAAGCAAAAGCGACCTTGGATATATACCCGATCCTATATCAGGTGCACTTATTGCCAGTACTTTATTCGATATTCCGGCTGTGAGTATTCTCGAAAGTTTTAATCCTTTGATAGAAGCACAAAGTATGCTTTATAACGATATATCTTTGACAGTCAGACTAAATAAAACTCGTTCTCTCAATCTGAATATTACATCCAACCGAATCGTGGAGACTAATGACAATGATTTTGTAGTGGGATTGGGTTATAAGTTAGCCAACTTGACTACACGCCTCGATCTGTCTCATAAATCAACCAAAGCTTTAATACGAAAAATAGAGGATGGATTTACTCAAGCTACAAGCGGACTAAAATCAACTTCAATATATTTTACAGCTGATTATGTGTTGAGTAAATCGTTAACTTTGCGCATGTTTTATGAAAGAATGCAGTATAAACCGATGGTTTCAGCAAATTCATATCCGTCGATAGATAGCAATGCCGGCATCAGTTTGAGATTTAATCTAGGTCAATAGGATGTTTATACGATACTTTTGATTTACAATGCCTTAATTATCTATAATTCAGCTTATAAAATTTTTATTGCCCATTTATATAAATATATACCTGACATAATAAAAGGACGCAATATATTATACGTTGACATTTTGCAAGAGACATTTAAATGAAACATATAGTTTTACATTCCTGTAATTTTAACAAAACGTAAAATACGAATCAAATAACTCTTTTTTCCTTAATTATTGTTGAAACCTCATATTTTTCACGCTTTTTTCCAATTTTAAGAGGATATGTTAAACAAAAAAGTCGTTTATTTGTTAAATTATTAATTAGCAATGGAGATCTTTGAAATAAAATTGTAATAAAAAAACGGAGGTAAGTAAAATAAGTATGAAAAAATCGACTATTTGGTTGCTTGCCGTAGTGATGTTTACCGCTTTTATTATTCTGTTGTTTCTGCAAGTTAGATATATGCAAACCAGCATGAATATCCGCTCTCAACAGTTTGATGAACAGGTAAACAGAAGCTTGTATAATGTGATGCGAGATCTTGAACAAGATCAAACTCTTTATTATCTGGAACAAGATATGATCGAATCGGAAAACAGATATTCAAAGCAGTATAGCCAGTCGGGCAATACGGAAGACATCACAAACGAACAATCAGTTGCTGCCAATGAACAATCGGATGCTGACAAACCGGGATTAAATTCAAACAGGTCGCAACTATCATTACGTCAGGAAGAAGATCAGGAAAAGGTGTTTTTAACACCTCAACAAAGTGCTAGCACCATCTCCAAAACTCAGTATGAGATGCAACAGATATTATCGAAACGCTATCTACATGAACGTTCTCTGCTGGACGAAGTTATCTATAAGATAATGAACCGTTCTAGTAATGAACCTATTGAGAATAGAGTGGACTTCAATCAACTAGAGCAAAATATTCGATTAAAGCTCTCTTATAATGGTTTGAATGAACAATTTAGTTTTCAGGTAGTTAATTTCAATAATGAAGTTGTTTATTCATCACCGGGTTTTTCGAATAAAGATAGAGATGCAATATACACTCAAACGTTGTTTCCGTACGATTCACCAGCCAAGCTAAATACTTTAAGAGTGTATTTCCCGACGAAAAAAAATTATGTTTACAGCGAACTTTCATTTTTTATTCCATCTATGATATTCACGATTATCCTATTAATAACGTTTATTTTTACAATGGTATCGTTGTTCAGACAAAAGCGTTTGTCTGAGATGAAAAATGATTTTATTAATAATATGACACATGAGCTAAAAACTCCTGTATCAACAATTTCACTGGCATCACAGATGCTTAAAGATGAATCAATTATTAAATCACCTGAAGTATATAAACATGTTACAAGCGTGATTAATGATGAAACCAAACGATTGAGTCTCCAGGTAGAGAAAGTGTTGCATATGTCACTGTTTGATCAGCAGAAGACAAAACTAAAAATGAAAGAAATAGATGCAAACGACCTAGTGGCCAGTGTGGCTAACACGCATGTTTTGAAAGTGGAAAAACTCGAAGGTATTCTTGATATTGATCTTCAGGCGGAAAGATCTACAATATCTGTTGATGAAATGCACTTTACAAATGTGCTGTTCAATATTCTGGATAACGCATTGAAATATCGTAAGAGAGATGTGCCACCAAAATTGATGATGCAAACACGTAATGAAGGGAATAAAATCATTATCTCGATTGAAGATAATGGAATTGGGATGAAAAAAGAAGATGCTAAAAAAGTATTTGAAAGATTCTATCGTGTCCATACAGGCAACCGTCACGATGTTAAAGGATTTGGACTTGGCTTAGCATATGTAAAGAAAATTGTAACAGACCTCGGCGGCACTATTCGTGCAGAGAGTGATCTTGGTAAAGGAACAAAATTTATAATAAGTTTACCCGTAATAACACAAAATTGATATGGAAGAAAATTTAAAAATTTTTTTATGCGAAGATGATGAAAATCTTGGCATGCTGTTGAGAGAATATCTCCAGGCAAAAGGGTTTGATACCGACTTATTCCCAGATGGAGAAGCTGGTTTCAAAGGATTCGTGAAAACAAAATACGACCTATGCATTGTTGACGTGATGATGCCAAAAAAAGATGGTATAACACTGGTGAAGGAAATCAGACAAATCAACTCTGAGATTCCGGCGATTTTCCTTACTGCTAAAAATATGAAGGAAGATGTGCTTGAAGGCTTTAAAGCCGGAGCCGATGATTATATCACTAAACCATTCAGTATGGAAGAGCTTGTTCTTCGTATTGAAGCGATTATTCGTCGTGTAAAAGGAAAGAAAAGCAAAGAACAGCAGATTTATAATTTTGGCACTATGACATTTGACACTCAGAAACAGATTCTGACAATTGGTGAGAATCAGACCAAACTTACCACAAAAGAGTCTGAATTACTGTCGCTTCTTAGTGCACATGCAAATGACATTCTCGAAAGAAACCATGCTCTGAAACAAATTTGGGAAGAGGATACATATTTCAATGCACGTAGTATGGATGTTTACATCACCAAATTACGTAAGCTATTGAAACCAGAGCCCAACATTGAAATTATCAACATCCATGGCAAAGGCTACAAACTAATTGTACCCACAGAGGATGATGAAAAGACAGAGTAGTAATTAATTGTACACTGAAATTTTAAAAATGGCGGAACAGGAGGAAAACAATTATGATTTTCCTCCTGTTTTTTTTATCAGGTCTTAACTTAGTGTCTCTTTAAAATACTATTGAAGAAGTTATAATAGATATTTAAATATTGATATTGCGGATTAATCAGAAAAGCTGTAACTTTGTAACAAGGAGTTATCAAATATGACAATATTTATAATAAAAAAAGAAGATATAGAAATTTAAAGATGAGATTTAGAAAAATCATAGCTTCATTTTTTTTATATTTTGCAGGTATAACTCTGCTTGCACACACTGTTATACCTCATTATCATGATGGAAACACTTACACCATTGTATTCCATAACTTTACAAAAAAAGCTTGTTCCAACAACAATACAAAGAATCTACTCTGCAATAACAACTGCGATACATCCAATTGCGAAATTCCTGATGAAGACTGTCATGGTAGCAGCAAGAACTGTACTGATGCAAGCATTGTAATAAAAATAGATGAAGATGTCAGAGAAGAACTTACAGCTGCAACAAATGAACTTATTCTTCTTTTTTTACTTTTCTCAGATAGTATTAATAGTGTCGCACAGATAGAACGTAGTAATTCTGATTTTTACGAATCCTTTGCCCCACCCTCATACACTGATTACATACCTGACTCTCAGGGACTGAGAGCGCCTCCTATTTGCTGAATATTCCATAGTTTTTTAGTGAATTTCAAGACTGTTATTTAGTAACATCTGAAACATTAGACTGATGATTCATTTAATGATAATAAAATGTATCACTTCTAAAACTAACTTAAACATACAAGCGAATTAATTCAGTAAAGCCTAAAAAATGAAAACATTTAATATTTTAATAATTATATCAATTTTCACAGGTATAATAATTAGTTGTGACAGCAACCCAAACAAAGATGAAGAAAAGCATCATCATGATGAAAAACTTTATCTAACTGCATATTCATCTGAGTATGAAGTGTATGCAATTGCAACACCATTTGTTGCCGGTCAGACCGCAGAGATAATAACACATATTACTTTTCTAGAAAATTTTAAGCCGATCACTAGAGGGCGAGTAACCGCAACTTTAAGCTCAGGTAACGAGTCGGTTACACAGACTCTGGAAGAACCAACTCATACAGGTATATATGATTTTGATATCCAACCTACAGTTGTAGGAACCGGAAAACTTTCCTTTAAGATTGAAACTGAAAGTGGAATTTCGACGGTAATAATTGAACCCATTGAAATTTATGATGATGAACATGAAGCACATCATGCTGCATTACATGCAACTACTAACAACACTGTTTCAGGTGGAAATAGTGCAAGTTTTAAAAAGGAGCAAAGCTGGATTATTGACTTTTCCACCGAAACGGTTGAAAAGGAGATGGTAGGTCAAATTATACGATCAGCTGGTCAGATAAAGAATGCTCCGGAAGATGAGCGTGTTATTCCGTCAGCAATGAGTGGCATTGTACAATTCTCCGGCAGTGGTCTATTTGAAGGTACTAAAGTGACTTCAGGACAAACACTTTTTAGAATTGATGGAAGTGCTATGGCAGATAATAATCTATCTGTTCGATTTGCAGAAGCTGAAAGTGAGTATAATCGTGCAAAGACTGAATACGAAAGAAAAGAGATGCTTATATCAGAACGGATTGTTTCTGAAAGTGAGCTAAATAATGCATTAGCTGAATATAAAAGTGCAGAAGCCAATTACAACAACCTGAAGAAAAATTTCACTGCCGGAAGTCAGTCAATCACTTCACCTATTTCAGGACATGTAAAAGAATTGTTAGTTGAAAACGGGCAATATGTAGAAGCTGGTCAGTCGGTTTTGTGTATTACTAAACCTGGTAGACTAATTATTCAAACCGAATTACAACCAAAATATTTTGATAAACTTGATAATATTACTTCTATAAATTTCAGGATGGTGAATGGAGAACATACTTATTCTCTGAAAGAATTGGGAGGCAGTATACTTTCATATAGCAGGTCGCTGGATTTGCATAACCCTTTAATAACAATGACCATACAACTTGATAAAGATATAGATCTAATTGCTGGAAGTTTACTGGAAATGTTTCTGAAAACAGAGGGTGATCAACCGATGACAACCGTACCTAATGAATCGATAGTAGAAGAGATGGGTAACTATTTCGTGTATGTTCAACAGACTCCCGAACTTTTTGAAAAACGACTGGTTAAGAAAGGTGCAACTGATGGGAGACGTACTGAAATTCAAAGTGGACTGACAGCTGGGGAAAGAGTTGTGGGCAAAGGTGCTACAATTGTAAAATTATCGCAATTGGCAGGTTCTGTAGATGTTCATTCGGGTCATGTTCATTAACAAAAAAAGGTAAAAATGCTAAATAGAATTATAAAATTCTCATTAAACAACAAGCTTTTTATTTTGCTTGCAGCAATTCTGCTTATTGTGGCAGGAGTGTATACCGCTCAGGATATGGATATTGATGTATTCCCTGATCTAACGGCGCCTACTGTTGTGGTTATGACAGATGCACATGGAATGTCTACTGAAGAAGTAGAAAGGCTTGTTACTTTTCATATAGAAACTGCAATGAACGGTGCTACAGATGTGAGACGTGTAAGATCAGCTTCTTCACAAGGGTCTTCTTTTGTCTGGGTAGAATTCGACTGGGGCGCTGATATTTATAAGGCACGACAGATAGTAAGTGAGAAACTTGTTACTCTTGGTAGTGTTCTGCCAGAGGATGTTGTACCAGTTCTTGCTCCTCAATCGAGTGTAATGGGCGAAATACTTTTTATCGGAATGCAAAGCGATAGTACCTCGCAAATGGAGTTGCGAACGCTTGCAGATTGGGTAGTAAAACCTACTATATTGGCTACCGGAGGTGTTTCACAGGTTACTATAATTGGTGGTGATTATAAACAATATCAGATACTTGCAGACCCACAATTGATGAATTTGTACGGAGTAACGATGAATGAACTGGCTGAAGTAGGCATTTCATTGAGCAACAATTCAATAGGCGGTGTTATAAGAGATTACGGCAATGAATATGCACTTAGAGGTATTGCTAGAACAAATAATATTGATGAACTAGGCTCTACTTACATTAAAACAGTAAATAATAAACCTGTGCTAGTGTCAGATGTTGCAGAAATGAAAATAGGAAGTGCTGTTAAAATGGGTCACGCTTCAATGAATGGCAAACCTGCAGTCATTATTTCTGTCTCAAAACAACCAAATATCAATACTCTAGAGGTTACTAAAAATATCGAATTGAATCTTGCAGAAATCCAGAAAACATTGCCTGAAGATGTTATGATGGATACAGAAATATTCCGACAGGCTGATTTTATTGAAGCATCTGTTAAGAATGTGGGGAATGCTCTCTTAGAAGGCGCTTTGTTTGTCGTTATAGTTCTTTTCTTATTTCTGGGAAGTGGGCGCACTACGATAATATCTGTCGTAGCTATACCTTTATCGCTATTCGGGACTATGGTTATACTACATCTTTTGAATATGAATATCAACACGATGACCCTCGGCGGAATGGCTATAGCAATTGGTTCGCTTGTTGATGATGCTGTAATTGATGTGGAGAACGTGTATAAACGGTTACGGCAGAATTACCGTTTAACAAAAGGAGAACGTCGACCAGTGCTTGATGTTGTTTTTGATGCTTCTGTGGAAATTCGTGCTTCAATTCTTAATGCAACACTTATTATTATTGTATCTTTTATTCCTCTTTTCTTTTTGACAGGAATGGAAGGTAGGATGCTTAAACCTCTTGGAATTGCTTACATTATATCGCTATTGATGTCTCTTTTGGTGGCAATGACAGTTACGCCGTTGATGTGCAAACTGATGCTGACAGGTGATAAGTATCTGAAAAAAAACCTAAAAGATAGTTGGCTAACAAGAAAATTGTCACAATTTTACACGAAATCTCTTTCTAAGGCATTGAGCTATAAAAAAAGTGTTCTGTATCCTACTTTTGCCCTTTTTATTGTGTCTCTAGTTATCTTTTTTATGCTGGGACAAAGTTTCCTTCCCGAATTCAATGAAGGATCACTAGTAATAGCTGCGGTTACTAAGCCAGGCATTTCATTGGAAGAAAACAACAAGCTAGGCAACCGAATTGAAGCTGAATTACTTGCTATACCTGAGGTTACAAGTACTGCTAGGAGAACCGGGAGGGGTGAATTAGACGAACATTCACAAGCTATAAACAGTGCTGAGATTGAGGTTAATTTTGATCTTTTAGACAGGAGCAGAGAAAAGTTTTTAGAGGAAGTGCGTATAAGACTTGCCGATATTCCTGGAATAGTGTCCTCTGTTGGTCAGCCTCTTGGGCATAGAATCGATCATATGTTGTCAGGAACCCAAGCTAACATTGCTATCAAGCTTTTTGGCACTGATATTAGTACTTTGTTTATGCTTGGAAATCGCATTCAGAGTTCTATTCAGAATATAGAGGGTGTTGTGGATGTTGCAGTTGAACAGCAGACAGAAACTCCTCAGATTCAGTTGAGAGCCAACCGAGGTATGCTCGCTCAATACGGAATCACGATTGAAGATTTTAATCGTTTTGTCGAATTGGCATTCCCAGGTGAGAAGCTAGCCGATATCTATGAGGGACAAAGGAGCTTTGACCTAGTTCTCAGACTCAACAAGAACTATACTGAAAATATCCAACAAATAAAATCTGCACTTATTGATACCGGTTATGGTGGTAAGGTGCCTCTTGAACAAGTAGCCGAGATTGTTTCTACTAGTGGACCTAATAGCATCAGTAGAGAAAATGTTCAACGCAAGATTGTGGTATCAGCCAACGTTGCTCCGGGATATGACCTAAAAGGAGCAGTAGATCAAATTAACAGAACTATAAACAGTGAGATTAATATGCCGGAAGGTTATAGGATTGAGTACGGAGGACAGTTTGAAAATGCTGCAAAAGCATCGCGTATACTGATAATTACTTCACTACTGGCCATTGGGGTGATCTTTCTACTTTTATATGGCGAGTTCAAGGATCTGACTTTGTCAGCAATTGTTCTTCTTAATCTACCGCTTGCTTTGATTGGCGGTGTATTTGCGCTACTTATAACTTCAGGAACGGTGAGTATACCTTCAATAATTGGTTTCATAACACTTTTTGGTATTGCAACTCGCAACGGGATCTTGCTCATTTCTCGTTACGAACATATGAGGCTGGATGGTGAGCAATTGCATGTTGCTGTTTTAAAAGGATCTGCCGATCGTCTCAACCCTATTCTGATGACTGCAATGACTTCTGCTTTGGCACTTATACCACTTGTTTTTAATGGAGATAAACCCGGGAACGAGATCCAGAGTCCAATGGCTGTTGTGGTTTTGGGCGGACTGATAACTTCCACTCTACTTAATATCTACATTATACCGATTGTGTATGAAATTATTCAAAAAAGGAGGAAGTCGGTTAAATAGATTTATAGCAAACTATCATCGTAACAAATATGTTATACTGATAGTCAGGAATTAACCCCGTAGCTATATATTTCACTAGAAGAAGTGCGTTCTTATGCTACACTATTGAAAGATGGTTAGTGTAAACAATCATTTTATAATAAAAAAACAATGAAAGGATATATTCAAATTTATACCGGAAACGGCAAATGAAAAACAACCGCATCAATAGGATTGACGTTGCGAGCTGTTG
>CAZAFR010000029.1:24239-28027 GCA_964484665.1 uncultured Proteiniphilum sp. | reverse complement strand
CTTCCTGACAATATTAAGCTGACTGCAAATGAAAAATTCTTATCTAACGGAATTTACTTGGTAGAACCAACTGTTTTCAGACAAGATCCAATGCCTCCATCTTCAACTCCATATGAAGGTTTGTTGAATAATGCATTTATGCATAAAGATGATAGTTTTGACTTTGGTATCATGCAAGAAGATCAGAAATGTTATGATTATCTAGATCCATTCTTTGTATTTACAGATGTACCTGAAGGATTCGAAATTTCCACAGAAGGTGATGAAGTATTTGATCTCGATGGAAATAAAGCAGCTCAAATTTATGAAGGAGAAGAGGATGGTGGATACTATATCACTCTAAACCGTAATAATAAAGAAGATGGTCAATGGGGTAACTACTCACCACTTAGCGATGCTTCTAAAGAGCTATTAGCTGCAGGTTGGGTAAAAGTACAACCAAGAACAACCATTAATGGAGCTGAAACAAACGTAATCAATCTATATGATGAGTTTACAGTTAAATTCACTTATCCATTGTCGTTCAACTTTGCTGACAAATATGATGTTTGGGATCAAGGAACAGGTAACAAAAACAAAGTTATTTTCAATATAACTAATGGTGCTGCTAAAAATAGAGACGTTTTAGTAAAGGACTTCTTAGGTAACAGTATAATATTTGGTACCGGTGGAATATCTACTCCAGGTTTAGTAAATCATTACGAAATTGCTGTTGTAGATCATGTAGATTTTGTTCCTGAAATCAACTTTGATTTTAACAAGATTACTACTAATCTTCCCGATGGTGTATTACCAAATGGTATGGCTATGAAGAAATCAATTGATGATAGCACAGATGGCAAACTTGTCATAATATGGTCTAATTCATCAGGTGGTTCTCTTCAAGAAGATTTCGATATGTATATCCCTGTTTCATTAGAACACAAATGGGGTGTACTTGAATCAAAGATAACTATTACAGTTAATCCTGGTCAAGGTCTTGACGTTCAAGAATGATATAATCATTCCTTATAATAATTGCAGAGACACGGCTTAGTGTCGTGTCTCTACTTTTAAAGTAAAACATTAATCAATAAAATGGGAAACAGCGTACCTATCTGCCGCGTGTAGAATAGAGTGTGTTGTTTCTTTTTTTTGATTTTCTTTATATCTAATTAGGATATTGGTGACAGAACGTGTTATTTTTGATATTTTAATATTGGCATCGGCTTCTATAATAGCCACATTGGGTGTCATATTAATGGGTATACGTATTCCTTCAGGTAAAGAGTGGAAAAACTTAGGCGCAACACGTGGTTATTTAGCTTTGAGTTGTTTCTTACTGGCTGCAATAAATATTCTTTCTTATCTGAATGAGAGGTATCCGGTGGCGGATATTGCGCATCTTGATGCGATAAAGGATATTGTGGTGCTTGTTTTTGCCTCTTGGCAGGCAATGATGTTCACAATGACTCTACTTACATTTATACAGCCGCTATATTTAAACAAAAAAGATGTTGCTCAACAACTTGTGGTTATCCTGTCTTCAGGTGGACTATTGCTGTTGTCGCTCTTCTTGTGGAGCAGTATCTTTTTGGTGATCTACTATATAGCTATAGCGGCTTATCTTCTTCAGTTAATCTATTACACTGTCTTGTTCAGTAAGCAATACAAACAGTGTCTTAAGCAGTTGGAGGAGTATTACGATGAGGATGAAAGTTATCGTATAAATTGGATTAGAACAATCTTTTATACTGCCCTGGGTATTGGAATATTGGTTTTGATTAGTCTGTTCCTGAATGGATTTGGTAATAATGCGTTTATTATTATATATACCGCTTTCTATCTATATGTGGTGGTGAGATTCTTGAACTACAAGAATAAGGGTATAAAACTTGTGCTACCTGCAACAATTACTGAAAAGGGGTTTGTAACAGATAGGTATCAAGATAGGCAGAGAGTAAATGGTAACAACCATATGAATGTAAAGGAGCTGGAGTTTAAAAAGGCTCTCGATGTGTGGGTAGATGAGAAAAGGTTTTCTGAAAAGGATGCGGGGGTTGAAGAGATTGCTCAATCATTGGGTGCCGATATCTCTTTTCTCAGGTATTATTTTAGGACTTATATTCAAGAGGATTTCCGAACATGGCGTTCGAGATTAAGAGTAAATGAAGCAAAGCAGATGCTTGAGGAGGACCCGCAATTGTCGCTTTCTGAAGTTTGCATGATGGTGGGGTTTAATGATAAAGGTAACTTTCATCGGCAGTTTCAAAAGTTTATGGGAACAACACCCGCTAACTATAGATATGATTGCCACGAAAAAACAAATACGGATGTGAGGAAATCTTATAAACCTTATTAATAATTGGTTTTTGGCGTTGTTTTTTGTGTTTCGTTAAGAAAAACAACGGTTAATTTTAGCTAACAACACTTAGATATCATATTTTTGTTTTATTAAGTAAACTATGTGCAACAGCACTATTTATAAGCGCATAACAACGAATTCAGCAAATAATTATAACTAAACCTAAGTGCTGTGGATAAAAATACAATTTAACTAATTATTATTTTAAAAATTTTATAAGCATGAAAAAGAACCTGTATTTAAAACTTTTCATACTGACTGTGATGGCACTGTTCACCATTACGGCTTGTCAGAATGAAGATGAGAATGTAGTGGTTGACAAAAACAACAACGAAGCGGTCCTTAAGGCTGTAATAAACGAACTAAGCGGACTAAAAGTTGACTTGGATAATATCACTACTGACCGCATTAATGCGGCGAATGATGAGTTTGCTGATCTTAAACAGATGCTTGAAGCAAATCCTAATGATGAAAATATTCAAGCTGAAGTTATTGCTAAAGCTGTGCATATTGAGGTGCTTACTTCATTACAAACACGTGCAGTAGGGACCTACCCCACAACACCAACTGTTCCTGGTACGCTACCAACCGGTGGTCCTGGTGGTGGTAATCAAGGTGTTAACAGAACTGAATATAATAGAATTATTAACTATCTGAATAATCTAAACGGTTATTTAGCTGAGTTAAAGACCTATATTGAAGCTAATACAGGTGGTGGAGGTGGAGGCACAGATCTTACTGCTCTTACTGCTCGAGTTGAAGCTTTGGAAGGTCAGATTGCCGGACTTGCAACTAAAGATGAAGTTAATGCGCATGTAGCAACTTTTAATGCTACTATAGTTACACTTCAAAATACAATAAATGCTCTTGAAAGTAACCTAAATGGCAAAATTAATATCCTTAATACTTTATTAGGTATAGCAGGAGAGCCTCCTGCTTCATCTGTACTTAGCGGTATTAGTACTGAACTTAGTCGTTTGGAGAGTGTGAAAGCTAATAAATTCACGATTGAAGAGGCTATATATGATTTAAAAGATGTTTATGACGAACTAATTGGAATCACTGATGCTTTAGATGTAAGGCTCACTCAGGCGGAAGCAGATATTGTAGATCTACAAGAGAGAGTAAAATATATTGAGGATGTTGAGATACCCGCTATTTGGGATGGTATTTCAGTATTGTATGAGTTTATTGTAAACGTATATGAGAATTTTGATCAGCGTGTAACAGGTATCACCTTTAAGCCTGAGTATGATTACGGCCCCGGTTTGTCTTCTTTGATTCTTGTGAAAGGTGTTAGCGAATGGGAAAGTAAAGATGTGGAAAATGGCTTTGGTTGGCAGGTTAAAGAAGCCGGATCTGTTTACAAAGGATTCACATGGCTAACATACAACATAAGTCCTGCAAATGCCGATCTGGATTTAGCAAGCGTTGAGTTGGTTTA
>CAZAFR010000029.1:14261-24139 GCA_964484665.1 uncultured Proteiniphilum sp. | reverse complement strand
TTACTGCTGACTTCCGCGACAAAACAAATGAGGACTTCCCATCTGTAACTCTATTAGTTACAAGTGATGACGTTACTAACGAAGTGGATATTGCTGAATCGGTAGTTGCTATCTATTTAGATGAGTATATGAAAGAATATACAAATCTATTAAATGAGGATTTCGAAAAAGATTATACCTTAACTTATGAGTTGGTAGATCTTGGAAATAATGCAGGCGACTTCTTAACATTGACGGGGAGCACAGTTACTGTTACTAACAAACAAAAATCTATTGGAGAGACTGTTGCTATATTGGTTAAAGCCGAAGTTGATGGTGCAGCTCATGCTGTAGGGTATGTACGTGTATTAATCGTGGGTCAGGATAAAGAGGTGATAACGATAGGAGATAAATTATCTCTTGCCGATTTCATAATCAACTGCTCTACTCCATCTGAATTTACTATCAAGGAGAGTGTACAGTCGTTTGTATCAGCTAAGATTCTCGGAACTGCTGCTGTAAGCGAAAAAACAAAGATTACAGATGCTGCAATCTTCTACCAGAAGTACAAAGGATTAGTAATTAATGAGGTTTCTGTTGCTAACAGTAATGCTACATTGGCTGAACTTTCAGCTTCAGAACTTAAATCGTTGTTCTCATTTGCTTATGTACCAAGCGAACAATATATAAAAGGGACTGTTTCTAATGATGCTCCTATCGGTACTTATACTGTGGTAACAACTCTTTCTTCGGATGAGCGTATTCCTGATATCAAAATCACTTGGAAATTTACTGTTAAAACTCCTAAGTTAATTTGGGATAGCTCGGCAGAAGGTCTTATAGTAGAACCAACTGTTCCTGATTTAAAGAATGTTTATTCTACTGTTACAACGCAAGCAACATTTGGAGAATCAATAAGCGATCTGTTTAAGAAGCATCAAGATGGAGGCTTTGAATATGTGGATCTGAATGGTCAGGTATGCCCCGAATTTGTTGTACCATACTTTGTATTTGCAAATGTTCCTAACGGATATACTATTGCAACAGACGGTAAATCGGTTCTCAAAAACGGAGTGACTGTAGCGGTGATAGAAGATGTTGAAGGTGACTTCCGTATCAGTCTGATAGAAAATGACGAAGTTGCCGGTCTTGTTGGTAGCAACGAAATCAAGATTGCAGGTAAGGGTATTATAAATGGAGGAACTCACACTATATATGATCCGTTTAGCGTGATGTTTAAGAATCCATTGATTCTCGTATTCCCAACTGATGCTAAACTAAACTCAAACAATATATATCTATTGAGTTTCTACAAGAACAAGAACAATACACCTAACGTGGTGCGCGATTATTTGGGTAATGAACTCACTATTTATAATGATTTACAAGGTAAGATCTTTATTAATCACTATGGGGTTAACTTACATTATGATACTTCATTCTCGATAAATACAAATCTTCCTACACAGGAAACTATCTATTCGCCATTCATGTTTGATGTAGAAAATGCTACTTTCAGTCAGCCTGTTTCGGGTGTTTTTGTAACTATCGATGTATTCCAAACTTCAGATACACGTAGTTTCTATGGAGAACGTACACCTATTCGCTATCGTTTTAAAGTTGTAAATAATAGCGGAAGTGAATTGCCAAGCGGATTAGAAGTTACTATTCCTGCTGTGTTGAAACATCGTTGGGGAATAAGTACTGAAAATTTAACTATAAAGGTGAATTAGTAAGAATGAATAAATAAATTTTGTGGTTTCAAGTCCAACATAAAGTGTTGGAAAAGGCGTCCGTTTTATTACGGACGCCTAACTCACTAATAATAATGAATAATTTTAAACTTATTAAATGTAAAAGAGAATGTAATTTATATACACTTGAAATTTAAAAGACTATTAATAAAAGTATTAAACAAAAAGCTTATGAAAAAATTTATGATGTTTGCTGTTGCATTGTTTGTAACAGCATTTGCCGTTTTCTCTCAGGAGAGAGAAATTAAAGAGGAGGGAAAAACAATTTTTAAACCTCATGCATATTTGCAATTACAGGGTGGTGCTGCGCACACGTTGGGTGAAGCGGATTTTATGGATCTTGTGTCTCCTGCTGCAGCTATCAACTTGGGATATAAATTTACTCCGGCGTTCGGAATGCGTATCGGTGCATCGGGATGGCAGGGTAAAGGAGGATGGGTAAGTCCTTCTCAACTTTATTCTTATAAGTTTGTTCAGGGCAATCTGGATCTTTTACTGGATCTTAGATCTCTTTTTAGTGGCTTTAATCCTGAAAGAGTGTTCAATCCATATTTGTTTGCCGGTGGTGCTTACGCTTATGGGTTCGAAAATGATGAAGCCAATGCTCTGAATACTGGTGATCATAAACTTGAGTATTTGTGGAAGGATAACAAAGGATTCCCGGGTGGCAGGTTTGGTCTTGGTCTTGATTTCAGACTGAGCGATGTTGTTTCATTTATGATTGAGGGTAACGCTACTGTTTTGTCGGATCACTTTAACTCTAAAAAAGCAGGTAACTCCGACTGGCAGTTTAACGCTCTGGCTGGCTTTAAGATTAATCTTGGAAAATCTTATACTCGCACTGAGCCTGTTTATTATGATCTGCCTCCACAAACTCCTCCTCCTGCACCGGCACCTGCGCCTGCACCGGCACCTGCGCCTGCACCGGCTCCTATAGTAAAGGAATTACCAACACTTCCTGCTATTCATTTTGCTTTTGATAGCGATGTTGTGGATACTGCTAAATATGCAGAGGAACTTAATACTATTGTATCTGTATTGAATGAGTTTAGTGATACTAATGTTGTGGTTACAGGGTATACTGACCACCATGGTCCTGCAAATTATAATGATGGACTTTCACTGCGTCGTGCCGAGGCTGTTAAGAGTTATCTTGTTGGCAAAGGTATAGCTGCTTCAAGATTAACAACTTCCGGCGAGGGTAAGGATCCAAAAACTCAGGGTGCTGATGCATTAACAATTAAAGCACGCCGTGTTGAGGTTGCTAAATAATGATATTTATATAATTCGGAGAAGTATTAGCTTTATTACAATAACAGTTTGATCATTTAGTTAATAGAACATAGGTAAACTTTTCCGGAAGCAGGAATGTCCAATAAGGGCATTCCTGTCTTTTTTTAGTTGAAAGTAATATATTTGAACAAAGATGAGTTGTAAAGTTAACAAAACTGATATTAGTAATGTCTTTATTATCGATAAACTGTAAATCCATAATTTTGCAATACCGATGTCCCAATAAACCAAAACTTTGTGTACCTTTGTCTGAATTTTACTATAGAAAATAACATATTTTATTTATGACAAATCCAATAATTAAGCGTATCGAACTGTCAGATGGACGTGAGATAACGCTGGAAACGGGGAAGTTAGCTAAACAGGCTGATGGTTCCGTTACATTACGTATGGGTGATACCATGCTGCTTGCAACTGTTTGTGCTGCTAAAGATGCTACACCGGGAACCGATTTTATGCCGTTACAGGTTGAATATAGAGAAAAGTTTGCTTCCGCCGGTCGTTTTCCGGGAGGTTTCCTAAAACGTGAGGGAAGAGCTTCCGACTCTGAAATTTTAACGAGCCGACTAATCGACCGTGTTTTGCGTCCTCTTTTTCCGGATGATTATCATGCTGATGTTTTTGTTAATGTGATACTTTTTTCGTCTAATGGTGAAGATATGCCTGATGCATTGGCAGGTTTGGCTGCTTCTGCTGCCTTGGCGGTTTCTGATATACCTTTCAGCGGTCCTATTTCTGAGGTTCGTGTGGCACGTATTGATGGCAATCTTGTTGTGAATCCTACTTTTAAAGAGCTTGAGAAAGCTGATTTAGATATAATGGTGGGTGCTACAATCGAAAATATTATGATGGTTGAGGGTGAGATGGATGAGGTGTCGGAAGCTGAACTTCTGGATGCTATCAAATTTGCTCACGAAGAGATAAAAAAACAGTGTCAGGTTCAGATTGAACTGACTGAGGCTGTTGGAAAAACTGTAAAACGTACATACTGCCACGAAGAAAATGATGAGGAGCTTCGCAAACAGGTTTGGGACGCTTGTTATCAGCCTGCTTATACTGTGGCTTCTTCTCAAAATCCCAACAAGCATGAGCGTATGGATGCTTTTAATGCTGTTCTTGATAGCTTTGTGGAATCAATTCCCGAAGAGGAAAGGGAAGAAAAACTTCCTCTAATATCTCGATATTATCACGAAGTGGAGAAAGAGGCTATGCGTAGAAGTATCCTTGATGAGGGTAAGCGTCTCGACGGTCGTACAACTACCGAAATTCGTCCTATTTGGAGTGAGGTTGACTTTATCCCGGGTCCTCATGGTTCTGCATTGTTTACTCGTGGCGAAACTCAGTCGCTTACAACTGTAACATTGGGTACTAAGCTTGATGAAAAAATTATTGATGATGCTTTGGTTCACGATACAGAACGTTTTTTGTTACACTATAATTTTCCGCCATTTGCAACGGGTGAAGCTCGTCCACAACGTGCAACCGGTCGTCGTGAAATTGGTCATGGCAACTTAGCCAACAGAGCTTTAAAGAAAATGATTCCGGATGATAATCCATATGTTATTCGTGTGGTTTCTGATATTCTCGAATCAAACGGTTCTTCTTCAATGGCTACTGTTTGTGCAGGTACTCTTGCACTTATGGATGCGGGTATTCAGATTAAAAAGCCGGTAAGTGGTATAGCTATGGGCTTAATCTCTGAGAATAAGGGTCAGAAATATGCTATCCTCTCTGATATACTGGGTGATGAAGATCATTTGGGGGATATGGATTTTAAAGTTTGTGGTACTCCCGACGGAATTACTGCAACTCAGATGGATATTAAAGTTGATGGCTTGTCGTACGAAATTCTGGAAGAGGCTCTGGCACAAGCAAAAGCCGGTCGTGAACATATCATGGGCAAGATGATGGAGACTATTTCTGAACCTCGTGCTGATATGAAACCTCATGCTCCGCGTATTGAAGTGATTGAGATTCCTAAGGATTTCATCGGTGCTGTAATTGGACCGAGTGGAAAGATTATTCAGGGTATACAAGAGGAGACCGGAGCTACTATCACTATCGAAGAGATTAATAATAAGGGTCGTGTGGAGGTTTCTGCTACTAACAAGGCGTCTATCGATGCTGCAATGAATAAAATTAAAGGTATAGTTGCTATTCCTGAAATTGGTGAGGTTTATAACGCAACTGTTAGATCAGTAATGCCTTACGGTTTGTTCTGTGAATTCTTACCGGGCAAAGATGGTTTGTTGCATATTTCTGAGATAGACTGGCAAAGATTTGAAACAATTGAAGATACCGGTATAAAAGAGGGTGATAAGATTGATATTAAGCTGATTGATATTGACTCCAGATCGGGTAAATTTAAACTTTCTCGTAAGGTTCTTTTGCCTCGTCCTGCAAGGGAAGAGGGCAATAAGGATAATCAAAATCCTGACAATCAGCGTAACGACAATTCAAGAGGTCGTAATCGTAAATCTGAGAACTAATCTAAGAAATAAAATTAGACATAACTTTTAAAGCGAATCTCAAAAGGGTTCGCTTTTTTTATTATCTGCATTATTATACTGAATTATAAGGGTATGATTATGACTTTGGTTATATATAATATATACATAGTCCACTATCTCCTCATATATTCTTCATAATAGCTTCATAATCTCTTGATAATTTATTGAGGATATTGTGGATTATGTGCAGTGTATAATCTGTCCTATTGTGGATTTATAGCTTATGTATTATCTATGTTCTGTTTTATTGCGGATTTATAGCTTTAATACTTTATTTTTAGTAATTTTGAAACCTTAAACCTCGTTTTACTTATAAAACGGATTATAAATACTGGTTTTTACTTAAGAAAATGAAACAACTATTGCTCGGTGCTGAGGCTATTGCTCAGGCAGCACTTGATGGAGGCATTTCCGGCGTATATGCTTATCCGGGAACACCTTCAACCGAAATAACTGAATTTATTCAGAACTCATCGCAGAACAGTGATTCTAAAGTGCGTTCTTCGTGGTCGTCAAACGAAAAAACAGCTTATGAGTCGGCTCTTGGCATGTCTTACGCCGGAAAAAGAAGTTTGGTTTGCATGAAGCATGTGGGTCTTAATGTTGCTGCTGATGGTTTTATGAACTCCTCAATTACAGGTGTAAATGGGGGACTTGTGCTTGTTGTTGCTGATGATCCGTCGATGCATTCTTCTCAAAATGAACAGGATAGCAGAGTGTATGGTAAGTTTGCAATGGTCCCGGTGCTTGAGCCTTCAAATCAGCAGGAAGCGTATGACATGACTCGCTACGGTTTTGATTTGTCGGAGAAAATGGAACTGCCGGTTTTACTAAGAATTCCAACGCGCTTGTCGCACTCAAGGTCGGTTGTAATCCGACAAAATATACGTGAACAGAACTCTCTGAATCCATTTGCAATAAATAATAAGTGGATACTCCTTCCTGTTAATGCTCGGAAAAATTATAAGAGTTTACTCGAAAAACAGAAGGTATTGGTTTCTCTTTCTGAGAATTCAATATTTAACAGAGTTGTTGAGGGGGTTGGATCAAAAGCTGTTATTGCATTTGGTATTGGTTTTAACTATGTGATGGAGGTGATTGGGGCTAATTGTCTTAACTTACCTGTTCTTAAAATTTCTCAATATCCACTTCCGAGAAAGACAATTATTGAGTTTTGCGAGAGATTTTCGGATATTCTTATTGTTGAAGAGGGTTATCCGGTTCTTGAAGAGTTGCTAAAAGGATATTTTGGTAATATGAAGTTTCGCGGGAGACTCGACGGAACGTTGCCAAGAACGGGCGAGCTTTCTCCTAATGTGATTGCTAAGGCACTGAACGTGGATACCGACGAGATTCAATCTATGCCGGATATTGTGGTGGGGCGACCGCCTGCATTGTGTCAGGGTTGCAGTCACCGTGACCTTTTTGAAGCTATCAACTTGGTTATGGATGGTTATTCGCAAAGACAGGTGTTTGGCGATATCGGTTGCTATACTTTGGGTGCGTTGCCGCCTTATAATACAATAAGCACGTGTGTTGATATGGGTGCTTCTATAACTATGGCGAAGGGTGCGGCAGATGCGGGAATGCGACCGGCGGTGTGTGTTATTGGTGACTCTACATTTACGCATTCGGGATTGACCGGTTTGTTGGATGCTGTTAACGATAAATCGCCTATAACGGTGATTATTTCTGATAATAATACTACGGCAATGACCGGCGGACAGGATTCTGCCGGAACCGGACGATTCTTTGATATCTGTAAGGGCATTGGGGTTGATGAGAATCATATACGTCTGATTGTGCCATTGAAAAAAAATCTTGAGGAGAATGTTGCTGTTCTTCGTGAGGAGTTTGAATATAACGGTGTGTCTGTAATTATTTCGCAAAGGGAATGTGTACAGACATTAAAAAAGAGTAAAAAAACGGGCAACTGAGGTTGAGTAACTGAAAACAAAAAATGCAAAAGAATATTATTATTGCCGGTGTGGGCGGACAAGGGATACTTACTATCGCTTCTATTATTGATTTGGCAGCTATGAATCTGGGGCTTAACCTTAAACAGGCTGAAGTGCATGGCATGAGTCAGCGCGGCGGTGCTGTTGAATCTCATCTGCGTATATCTTCAGATGAAATTTTCTCTGATTTGATACCGCTTGGAAAGGCTGACCTGATTCTTTCGATTGAGCCTATGGAATCGCTTCGTTATCTTCCTTTTTTATCTCCGGAGGGTGTAATTGTGACTGCTACAGAACCTTATGAAAATATTGGTAACTATCCCGATATTAATGAGTTGCTTGAGAGTATAAGAGAGTCTGCAAATCATCTTTTGGTTGATGCTAAATCAATTGCTAAGGAGGCGGGCAGTCCTAAAACATATAATATTGCTATGCTTGGCGCTGCATCTCCATATTTGGGAATTGATGCGGAGGAGCTTGAAAAGGCAATCGGGATGTTTTTTGAGAGAAAGGGTGATATAATGGTGAATATGAATCTGAGAGCTTTCAGGCTCGGAAAAGATAATAGCGTTAATTGATATGTTCTGGAATAAAGAAATTGAGTGTGCCGATAGGGAGCAGATGCGCGAATTGCAGGGTAGAAAACTGGCAGGCATGGTAAAACGGATGTATGATAATGTGCCGTTTTATAAAAATAAATTTGATGAGATTGGACTTGTACCGGGTGATATCAAAAATGTTGATCAGCTTAAAGATCTTCCTTTTACTACAAAAAATGATCTGAGGGATAATTATCCTTTTGGCTTGTTTACTGTGCCGCAGAGTGATGTGGTGCGAATTCATGCTTCGAGCGGGACCACAGGTAAACCAACGGTTGTTGGTTATACTCGCTCTGACCTTGACATATGGGCTGAGGTTGTGGCAAGAAGTCTTACCATGGCCGGTGTTCATAGTGGTGACACAATTCAGATTGCTTATGGGTATGGTCCTTTTACGGGGGGACTGGGACTTCATTACGGTGCTGAGAAGATTGGTGCTACTGTTATTCCGATTTCAACCGGTAACACAAAAAAGCAACTTCAGTTTATGACTGATTTTCAGGCAACGGTTATTGCGTGTACTCCGTCTTATGCTGCTCACTTGGGTGAAAGTATTGCCAATAACGGTATTTCGGCTGATGATGTTAAATTGCGTATTGGCGTTTTTGGTGCTGAGCCATGGACCAACGAGCTTAGATGTCAGATAGAGAAGCTTTTGAATGTGAAGGCTTTTGATATTTATGGACTGAGTGAAGTAATTGGTCCCGGCGTTTCCATGGAGTGTGCGTGTCAACGTGGTAATCATGTGTTTGAGGACCATTTTATTCCTGAAATTATTGACCCTGATACGCTTGAAGTGTTGCCTGATGGTGAGCTTGGTGAGCTTGTGTTTACTACTGTAAGTAAGGTGGCAATGCCTCTTTTAAGGTATAGGACAAGAGATTTAACAAGACTACATAGAGAAAAATGCGATTGCGGACGTACGCTTGTTCGTATGGATAAATGTTTGGGTAGGTCTGATGATATGCTGATTATACGTGGTGTGAATGTTTTCCCGTCGCAAGTAGAATCGGTGCTTATGGATATGACTGAAACTACTCCTCACTATCAACTGATTGTTCAGCGTGAAAATAATCTTGACACTCTTGAGATTTTGGTGGAGGTTGATCAAAAAAACTGGTCGGATAGTATTCGTGAACTCGAAGGGATAAGACGACGCATTGATCATAATATCAAAAATACGCTTGGCATTAGTGCTAAAATAAGATTAGTGGAACCTAATACGATTGAACGTTCGGAAGGTAAGGCTAAACGGGTGATTGATAATAGAAAATATTAAGCACAATGCTTAATGATAAAAATATTTAGTTTTTTAACTATACTAAGACATTTATTAAAAACTTAATGACTATGCACATACAACAACTTTCTGTTTTTCTGGAGGATAGATCGGGACGACTTACTGAGCTTACCCGAATACTGGCTGCTAATGATGTTAATATAACAGCTTTGAGCGTGGCGGAGACTGCTGACTATGGAATTGTGCGTATGGTTGTTGGTCGCCCCGAACTTGCAAAGGAAGCACTTGAAAAAGCAGGATTCTCTATCGGTCTTACCGATGTGGTTTGCGTTAATATGCCGGATCAGCCGGGTTCGCTTTATCGCATCTTGGAGATTTTGACTGACGAGAGTATTAATGTTGATTATATGTATGCTTTTTCTAATAATGATGTTGCTCTTGCTGTTATCAGGTCTACTGATATTCAACGTGTTACTGAGGTACTTGAGAATAATCGTCTTAAGCTGCTTTCACAGAGTGATATTTACCAACTGTAGTAGAAAAGA
>CAZAFR010000029.1:0-14161 GCA_964484665.1 uncultured Proteiniphilum sp. | reverse complement strand
TAATCGTCTTAAGCTGCTTTCACAGAGTGATATTTACCAACTGTAGTAGAAAAGAGTTACGACCAAAAAGACTTATAGACAATATAGACTGGCTTATCAGATTTATAGACAAACAGATAGGACTTTCAGACAAGCAGATAATTAACTTATAATATGACAAGATTTTCAAGTAGCGTTGCAGAACTTCGTTCTTCGGAGATACGCGACCTAATGAGTTTGGCAACTGCGCCTAATATGATTTCTTTTGCGGGCGGAATGCCCGGTAATGAGCTATTTCCATTAACAAAGATAGATAGAATAATAAACTCTTTGAGCGATAAAGAGAAACAAGTGGCGATGCAGTACGGACCAACTACCGGTCTCCCTACCCTACTGGAATCACTTGCTGACTGGCTTGAGAAAAAGGGGTTGCCTGTTAAAACTAACCGTTTAATAATTACAACCGGGTCTTTGCAGGCTATAAATATTCTCGCTAAGGCTTTTCTTGATCCCGGGGATTCGGTTTTAGTTGAAACACCAAGTTTTATTGGTGCGTTGTCGGCATTTCGTTCTTATCAAGGTAATCTTATAACTGTTCCGCTAAATAGCGACGGAATGGATATCAATTTGCTAAAACAGAGGTTGGTAACTACTTCTCCTAAGCCTAAATTTTTGTATTATTCTCCAAACTTTCATAATCCGGCTGGAATAATCTATTCTGAAGAGGTTAAACAGCAGATGATTGATGTATTGAAAGGTGAGGAAATTCCTATAATTGAGGATGATGTTTATAGTGACCTTTTCTTTTATGAGGAAGATGTGCCGAAAATGAAACTTATTAAGGCTATGGATCCTGAGGGTATTGATGTTTGCTTTACAGGGTCGTTTTCAAAAATATTGGGTCCGGGACTTCGTCTTGGGTGGATGCTTGTTCCTGAATTAATTTATCAGAAATGTGAATTGATTAAGCAGTCGATAGATGCCTGCTCACCCAGCATTTCGCAAGTTTTGGCTGATAAATTTATACGCGAAGGGCATATCGACAATTATATTGCTGAGGTTCGTGAGGAGTATAAAAAACGAGGACTTGCTATGATTGATACTCTCGGTGAGTGTATGCCGGAAAAGGTAACTTTCGAAAAGCCGAGAGGTGGGTTTTATACTTGGCTGCAACTTCCCGACGGTTGCGATGCTACTGCAGTTCTAAAGAAGTGTATCGAAAAGGGTGTTGTGGTTGTTACAGGTAAGACTTTTGACCCAGATGGTATTAAAAACGACCATATTCGCGTTTCTTTTTGTAACACTGATGTGGAAACAATTAAAAAGGGTGTTCCTATTATTGCTGAAGCAATTAGAGAGATTGTTGGATAATTTATTCTTACAACTCACTGAAATTATTACAACTCACTAAATTTATTGTAACTCACTAATTAAAAAAAGGTTTTAAATTCTCATGAACGTTGAGAATTGTTTTAATACCATAAATAGCTTATCTTAGAATAGAAAGCAAAAAAAAGACTGTCTCAAAATGGAATTAAACTTCCATGAGACAGTCTTTTAAAAAAAATGTTCAATTCTTATCTACTTCGTTTCTTAACTTTCTTAGCCTAAGTAATCAATCTTAACCTGAGAAAGAAATCAATCTTAGCCTAAGAAAGCAATCAATACCCCTGCTGCAACTGCGGATCCAATTACTCCGGATACGTTGCTCGACATACAGTATTGAAGTATATGATTTGATTTATCATATTTCAGAGCCATTTCATTTGCAACACGCGATGCCATAGGTACGGCACTTAAGCCGGTTGCTCCAATAAGAGGGTTGATTTTCTTCTTTGCTCCTTTGTTATAAAGCTTAACTGCAAGAATTCCTCCGCCAATTGAGATTGCAAAAGCAAAGAGTCCAAGAACAAGGATTCCGATGGTTTCCCATCTCAGAAAGACCTCTGCGGGCATTGTTGCTCCAACACACACTCCTAAAAATACGGTTGCTGTATTCATAATAGGACCCGAAGCTGCATCTGCAAGACGGGCTGTATTTGGTCCTATTTCTTTAAGTAGATTACCAAGCATAAGCATTCCCACAAGTGGTGCTGCTGATGGTACGAGCACTGCCACTACTAACGTTAGAATTATAGGGAACAATATCTTTACTGTTCTCATATTTTTGATCTCATTTTTGGGAGGATATAATTTATCCTGCTTCTTCATATGAATCAAAAAGTCTTCTTTAGTCATAAGTAGTTTTGCAACAGCAGGAATAATTACAGGAACCATAGCCATATATGAGTAGGCAGCAATAGCAATCGGTCCGAGTAAGTGAGGTGCTAACTTAATAGTTGTATAGATTGCTGTGGGTCCGTCGGCGCCCCCAATTATACCCATAGAAGCAGCTTCCGGCAATGTATAACCCATTAATACAGCAAGTATTACTACAGTAAAAATACCAATTTGAGCTGCTCCGCCAAAGTAAGCAAGCCTGAGATTCCGTAGCATTGGTCCAAAGTCGGTTAAAGCTCCTACTCCCATGAAAATAATAGGAGGCAGAAGTCCTGACTTTATCAATGAATAATAAAGGAAGTTGAGAATTCCATATTCACTGGCAATCTCCGGTAAATTCATAAGACTTCCGTCAGGATTTAATACCATATTGCTTTCCACTACTGCCAGCCCTGCACCGGGTAAGTTAGCCAAAAGCACGCCAAAACCAATTGGCACAAGTAATAGTGGCTCATACTGTTTGAATATTCCCATATACAAAAGTATGCCTGCAATTACCCACATTAGAGCGGTGCCCCAATCGATAAACGCAAAACCGGTTACATCAAGTATTTTATTTAAGAACTCTATCATTATTATTGCAGTTTTATAAGTATATCATCCTCTTCTACTGATTCACCGTTTGCAAAAAGGATCTCTGTTACTTTACCGTCGACTTCTGTTGCAATTGCATTGTAGGTCTTCATCGATTCGATATACCCTATGATATCATCTTTTTTAACGCTGTCACCCACTTTCAGGGGTACTTCACCCGGCTCTTTGGTAAGGAAAAACTTACCTTCTAATGGTGAGGGAACCTCTTTAACTTTTCCTGTTGAAGGGGCTGCGACAGGAGGTGGTGTTACAGTAGGTGTTGCTACTGAAGTATTTACTGCAGGTGCGGGTTGTGCAACAGTGTCATTTCCATTTTCAGGATAGTTTATATGAACAACATATTCTTCATTATCAATATTAACGACAAGCGTTTTAGGCTGGAATCCGTTTGAAACATTAACCGGTGCAACAATTTTATCTGCTTCAGCTGCTTCTTTTTCGGCTTTCCTTTTTGCAAGGTCTTCATTAAAATCTTTTTTGGCATTACCTGATTTATATGCTCTGTATTGCTCAGGATGCATTGCAAGCTCAAATAACTCCTCGTCGTCTTGTCCGGTATCCCAATTTTTTTTCTTCATCTCTGCACGAAACTCATCCAGCTGATCAGGATATAGGTCCTGAGGATTCCCAGTGTAGAATTCAAGTCCCTTGTCCTTTGCCATACTCACAATTTCGGGTGCGAGATCACCGGGCAGTTTACCTGTTTTCCCGAGTATCATATCCCATACGTTATCGGCAATCATCGACCAGCGTTTTTTGCCTTTCTCCAACTGTAGTACGTTCATGAGAGCGAGGTTTTTGACATACTGACTGTATGGCGTTACAAGTGGTGGATATCCAACTTTTGGCCATACATATGTTACTTCTTCAAAAAGTTTAACCATCAGGTCGTCTTGTGTGAGCTCCGGCTGATCGTGTTTTCTTTTCCATTTATTTATTGAGGATAAGTTGTTCTCAAGATCTGCCATAAGGCTACCCATCATTCCGCCGGGCAATCCGGGACCGATTAACAGTGAATTCATCATCCTGTTCTTTGGATTGATATAATATCCCAGAAAATCATCTATAAATTTTTGTGTGAGTGTACGCACTTTCATATATGCATTCATATTGATCTCGGGGACCTTGAATCCGGCATCTTTTAACATTGCCTGAATTGCAAGGATATCAGCGTGACCGGTGCCCCACGAAAGTGGTTCCATACCGGCATCAATATATTCGGCTCCTGCATAGGCTGCTTCGAGAATTGAAGCCATCTGGAAACCGGGTCCGGCATGTCCGTGATACTGAACCGGGGTATTTGGATGACGCTTTTTGATGTTTTTGATTATCTTGCCAATACTGGCAGGACGACCGATGCCTGCCATATCTTTAATACAGATTTCATCAGCACCCATTTCAATCAGTGTATCTGCGAGTTGAGTGTAATATTCCACAGTGTGAACAGGTGATACGGTGAGACTTAATGCTGCCTGTGATATCATTCCTGCTTCTTTTGCATATTTAATTGAATTCTCGAGATTTCGGGGGTCGTTAAGACCGTCAAATGAACGGGCTATATCGGTTCCCTGCTTTTTCTTCACCTGAAACATGAGTTTACGCACATCTGCCGGTACCGGACTCATGCGGATTGAATTGAGTCCACGCTCAAGCATATGCGTTTGAATTCCGGCATCATTGAAAGGCTGCGTCCATTCGCGAACTGATTTATTGGGGTTTTCACCAAATAGAAGATTTATTTGCTCAAATCCACCGCCATTGGTCTCTACTCGGGCAAAACACCCCATATCTATGATTGCCGGAGCAACCTCTTTTAGCTGTTCAACCGTGGGTACATATTTCCCCGACGATTGCCACATGTCTCTGTAAAGAAGACTAAATTTAATCTCTTGTGCCATATATTATTTTTTTTGTTATTTTTTTTATTAATTTTTCTGTATCGACTCTACTCTACCCTGCCCTTGTGTTATGACGTCAACTGAGGCTGCGATAACAGCAATTTTTCTGGAATCTGCTCTTTTACTTAGTTTAGTGTTTTCATCGGGTTTGTCGTCGTGTATATACTTGTTGGTAAGGCCTATCAACAAATTACCAAGTTGTACAACCAGCCATAAAACAATGGCTACCATAATCATACCTATCAATAATAGGCCTAAAGCTGTCCCAAGATTTTCCATATGTATCTTTCTTAATTTTTTTCTGACTTTTTCTAACCTAATTACTCTTCAGTGATTGTCCATAACCTCAATGAAAATTGAAAGGAATAGGGAAACTTTTGTGAGAGAATGTAAGTTTCTGGACTCAAATTTACAAACAATATTCTAAATTTGATGTGAATAGCTTCAATTTGTGCATTATTAAACAAAATTTAAGACAAATTTCTAAATAGGAAATCAATATTTATATGAACTTTGAAAAATTATTGATAATGGATTACATTCATAAGTTAAAACAGAGTATTAATATTTGTTTTGAAACTAGTTATTAGAATTATCCTAATGTATAATTGAGATATTTGTTGGTTTAATTGAGATATTTGTTGATATAATTGAGATATTTATTGGTTTATATCTCGGCGTCAAAAATAATTATTGATTTATTGCATGTATATGTTATATAACATAATCGTAACACTTTACTTTGTCACTCGTTTTGTATAAATTGCAGCTCAATTCAGTGAAGTAATGACTTTGCCGGTCTTTAAAGACGCAAAGTCTTTTTTTAATATTAAATATCTAAAAACTAATTTAGAATTGCAATTACTAACATACTGATATACATCCATCTAACTATAAATAAATAAATTAATTAATTAAAATATTTTCTTAGCATGAAAGTTTATAAAACAAACGAAATTAAAAACATAGCCCTGATTGGTAATTCAGGGTCAGGTAAGACCACTCTCGCTGAAGCAATGCTTTTCGAGTGTGGTCTTTTAAGACGGCGCGGAACAATAGATGCGAAAAACACTGTAAGTGATTATTTCCCGGTTGAAAAAGAGTACGGATACTCTGTATTCCCCTCTGTAATTTCTTACGAATGGAAAGATAAGTTGATGAACTTTATCGACTGTCCGGGTTCGGATGACTTTGTAGGAGGTATTGTTACTGCTCTTAATGTTACAGATTTGGCTTTAATGCTTATAGATGCGGCTAATGGTGTGGAAGTTGGTACTATCAACCAATTCCGTTATGTTGAAGATCTTAAGAAGCCCGCTGTTATACTCATGAATGGGTTGGATCACGAAAAGGCAGATTATGAAAATACACTTACCAGCCTGAAAGAAATATATGGCAGCAAGGTGGTTCCGGTTCAATATCCAATTGGTAGTGGAACTGCATTTAATGGTATTATTGATGTTCTAAAACAGAAATATTATCACTGGGAGCCGGATGCAACAGAACCTGAGGTTCTTGATATACCTGAAAGTGAAAAGGAGAGAGCTGATGAATTTTATCAAGTTCTGCTGGAAGCAGCTGCAGAAAATGATGAAGGGTTGATGGAGAAATTCTTTGATCAAGGGACTCTAACTGAAGAAGAGATGCGTGATGGAATACATAAGGGTATGCTAAGCCATAGTTTGTATCCACTCTTTTGCTCTTCAGCAGAAAAAAATATGGCAGTCCACCGTATAATGAATTTCTTGAGTATGGTTGCACCATCACCTAATGATGTGCCCTCTCCAAAAGATTCAGAAGGTGTTGAAGTTACACCGGATTCAACTGCACCTGCAAGTTTGTTTTTCTTTAAAACTACAGTTGAACCACATATAGGTGAAGTGAGCTATTTTAAGGTGATGACGGGAACAGTGAAGGAGGGCGACGATTTCACAAATGCTAACCGTCATTCAAAAGAACGTCTTGCTCAGATTTACACAGTAGCCGGACAGATGCGTAATAAGGCTGAGCAATTGCATGCCGGAAGTATTGGCGTTGCAGTTAAACTTAAAGATGTACGTAGGGGCAATACGCTGAATGAGAAAGGATCGGAGCATCTATTCGACTTTATAAAATATCCAAACCCACGTTACAGAAGAGCTATAAAGGCACTTAACGAATCGAATTCAGAGAAGATGAATGAAGCTTTGAACCGTATGCGTGAAGAAGATCCTACATGGCTTGTGGAGATATCTAAAGAGCTAAAACAGACTATAGTTTCGGGACAGGGTGAGTTTCACCTTAAGACTCTTAAATGGCGACTTGAAAACAATGATAAGATAGAAATTGAATTTCTGGATCCTAAGATTCCTTATCGTGAAACAATTACTAAGTCGGCTCGTGCAGATTACCGACATAAAAAGCAATCAGGTGGTGCCGGTCAGTTTGGTGAAGTGCATCTAATTGTTGAACCGTATACCGAAGGTATGCCACTCCCTGAGATTTATAAATTTAACGGACAGGAATATAAGATTCAGAACAGAGATACTCAGGTTATTGACCTCGATTGGGGAGGCAAACTTGTATTTGTAAACAGTATTGTTGGTGGTTCTATAGACGCCCGATTCCTTCCTGCCATATTAAAAGGTATTATGGGAAGAATGGAACAGGGACCTCTAACAGGATCTTACGCTCGTGACGTTCGTGTAATTGTTTATGATGGTAAGATGCACCCGGTTGACTCTAATGAAATTTCTTTTATGCTTGCCGGTAGAAATGCATTTAGCGAGGCTTTTAAAAATGCTTCTCCCAAAATCCTGGAGCCGATATATAATGTAACTGTTTCTGTACCGGGTGATTACATGGGTGACGTAATGAGTGACCTTCAGGGACGACGTGCCATAATTATGGGGATGGAGAGTGAAAAGGGATTCGAGAAATTAAATGCGAGAGTTCCTTTAAAAGAGATGAACACTTATTCTACTTCTTTAAGTTCGATTACCGGTGGCAGAGCTTCATTTACAATGAAATTTGGAAGTTATGAACTGGTGCCTTCTGATGTACAGGAAAAACTTCTTAAGGAGTACGAAGAACAAGAAAAAGAGGATTAATTTTATTTAGAGGATTAACTGTATTTAGTGGTTAACTGATTTTAAAGGGTTAACTGAATTTAAAGGGTTAACTGAATTTAAAGAGTTAACTGAATTTAAACAGTGGTCTTCTCAGGATAATAATTTTTTTAATGAGGGTGTATCACAATATGATTTCACCCTCTTTTTTTGAATCAAAATTACTTTTTTGAATCAAGATTGTTTTTTAAAGCTTCGAGAAACTCACGTGTTGTAAGCCAGTTTTCACGAGAAACTTCGGGACCATGCACAAGCACTGCCAAATCTTTTGTCATTTCTCCCCCCTCAACAGTATCTACACAAACTTGTTCCAACTTTTTACAGAATTCAATAAGTGGTTGATTACCATCTAATCTTCCACGATGAGCAAGTCCTCTTGTCCACGCAAAAATTGAAGCTATGGGATTGGTGCTTGTCTCCTTACCCTGCTGATGCTGACGGTAGTGACGTGTGACTGTTCCATGAGCTGCTTCTGCCTCTACTGTTTTACCATCGGGAGTAATTAATACAGATGACATCATGCCCAGTGAACCAAAACCTTGTGCAACTGTATCGGATTGAACATCACCATCATAGTTTTTACAAGCCCATACAAAACCTCCATTCCATTTCATGGCTGATGCAACCATATCATCTATTAAACGATGTTCATAGGTGAGTCCTGCTTTTTCAAATTTTTCCTTAAACTCATTCTCAAACACCTCTTGAAAGATATCTTTGAAACGACCATCATAAGCTTTCAGAATTGTATTTTTGGTGGACATGTACAATGGAAAGTTCTCTTTTAATGCAATTTGAAAGGAGGATCGAGCGAAACCATAAATTGATTCATCAGTATTATACATGGCCATGGCAACGCCATCACCCTTAAAATCATATACATCCCAACTTTGTGTTTCACCATTATCACCGGTGAATGTCATCGTTAACTTTCCCTTTCCTTTTATTACAGTGTCAGTTGCCATATATTGATCACCAAAAGCATGACGACCAATTATTATCGGTTTAGTCCAACCTTGTACATATCGGGGAATGTTTCTGCATATAATAGGTTCTCTAAAAACTGTGCCACCAACAATATTACGTATAGTTCCGTTTGGAGATTTCCACATATGCTTGAGACCAAACTCTTTAACTCGTGATTCATCGGGCGTTATGGTTGCACATTTTATACCAACATTGTATTTTTTTATAGCTTCGGCAGCGTCTATTGTCACTTGATCATCTGTGGCATCGCGTTGCTGAATGCTTAAATCGAAATACTTTATATCCAAATCGATATAGGGTAAAATAAGTTCTTCCTTTATAAATGACCATATGATACGGGTCATTTCATCTCCATCCAGTTCAACAACCGGATTGTCTACTTTTATTTTTTTCATTTTTTAAACAGTGCTATCTTTCACTTATTGGTACAAAATCCTGTAATTCTCTAACATTCTTATAAGCAGGACGAATTAGTCGTTTACTTGAAAAGTTCATCTCTTCAATTCGGTGTGCAGACCAACCCACAATACGTGCCATAGCAAATAGTGGAGTAAAAACTTCTGATGGTAGACCGATTGCATCGTAAACAAATCCGGAATAAAAATCAACGTTTACGCATACGTTACCTTTGGCTGTACGTCTTTTTGACTCAAGAAAAACTTCTACGGCTCGACTTTCGATAAGTTCCATAAAGGCAAATTCATCTTCTCGCCCTTTTTCTTTGGCTAAATCTCTTGCCATCTCTTTAAGTAAGCCTGTGCGAGGATCACTAATGGTATAAACAGCATGACCTAAACCATATATCAAACCGCTTTTGTCAAATGCCTCTTTTCTCATAATCTTCCTTAGATATTCATCAACCTGACCCGCATCTTTCCAGTCTGAAACGTTCTCTTTCATGTCTTTTAGCATTCCCATAACTTTAGCATTTGCGCCTCCGTGAAGTGGTCCTTTTAATGATCCAATACCGGCTGCAATTGCAGAATATGTATCGGTTTCTGTGGAACTTGTTACACGAACAGAAAATGTGGAATTGTTACCACCACCATGTTCTGCATGCAAAATGAGAGCAAGGTCAAGAATTTTTATATCCAATTCAGTGTAATTATCTCGTCCCTTCATCATAAAAAGAAAATTTTCTGCAACTGATTTTTCGGGATGAGGAAGTCGCACATGCAACGATCTGCCATATACATCGTGACGCAACACCTGATAAGCGTAGGCTATTATTGTAGGGAACTTTGCTATTAAATTTATTGTTTGTCTTATAAGATTAGCGGGTGAAATATCATCAGGATTTTCATCATAAACATAGAGTTCGAGTACACTTCTTGCAAGAATGTTCATAATGTTTTTTCCTTGAAGAGAAAGAATATTCATTGCAGCTGCATGATTTAACGGCATAGCTTCTGCTATTATTTTTTTTGTAACATCTAACTCTTCTTTTTTAGGCAGACGACCGGAAAGTAACAAAAAGATAGTTTCTTCAAATCCTAAACGACCTTCACTTTGAATACCTGCAACCAGCTGCTCGACATCCAGACCCCTATAAAAAAGTTTCCCCGGTATTGGCTTGAGTGAACCATCCTCAAGTCGTTCGTAACCTACAACATCACCTATACGGGTTAAACCGGCAAGCACACCTGAGTGATCCTCGTTGCGCAAGCCCCGTTTTACTCCCATTTTAGTGAAAAGTTCTTTATCTATATTGCTGGTAATCTCAATTGAATCTGATAGTACCTTAGTTAATTTTTCATTGTTCATATTTTCAATGTTATATTTGTTTTGACTCTCACTATGTCTGCAAATCTTATAAAAGCTTATTTTGAACATTGGTAATACCAATATTGTTTATTAATTCTAAAAATTAAATCATAATTATTTTATCGTAGGTTTTCAATAACTTTAAGTGAAATTATTCTTGTTTCTTCATAGCATTTAACGCACTTCCTGCTCTAAACCATTCTACCTGTTGCTCATTATATGTGTGTGAAGCTTTAAAAGTATCAGTAGATCCATCGACATGAAGAAGCTGAACAGTAAGATCTTTTCCGGGAGCAAAATCTTTGAGCCCTAAAATTGAGATTTTATCTCTCTCCTCGATTTTATTATAATCGTCATTATTAACAAATGTGAGACCAAGCATTCCCTGTTTTTTAAGATTTGTTTCATGAATTCTGGCAAATGATTTCACAAGTATAACCTTAACATTCAAATACCGAGGTTCCATGGCAGCATGTTCACGACTGGACCCTTCTCCATAGTTTTCTTCGGCTACAATAATCGAACCTACACCTCGTGATTTAAATTTACGAGCAAGCTCAGGAACATTTATATATTCATTTGTTTCGGGATCTAATACGGTATTTGTTTTTTCATTAAAATAATTAACAGCACCGATAAGCATATTGTTGGATATATTATCGAGATGCCCCCTAAAACGAAGCCATGGACCAGCCATTGAAATATGGTCAGTTGTGCATTTACCTTTTACTTTAATCAACAGCGGCAAATCATTTAAATCTTCACCATCCCACGCCGGGAAAGGCATAAGTTTCTGCAAACGATTTGATTCAGGGTCAATAGAAATCTCAACTCCATGCCCATTTTGTGCGGGCTCAATATAACCGGCATCTTTAACTTCATAACCGTTTAGCGGCTTTTCGTATCCTGTGGGTTCTTTTAATTTTACCAACTCACCCTTATCATTTTTCAATACGTCAGTTAAAGGATTAAAGCAAAGATCACCGGCAATAGTAAGTGCAGCAACAATTTCGGGTGAAGTAACAAAAGCATGAGTATTTGGATTCCCGTCATTCCTTTTAGCAAAGTTCCTATTGAATGAAGTTACAATAGAATTTACACGCTCATCGTCAGCGTCATCACGTTTCCATTGACCAATACACGGACCACAAGCATTTGCTATAATTGTGGCACCCGCATCTTCAAACACCTTAAGAATTCCATCACGTTCGGCAGTATAACGTATTTGCTCTGACCCTGGATTAATTAGAAACTGTGCTTTAACCGGAACATGATTATCACCAGCTTGTTTTACAATTGAAACAGCCCTTGTGAGATCTTCATAAGATGAATTTGTGCATGACCCAATTAATCCGACCTCCATTTTGCGTGGCCAGTTATGCTTTTTAACCGCATCTCCAAATTCCGAAATAGTGTATGCAGCATCCGGAGTAAAAGGTCCATTTATATGAGGCTCAAGCTCCGAAAGATTAATTTCAATTAGCTGATCATAATACTTTTCAGGACTTGCAACAACTTCGGGATCCGGTTGCAAGTGCTCCATTATCCTACGCGCCGCATCAGCAACCTCTTTACGATTAGTCTGTTCAAGATAATCAGCTGATTTATCATCAAACGGAAAAATTGAAGTAGTTGCACCCACCTCCGCCCCCATATTACAAATAGTTCCCTTTCCGGTTGCAGAAAGTGTTTTTGCACCTTCTCCAAAATACTCTATTATGGCGTTAGTACCACCTTTAACAGTAAGAATACCCGCCACTTTCAGAATTACATCTTTTGGCGCACTCCAGCCTGAAAGTTTACCTGTTAGCTTAACCCCTATCAGTTTAGGCATTTTAAGTTCCCAAGGCAATCCTGCCATAACATCAACCGCATCTGCACCACCAACACCAATAGCAATCATTCCGAGTCCGCCGGCATTTGGTGTATGCGAGTCGGTTCCAATCATCATACCCCCGGGAAAAGCATAGTTTTCAAGAACAACCTGATGAATTATTCCTGCACCCGGTTTCCAAAAACCTATACCATATTTATTAGACACATCGCGAAGAAATTCATAAACTTCTCTGTTAGTTATATTAGCTGTTTCCAGATCGGTTTCTGCATTTTTATAAGCCTGTATAAGGTGATCGCAGTGAACTGTAGAAGGCACCGCAACACTAGTTCTACCTGAATTCATTAACTGTAGCAATGCCATTTGTGCAGTAGCATCTTGCATAGCCACCCTGTCGGGGGCAAAATTTACATAATCTCCCGCACGCTTATAATTTTTTATAGATACACCTGAAGAAAGATGAGTAAAAAGTATCTTTTCTGTTAATGTCAATGGGCGTTGCAGAACCTCTCTTACTTGATTTATCTTTTCCGGTAGTAGCTCATATACTTTGCGAATAATGTCAATATCGAATATCATAAGGATTAGAATATTAAAATGTTTTAAATAATAAGTTTATCAAGATGACACTAAAACTTTTGAACAAAATAGTATAGGAAAAGTTCGTGTTGAATATTGGTTATATCATTTAATAGTATCACATCGACAAGCTCTATTTATTAGTTTTCAGAATTAATTAGTTTTCAGAATTGACTTTTTAAGCATACTTAAACAACAAAGACACGTATTATGTTCAACAATATTTTTAATATTCACGAAAATAATCCTTAACTTTGCTGTCGTTTTTAAAACAGCTTTAAGTAAAGATTTATTTCACTTGGCTTCATGATTGAGCACGAAGGAATTATCGAGAAAATAAGCGGCGATCAAATAACTGTCCGTATTGTTCAAAAGTCGGCATGCAGTGCATGTCATGCCAAAGGAGCATGCATGGCCGCCGATTCAAAAGAAAAGCTTGTTAACATCTCAGACTCATCAGGCCAATTCTACGAAAAAGAGAAAGTAATTATCGAAGGTAAAGAATCTATGGGCTACAGTGCCGTTCTTTGGGCATTTGTGATCCCACTTATAATATTAATTTTAACCCTGATATTATCTTTAAACTATTTTAAGCTAAGTGAGACTGAAGCAGCATTAAGCTCAATAATTGCTTTGGTGCCCTATTATTTAATCCTGTATCTGTTTAGAAATAAAATGGCTAATACGTTTAAATTCAATATTAAAAAAACAAATTAATAATATGAGTGTATTACTAACTGCCGTTGCAACCCTTGGAGTTATTGGCGCTGGAAGCGCTGCAATACTCTATGTGGTGGGACAAAAATTTAAGATAGAAGAGGATCCTCGCATAGAGGAAGTTCAAGAATCTTTACCTGGCGCAAACTGTGGTGGTTGTGGCTTTCCCGGGTGTGCATCCTTTGCAGCTGCCTGTGTTAAAGCAGAGACTTTGGATAATCTGTTCTGCCCTGTTGGCGGTCAGGCTACTATGGACCACGTTGCAGACATACTAGGACAAAAAGCGCCGGTTGCTGTAAAAAAGATAGCTGTAGTAAGATGTAGCGGCACATGCGAAAGTCGTCCACGAACAAATCTATATGACGGCGTTTCAAACTGTACAATAGCATCTGCCCTATACGGCGGAGATACAGGTTGTTCTT
>CAZAFR010000028.1:0-29076 GCA_964484665.1 uncultured Proteiniphilum sp. | reverse complement strand
AATATTATTTCCTTTCTTCAATTATAAATCCGGCATGTTTTAAATCTTCCCAAAACTTTGGATATGACTTAAATACCACATTCGGATCATTTATTATTATAGATTGATTAGCAATGGCACCCGGTGCAAAAGACATTGCCATTCTATGATCATCATAAGTATCAATGGCAGGCTCATTTTCAGGTGTACCTCGTAGGCCATCCCACTCGAGCATACCAATTTCATTTTCCTTGAGTATAAATCCCAGTTTTTTAAGTTCATTTATTAAAGCATGCACCCGATCAGTTTCCTTTACTTTTAGACTTTGAATGCCAGAAAACAAGAAGGGAACATTTTTAAAACAACAAGTTGCAGCAAAAGTTTGTGCAAGATCGGGTTCGTTTATAAAATTATGAAAGAACTTTTTTGTTTTTTTCTTTTGATTACGAATAATGATTCCGTCTGGGATAAATTCGGTTGTCACTCCAAAGTCAATAAAAAGGTTAGCAACATTTGAATCACCCTGCATACTATCTTTATTAATCCCAAGTAATTTTATCTCTGAACCCGGTAGTAATGAAACAATTTCGTACCAGTACGAAGCTGCAGTCCAGTCCGCCTCAACCACCATATCTACTGCTTTGTAAACTTGAGGTTTAACTGTAATATCGTTTCCTTTCCATTTGGCATGCACACCACATTTAGCCATCATATCAATAGTTAGATTAATATATGGTTTTGAAACGATCTCTTTTTCGATATGCATAATAAGACCAGTCTCCATTAATGGAGCAACCATCAATAAGGCAGAAATAAATTGTGAGCTTATATTTCCAGACAAAAAAACCTCTCCACCTTTTAACTTTTTGCCCTTTATCTTTAAAGGAGGAAATCCCTCTTTTTCAAGATATTCTATCTCAGCACCCAGAGCAGTAAGAGTTTCAACTAAAGGATGAATAGGGCGTTGGTGCATTCTTTTAGTTCCTTTTATTATCCATTCGCCTTCCATCCCTGCTAAAAAAGCAGTAAGAAACCGCATTGCTGTCCCGGCAGCTTTAATATCGAATTGGTTTGAATCAGAGTTGAAAGCATCTACCAAAACCTTTGTGTCATCACAATCAGATAAGTTTTTGATTGGTGCAGAGCTGAGGCACAATGCGTTAAGGATGAGAGCCCTGTTGCTTATACTTTTTGAAGCCGGAAGCTGAATAGTTGTTCGTACAGTTCCCGGTGGTTGAATTTTATATTGAAATTGCATTATGATAATGGAATTTTAAAACAAAAATAATATTTTAAACCGTAAGTTTTACATATACACTACACTTTTATATTGTTTTAGTGATTATCCAATTAAACCATAAATGAATATTGATAATATTGCAATTGGGGCTACGTATCGTAAAAGAAAGATATAGAACTTTAAAAATCCCACACTAAATTTTAGCTTCCCCTCATTGGTAATTTGGGCAGCAATCAATTGCTTGTTCAAGTACCAACCCACGAATATACTTATAAATAACCCACCAACCGGCAACATATATTTAGCAGAAGCCATATCCAGAAAATTGAAGAATGAAGAAGAATAAGATGAAATTATTCCAAGAATAATTACTCCTATCGTCACAATCACAGTGCTTTTTCTGCGCGATATTTTATATTCTTCGTATAGATAAATAGTAACTACTTCCATTAACGATATAGTAGAAGTTAAAGCCGCCAACGCTAAAAGACAAAAAAACATAGAAGACCAAGCCATTGAAGCAGGCATTTGATTAAAAAGTTCCGGTATTGTAATAAAAAGGAGTCCCGGACCACCGGTAACCAGATCACCTACTATTGTATCCGGATTAGAGGTGAGTGCAAATGCGGCAGGGAATATTATGACTCCGGCAAGAATTGCAACTAATGTATCCAGAACAGAGACTTGAACAGCCGTTTTAGTCAGATTAACATTGTTATTAAAATAAGAGCCGTAAGTAATAAGACAACCCATACCTATTGATAATGAAAAGAAGGCCTGACCCATGGCATCGAGGAAAACTGTTTGTTTAACATGCTCTATATTTGGTTTAAATAGGAAATGCAGTCCATTTACTGCACCCTCTAGTGTGATGGATCTTATGGCAAGTATTATTAACAACAGAAAGAGTAGAGGCATAAAAATTTTAGCTGATTGTTCAATTCCTTTTCTAACACCAGAAATGACAAAAAATGCAGTAAGTAATGTGAAGATAATCATCCATAGCACCTGCTGGAGAGGATTATTAAGGATATTGTTGAAATGTGTGCTGAAATCTGTAACAGTATGTAGATTACTCGTGATTGATTGAAAAAAATAGATAAGCGTCCAGCCGGCTACTACCATATAAAAACCCATTATAATAAATCCTGTGAGTATGCCAAGCCTGCCTATCCATTTCCAAGGAGTTCCCGGTGCAAGTTTATGAAAAACGCCCGCAGTATTTGCACGAGCAGCTCTACCAATAATGAACTCGCTCATCATCACCGGGATACCAAAAAAAAGTATACAGCCGATATAAATAAAAATAAAAATTGCACCTCCACCGTCTGCAGTCTGACTTGGGAACCGCCAAATATTACCAAGACCAACCGCCGAGCCGGCGGCGGCAGCTATTACACCTATTTTTGAAGCAAAAGTAACTCTTTTTATATTCTCCATTCAGCACCTGTTTTGGTGTCCTTTATCTCTACTCCTGCAGCCTCGAGCTCATCACGTATTTTATCTGAAGTATTCCAGTCTTTGTTTTCGCGAGCATGTTTTCTTATATCAAGGATTAAACTCATCAATCCTTCAATTACATTACTGTCAGTGAATCTTTTTGTTTCATCCAAAAGGCCCAATATATCGAAAACAAAATTGTGCATTAAACTTTTCAGTCTTTTGAGGTCTTCTGCTGTAATTGTTTCAGTTTTATCGTTGCATGCGTTTATAATACGTACTGCATCAAAAAGATGAGCAATTAATATAGGACTACTGAAATCATCATCCATTGCATTATAACAATTTTTTTCGAGTTCAGCTATATTCATTGAAGAAACATCAGAAGGTATAATTTTATCTAGAGTGGCAAAACTACCAATAAGCTTTTTATATCCTTTTTCTGCAGCCTGAAGCGCTTCATTTGAGAAGTCGAGTGTGTTACGGTAATGTGATTGCAGCATAAAAAAACGCACCGTCATAGGAGAATATCCTCTTTCGAGTAAAGGGTGATCCCCGGTAAACAACTCTTTAGGTAAAAAACCGTTACCTGCTGATTTTGACATTCTGACACCGTTTACAGTCAGCATATTTGTGTGCAACCAATATTTAACAGGTTCACTGTTATTGCACGCTTTGGATTGCGCTATCTCGTTTGTATGATGAGTAGCCTGTAGATCCATTCCGCCACCATGAATATCAAAAGTGTTACCAAGATATTTGGTACTCATAGCAGAACACTCTATATGCCACCCCGGAAACCCCACTCCCCAAGGAGAAGGCCATTTCATAAGTGTTTCTGGTTTAGCTGCTATCCATAAAGCAAAATCAAGACGACCATGTTTTTCATCCTGACCACTGAGTTCACGAGTTCCTTCTAGCAAATCTTCAAGCTTTCTATTGGTAAGTATCCCGTATTCATACTCCTTGCTATATTTTTCAACATCAAAGTAAACTGATCCGTTAATCTCATAAGCAAATCCTGCATCTAGTATTACTTTGATCATTTCAATCTGCTCAATTATATGACCTGTTGCAGTGGGTTCGATACTAGGTGGAAGAGTATTAAAAAGAGAAAGTACCTCATGGAAACCAAGAGTGTATTTTTGCACAATCTCCATAGGCTCAAGTTGTTCAAGCTTAGCCCTTTTGGCAAATTTATCATCACCCTCATCTCTGTCACCTTCAAGATGTCCTGCATCTGTAATATTACGGACATAACGCACTTTATAGCCCAAGTGAAGAAGATACCTGTAAATCAGGTCAAAAGAGATAAATGTGCGACAATTACCTAGGTGGATGTCACTGTAGACAGTAGGACCACACACATACATCCCCACAAATGGGGGGTGAAGAGGTTTAAACGGCTCTTTCTCTCTGGTTAGTGTATTATAAACCGTTAGGTTGCTGTTCATTAATCCATCCATGTTTTAATTGATTTTTATATAAAAGCAAAAATACTAATTTTAGCTTTAAGTTTTTCAGATTTAATAAAAAAAGAAAAAAGTATAGATATCCTATTACGGTTATATATAAATTTAATACTTTTGCGGTCGCATTATATTAACGTTTATTTAAAGACCTTCTTATGTCACGTAAAATCATTCTTACGCTCGCACTTTCTTGTGCGCTTATTACAATGCAAGGGCAAAACCTTCAACTTCATTTTGACCCACGAAAAACACTCTACGGTGATGGAGTTTCAGAAGTTAATTATCTGACTGCCACATTTGAATTTTATAAACCAGATAAATGGGGGAACACATTTATGTTTGTAGACTTCGATTTTAGTTTTAATAAAAGTAATCCCGGTCTAATTTACGGCGAAATTGCCAGGGAATTCAAGATAGGAGACTTTCCACTTCTGCCACATATAGAATACAATGGAGGTTTAGGTCTGAAGAGAGGAACAGGGGAGGGATTCTCAATTCCAGGTGCATATCTGGCAGGTTTTGGATACCCATTTCAATTGGGCGTTTTTTATATGAATACATATCTTGCATATAAATTAAATGCATTTGAACAGATTAGCAACGATGCTCAATGGACAGTTACTTGGAATGCTTCATTGTTAAACAACAAAATCTCGTTGAGTGGATTTATGGATTTATGGACTGAAGACAAATCATATACAGAGGGTAAAGACGCTAGCGGCAAGAAAATTGTTTTATTGAGCGAGCCCCAAATATGGTATAATATAACACCTAATTTTTCATTGGGGAGCGAGATCGAGTTGAGTTATAATTTTGTGAATAAATTTATAGAGAGTGAATTTTATGCCATACCAACCTTGGCAACTAAATGGGTTTTTTAATATAAAGTAGAGAGACTATGCTTGAAAAGATATTTAAATTAAAACAAAGCAATACAAACGTTAGAACTGAGTTAGTGGCTGGCGTTATTACTTTTCTTACGATGTCGTATATATTGGTTGTCAATCCAAATGTTTTAAGTGCATCCGGAATGGACAAGGCAGCTCTGTTTACCGCAACTGCTCTTGCAAGTGTTTTAGGAACACTGTTTATGGCATTTATACCTAATTTGCCGATAGCGCAGGCACCGGGAATGGGACTTAACTCCTTTTTTGCATTTTCTGTTGTATTAGGTCTAGGATACTCGTGGCAGATGGCGCTGACGGCTGTCTTTATTGAAGGAATAATATTTATTATACTTACCTTTTTTAATGTTCGTGAATTGATCGTTAAAAGTATACCAAGTACAATAAAGAATGCAATTCCGGTGGGGATTGGTCTTTTTATAACGTTTCTCGGTTTACAAAATGCGGGACTTGTTGTTAGGGATGAAAATACAATGCTCACTCTGGGAGCTATGTATGACCCTCATGTTTGGGTTGCTTCTCTGGGATTAGTTCTTACAGCTGTTTTGTATTTTAAGAAAATACACGGGGCTTTTTTAATAGGTATAGTTGTATCAACTATTTTTGCACTGACATTAGGATTGGTACAAATGCCTGAGGGTGGTTTTATTTCAATGCCTCCTGATATATCTCCTATTTTCATGAAATTTGAGTGGGGTAATATATTTTCTCTTGATATGTTGATTGTTGTATTTACTTTCCTATTTGTGAACCTGTTTGATACAATTGGTACCCTGCTAGGTGTTGCTTCAAAAATAGGTTTGGTAGATAAGTCAGGGACCTTCCCTCAAATAAAGAAAGCACTTTTTGCCGATGCATTGGGAACTGCTTTCGGCGCTGTTTTGGGTACCAGTACAGTAACGTCATACGTAGAAAGCGCTTCTGGTGTTGCAGCAGGTGGTAGAACAGGATTAACATCTCTTTCCACTGCTGTAATGTTTTTTCTTGCACTGTTTCTTGCTCCGCTGTTTTTAATGGTACCTGCTTCAGCAACAGCACCGGCATTAATTTTAGTAGGACTATTTATGATTACCTCAGTTGTTAGAATTAATTTTGAGGACATGACCGAAGCGTTACCCGCTTTCCTTACTATTGTAATGATGCCTTTTGCGTTCAGCATAGCACAGGGAATTGTATTTGGTATGCTCTCTTACGTGCTACTGAAAGCATTAAGTGGAAAATGGAAACATATTTCCACCACCATGTGGGTAATATTTGTACTGTTTGTCATTAAAATGGTATTGGATGGAATGCAGATTTTGTAACATTATCAAACTATTTCAAAGTCATAGTTTTGGAATTTAATAAACGACAGTTATATATTTTTATTGAACTGTCAATATTCCAGGAGTGTGTCCTGCAACATTAGAGAAGACATAGAAAGTTGTTTTTGAATGATAATAGAGCTCTTAATTAAATTTTTAAAGTTCGGCATTGTCGGTTTATTAGGAACAGCTGTTGACTTCCTTTTTACTTGGATTTGTAAGGAGAAGTTTAAGTGGAACAAATTTCTTTCGAATACAATCGGTTTTACAATAGCAGCATCAACAAATTATATATTAAACCGAGTCTGGACATTTGAAAGTAACAGTACTGAAGTAGGACGTGAATATCTGTCTTTTTTCGGGATTTCTATTGTCGGACTCGTATTGAATAATCTTTTTATATATCTGTTTAACGAAAAACTAAAACTAAATTTCTATTTGTCTAAAGCCATTTCTATATCGATAGTAGCGTTATGGAACTTCATTGCTAATTATTTGTACACTTTTCAGTAAGCCAAAAGATTATTCATTTGCTTTTTACGCAGTTAATCATTACTTTTGTATTAAGATACAACTAATTACTTAAAGTACGATAATAACAAATATTTATGGCAACAACTGCTGATATCAGGAACGGAATGTGCATCGACCTGGACGGTCAATATTACTTTATTATAGAATTTCTTCATGTAAAACCGGGTAAAGGTGCTGCATTTGTACGTACTAAACTTAAAAATGTTACAACCGGCAAGGTGTTAGATAAAACTTTCAACTCGGGAGTAAAAATTGATGAGGTTCGTATAGAAAGAAGGCCATTTCAATATCTATATAAAGATGATATGGGATACAACTTTATGAATACTGAGACATTTGAACAGATTCCTATCGCCGGTGAACAGATAGAAGGCGTTCAATTCCTTAAAGATGGTGATATTGTAGATGTGCAGATTCACTCTGATAGTGGTACTATTCTTACAGCTGAACTGCCTGTTCATGTGATTCTGGAGGTTACTTATACAGAACCGGGAATAAAAGGTGACACTGCAACAAATGCATTAAAGCCTGCCACAATGGAAACCGGAGCTGAGGTGAGAGTTCCACTTTTTATAAATACTGGTGAAAAAATTAAGGTTGACACCCGTAATGGTTCTTATGTAGAAAGAGTTAGAGAATAATTAAGATATTTATTGTCACTTATATGATAGGGCTGCTCCAAAAGGGCAGCCTTTTTTTGATTTAATTCAGTCTATTTCATCCAAAGATAACCTAAAGATTACTTATAGATAGCTTATATTCAGATAAGCTATCTATAAGTGATATATAAGCAATCTTAAAACAAGGTGCTAATGATTCTTATATTATACAACATTTCATAAACAGTCAATTACTATTGGTCTGTGAATATGTACAAATTTATATGTACATTTGTTCCGTTAGAGAGAGGCAATCATCATGAGTAAGTTAAGTATAAAGGAATGGGCGGAAGAAGATAGACCTAGAGAAAAGTTATTGTTGAAAGGAGTTTCAGCATTATCTGACTCAGAATTAATAGCAATCCTAATTGGTTCAGGTAATAACGAACAAAGTGCGGTAGAACTTGGTAAGAGTATACTAAAGGAGGCTGATAACGATCTAAATAAGCTTGCTAGGTTTAGTGTAACTGATTTAATTAAAAAATTTAAGGGTATAGGTGAAGCAAAAGCGGTAACGATTACTGCAGCACTTGAAATCGGAAGAAGGAGAAAAGCCAGTGAACCAGTCCAACGGAGAAGAATAACTTCATCAAGAATAGCATATGAGGAGTTTGTACCTAAACTCACTGATTTGAATCACGAAGAGACTTGGGCGCTTCTGACTGACAGGTCAAATAAAGTGCTTGCTGAAATTCTGGTGAGTCGCGGAGGAATATCCAGTACTGTTGTTGATGTCAGACTAATCCTTCATGAAGCTTTAAAGTATTACGCTTCCGGAATTTTTTTAGGTCACAATCATCCCTCCGGGAACTGTAGACCAAGTCTTCAGGATACACAAATAACAAAAAAACTGAAAGAGGCGGCTCGTTGGATGGATATAACGCTGTACGATCATATTATTGTTTGTGATGACGGTTTTTTTAGTTTCGCAGATGAAGGAATCCTCTGAAGAATTTAAACAATTAAACTCTATTTCGGTTAAATAAAGAAACATTAGATTATGAACGAAGAATTACAAGCCTTACAAGATAAAATTGTAGTCATGTTGCGTACATGTTATGACCCTGAAATCCCGGTAAATATTTATGATTTGGGAATGGTTTATGATGTGGATATTGATGAAGCCAATAATGTCACTATCGAAATGACATTCACTTCACCTGCATGTCCAGCGGCTGATTACATCCTGATGGATGTTCAGATGAAGGTTGAGTCGATTGAAGAAATTAACAGTGTAAATCTTAATCTAACTTTTGATCCGCCTTGGGATAAGTCGATGATGAGTGAAGAGGCTATGCTAGAGTTGGGAATGTTGTAGATAATTTATAGTACTCTGAAAAATTGTTGACGTGAGCAAAAAAGTATATTTTCTTGCCGATGCTCATCTAGGAGCAAAAACAAACCATGATTCTCCGGAAGCAGAAAAAAAACTGTGTCGTTGGCTAGATTATGTTAGACAAGATGCAGATTCTATTTATCTGTTGGGGGATATATTTGATTATTGGTTTGAATATAAACATGTGGTTCCAAAAGGTTTTACTCGACTTCTTGGGAAGATTGCAGAAATTACTGATTCTGGTGTTAAGGTGCATTTTTTTATAGGGAATCATGATATCTGGCTTACGGATTATTTATCAACGGAGTGTGGTATGATACTGCATTTTGAACCTTTGATTGTTAATATTTTAGGGAAAAAGTTTTTTCTTGCACATGGTGATGGACTGGGCGACGATTCTAAATCATTTTACATTCTTCGAAAAGTATTTCATAGTAAATTTCTCAGAAAATGTTTCTCAGCAATCCATCCCAGATGGACTATACCTTTGGCTCATGCATGGTCTGGCAGTAGTCGCAAAAAAGGGGGTGTATTGGATTATCTTGGTGAAGATAATGAATACCTGGTGCGTTTTTCAAAGGAAAAATTAAAAGAGACACAGGATATAAATTATTTTATCTATGGCCATCGTCATATATTACTAAATTTACCAATTGCCGAACATAGTCGGGTAGTGATTTTGGGAGATTGGATAACACTGTTTTCTTATGCAGAATTTGATGGTGAATCTCTTAAGCTGGAACAATGGGAAAGCACGAACAAGACATAGAATAGCAATAAAATTAAATCTGTTATTTGAGTTTCTTAAAGAAGTCCCAAATTACTATACCGGCAGTAACAGAAACATTGAGTGAGTGTTTTGTTCCGAATTGAGGAATTTCTATGCAACCATCTGAAGCGTTTACCACGTTTTGATCAACGCCATGCACTTCATGTCCTAAAATAACGGCGTACTTATTGTTCTTATTTAGCTGTATAGATTCCAGCGACTGACTATTTTCAGCTTGTTCAATTGAATATACTATATATCCTTCCTGTTTTAACATATTCAAAGCAGATATTGTATCTTTGAAATATACCCATTCAACTGAATCTTCTGCTCCAAGAGCAGTTTTATGTATCTCTGTATTTGGGGGTGTTGACGAAATGCCACAGAGTATGATTTTCTCTACTATAAAAGCATCAGATGTTCGAAAAACAGAGCCAATATTGTTTTGACTCCTAACATTATCGAGTACCACTACAAGTGGAATTTTTTTAGCCATCCGAAACTCTTCCACATTTATTCGGTTTAGTTCTTCAAGCTTTAATTTTCTTCTTTTCATTATTATGTCGCCTTACACTTAAATTATTATTTTTACTAAAATAGGAAGTTGTTATATTTTAGTTGAATGCTGTTTATTTATTTAGCTAATAACAAACCGTACAAGAAACCAGATATGGTGTAAAATTGTGGATAAACTGCCGTAATGTTTTACCATTATTTTATACCTTTCTTTAAGAGAATTTTTCCGGTTGGCGGTTGTCATACCTTCATTTAGGTAGTTAATTAATATAAGATTAGTGTTTGTAATAAATTTAGACTTCTTCAGCATACGGATCGACCAGTCGAAATCGGAAGAGAAACGATAATTAAGATCGTAGGGTTCAGCAATTTCTCGTTTCACAATAAATGCCTGATGACATACCAGCATACCTTGTTTAAAGCTTTTCCATGTAAGTTTTTTTGGTGCTTTTAAATGCCTCATATGAAGAAACTTTTCGCTATCATCAACAATTGCTGTCTCTCCATAAATTATATCAGCAGAATTGGCTGATTGCATAATTAACTCCACTGTGTCAGAAGCAAAAAAAGTGTCTCCTGCATTCAAAAAGCAGAGATATTCACCAGTTGCAAAATTAATGCCTTTGTTCATAGCATCATATAGTCCTTTGTCGGGTTCACTAATCCATTTTATTTTATTATTCTTATATTTTTGAACCAGTTCAATGGTGTTGTCTGACGACTTGCCATCAACGATTATGTGTTCGATATCAGGATAAGATTGTGAACTTACACTTTTCAAAGTCCTTTCCAGAGTTTGCTCTGCATTGAAGGTCACGGTTATAACAGATAACTTTTTCATTTTCGGGCATAAATGGCAATAAATGGTGATAAAAATTTTCCTTTAACAGGAAATAGTTTTACAATATAGCTAAGTTTTTGTATCCAATTTCGTGCGTTTTTATTCTTTGGTTTAGGTTCTAACCATAGCATCGGTTTCCCAATATATTCAATTGTTAAATCTTTTAGATTAAATTTATTCATGATGTTTTCGAGATAAGGAATTTCCATTGAATTCAAATTATGTGAATCTAAATTTTGTTTATCAAATCTCTCTTGAATCTTTCCGTTTAATCCCAGAAAATTTGGAATTACAATAAGAAGTTGTCCATTTTCTGACAGAAGACTAATATGGCGATCGATTACATCCTCTGTATCTTCGAAATGTTCAATAAAACCTGATGAAAACACTATATCATATTTTTTTTTCGACTCAAAAGTGAAGAAATCGGTATGGATACATTTAATGCTGTTAGAAGGTAAATTATTGGCCATTTCGAGGTTTCTGACTATATCTTTATTTAGATGGAAGTCTAGTAATGTTACATCCTTAACCCCATGTTTATAAAAGTAAGCAGAAAATAGACCCGGGAATCCGCCTATTTCAATAAAGCTTTTACCCTTAATTAGTAAAGGCATAAATTTTTTGAAAACTACTTTATCAGGAATTTTATCATATTGATAATTTTCCCAATATTCATCCCAATGAGCTTGGTTGGTTATTCTGTTTTTACTCTTCATAAATACTTTTGTACAACTTTGCGATTTTATTTTGTCTGTACGAATTCAGCACCTTCTTTCGGGCGTTTGCAGATAGAGTTTCTGTGTTGGCTTCAAAAAGAATCCAATTAAGGCCCTTAGCTAAATCTTCGGTATCTTTATATTTTGCTAAGTATCCGGTTGACTTATGTTCAATCATTTCGGGAATGCCGCCTATATTAAACCCCACGCAGGGTGTACCCGAAGACATAGCTTCCATTATTGTGTTTGGTAGATTTTCCTGCAAAGAGGGAGTAATATACACATCAGCCGCATTATATAATTCCGGCATTTTATGTGAGTCAACATAGCCTAAACACTTTGTTGGAATAGTAAGTTGCTTCACGAGTTCAGCACCCTGATCCCCCACTATAAGCAATTGTAGTTTGTCGTGATTATCAGCTGTAATTAAGTTTGAAGCATTTACTAAATATTCAGTGCCTTTTCTATAATCAGAAGCTTTTGCAGCAGCGTATAGTATTAACTTTTTATCAATTGGAAAATTAAGCTTTTTACGAATTAGATATTTATCCATAGGTTGATATAATTCAGTATCAATAGGATTAGGTATAGAAATGACCTGATGATTTTGAGTAAGGGGACTTTTCTGTGCCAATCTCATTAACCATTCACTGCATGCTACAAAAGTAATGTTACCATTAGCATAAATCTTCTTCTTTTTTTTAAAGATATAATTCGAAAGATCGTTATCAGAGGGATTTGTTAAATATGGGCACATCCCGCAAGATTTTTCATAATGATTACAACCTGCTGCATGGTGACAAATGCCGGTAAAAGGCCACATGTCATGCATTGTCCAAATGACTTTTTTTCCTGATTTAAGGATTTTATCTATCTCTATAAGTGACAGCATTCCTTGATTTATCCAGTGCAAGTGAATTACATCAGCATTTCTGAATTCGTCAAGCTCTGTAATTGACACACCGGTATTTGCAACAGACACATCAAATAGATTTTTTTTTGAAAGTCGGTTCTTAAGAAAGATTATACCCCTTTCTCTGCAAAAGTTCCATTGGTTATTAATTTTATTTCCAACCTTTGTTACATCCGGATTGTTAGATTTTTTATCGCAAACTATCATGCTAACGTGTTCACCTTCAGATTTCAAAGCGTTCATTAGTCGGTATGCAGCAATCGCTGCCCCTCCATGCATGTCTGATTTACTGATAATTAGGATATTCATAACCTATCTACTTCTTAAAAATCTATTTATCCTTCTTTTTGCTTTTGCTCTAAATGAATTAGTGAGTCCATAATATTTTACAAATGCTTTTCTTGCACTCTTGTCTTCAATTGTCTCCGCGATATCAATACTTAGTTTATCTTTAAAAAGATCAGTACTATATATTTCATCACTGCCACTATGAATACCGCTACCATCAAAACCAATGTTTTGTACTAGAGATCTTCCGGCATTAAGTGATAACATATCATTTAAGAAAAGTGTTGCATTCCATCTGATTGCCCATGAGTCGTTTTTACCGTTAATCTGTCTTTTTAGCATCCGTGTGTATGGATATTTCCCGTTAAAATCAAACTGCCTAGTAAGTCTTCGTCTCTTTATCTCATTGAGCAATTCTTGTCCTTCCGGGTTAAATTTATCCCATGCTCTTTTCCATGTTGCCCAGCCCCAGCTACCGGTCCACTTAATCAAAAAAGACTCCGGGAGTCCATTTATCGGGAAACAAAATCCATGAATATGACCTACTTTTTCTTCATCTTTAAATATATTTAAAGCATCATTCATAAAAGTGAGGAAATAGGGTGCTGTAATCAGATCATCCTCTAGGACTATAACTTTTCCATATTCATTAATTATCCGGGTAACGCCTTCAATTATATTCTTCGCAAGTCCTAGGTTTTGATCATTCTCGATTATATGGATATCCTTAAAACTATCAATTGTGTGAATAAGTTTGCGTACTTCGAGTACATCCTTTTTGTCAAAATCATCTTTGTATCCATCAGAAAAGATGTAGAGCTCTGTTTCACTACAGAGACTATTGTTCATCAAAGCCTCAAGAGTTTGCCGTGTATGTGAAGGACGGTTATAGGTAAATAGTAGTACAGGTGCGGGAGACATTAGGTTTAGAATTCAATTTTTGCTGATAAGACATTTCTTTCAAGAACATGCAGGTTAACGTGCTGTCCTACTTCAATTCCTTTAAGAGACAACTGATCTCTTGTAGTGTTGAATGCTAGTTGAGGGTTATTATTATCACCACTCAAATGGCAGAGCCAAATATTGCGAAGTTCAGATGAAAAATTATTAGCTATAAACTCTGCTGTTTGGCGATTACTTAAATGACCGGTCCCGGAAGTTATCCTTTGTTTCAGGTGTTTAGGATAATGTCCGTTTTGGAGCATCTCCTCGTCGTAATTACTCTCAATAACCAGCTGATTTGCTTTGCAGATATAATTTGCGACTTCATCAGTAATAGCACCTGCATCAGTGACTAAAGTCATTTTTTGACCTCCAAACTCCAAGTAATAACCCACGTTATCGTTACTATCATGTGGTACATCAAATGGAGTTATTCTAAAGTCTTCAATTTGAAAAGCTTTGCCTTTTTCTATATATTTGGCTGACCCGTTTAAGCTGTTATGTATAAGCGGGTTTTTTTTTATTCCTTTATGTACATCGCGAGTGGCATAAATTGGGATGTGCAATTTCTCACCGAGATGTCCAACAGATTTGATATGATCAAAATGGTCGTGTGTAATAAGAACAGCCATTATTGATGTAAGGTTTACTCCGTGCTCTGCCAGTCTTTTTTTTATGACACGTGGTCCAATCCCGGCATCTATTAGTATTCCGTAGTATGAGTTCCCTAAATAATAGCAATTGCCACAGCTACCGCTGCTGAGGCTGAAAAAAGAGAACCGTTCAGACGGAAAAAGTTTATATTGCATAATATCTACAAAGATAGTAAGTTTTCAGCGACCTTCAATTTACATTAATAAAATCATCAAAGTAACGTGTGATGTGTTCATGCAGATGAACACGATCAGGTCCAATCATATTATGTTCGTGACCCGGGTAAATAAACAGATCAGGATGCTTTCCTGCCTTTATACAAGCATTGATAAACAAAGAACTGTGCTGCATAACCACTGTATTGTCTTCATCGCCATGTATTATAAGCAATCTCGACTGGAGCTTATCAACTTTATTAAGTAAACTAGTTTCTTCATAACCTTTAGGATTTTCTTGTGGGCGATCCATATATCTTTCGCCATACATTACTTCATAATAATGCCAGTCGATTACCGGTCCGCCTGCAACACCTACTTTAAATACATCAGGATAGCGAAGTAGCATGTTTATTGTCATAAAACCGCCGTAGCTCCAACCATGGATTCCCATTCTGTTTGAATCCACATAGGGTAGTGACTTCAGGAATTCTACACCCTTCATCTGGTCTTTTGATTCTTCAATTCCTAGTTGCCTGTGTGTTATATTCTCAAAATCAAAACCTCTATAGGCAGTACCTCGGTTGTCCAGCACAAAAACCAGATAGCCCTTTTGAGCCATATACATTTCCCATCCACCTGAACCATATCGCCAACGGTTGCTAACCATTTGAGAATGAGGTCCGCCATAAACATAAACAATAACGGGGTATTTATTTGTTTCATCGAAATCGGCTGGCTTAATCAACCTATAGTAAAGGTCATTCTCTTCATCATCAGCTTTTATTGTTCCTATTTCCACAGTAGGTATATTATACCCTTCAAATGGATTAATAGCATAGGAAAGAGGTTCTGATTTTTGATTACGGGTATCTATCAAATTAATCTGTCCCGGATTATCGTGAGCGGAATAGCGATCAATAAGATATCTTCCTGATAAGCTTTGAGTGGCAGAGTGTATTCCCGACATTGTGCTGTGCTTAGTAGTTTTACCATTCTTCAAGTTCACGCTATAAATATGACGATCAAGAGGGGAAGGATTAGTTGATATAAAATAAAGATTGCTGCCATTGTTATCAAAACCAACAACATCGGTCACTTCAAAACTTCCAGACGTAAGTTGTTTTATAAGATTACCCGAACTGTCATACAGATAAAGATGATTGTACCCGTCTCTATTGCTTTGCCAAATAAATTTATCATGCTCGTTTTTAATAAATAATAGAGGGTTTTGAGGCTCAACATATTTAGTATGTTTTTCTTCGAATAATGTTTTCTCAAAATCACCGGTTACAGCATTATACCTGTTTAGTTTCATATGATTTTGTTCCCTGTTAAGTTCAGCTACATAAATATGCTTGCCGTCGGGGCTCCATGAAATGTTTGTAAGGTAGTGATCATCAGGTGTTCCTGTTTTAAGGAAAGTGACCTCCTCTCTGTTTATATCGAATATCCCAATTGTTACTTGATGACTATTCATTCCTGCCATTGGGTATTTAATAGATTTTTCTTCGGCCGTTCTTGTGGACATATCAACAATCGGGTAGGAGGTGACCATTGTTTCATCCATACGGTAGAAAGCTATTTTATCGCTAATGGGAGACCAGAAGATTCCGCTGTTGATGCCAAATTCGTTTCTGTGAACGGACTGACCGCTTATGATATCTCTGCAAATCTCATTTGTAATTTGTTTTTCATTTCCATATTTATCCAAAAGGAAAAGGTTATTATCTTTTGTGTAAGCACTGAATTCATTATCTGGCGATATAATGTGATTTTTACTCGATTTTGGATAGTTAAAATAGGCAGTAACTGTTTTTTTATCGTAATCATAAATTCCAGTTCCGTTTGACGTGTAAAATCGCAGAAGAGGATCTATTTTAGGTGAAAATGTGATTGAGTTTATTTTATTAGTATTCTCTTCTAGTTGCTTCTGAATGTCGCTGTAAGCAAAAAGAAATCTCTTTTCGTTAATTTTTCCGGGGTTATCATAAATCCAAACAGAATCGTTTTTTGTTGCTGTAAGACTGTTACCACTCCATTGATACTGAACAGCTATTTGTGGAGAATATTTCTTGTATTCAATACCACCGGGAATCAGTTGTTCCAGAGTGAAAGGGCTTTCAGATTGGGCTACAGCATTAATAGAAAAAGATATAATAATTAGTAAAGTGTAAAAAGAAGTTTTATGCATGATTAAAAAGTTTTTTCCGATAAATTATTTAAAGTCTTATTGTAGTCAGATATCATATCTTTTACAACCATAGAAGCAGGAATAATTTTTCTGATATCTGATGCTATTTGTCCAATCTCTAGTTCACCTTCTGAAAGATTTCCCTCAAAAATTCCTCTTTTAGATCGTCCTTTTCCCAAAAAAACCTGCAATTCTTCAGCTGTCGCCCCTTCATCCTCCATTTTTTGAACCTGCTGATAAAAATCATTCTTAATTAAACGTACAGGAGTTAATTTCTTTAATGAAAGTAAGGTGTCGCCTTCATTTAAGGTAATACACTTTTGCTTAAAAGCATCACTGGCAGAACTTTCTACAGTCAGCGCAAATCGTGTGCCTACTTGAACTCCCTCTGCACCTAATGCAAATGCGGCGGCCATTGATTCGCCCGATGAAATTCCTCCGGCGGCCATTAATGGCAAATCAGTAACTTTTCTTACCTGAGGTATGAGCGTAAATGTTGTAGTCTCTTCTCTTCCGTTATGGCCTCCCGCTTCAAAACCTTCAGCAACAATCGCATCAACTCCAGCGTCAGTGGCTTTTATAGCAAACTTGGAACTTGACACCACATGTACTACTAAAATACCTTTTTCTTGAAGTCGCGATGTCCACGTTTTTGGATTACCCGCTGATGTAAAGATAATTGGAACTTTTTCTTCTGTAACTATCTGCATTATTTCCTCTATTTGAGGATACATAAGAGGTATATTTACTCCAAATGGTTTTTCTGTAGCATTTTTACATTTCTGAATATGTTCTCGTAAAGTCTCAGGATGCATTGATCCTGCGCCAATTAAACCCAATCCTCCGGAGTTGCTGACTGCCGATGCAAGTTTCCAGCCGCTGCACCATACCATACCGGCTTGTATTATTGGATATTTTATTCCAAAAAGGGAACATATTCTGTTTTTGCTCATTATATTTTAAATTGAAATTATTTTCGACAAAGCTGATTTATTTTTATTTCAGAGGAGAAACAAAATTACCGAATTACAAAGATAACAATAACTCCATTTTAATTGAACTCATCTTTTAATTTGATTTTTTTTAGTAGCTTTGTATATAATTCTAAACAAATTTATATATTTTATGAATGTCCTTATTCTTGGATCCGGTGGCCGGGAGCACTCTATGGCTTGGAAAATACGAAAGAGCAGTTATTTAAACAATTTGTATATAGCTCCGGGTAATGCGGGGACTGCTATGCTTGGAACCAATGTTCCTTTTAGTGTAATTGATTTTGCATCAATGAAAGCATTCTGTTTAAGCCACGATATTGATATGATTGTCGTAGGTCCCGAAGATCCACTTGTTCAAGGAGTTTATGATTTTTTTCACGAAGACGAAGATATTTGTCATATTGCTGTGATTGGTCCCTCCCGAGAAGGTGCACAACTTGAAGGGAGTAAAGATTTTGCCAAGAAATTCATGAATCGTCATAATATCCCTACAGCGCGCTATAAAACAGTTTCACTGGAAAATATTATGGATGGCAATTCTTTTCTCGACTCTTTACAGGCACCTTATGTTCTAAAAGCAGATGGATTGGCTGCAGGCAAAGGTGTATTGATATTGGATGATGTTAACCAAGCAAAGCAGATGCTTTGGGAAATGCTTAATGGTAAATTTGGAAATGCAGGTAAAAAGGTAGTTATAGAAGAGTTTTTATCAGGAGTTGAATGCTCTGTTTTTGTTTTGTCTGATGGGATTTCATTTAAAATATTACCGATAGCAAAGGATTATAAACGTATTGGTGAAGGTGATACAGGTTTAAATACCGGTGGAATGGGAGCAGTATCCCCCGTGCCTTTTGCTGATGATGAGTTTATGAAAAAAGTGAGAACTAAAATTGTTGAACCTACTGTTGAAGGACTTAAGAAAGAGGGTATAGACTATAAAGGTTTTATTTTTCTTGGGTTGATTAATGTAGATGGAGAGCCTAAGGTGATTGAATATAATGTGCGTATGGGAGATCCTGAATCAGAGGTAGTTATGCCATTAATTAAATCAGATCTTCTGGAGCTTTTTATAGGTGTTACAACAGAGACGTTAGATCAGAAGCAGCTGGAAATAGATGACAGATGTGCTGCAACCGTAATGATGGTTTCGGGTGGATACCCCGGTACTTATGAAAAAGGTAAAGTTATATCAGGTTTAAATACGATATTGGATAGCACTGTTTTTCATGCCGGAACTACTTCGCTTAATGGTAAAGTAATTACAAACGGCGGGCGCGTGGTGTCAGTTACTTCTTTTGGCAATAGTATTAATGAAGCACTTGAAACTTCCTATAAAAATGTTCGTAAAATAAATTTTGATAAAAGTTATTTCAGGAAAGATATTGGTTTCGATCTTTAATTTGGCATTTAAATAATCAGCTAATGCATCCTGTTGTTAAATCTTTTCGTGAAAATTTCGTTGAGGGGCGTTTAGTAATTACACTCACAACCTTCTTTGTTATTGGAATGAGGGCCTTTCTCTATCTCAAAGGCGGACTGCCGGAGATTGATATAACAGGTGATAATTTTCTTTGGAACCCTATAGCACATTTTTTTGATAACCCTTTAGTATCGTTCTTTGCTTCCACGATTTCAGTAATTATTATATCATGGCTCTTTTTTAAAATTAACAACAGATATAGTATCGTTCGTTCTCGTTCCAACTTGCCATTCACATTACCTTTATTTTTCTTAAGTCTACATCCTTATTTTTTGTCTATGTCGGGCAATTATATAGCTATAATTTTTATCATTTTTTCTTTTATTCCTTTACTTGATTCTTACCAGAAGCCGGATTCATATCTTTATTCTTTCCGATCATCTATTCTTATAGCTGTTGCTTCACTTTTTCAAATTTATGCACTTGTTTTGATACCTTTATGGTGGAGAGGTGAAAGATCGATGCGTGGTCCTCAGTTGCACTCTCTTTTATCTTCTCTGTTTGGAGCTTTTCTTGTTTATATAACACTGTTTTCTTTTTATTTTGTTTTGAATGATATAGATGGGTTCTTAAATCCTATAAGCTATTTCATTAAATTTTCTATTCCTGATATACCTAAATATACCATATTTGAATGGTTAGCAATTGTATTTATCGCAATTTTCATTATTCTAAATATTATTCTTAGTATAAAAGAGTATTTACGAGATAGAGTGGTAACTCTTAATTTGATGCAGTTTGTTGTTTACCTTATAGTCATAATGCTGTTATTACAGATAGTTTATTGGAAAGAGTCTCTTTTCTTTATAATTTTCTCCGTAATTCTTTTCTCTTTTCTTTGTTCTTATCTTTTTGCTAAAACAACATCTCGGAATGATATTTATCTTGCATATTCAATGATGTTTTTATTAATGCTTTTTTATCTTTCGCATTATTTTCCTCAAACTTTTTTAATAGACTAAATCTTAAAACAATATTTGCTTTTTATTTGTTTATATTCTAACTGTTTTTGATTATCAGGTAAATAGTATCTGTAAGTGTATCAATAACATTAAATAATTAAAGAGGATTTTTATGAGAAAATTTACTTTTAACATACTGTTTTTACTCCTCGCTAACTTTATCTTGCTTGCTTGTGGAAGTTCACAGACAGCAGCAGAAAAAGCACAATTTGCTGAGGAAATAGAGAATGCTCTAGAAGTGCCTAACTTTACCTTTAAAGCTACGTATGCTTACCCTACTGGTTTTAAATCAATTTATCTTTCTCCATATTATGATGTAAAAGTCTCTGAGGATACAGTTAGAGCTTATTTGCCATATTATGGGAGGGCTTACAGTGCGTCAATGGATCCACGTGAGGGCGGTTATAATTTTACGAGCACTGATTTTGTGTATAAGGTTAACCCTGGAAAAAAGAGCGGAAACTGGTTGGTAAATATTCTTATTAATGACCTTGATCGCCAGGTTGTATTTAATTTTGACATTTTTCAAAACGGAACCGGGCGGCTGAGCATAACTGATGTCAACCGCCAGCCAATTTCGTTTCAAGGTAATATCGCTACTAATGAAAAATAATTAGTTTAATTTATCTCTAAGGTTTTCAGGGAGATAAAAGGTTTCATTCTTATCGATATAAACTACAACTGATCCTATATCAAACGCTTTGCCATTAAGCTTCCCAATAGAGGAAAAGGCATTTAATTCAAGAGTCTTTTTACCGTTCTTAATTTTAAGAATTGGGAATTTGGGATTACTGTTGTCAATACTTAATTTCATGCCTTCGAAAACATTTGTATGTTTTGCAAAGATTCTATCAGAAAGATCCTGCAAACTACTATCGAGTCCAGTCACCTTTTGTAAATACTCATTCACCTGAATATTGGTCATATGTCCCTTAGGTGTGTCACCCTGCGGGTGGTATGAAGAGATTAGTACTTCTTCACCGGTATGTCCACCTGTTGTGAATCCGAAACACATATGTGAATTCATAATATTCACTATATTGTGTGCCATGTTTCCACTTGTTCCAACCTTAGTATAATCTCCTTCATGATAGTTCTTGGAAGATAATAAAGTCTGAAGTTCCTCATCTGTAATATCTATTCCTGTATAATTCTTGAATTCGGTCTTGATTCTGTCAGGACTAGTTTTAATTAAAATAGATTCAAGTCCATTTGCACTTAATTTAATACCTGAAACTGTTTCAAACAGTTGATCTATTGAAAGTTTCTCATATCCGAGACAGTTTCTTGTTCCTATTGAAAATCCACTGTTCCCATGGTCTGCCAAGATTACAACTGCTGTGTTTCCATCATTTTTTGCGAACTCTAACACTTCTCCTACTGCATCATCAAATGCAATAAATTCATTAATTATTGTTGCAGCATCATTTGCGTGAGCAGCCCAGTCTACCAGACTACCTTCAACCATCAAAAAGAATCCGTTTTCTTTTTTAGAGAGTATTTCAAGGGCTTTATTTGTCATTTCAGCCAGAGATGGTACAACGTCGGGATTTCTGTCAATATTATAGGGCAATGCTCTTTCACCAAAAAGAGCCCATACTTTGCTATCTCCTTTGAAGTTCATAAGTGCATTTTTGTCATTTTGAATCAGTGCAATGCCACTGTTACTAAAATGTTGCTTAATATCATCAGTTAGAATATCATTGCCACCACCAAACATAACATCCAGATTTTGATATGCAATTTGTGGTGCTATTGCCTCATAGTTAGCTCTTGAGTAATAGTGTGACGAAAAATCAGCAGGCGTGGCATGAGGAAATTCACACGTAACAACAAGTCCTACTGCTTTATTCTTTTCTATTTTTGAAGCCTCCAGGATTGTAGCTGCAGGCTGATATGTTCGTTTCGAGTCAACTTCATAAATGTCATTATCAGAAACCTCTGGGTAAATTGCAACATTACCGGCTTGCTGTAAAACGCCTGTAGCGTATGTTGATCCTGTAGGCGCAGAATCTCCGATAGGTGCATTGGAAGAAAATGTAGTAACCGTTCCTGAAATATAAGGATCAATATTTAACCCCTCACCTAATCCATTGTAGTGCTTAAACCATCTTGCAGCAGAATAAACTCCGATAGATGTTCCATCAGGAATCATCACTATAACATTTTTAACCGGTCGTACCTCCTGTGATAAAATAAATAACGGGGAAATGACCAATAACAATACTATGTTTAATAATTTTTTCATATTAATTTTTGTTATGATAAAATAGACTTGTTTATAAACAATCAAAGTTATTAAAAAGTTATTATATTTCAAACAAATTTAAAAACTTGAATGTATGGCAAGTTTTCCCATTATGGCATACTGACTGATTTTCTTTATATTTGCACTTCAAAAATTAGAACTCAAGAAATTTATAAAATAAAATTCAAAATATAATGAGTGAAAAAAAACCGTTGATTCTTATAACTAACGATGATGGATATCAGTCTAAAGGGATAGCTGAATTAACAAAAGCTATGAAAGGTTTAGGAGAGATTGTTGTATTTGCACCAGATTCTCACCGTTCTGGTATGTCAAGTGCTATTACAACAATCCATCCATTGCGAGCAAAAATTTATCATAAAGAGGAAAATCTAACTGCATATATGTGTAATGGAACGCCGGTCGATTGTGTAAAGCTTGCTCTTAATATTTTTCTTGACCGTAAACCTGATCTGTTAGTTTCAGGTATCAATCATGGTTCTAATGCAGGGATAAGTGTTTTATATTCAGGTACGGTTGCAGCAGCTCTTGAAGGTTGTGTATTTGATATTCCGTCAATTGCTATGTCTTTGTGTGACTTTACTCCTGATGCTAACTTTGATGGAACTGCAATCGTTGCACGTAAATTGGCAGAAAATATTTTAAATGATGGACTGCCTAAAGGTATTTGTCTGAATGTGAATGTTCCGAAGGGTGAAGTGAATGGCATAAAAATTACTACACAAACTCAGGGAAAGTGGATCAATGAATATTATCGTTCTAAGGATGGTGGTGGAAGAGACGTTTTTTGGATGACAGGTAATTTCGAAAATTGGGAAGCTGACAATGAGAATAATGATGAATGGGCTTTGGCAAATGGTTACGCAGCTGTTGTCCCTGTTAAAATTGATATGACAGCGCATGAACTTATTACTTCTTTGAAAAAATTGGAACTTTAGCTAAGAGTTTTATCTTAATAATAAGGCTGTACTTAATCAATTGTTTGAACTTTAATCATCAATTAAAACTTTAATCATTTGTTTTTTGTTTTCAAATAAAAGGGTTTAATTATGAAATATTATTTAGTAGTTGGCGAGGCGTCGGGTGATTTGCATGCATCTAATCTGATGCATTCACTAAAGAAGTTGGATAAGGATGCTGACTTTCGCTTCTTTGGTGGTGATCTCATGAAAACCGTCGGAGGTTCACTTGTAAAACATTACCGTGAAATGGCTTTCATGGGATTCATTCCGGTGATAATGAATGGGAGGACGATACTAAGAAATCTTTCATTCTGTAAAAGAGATATCGCAGAGTATAATCCAGACGCTGTTATTCTTGTTGATTATCCCGGTTTTAACCTGAAAATAGCAAAGTATGTAAAAACGCAACTTAAATTACCTGTTTATTATTATATCTCACCGAAAGTATGGGCATGGAAAGAATATCGAGTGAGATCGTTTAAAAAGTATGTTGACGAGATGTTATGTATACTGCCATTTGAAGTCAATTTCTTTAAAAAACATCAGTATGATGTTCATTATGTAGGAAATCCTACGGTTGACGCAATTGTTAATAGGAGTCATAAAGATGAAACATTTAATGATTTTATAGAATCAAATAATCTTCAGGACAAGCCGATAATTGCCTTACTAGCAGGTAGTCGAAAACAGGAGATTGCAGACAATCTGCCTTCAATGTTGGAGTCAGTTTTAAGTTATGCTGATGGGTATCAGTTTATTATTGCGGGAGCACCTGGAATAACTCCGGACTTCTATGAAAAATATATTAAATCAAACTCGGGCGCTGTTGTACTTTTTGACCAAACATATCGTATCCTTGCACAGTCGGATGCTGCTCTTGTAACTTCAGGTACGGCTACTCTTGAAACTGCAATATTAGATGTTCCGCAGGTTGTTTGTTATCGTGTGGCGGCACCTAAACTTTCAAGCTGGGCTTTCAAAAATATTTTACATACGCCATATATTTCTCTTGTAAATCTCATTTGCGGGCGTGAGATAGTAAAAGAATATTTTGCTAATTCTTTTACAGTCGACAATGTGCGTAGGGAATTGGGACAGCTGCTCCATGTACAGAGGTACAGACAAAATATGCTGAACAATTATAAGGAAATGCGTGAGATTCTTGGTGAAAGTGGTGCATCAGACAAAGCTGCTGAAGTTATTTATACCAAAACAAATTAATATTTATAAAATAATACTTTAATTTTCTTTCTTTTTTGTTTACTTTGTGTGTTAGACCAACAGAATAATTAAAAAAACAAATTACATGAAAGTAGGAATTCTTACATCGGGTGGTGATGCACCAGGAATAAATGCTACCATTCGAGGAGTAGGTAAAACGGCTATCAATCACTATGGGATGCAGGTAATTGGTATTCAGAATGGTTTCTCCGGGCTACTACATAAAGATATTGTAGAGCTTACTGATACGTCTCTTTCGGGGATACTTAATATGGGCGGTACAATATTGGGTACGGCAAGAGAAAAGATATTTCGTAAAATGATTACCTCACCTGATGAAAAAGACAGAGAGCAGATAAAGGATGCTTATCATGAACTAGGACTTGATTGTCTGGTTTGTATAGGGGGTAATGGTACTCAGCGTACAACCTATATGCTTTCAGAGCTAGGACTTAATGTTATTGGCATACCAAAAACCATAGATAATGATGTTTACGGTACTGATATAACCTTTGGATTTGATACTGCCGTTAATATTGCTACTGAAGCTATTGACAGACTTCATTCAACCGCTAGTTCTCACCGTCGTGTTATGGTTATTGAACTTATGGGTCATCATGCCGGATGGATTGCGCTTTATGCAGGTATGGCCGGTGGTGCGGATATTATCCTTCTACCTGAGCTGGGTTATAATATAAATGTTGTCATTGATAAGATAAACAAACGGATGGAGCTTGGTAAGGCCTATTCAATTGTGGCAGTAGCCGAAGGGGTAAAGCTGTCTACAAAAGAGCGTCCTGCTATCTACTTTGCCAGAGAAATTCAGGAGCAAACAGGTTATGAAACTCGTGAAACAGTTTTAGGTTATATCCAGAGAGGCGGATCTCCTTCACCTAGTGATAGGATCTTAGGCACACTTTTAGGTGGACATGCAGTTGAACTGATTCACCAGGGCAAGTTCGGACGAATGGTTGCCAAGTTGGGTAATGAAATCTCTGATGTACCATTATCAGAAGTAGAAGGTAAACTTCGAGTTATTTCACCGGATTTAGACCTTATCCTCCAGGGTAAAAGAATGGGAATATCTTTTGGGATTTGATAACACTAAGCATTCTCTGAATCCAAATTTTGAGTATCAATCAGAATATCTTGCAAATCATTGCACTCACGTAGTTTTTTAATAGCAATTTTTGCAGCTTTCTGGTGCGATTCTTTTTTAGAGTATCCTTTTCCAGATCCAATTTCCACATTCCCCACTTTAACGCATGAGACAAAAACGGGATTGTTTTGAGAATCGTAAGAGGAATCAATCACTTCAAATATAACATCAACACGATTTTTCTGTCCCCACTCAATTAGTCTCGATTTAAAATCGACCTCACTCTTAAGTACCTTGTCAATATTCAGATGCTGCTTAATTAGAGTTTCGAACACGAATTTTTTTGCAACTCGGTATCCCTGATCGAGGTAAATTGCCCCGATAAGAGCTTCTAGGGCATCCCCATAAATATTTGTATTGTGTGCAAGGTTCCGGGTGGCAGAAACAATAAGCTTATCCAAACCCAACTCAATAGCAAGCTTATTTAGTGTATCCCTTTGTACTATTCGTGATCGTGTACTGGTAAGAAAACCCTCCTTCTTGTATATGAATTTTTTATATAGTATGTCTGCTACAATTGCATCCAATATAGCATCACCCAAGAATTCCAGTCGCTCGTTATTTATCCATTTACCTTTTTTTGAACGGATAGACGAAGAGCGGTGAGTCATGGCTTCATTATAGAGTTCAATCCTGTCAGGATAAAATCCTAATACTTTGTAAAACGAGAGATAAGGCTCTTTCCCTCTGTGGGGAATAGCCCTAATCCTTTTGATGAATCTTCTTAGCACATTTATTTGTTGTATTGCTTGAGAATTACACTTGCATTGTGTCCCCCAAAGCCAAAAGTATTAGATAACGCAGCTCTTATCTTCCTTTTTTGAGCTTTGTTGAATGTATAGTTCAGATCGTAGTTGATGTCAGCATCATTATCCCCTTCTTCATGGTTGATAGTTGGAGGAACTATTTGATCTCTTAATGAAAGAGTGCAAAAGAGGGCTTCAAGTGCTCCTGCACCTCCAAGAAGATGACCTGTCATCGATTTTGTTGAACTGATATTCAGTTTGTAACTGTAATCGCCAAAAACGTCCAGAATAGCTTTGACTTCAGATATATCACCAACAATTGTGGAAGTTCCATGAACATTTATATAATCTATATCTTCTGGTTTCATCTTTGCATCTTCCAGTACATTGTGCATCACAAGTTTGGCACCAAGACCCTCAGGATGAGAAGCAGTTATATGATAAGCATCAGCTGACATTCCCCCTCCTGCTACTTCTGCATAAATATGTGCTCCGCGGGCAATTGCATGTTCCAATTCTTCAAGAATCAGAACAGAACCACCTTCACCAATAACAAATCCGTCGCGACTTCCACTAAATGGGCGTGAAGCAGTTTCTGGTGAGTCGTTTCTGGTAGAGAGTGCATGCATTGCATTAAAGCCGCCAACAGCAGCAGCACTGATGGTTGCTTCAGAACCTCCGGTAACAATCACATTAGCTTTATTAAGTCTTATGAGATTGAATGCATCTATTATTGAGTTTGTTGAAGAAGCACAGGCTGAAACGGTTGCATAGTTAGGACCCCTCAGTCCATAAATCATAGAGATATGCCCTGCTGCAATATCTGCTATCATTTTTGGAATGAAAAAAGGATTGAATCTCGGACCTTTATCTTGATTAAGATAATAACCGCCCACTTCTTCTTCAAAAGTTCTTATTCCACCAATTCCGGCAGAAAATATTACACCTATACGGTCTCTGTTTTCTTTCTCAAGATCAAGTCCAGAATCCTCCATAGCCTCTTTTGCTGCATGAATGGCAAAGTGGGAGTAACGGTCATATTTTCTTGCTTCTTTTCTTTCAAAAAGATCATTAGGATCAAAATTCTTTACTTCACAAGCAACTTGGGTCTTGAAAAGTGATGCATCGAAATGAGTAATAGGCCCGGCACCACTTTTACCGGCTAAAGCATTTTTCCATGTGGTTTCCACATCGTTGCCCAGCGGATTAATGGTTCCCAGGCCTGTTACTACAACTCTTTTTAATTCCATGAATAAAATGGATTATTTTGCGTGCTGTTCTACATACGATACTGCATCGCCAACACTTGAGATTTTTTCTGCCTGATCGTCCGGAATTGAAATATTGAATTCTTTCTCGAATTCCATAATTAATTCTACTGTATCAAGTGAATCTGCTCCTAAATCATTTGTGAAGCTTGCTGATTCTGTAACTTCAGATTCTTCAACACCCAATTTGTCGACAATAATCGATTTTACTCTTTGTGCTACTTCTGACATAACTTTCAATATTAATTAATAAATAAAAATTTTATTCTTAAATTTGCGATTGCAAAGTAACACAATTTTTCTTTAATTGTGCAAGCTTTTGGCCACTAAAAATCAAAAATGTGCACAAATATCATTTCTTTGTGCAAAAAAACCGACTATTCTATGGTAAATGTAGCAATTTTTGCCTCAGGTAATGGAAGCAACGCTGAAAACATCACTAATTACTTTTCTGAAAATGAAGATATTCGAGTTGCTCTCATTGTATCAAATAGAAGTAATGCATTTGTTCACGAACGTGCAAAAAAACTAGGAGTCCCTTCAGTTACATTCAATAAATCAGACTTTGCCGATAGCTCATCGATTATAAAAACGCTTAAAGAGTATGATATTGATTTTATTGTTTTGGCAGGTTTTTTGTTAAAAGTTCCCAAAGCACTACTGTTATTATACCCCAACTGTATTATCAACATACACCCTGCACTTCTGCCAAAATATGGAGGAAAAGGAATGTATGGCGATCGTGTTCACCAGGCTGTTAAAAATGCCGGTGATGTACAATCCGGAATCACTATTCATTTTATAAATGAGAATTATGATGAAGGGAGTATTATTTTTCAGTCATTTTGTGACGTTACTCCTGAAGATACCGCGTCCGATATCGCAAATAAGGTTCATGCACTTGAATATGAGTATTACCCTAAAGTAATTGAGGAAACAATTAAAAATTATTTCCTCAAAAGAAAGTAAATTGAAAATATATTGTATCTTTGCACTCCAATTGCGGTCGTGGCGTAATTGGTAGCCGCGCTAGACTTAGGATCTAGTGTCGAGAGACGTGGGGGTTCGAGTCCCTTCGACCGCACAAAAAACCAATTACGATTAACTCCTTCAAAAGAAATTTTGAAGGAGTTTTTGTTTTTATTCACATAGAA
>CAZAFR010000027.1:0-30287 GCA_964484665.1 uncultured Proteiniphilum sp. | reverse complement strand
CTCTTGTTTTTGCTCGATACATACTTGGTAGAGTTTCGTATTTGATGAATAATACAGCTTTGAACTGTTGTCTCAGGGAACAGCAGCTACTTGTCGGCATGTTCCCGCTGTTTCCACAGGCTGTAATGGCTCAGGTGTTTCTTATAGTGACGCTCCAGTTGTTCCCTGTCAACATGGTAGAACAGCCTGTTTATCATCAAGGTCATCTATAATTTCTTCCGGGAGGATAAAACGGGCTAGAGACTGGATATGTTCGTATGATGAGATAGTTGAAGTAGCTTTTTTACAAAGATTTTTCTTACTTTTATAAACACATACTTTTACCGGTGAGCCCTCTTATGCTTTGGCTAAACTGGGAACGATACTTACCCCCCCCAACAAGAAATAATCGATTGATGTGTTTTAGATAACAGATATTATTTTATTTAGACTTTATCTTTTTTTATTCATTTTTATTTTTGTCCACTCCATTACGTTTGCTGGTGCTCGTTTAGCCAACAACTCCTGTTTCATGAAATCCATGTAAGGCATCACGTGATGGAAAAACTTGTGGTAACCTTTGCAGAGATAATTCAATCCTTGGTTACCATATTTATCCTTAATAAATCTATTCTTGGGACATTCCCCGTAACAGGCAAATAAGAACTCGCACTCATGACACTGTTGAGGTAAAGTATCAAATTTATCATTACCAAACTTCAGTTGTTGATCCGAATACATAAGTGAAGTCAAGGGTTGGGAGTAGATATTTCCAAGTTTATATTCAGGAAATACAAAATGGTCGCATGAATAGATGTCACCGTTGAACTCCATTACACCGGCATGACCACAGGTTTTCGCCATAGTGCATACACCTGGTTGTTCACCTACCCAGTTGGCAAGTGTTGAGTCGAATATTTGGATGTATACTTTCCCTACATCCTCTTTAATCCACTCATCAAATATAGCGCAAAGAAAATTTCCCCATTTCTCGGCATCCACAGTAAATGGTGCCAGCTCTACTTCGTAGTCTTTTTCCTTGGCAGTAGCCAACTTCATTTGATTGTTGTTTTTGCGTATACGTTCCACGATAGGTGTGAACTGTACGTATTGACAGTTAATTTCCTTAAAAAAACGATAAAACTCCAATGGGTAATCTACGTTGTAATCATTCACCACAGCTAAGCAATTATACTCCACTTTATGTTTTTTCAACAAATTAATTCCCTGCATCACGCGATGGAAGGAAGGTCTACCCATCTTGTCCCGACGGTATTTATCATGAAAATCCTGAGGCCCATCAATTGATATTCCAACTAAAAAATTGTTCTCTTTGAAAAATGAACACCATGCATCGTTCAAAAGTGTACCATTAGTCTGGATAGAATTATCTATCTGTAACCCCCCGGCATATTTCTTTTGTAGATCGACAGCCTTCTTGTAGAAAGAGATAGGACGCATCAAGGTTTCTCCGCCGTGCCAGGTAAACATCACTTGTGGCATGGTTTGGGATTCTATATATTGTTTGATAAACTTTTCAAGGAGTTCTTCACTCATTACTTGGTTCCTATCGCTATATAAGCTTGCCTTTTCCAAATAGTAACAATAATCACAATTGAGATTACATTTAGAGCCAACTGGCTTTAGCATTACATACAGCGGTTTGGCAAAGGGTGCAAATGTGGACATATCAAAAAATTAATAGTTATTTAAAATAATATTGACTATATATAATATAATCCATTCACGTATTTTCTATTTTTAGATCCAACTGAGACAACTTATTTTGTTGTTAGAAGAAATACTCTATAAAATCATGGCAAACAACGGAAATAACGGAAACAACAAAATAACTAGTTGACGTGGGTTTTTTTTATTTATTCAGTAATTGATTGCATAAACTAAAGGTCTTTTATTTACTCTGGCACAGTTATAATGACTCAAAGTTACATTCTTTTAATCAATTACCTTAAAATTCTCGTATTAAAAAATATAAAAAATGTATTTAAATGTTTTTAAATCTGTAAAATAGGGAATTAAGCGAATGTAAAATAACAATCTAAGGACAGTTCATCACTCGCCATGGATTTTTTCCCATAAAACAACATGGACTTGTATAAGACACTGTTGTTTCGCATGGTAACTATGATAAGAGAATGAAGCTTTGGCGGTATTTTAGAAAGAATCAAATTTTAATATAAAACGGGGAAGACCGAATGACTACTGTTAAAAATAGTAGGTTCTCTTGTAAAAGATGAAAAGTCGGAGCATTCTTTTTAGCTAAAATGCCTATTTTTTTATTAAATATTCAGCCACGGCGTGATACGCGGGTAAAGATGTAGGGTCGTTCTCTGAATTTTTTGCTTCAGGGTGTGAAGCGAAACGAACGATGACCATTTCTGCTTTAGGGTCTATATAAATCGTTTGTCCATAGACTCCTCTCGCGGCAAAAGCTCCATGTTCGTTATGGGTAATCCACCACATGTTTCTATAACTCCAATTTTTTAATGAGGTGCCATAGGATGATTGCTTAAAAACTTCTTGACTTCCTCCATTCATAGTATCTTCTACAAGAGTAGCGGGTAATATTTGTTGTTTATTGAATTTCCCTTTATTACGGATCATTTCACCAAACATGACCATATCTCGCATGTTTGCGCTAAATCCTCCTCCGGCAAAAGCTATCCCTGCTCCATCAACTTGGTAATAGCCATCCACATGAGTGCCTAACGGCTTCCAAATGCGCTCTGACAATAACTCCGGAATACTTTTACCGGTAACCCGGGAAATAATCCAACCCATCACATCGGTATTAATTGTTTTGTATCCAAAAACTTTGCCATGTTCACCCTGTTTATGTACGGTTAACAGATAGTCATAGTAATTTGTGGGGCCGATGTATGAATCTGGTTTAGGAAAAGGATTTCCGGCAGCAGAAAACGACCAAATCTCAGCATTCGGATCTGAATAATCCTCACTATATTTTAATCCCGTGGTCATATCTAAGATCTGTCTGATAGTTGCATCCCCAAATGCTGAATTCTTTAGTTCCGGAATGTAATCTGCACCGGTTTTGTTTTCATCCAATCGACCTTCTGCAATAAGTAAGGCACCGAGTGTTCCGGTAAAGGTTTTACTAACAGACATAGCTGCATGAACTCCATCCGGCTTTAATGCTCCAAAATAATCTTCATAGACAATCTTTCCCTTATGCAATATTAGGATACCATCTGTATAGTTTATCGAAAGAGATTCTTTCCATGTCATTCGTTCTGTGCTATTCCAAGGAATAAATGTCACAGTATCAATATTCCTATCAATTTTAGTTTTAAACTTGTATCGATTAGTTGAAGCGGCGTTTACCGCGGTAGTTGGCAAAAATTGACGCGTATGACAAACGCTATATCGCAAAGCCGGGAATCTGAAAAAACTTCCATCTATGGCTGAAATCACTTTGTCTGCAGGCGGTGGAAAACCTTCCATCCATCCCAATTTCGTTGGATCGGATTGCTCAGCGGTCATCGGCTCTTGAGCATTTATGTTAAAACATAAATAGAAAAACAGCAATAGCCCAATTATAGTTTTCATACTACATAAATTTCAAAAACAAAGCTACAAAAAAAATGTCATTTGTCACCACTAGTAAACAAAAGTAAAAAAATCGAGTGATTTTCTGACTTTACTTCAATATCATTTTCTTGTTTAATCAGCATAAAATACTCTTTTCGACACAGTGTTTATGTATCCAACACATCTAGTAATGTGCCCATATTTACATCATAGCTATTGCGTGTAGCCTGTAAGTTTTCTTTTGCTAACTCTAATGCTAACTCGGTAGTTATTTCAAACGGTATGCAGGTGTTTTTCACAAGCAATATAAGTTGGTAAAGAAAGATTGAAATGTTAGATTGATTTCCAAAAAGATAGATAGATATTATATTTGAATAAATGTATTATATTTGCACTTTTAAATTTTATCTTACTTGTTATGCTAGGTATCCATTGTCCAAAAATTATATCAGATGGAAAAACATCATTGTAAATGTGGCAATTACTATCTAAACGGATTTCTGGTGGAATTTTTGGACAACAGAAGAAAGTTAAACAAAAACTCGCATTTTGTTTTATTACCCTTGTTTGTTGAACTTAATCGGTCTATAAAAGACTAATGGAAAACGAGTAAAGAGGTGGGTATAGCTTAACGATTTTGTTAATAATTATCTCAAATTAATATTTTTATGACAAGAGCAAAAAGAGTATTACGCGCAGGTTTGAATTGGTTCTCAGTTCTATTAATTGCCTCAGTTGCATTCTCTTGTGAATTCGAAAGTGATAAGGAGTTTTTCCGTGAGATAGAAAAGCCGGGTGATATAATGGTGGGACTCGATCTTGCAGGGGTTAATCCAAACGATCCTATCTACATTTACGATGATACTAAGGTTTTCTTCACGCTCAACAGTGCGGGTAAGAAGGTTCTTAGTCAGGAAATAATGATCAACTCTCAGGTTCAGCATTTGACAGGCGGCGATTATGTTATGATTTTTAAAGATCAATTGATTAGAAACGATGCAAACACTCTGAAGATAACTTTTAGGATTAAGACTGATTCGGGTAGTCTTGCTGATATCATGAATGCTGAATATTATGAGGGTGAGTTTATTTTTCAGCTTGTTCCGGTGGATAATGATTTTGATTTAGGTATTAGAGAAAGTATAACTAATGATGACTTTTTCATGCTAGAGTGGGATGCTCCTTCTTTTGAACAATTGGATATTGCGGGTTACGAAGTAAAATTTAAAGATTTTAGGGGTATAGATAAAACGTTTGTTCTGGATGGTTCCAAAACATCATTTATTGATAAGGATTATGTTGGTGGTTACAGATCGTACAGCATAACGATGAAGTTTGTTGATGGTAAAATTAAAGACAAAACCACATTTTACAATATGAGTTATAGTGGAATCACAAGCGATGATATTCATGTTGAGTTTAAAGATCTTGTGTCATCTACAATTTCATGGAAACAAAACAGATACAATTGCAAATATTTTATTTTGCATAACAGGAATGATGAAGCTGTGGCATCTGCATCTTATGAATCACCTATGGTTAAATTGCAGGCACCCTATTTCCCGGAAGAGAGTGGATATTATACAGTTATAGCTGCACCTTACGATATGGTTACTTCGGAGATTTCATATAAATCTGGCGGTGTAGAAAAGTTTTATGAGTATAAAGCACCGCCGAAAGTATTGGATATGGCTGTAGATTGTTACAGTATTGAAGATATGCTGATTTATGGGCGTTCGGGCAATACAGTTGAAATAGGTGATGCGAATACACTTAAAACAATGAAGAGCATCGATTCTCCATATTTTGAGAATATGACTTCTGTTTCAGTTTCACCCAATTGTGATAAGATGCTTGTTTTTATTGGTTATAACTGGGGATATAATATAGATAATCAAATTTATCTTTTTGATGACAAAAATGATTTGTCGGGAACTCCCGCTGAGGTGATATGTCCTAAAGCTGAATCAAGGTATCAAAGGGTGATTCTGATTAATGATGACCTAATATTTATTGCAAATTCTCATACGACTGATGGGGAGCATTCTTATCATAGTTTGATAAATGCAAATACCGGGGATGTTATAGAAACGTTGGAAACTAGTATTTATAATAATATTGATTTGTCGTACGACGGTAAAAGACTCGCGGAAACAGATAGGGCTGGGGGGCGTGTCAATCTATATGATATAGGAGAAGCTGGTTTTGAGTTGTTTAAGACTTTACCTATCGATCGGTTTTATAACCCTGATGATCTGTTGTTTTGTGTTATCAATCCTCTCGATTCTGATCAGATAATATTTTGGTCTACTACAGCTGACACTGTGTTGGTTATGGATGTTTCGACCGGGGAGTCGGGTTTTATTAATGGAAGTTTTGAGTGGATAGATCCTTTTACGGGTAGGATATTTAGTTTTGATCGTGACTGGGAAAATAATAGGCTTATGAATGTTTATAACAGTTCTGAAATAGATATACCCGCTTTTAGTTTTAGAGCGTGGTCTTATGGTCTGAGTGCTTATAATGACTTTATTATGATGTTACAGGGGGGTCTTAACATATCAAACTATTTTGAATAATGAAAAAACTATTATTGATTGTTCTTTGCAGCATATGTCTGTTTAGCCTTCAGGCTCAATTCCGACTGGATTATCATGTTTCTTATGATACTTATAGTATGGGCGATATGACGGATTTAATGAATACTATTAAGACTAGCGATCCTTTTAGTCAGTTGGGGATGAAGATTGTGGAAGATTTTCCTGCATATATTGCGCACTCTGTAAATGTTGGATACAAGTTGAATCGTCATGAATTTGGTATTAAAAGTGGTTTTTATACTACAGGCGGTAAACTTTCTGTTGGAGACTATTCGGGGAAGATTAATATATCATTAACGACTAATGGTTTTAGGGAAGGATTGTATTATAGGAATTATTTATATACTTACGGAAAAGAGGATGCACAGGGTGTGTTTAAAGATAGGTTTTCGTTGTGGGGTGAGGTTTCACCGGCTGTAATTATTTCAGTTCTGAATATTAAAACTACACTTACTGATGTTGAGCTGCAAGAGGTTCTGGAGGAACCAAAATACAATGAAACAGCTTATTCTTTACTTCTTCAGTTGGGAGGTAAATATTATATAAATAAGGTGTTTAGTCTTGATTTGTCGGCGGGGTATGATCTTTCGTTTGGCGGTAGTTATGATCAATTGAAGGGTTCACCAAAGTCTGATTGGAGTGGATTAAGACTCAGTGGAGGGTTAGGTGTAACTTTTTAATAGATTTTGTTTATATACTATTAGAAAAAACTATCATAAATATGTTGTATAACATGTTTTTTGTTGTATTTTTGTATTGATTTAAATGGCAAGCGAGTTATTTAGAATCAACATTAGGTTATCGAATACATACTGAATGTCTTCTTAAATAGACGGTTGCCGATTAATCATAACTTTAAAAGAAAGGAAAATTATGACAATCAGAAACCTAACCAGAGAAGAGATTTTGGACCAGATAAAGTATCTGGAACAAAACATTTCAAACGGATCTGTTTCTAATCGTACAAACAGGTTGAACAGAATCCGTGCATTGAAGGCAAGTTTGCGTTTAGCAAGCTGATTAACTTTTACTTAATCAAATTAAAAGCAGAAAGTGGGAAATGCCCATAAGTATGCTTATAGAGATGGAAAGTTAATTAACATTGATTCTGAAGCTGAGTGATTAAATTTATCACTTTAGCTTTATTTTTTTAGAACAAAACATTATTAATATTATATTTGAAGGCTACCTTTATGGTGGCTTTTTCTATTTGTAGCCTATTTCGTATTATTTATGACTTTTTTTCACTAAACAATGTTTGTGAATGTGATTTTTATCTATCTTTGTGCAAATTAATAATCAAAATAACAAAATTATGAATTTATTGTCTGCCCGATTGTCTGCTTTATCTCCTTCTGAAACATTCGCAATGGCTCAAAAAAGTAATGAACTGAAAGCGCAAGGAATTGATGTTATTAGTATGAGTGTGGGTGAACCCGACTTTTTTACTCCTGATCATATAAAACAGGCCGCTAAACAGGCAATAGATGACAATTTTTCTTTCTATTCCCCGGTAGCTGGATTTCTCGATTTAAAGAAGGCTATTTGCGAGAAACTTCAGAAAGAGAATGAATTGGAATATTCTCCGGCGCAAATTGTTGTTTCTAATGGCGCAAAACAATCGATTTGCAATGTTATTTTATCAATTATTGGTAAAGATGATGAGGTTATAATACCTGCACCTTACTGGGTGAGTTATCCCGAAATGGTGATACTGGCTGAAGGGAAGCCTGTATTTGTTTACTCAGATATAAATCAAAATTTTAAAATTAATGCGCAACAACTTGAGGCGGCGATTACTCCTAAAACAAAAGCTCTGATACTCTGTTCGCCATCTAACCCAACGGGTAGTGTTTATACGGCTGAAGAACTTAAAGCAATGTCTGAGATTCTTGAGAGACATCCTAATGTGATTGTTATTTCTGATGAGATTTATGAGCATATAAATTATATTGGTAAGCATGAGTCGATAGCTCAGTTTACAAAAATACGTGATAGGGTAGTTGTGGTTAATGGTGTGTCGAAAGGATACGCGATGACTGGCTGGCGTATTGGTTGGATTGCTGCTCCTCAGTGGATTGCTTCGGCTTGTAGTATGTTGCAAGGACAATATACTTCGGGCCCTTCTTCAATCTCTCAGAAGGCTGCTGTTGCTGCTTATAAGGGTGACCAGACTTGTGTTTCTGATATGAGAAATGCTTTTGAGAGACGTAGGAATTTGATCGTGGGGCTGCTTAAAGAAATACAGGGTTTGAATGTAAATAATCCGATGGGCGCTTTTTATATTTTCCCTGACTGTAAGAGTTTTATTGGTAAATCATATAATGGTAAAACAATGAGAAGTGCAACCGATATTGCTATGTATCTGCTCGAAGATGCGCACGTGGCTTGTGTGGGAGGTGATGCTTTTGGTGCTCCGGGATGTATACGTATTTCTTATGCTACATCAGATGATAATATTAAAAGAGCTGTGGCAAGGATAAAAACTGCATTGGAAAGATTGTCGTAACATACTATTTTAAATCAAAAATAAACCCGGTTCTGATAATGAGCCGGGTTTTATGTTTTTTATTATTACCTTTGCACATTATTTTTTAAAGGGTATAATTAATTGATGATGAGTAAAAAGTTTCCTGAACATAACCACTTAGACCTTTCAGAAATAAACAGAGAGATGCTGAAGGTGTGGGATGATAATGATATATTTAAACGAAGTCTAAAGAATCGTGAAGGGCGACCTAGCTTTGTGTTTTACGAGGGTCCGCCATCTGCAAATGGTATGCCTGGTATTCATCATGTTATTGCGCGTTCTATTAAAGATATTTTTTGTCGCTATAAGACCATGAAAGGCTTCCTGGTAAATAGAAAAGCAGGTTGGGATACTCATGGTCTACCAGTTGAACTTGGGGTTGAGAAATCTCTGGGGATCACAAAAGAGGATATTGGTAAAAAAATAACAGTTGAGGAATATAATGCTGCTTGCCGCACTGAGGTGATGAGATATACCAAAGAGTGGGAAGATCTTACAAGTAAGATGGGTTATTGGGTGGATATGAGCGATCCTTATATCACTTATGATAACCGCTATATAGAAACTCTGTGGTATTTGCTTAAAGAGTTGTATAAAAAGAATTACTTGTATAAAGGTTATTCTATTCAACCTTATTCTCCTGCTGCGGGAACGGGGTTGAGTACTCATGAGCTTAATCAACCGGGTTGCTATAGGGATGTGAAAGATACAACTTGTACTGCTCAGTTTAAGATAGTTGATCCGGTGCCTGAGTGGCGGAAATTTGGTGAGGCATTTTTCCTTGCATGGACAACTACTCCTTGGACTTTGCCTTCAAATGTTTTGCTTGCTGTGGGTAAAAATATTGAGTACAAGGCAGTGCAGACTTATAATCAGTATAACGGTAAACCGATAACTGTGATACTTGCCAGTAGTCTTTTAAATGTTTATTTCCCGGAAAAAAACAGTAAATTGTTGCTTGATGATTATACTCAGGGTGATAAAGATATTCCTTTTCGTGTGCTTGATAAGGTGTGGAAAGGCTCGGATCTTGCAGGTATACGATATGATCAGTTGATTCCGTGGGTAAAGGTGTCTGATAATGCTCTTAAGGTGGTGACGGGTGATTTTGTCACTACTGAAGATGGTACCGGAATTGTGCATGTAGCACCAACTTTTGGTGCTGATGACATGAGGGTTGGAAAAGAAAATGATGTTGAGGGGCTTATGCTTAAGGATAAGGATGGTAATCTTCGTCCGATGGTTGATTTGACCGGTAAATTTTTCCTACTTGAAGAGCTTGATCCGGTATTTGTTAGGGATAACATAAATGTAGATCTTTATAGTGAGTTCGCAGGCAGATATGTGAAAAATGAATATGATGATTCTTTGACAGACAAAGACGAAACTCTGGATGTGGATATTTCGGTGATGCTGAAGCTGCAGAACCGTGCTTTTCGCATAGAGAAGCAGGTGCATAATTATCCGCATTGCTGGAGGACTGATAAACCTGTATTATATTATCCGCTGGATAGTTGGTTTGTGCGTACAACTGCATGCAAGGATCAAATGATTAAGCTTAATAATACTATAAACTGGAAACCTCAGTCGACCGGTGCAGGCCGTTTTGGTAAGTGGCTGGAGAATCTGCAAGACTGGAACCTGAGTAGGAGCCGTTATTGGGGTACTCCTCTTCCAATCTGGCGCACTGAGGATGGAGGGGAAGAAAAATGTATTGGTTCAGTTAAAGAGTTGTACGATGAGATGCAGAAGTCACTGGATGCAGGTGTTATGACAGAACTTCCTTGGAAAGGATTGGACTTGAATGATTATAAAGTTTTGGAATATGACAATATAGATCTGCATCGTCCGTATGTTGATAAAATTGTGCTTGTTTCGGATAGTGGTAAACCGATGTATCGTGAAACAGATCTTATAGATGTTTGGTTTGATAGTGGTGCAATGCCATTTGCTCAGATCTTTTATCCACATATATCTGAAGAGGATTTCGAAAAGGTGTTCCCCGCTGATTTTATCGCTGAAGGAGTGGATCAGACTCGTGGCTGGTTTTATACCCTGCATGCAATTGCTTCAATGGTGAAGGGAAGTGTATCATTTAAGAATGTTGTTTCTAATGGACTTGTGCTTGATAAGAACGGAAATAAGATGTCGAAAAGGCTGGGTAATGCTGTCGATCCGTTTGCTACTATAGATAAATATGGTTCTGACCCGTTGCGTTGGTATATGATAACTAATGCTGCGCCATGGGAAAATTTAAGGTTTGATGTTGAAGGTGTTGAAGAGGCTCGCAGAAAATTCTTCGGCACTCTCTTTAACACTTATTCATTTTTTGTACTTTATGCTAATGTAGATGATTTTCGGAATCAATATCCCCAGATTCCTTTTGAGCAACGTCCTGAAATTGATCGTTGGATTATTTCACTTCTTAACACATTAGTAAAGGATGTTGATGAGGGTTACGAAAATTATGAACCAACCAAGGCAGGGCGTGCAATAAATGATTTTGTGAATGATAATCTGAGTAACTGGTATGTACGCCTTAATCGTAAACGTTTCTGGGGCGGAGAAATGACTGATGACAAACTTTCGGCGTATCAAACTCTGTATAAGTGTCTGGTTACGATATCACAACTTATGGCACCGATTGCACCTTTTTATGCCGACAGACTGTATTTAGATTTAACATCGGTTGGTGATGAAGAAAAAAATGATTCTGTGCATTTGACAGATTTTCCTGTAGTTGAGGAAAGCTTGATAGATGAACAGCTTGAAAACCAGATGTATCTTGCACAGACGGTTTCGTCAATAGTGCTTGCTTTACGGCGTAAGGTTAATATTAAAGTTCGACAGCCTCTTTCTAAAATAATGATACCTGTTGTTGATGAGAATCAGAAAAATAATTTGAGATCTGTTGAACAACTTATCCTTAATGAAGTGAATGTAAAAGAACTTGCTTATGTTGATTCGACAAGTGAAATACTGGTAAAACGAGCAAAACCCGACTTTAAGAAGTTGGGTCCTAAATATGGAAAAATTATGAAACCGCTTGCTGTTAAAATTCAAGAGTTTGAAAATAAAGATATTCAAGAGCTTGAAAACAACGGTTCATATACATTACAAATGGAAGGGCAGGAGGTTGTAATTGGTCTCGATGATGTGGAAATTATTTCAGAGGATATCCCGGGTTGGCTTGTTGAAAATGAAGGACGACTCACTGTAGCACTCGATATTACTATCACGGATGAGCTTCGTAACGAAGGTATTGCTCGTGAGCTGGTTAATAGGATACAGAATCTTAGAAAAGCTAAGGAATTCGAGATAACTGACAGAATATTAGTGAAAATTGTGTCGAATAGTGTTACTGATGCTGCGGTGAAAGACAACTCCGATTACATCAAAAATCAGGTGCTTGCTGATGAAATACGGATAGTAAATGAAGAGCTTGAAGATGATATTGAGATTGATGATATATTATTGACTATCAGTATTCAGAAAAACAGTTGAGAATTAGTTGTTTTATATGTATATTTGCGAGTAAAGAGACACAGCCTAAAAAATAATTTATTATGAGTAAAAAGACGAGATATTCAGCCGAAGAATTGGAAGAATTCAGAGCTATAATTAATGAAAAACTAGAGGTTGCAAAACAGGAGTATGAAAATTACAGGGCAGCTGTAACCAATGCTGATGGTAATGATACAATCGATACATCTCCAACTTATAAAGTGCTTGAAGAGGGTGCATCCACACTCTCTAAAGAAGAGGCAGGGAGATTGGCACAACGACAAATGAAGTTTATTCAGAATCTTCAGGCTGCTCTGGTGCGTATAGAAAACGGCACATACGGAGTTTGCCGTGAAACTGGGAACTTGATTCCTAAAGAACGTCTTCGTGCAGTTCCACATGCTACTCTTAGTATTGAGGCAAAATCCAAAAAGAGGAGATAAAACCCCATCGTATGAAAATTCTGACTTTTTTCGTGGTAGATTTTGAAGAATTTTAAAATATGAAAAGTCGTAGAGATAAGACGTTGGTCGCTATCTTAGTGGTTTTTTTGGTTATTCTCGTCGACCAGTTTACAAAGATATGGGTTAAGACGCACATGAGTCTGTACGACACCATTCATATTACAGATTGGTTTAAAATTTATTTTGTAGAAAATAATGGTATGGCTTTTGGTATTGAGGCAGGAGGAAAGCTATTTCTTTCACTCTTTCGGATTGTAGCCGTAGTATTTATTATTATTTATTTGAATAAATTAATAAAGTTGGAGTTTAAAAATGGTTTTATTGCCTGTATTGCGTTGATTCTTGCCGGTGCTTCGGGTAATATCATTGACAGTGTGTTTTATGGTGAAATTTTTGAAGCTAGTTACCCGGGTCATATAGCCTCTTTTGTACCATGGGGTGAAGGGTATTCAACACTCCTTCATGGTAAAGTTGTGGATATGTTGTATTTTCCCCTATTTAGTGGGACCTTTCCCGATTGGGTACCTTTTGTTGGGGGTGAAGATTTTCTTTTCTTCCGGTTTATTTTTAATATTGCAGACTCCACAATAACTGTTGGTGTGATTTTGTTACTACTATTTTACAGAAAAACTTTATCATATTCATTATTGTCAAAATCAGAACGTGAAAAATATGATAGAGAGCATCAAGAAAACGCTATTAAAAGTGAAACCTAATACTTTTTTAGATCTTTTGCTACTCATTATTTTGAGTATACTTGTATCTTCTTGCCAGGACAAGCCTAAGGAGGTATTAAACAGAAAAAAAATGGAACAGCTTATGTATGATATTTATATTGCCGAAGCTGCCATGGAGATTGATTATCAGAGTTTTGGGTCGCCAGAAGAAAAAGAGGCTTATATAAACAAAGTTTTTCTTAACCGTAATGTTACTCAAGCTCAATGGGATACTTCGTTGTCGTGGTATTCTGACAGAATAGACTTGTACCTGAAAATGAATGATTCTGTTAAAGCCAGATTAAAAAGAGCCCAGACAGATGTTGATTCAAAAATGAAACTGTATAATACACGTACTGTTGAACCTGAACCGGAGATTTATTCAGCATCGTATATTCCTCGGGTATATTCCTTTAAAACACCCGGAACACAAAAAAGAGGATTCCGGTTTCAACTTGATTCTACTGAAATTTCTACAAGAATTTCAGATAATTTTCTCTCATTTAACTTAAAAGCTATTGGTATACCTTCGTTAGGCAATAGCCGCCTGACATCAGCACTCACTCTGATCTACTCTGACACAACTGTTTATAAGTTTCAGAATATAGAGGAGAACAGAAGTTATAATACTCAAATCCCAAAGTATGTTAATAACGATTCACTTAAACAAATATTTGGATTTGTACATTTGGAAAGTATGCCTGGTAATACTCCAAATATTCAGTTATTTGACATATGTTTGGGAAGTCAATAATCAAATTAAACAAAATATTTTTAATAGATAATAATCTTAACTTAACATCAAATGGAAAAGAAAAGAGTTTACACCTTTGGAAATGGCACTGCTGAAGGAAGAGCTGATATGAAAAACCTACTTGGAGGTAAGGGAGCTAACCTTGCTGAAATGAATCTGATAGGAGTACCTGTACCTCCTGGATTTACCATAACCACTGAGGTATGCACTGAATATAACGAATTAGGCCGGGAATATGTAATTAATGCTTTAAAAAGCGAAGTAGAAAAAGCAATTCACTTGATTGAAAAACAAACAGGTACTAAGTTTGGAGATAAAGATAATCCTCTTTTGGTATCAGTTCGTTCAGGTGCGCGTGTTTCTATGCCTGGTATGATGGATACAGTGCTGAATTTGGGACTTAACGATGATGCAGTGGGAGGTATTGCAAACAAATCGGGGAACGAGCGTTTTGCATGGGATTCTTATCGTCGTTTTGTTCAAATGTACGGAGATGTGGTATTAGGAATGAAGCCACAGAGTAAAGAGGATATAGATCCTTTTGAAAAGATAATGGAAGAAATGAAAGCTTCAAAGGGCATTGAGTTGGATACTGACTTTACTACTGATGACCTTAAGTTGCTTGTGAAATTATTTAAGACGGCTGTAAAAAAGAGTACAGGAAATGATTTTCCTGTTAGTCCATGGGATCAGCTGTGGGGTGCTGTTTGTGCAGTTTTTGATAGCTGGATGAACGATCGTGCAATTCTTTATCGTAAAATGAGTAATATCCCTGAAGAGTGGGGTACTGCCGTGAATGTTCAGGCTATGGTTTATGGTAACATGGGTAAAACATCCGGAACAGGGGTTGCTTTTACGCGTGATGCTGCAACAGGTGAGGATATCTTTAATGGAGAGTATCTCATTGATGCCCAGGGTGAGGATGTTGTTTCTGGTGCGCGCACACCACAGCAGATTACGACTGAAGGTTCGCGCCGTTGGGCAAGACTGCAAGGAATCTCGGAAGATGATCGTCAAGCTAAGTACCCTTCTTTGGAAGAGGTTATGCCTGATTGTGCTGCTGAATTGATAAGTGTGCAGCAGAAACTTGAAGATTATTTTAAAGATATGCAGGATCTCGAGTTTACTATTCAGGATGGTAAATTATGGTTACTGCAAACGCGTGGTGGAAAGCGCACAGGTGCGGCTATGATAAAAATAGCCATTGATATGCTTCATGATGGACTTATCGATGAGAAAACCGTATTAAAACGTTGCGATCCGGAAAAACTTGATGAGCTTCTTCATCCTGTATTTGATAAAAGTGAACTTGCAAGAGTGAAGCCTATTACACACGGACTTCCTGCATCACCTGGTGCTGCAGCGGGTCAAGTGGTTTTTCATGCTGATGAAGCCGAGCAGTGGAATAATGAAGGAAAAAAGGTAATACTTTGTCGTATAGAAACATCTCCGGAGGATCTAAGGGGTATGTCGTCGGCGCAAGGTATTCTTACTTCACGTGGTGGTATGACATCACATGCTGCTGTTGTTGCTCGTGGTATGGGTAAGTGTTGTGTATCTGCTGCTAATAATTTGTTTATAGATTATAAATCACGTACGCTTTCTATTAATGGTAAGGTGGTCAAGGAGGGAGAATGGTTATCGCTTGATGGTTCAACCGGTAATGTATATGAAGGTAAAATACCTACTGAGGATGCTGAACTTGACGATAATTTTGCTGAATTGATGGCTATTGCTGAGAGATATGCTCGTATGGATGTGAGAACTAATGCAGATACGCCTAAAGATGCAATGATTGCACGTAGTTTTGGGGCTAAGGGAATTGGTCTTTGTCGTACCGAACATATGTTTTTTGAAGAAGATAAGATTATTCCAATGCGTGAAATGATTCTTTCAAAAGATGAAGATGGCAGGCGCAAAGCATTGGAGAAACTCTTGCCTATGCAAAAACAAGATTTCATGGGAATTTTCAGAGCAATGGATGGACTTCCGGTGACTATTCGTTTGTTAGATCCACCTTTGCATGAGTTTGTCCCACACGATGAAAAAGGACAGATGGATATGGCTAAGGTGATGGGTATTTCGTATCAGGACATTCACGAAAGGGTTGAAGGTCTTATGGAATCTAATCCAATGTTAGGTTTACGAGGATGTCGTCTTGGAAACCTTTATCCGGAAATTACTGAAATTCAAACTCGTGCTATAATGGAGGCTGCTCTTGAATTGAAAATAGAGGGTATAGAGGCAATACCTGAGATTATGGTGCCGCTTACCGGCATAGTTTTAGAATTCAAAGCTCAGAAAAATATTATTGAGACTACTATTCAGAAGGTGTTTGCTGAAAAAAATGATTCGGTTGAGTATAAAATAGGGACAATGATTGAGATTCCGAGAGCGGCTTTAACTGCGCATAAAATTGCTAAAGAAGCCGATTTTTTCTCATTTGGGACTAACGATCTAACACAGATGACGTTTGGTTATAGCCGTGATGATGTTGCAAAGTTCCTTCCAATGTATATTGATAAAGGAATCCTTAAACAGGATCCGTTTGCAGTATTAGATCAGAATGGTGTTGGACAACTCGTTCGTATGGCTGTGCAGAAAGGCCGTGAGGTGATACCTACTCTTAAATGTGGTATTTGTGGAGAACATGGCGGTGAGCCGTCATCGGTGAAATTCTGTCATACGGTAGGTTTGAATTATGTTTCTTGCTCTCCTTTCCGTGTACCTATTGCGCGTTTAGCTGCAGCTCAAGCAGCTATTGAAGGATAGTTATAAAAACTTTTTATATGGATTTTGTAGAGACGCCAGTTATGGCGTCTCTATATGTTTATAACTACTTTTAACGATCAAGTTGTTTGGCTATTAATGGTATTATACCTACTTTTACATCTATAATTCTTCAATTGTTTTATGAAACGAGCATTATAATCATTATCATAACAGCAGATGATTAAAATGAGTTTTACACGATACGTTTGAAGATAAATATTTTAAATAGTATGAAATCTATAATAAAAATATTATTCTTTTTGGGCGCTTTGTTGACATCTCAGTTAGTGCTATCACAAAATAATGTAATAGATGAAATAGTGTGGGTTGTAGGAGACGAAGCTATACTAAAATCAGAAGTTGAGGAATACCGCAAAGACTTGCTGATGCAAAATCAACGTATCGAAGGTGATCCATACTGCTTTATACCTGAACAATTAGCAATTCAAAAACTCTTCTTAGATCAGGCCAAACTTGATAGTATTGAGGTTTCAGAATCTAATGTTTCGCGTGAGCTTGAATATTATGTAAATAATTACATTTCTTCAATTGGTTCTGTAGAGAAGCTTGAAGAGTATTTTGGGAAACGTCTTTCTACTATACGTGAAGACTTACGCGAACAGATTCGTGAACAGCAGATAATTCAGGGGGTGCAGCAGAAACATTTTGGTAATATACAACTATCACCTTCAGAAATTAGACAATATTATAATAGTTTGCCACAGGATAGCCTTCCTTTTATATCAACAACACTGGAAGTTCAGATTATTACGGTAGAACCTAAAATCCCTCTGGAGGAAATTGACAAAGTTAAGGCGCGTCTTAGAGATTTTACAGAACAGGTAAATAAAGGTGAAAAAGAATTTTCAACTCTTGCATTACTGCACTCTGAGGATCCTTCTGCTATACAGGGAGGTGAGCTTGGATTTATGTCTCGATCGGGTTTTGTGCCTGAATTTGCTAATGTAGCATTTGCTTTGAACGATCCTAGTAAAGTATCAAATATTGTTGAATCTGAGTATGGATTTCATATTATACAATTGATTGAACGTAGAGGTGAGATGGCAAACTTAAGACATATATTGCTTAAACCAAAAGTTCCAAAAGAGGCATTGGATACTGCAATTGTGAGGCTTGACTCAATTAGATCAGGTATAATAGATAAGAAAATAACATTTGATGATGCTGCTACATATCTATCTGCAGATAAAGATACCCGCAATAATAAAGGGATCATGGTAAATAATACGCAAATGAGCTCGAATGCAGGAACACCTCGTTTTGCTTTGAATGAACTGAATCAGGATATTGCAAAAATTGCAGGAGAAATGAAGAGTGGAGAGCTTTCAGAACCGTTCCTTATGCTTAATGACAAAGGTAGGCAAGTTGCCGCAATGGTGAGAATTACAAATCGGAATGAAGGTCACCGTGCTAATATCAACAACGACTACCAAATTATAAAACAGATGGCAGAAGAGGCCCGTAAACAGAAGATGGTTGACGAGTGGCTTCTGAAGAAGATAGATAAAACATATGTTCGTATAGATCCGGATTGGAGAAAATGCGAGTTTAGATATTCAGGCTGGTTAAGATAAAAAGTTTTTTTCAGGAGTAATGAAAAAACAATCCTCTAAATACTTAAAGGAAAGCACACTTATTCTTAGTGTGCTATTTGTTTTTATACTTTCTGTTTATGCTCAGCAATCGGATTCTGTAACTGTCTCTCAGCAAATAAAACCTACATTGGTTGACGAGAATCCTGCAGTAAAGGATAGTATTGAGCGCATAATAGAGTTGAGACAGGCTGACCTATGGAGTAAAAGAGCCGGTTTTGATGCTGAGATACTCACCGGCAATGTGATTTTCTTTCACGAGGGTGCGTATATGTATTGTGACAGCGCCTATCTTTATCAGCAAACAAATTCATTTGATGCTTTTAGTAATGTGAGCATGGAGCAGGGCGACACTATTTTTGTATATGGTGATTATCTCTATTATGACGGAAATACTAGACTAGCACGTCTTCGTGATAATATAAGAATGGAAGATCAAACTGCAACATTATTTACTGACAGTCTGGATTTCGATAGAATGACAAATCTTGGATATTATTTTGAGGGTGGAATGTTAGTTGATGATGAAAACGAACTTACTTCATTTTGGGGTCAGTATGCTCCAGACACCAAAGAGGCTCTCTTTAGTGATAGTGTAAAGCTTGTAAATGAAAATTATACTATTTATGCTGATACGTTGAAATATAATACTGAAACAAAAATAGCAGACCTACTTGGCCCTTCAAGAATTGTTTCTGATAGTGGTTATATTCATACTAAAAATGGTTGGTATAATACTGTAACTGAAGATTCACGACTTTTTGATCGTTCTGAGGTTTATAGTCACGATGGTACTAAAGTGTTGATAGGAGATACTATCTATTATAACAGGCTTGCAGGTGAAGGTGAAGTTTTTGGAAATATGTATCTTGAGGATAGTGAGAGGAAAAGTATTATAAAAGGGAATTATGGGTTTTATAATGAAAAGACTGAATATGGGCTTGCAACGGATCTTGCTTATGCAATTGATTATTCAGGGGAAGATAGTCTTTTTCTGCATGGCGACACTCTAATAATGAGTACTGACTCAACTTATCGGGATATTAAAGCGTTTTATGGTGTGAGGTTTTATCGTGCGGATATACAGGGCGTTTGTGATTCATTGCACTACTCTTCACGTGATTCAATACTTTATATGATTGGGGCTCCGGTTGTATGGAACGAAAATAATCAGATATCAGGATTTCAGATTGATGTTCATATGAACGATTCAACAATAGATAAGGCTATTGTTAAAGATTATGCGTTGGCAATTCAAGACAGAATGGAGGATAATCAGTATAATCAGTTAAGTGGAAGAGACATGACAGCATTCTTTAGGAACGGTGAAATTTATAACGTTTTGGTAGAAGGGGATGCTGAGTCACTTTATTATATAGTGGAAAAAGACAGTACAATTATTGGACTTAACAAAACTGAGAGCCCTTATCTCTCTATGGATATTGAGAAAGAACAAATTAAACGACTAAAATTATGGCCGACAACTACGGCCGTTACTACACCGCTTCCACAATTGTTGCCTGAGCAAAAACGTTTGGAAAGGTTTGTATGGCTTGATTATTTGAGACCTATCAGTTCATATGATATTTTCAGGAGTAATGCCAGGAGGAGTGAAGATATTGATAGTGAGCCGCAAAGGCGTTTTGAAAGAGAAGACATCACCCTTTAATTTAATGATTAGATTATTGAAAAAATCATTAATATCTACAAATCTATTAATTTCTTAAATAAAATTGGTATTTTATTTTTATTTAATGATTATCTATATTTCTAACTTTCAAACATTTATACACAATGGGAATGTTTTTTTTCTATAAAAATAGGAAACCACGTAAGTTTAATTATAAGCCAATTCTTTATGATCCCGTTGAGGATGAACGTAAGGAATTAATGGAAAAGAGAATTGAGGCTGTGAAGCGAAAAATGGGTGTTTTGCCCGAAGAAAATGAGATTGACAAGAAAGATTTTAAATCTGAATTTGTTTCGCAGACACGTCATCTAAAGAAGCGTAAAGACAGGATTGAATCCGGGAAAAATTCATTTGTAGCTAATAATGGTTTACTTATAGTTATAGCTATAGCTCTTTTTGCTTTATTCTTTTTTTGGCTTTTGCGGTGAAAATTGTTTAATTTAAATATGACTGACATAATTCATCTTTTACCAGATTCCATAGCTAATCAAATTGCAGCTGGTGAAGTTATTCAACGGCCATCTTCTGTTGTTAAAGAGTTGGTAGAGAATTCTATTGATGCAGGCGCCGATAATATTCAAATAAATATAAAAGGCGCAGGTCGTACCCTAATAAGTGTAATAGACAATGGTAAGGGTATGTCTGCTACGGATATCAGGATGGCTTTTGAACGACATGCAACATCAAAAATTAAAAGTGCGGATGATCTTTTTTCACTTACTACTATGGGTTTTCGCGGTGAAGCACTACCCTCTATTGCTGCAATATCACAAGTTGAGGTTAAAAGTCGAAGAAAGGAAGATGAACTTGGTTCGCTATTGATTATTTCAGGATCCAAGGTAGAGAAGCAGGAGGTTGTTGTCTGCGGAACGGGTACCTCTATTGCTGTTAAAAACATATTCTATAATGTGCCTGCACGGCGAAAGTTTTTGAAGTCTAATGAAACAGAGCGACGCAGTATATTTAATGAAATTGAACGTATAGCTCTGGTACATCCCGAAATAGAATTCTCTCTTGTTGAAAATAATGTAGAAACACTTCATCTTATTAGTACCGGTTTAAGGCACCGTATAGTACAATTAGATGGAAAAAATGTTCTACAACAATTAATCGAAATTGAAGCAAAAACCACGCTTGGAAAGATTTATGGATATGTATCAAGACCCGAATACGCAAAGAAACGTAACTCAAGCCAGTTTTTCTTTGTAAATAACAGGTATATTCGTCACCCTTATTTTCATAAAGCAGTAATGACTGCTTTTGAACAGCTAATCTCTCCAAATGAGAAGCCAAGTTATTATATCTATTTTGAGGTTGAACCGGAATCTCTTGATGTTAATATTCATCCTACAAAAACAGAGGTTAAGTTTGAAAATGAGCAAGCTTTGTGGCAGATTCTGATGGTAACAGTAAAAGAGTCACTTGGTAAATTTAACGCTGTTCCGAGTATTGATTTCGACAGGGAAGATGCACCAGAGATCCCTGTTTTTGATCCTTCTTCACGCACCCAAATGCCGAGAGTTAATCTGGATCCGTCTTACAATCCTTTTCATCACGCTTACACTGAATCAAACAGAGTGTTAACACCTGCCTTTGGATGGGAAACTCTTTATAAAGGGTTTGAAAAAGGAGAGTTGCCTACTGAGGATGATCCGATTAATATTTCACAAAATATGTTAGAAACAGATGTTTATCCTGAACATTATCAGTATAAACTTAAATATATACTAACATCCGTCAAATCTGGATTAATGATTATCGATCAGCATAAAGCGCATATACGTATCTTGTTTGAAAAATATCTTGTTCAGATTAGAAACAGAAAAGGTGTTTCTCAACGAGTTTTGTTTCCTGAAGTTCTTGAACTTACAGCTGCTGAAGCGGCTGTAGTGCCGTCTATAATAGACGATTTGGAGGCACTTGGCTTTGAGTTGAGTAACCTCGGCAATAATAGTTTTGCCGTACAAGGTCTCCCCACAGAAATAGAAAACTCTAATCCGGGTAAGATTATTAGGTCAATGATTAATTATAGTTTGGAGACTGCCAGTGATGTAAAGTCTGAAATACAAGAATCAATTGCCTTGTCACTTGCCAGACTAACAGCAATACCTTACGGAAGAGCATTAACGACAGAAGAGATGCTTTTGATTGTTAGTCAGCTCTTTGCTACGCCTTCACCATCTTACACTCCCGATGGACAGAAGGTTATAAGTTTGTTTTCTGATATCGAAATAGAAAAGAAAATGAGCTAATTTCATTTAACATTTAAAACAAATATTATGAATTATTCTTATTGTGGAACCAGCGGATTACAGCTGCCAAAAATATCACTTGGTTTGTGGCACAACTTTGGCTTTGTGGATGATTATGATGCTGCTCGAGAAATGATTCTTTATGCTTTTGAGCAGGGAATAACTCATTTTGACTTAGCTAATAATTATGGTCCACCCCCTGGATCAGCAGAGTCTAACTTTGGAAAAATATTGAAAGAAAATCTTTCTTCACATCGTGATCAAATGATTATTTCTTCAAAAGCAGGATACTATATGTGGAATGGTCCATACGGTGACGGAGGTTCCAGGAAGTATCTGATGTCAAGTATAGATCAGAGCCTAAAACGAACAGGGCTAGATTACTTTGATATTTTTTATACACACAGATATGATCCAAACACGCCTTTAGAAGAAACTATGCAGACGCTTGTTGATATAGTCCGACAGGGAAAAGCTCTATATATCGGCTTTTCAAACTATCCTCCTGTTCCGGCAAGAAAAGGTTTGATTTACCTTAAAGAGAGAGATGTCCCTTGTTTGATTTTTCAGGACAAGTATAGCATGTTTAATCGCAAACCGGAGAAAGAAATTTTGAGCATTACGAAAGAAAGTGGTACTGGTTTTATTGCATTTTCCCCTTTAGCGCAAGGTGTTCTCACAGATAAATACTTCAAAGGGATACCAAGTGATTCACGCGCCGCAAATCCGGATGGTTTCCTTCGAACGGATCAGGTCTCTTCTTTTTTAATTGAAAAGGTGAAGCAACTGAATGTTATTGCTAAAGAACGAGGTCAAACAATGGCTGAGATGGCTCTTGCATGGGTTTTGAAAGACTCGAGAGTAACATCACTTATCGTAGGCGCCAGAAATATTACTCAATTAAAGGATAATTTAAAAGCACTAGAAAATCTTAATTTTATAAAAGAGGAATTGATTAAAATTGATGCTATACTAGATGGCGCTACTTTATAATTCAACAGAGTGATTTTTAATGAAAAAAAGTCTTTCAATAATATTTTTTTTAATTTTTATTTTGACTTGTGTGGATGATACCGCACGACTGACTATACCTTATGCGCCTGTGAATTTCACTATTGATTTAAATGGTTATGATCATTCATTAAGAGATGGTATGGCATACAAGGTTTTTACAGAACCTCGTATCAGTAGCGACAGGCTTGGTTATGCAGGATTGTTGGCGGCTGCAGATGCAACAGGTAGTGCGGTTTATGTGTACGATCTGTGTTGTCCTTACGAAGATGATAAAAACATCAGAGTTATACCTCGTGGAGATGGTAAAGCTGAATGTCCTAAATGTAATTCGGTTTTTATAACAATGTTTGGTTATGATGGATTTGGTTTTGGTACTCCTGAAACGGGACCTTCAAAAGAGTCTTTACAAAGTTACCATGTTATTTCTTCACAACCAGGAGTTTACAGGGTGACTAATTAGTAAGTAAAAAAACATTCGATTACTTATGCAAAAAAATTGATTCTAACTTATTTACGTAATATAGTAGAAGCATTGGTGGTTAATATGAGAAATAACAAAAATCAAAGGTAAACAGAGAAAATGTTCCAGAAAAACTTTGTAAATTGAAGAAACATTTTTACATTTGCAATCGCAAAAACAAACTGTACAAAAGTACATCAATTTTTGCGGAAGTAGCTCAGTTGGTAGAGCACGACCTTGCCAAGGTCGGGGTCGCGAGTTCGAGTCTCGTCTTCCGCTCTCATTAAAAATTATTTGGTGAGGGACAATCATTTTAACCCGTTGTTAACTGTGAGTCCCGCCTTGAACTAAAGGTCCGCTCGGATGGTGGAATGGTAGACACGCAAGACTTAAAATCTTGTGGCCATTATAGGCTGTGCGGGTTCAAGTCCCGCTCCGAGTACAGGTTAAAAGCCAATAGGTTGTATAACAGCTTGTTGGTTTTTTATTTGGCTATTTACCCGATTGCTCTTGTTTATGTATAAGTTTGCTAATTTTATCAGTTCTTTTCTATAGGGTTATGTATATTGGTTGAGAAATAAGAAGAGAAAGTTTTCTTTCATGAAAATAAGAAATTTCGCAATAAATACGTACGTTACCGAATGTTTACGAACTGTTAATCCCTCGATTACTTCTTTACACAGATTATGTGATGCTCTCTTTAAAAATCAGGGAGCTTTTTATTTTTTATTTTTTTTATTGCAATACACTCTATTTCAATTAACCAGCCAGGGCGACAAACAGGTGCCAGCACAATAACTTTGGGTATGTTCGAATGAAGTTTGTCAAAGAAATTTTTTACCATTGAATAATCAGCTATATCACGGAGATATACAATCATTTGAACTACGTCAGTCATTTTGCATTCTGCCTCAGACAATAGCGTGCTAATATTATCAAGAGTTCTGTCGAGCTGTTTCATAACATTAAATGGATGTACTATTTCACCTCTGTTGTTTATACTTGCAGTACCCGAGATGTATACATGGCGTCTGTCTGCAAAATCAACCGAAGTTCCTCTTTCGAATGTGACACCATAATCATGTGTCCTGTTGAGGTGGGTTGATGCATAAAGGTGTTTTATTTGATCTTGTTGTATACCTTCAATTGCATAAGCATCCATTAAAACTAAAGAATTAGGATTTGTGTGCCTTCCTTCAATTCCTGTGCTTGCTATATAATGAGATTCTCTATTTAATCCTTCGTTTTCGAAACTTGTTACTCGTGCTTTCGCCATATTCTTATAGTGAATATCAACTCCTTGTACATATATCCATGTTCTGATGCAATTTTCTTTAAGAGAAGAATTATACTGTTTTAGAGTTTTAATATATGAATTAAATATATATTCTGTTTCAGCACTTTCATTTTTTAGAGGAATATTAAGTTGCGTTGTATATAAGTGTTTATTTCCACCATTACGCTGCACTATTAAATTATTACCTTCTCTTTTTATAACATTGTTTCCAGCAATATAATAGAGCCAAAGTGATACTTTTGTACCGTTGAGAGGAGGCTGCTGTACTATGGAATAAATTGTGAATAAATCATCATTGATATACAAGTATTGGTTAGAAACATCGCTCACAAAAAAACGCTTCCAGATTAGAGTGGCACCATCGAAAATGTTGTTAAGCTCTATACGCTGCAGAGCTTTATGTATATTTTTAAATTGAACTTCAGCAAGAAGATTTGGATCTGTAATCTCAAGTGAGGAATGAATTTCGGATTCACGATCTTCAGACAAAAATATAGCTGCTTTTATTTGAATCTTTAAATCTTCCCAATAAATGTTGATATATTTCATTGATTTCTAAATTTTATATCAGTCCTCATTTCTGTTTTAGCTACACTTGCAATATCATTTCCAGTAATATTTACTTTACCTGTAATAAATTCAGGAACATTATATGACTTCATATTGTATTCATAAAAATCTACATCTTTTTGAGGCACAACGAATGCTTTTTCTGCTTCACCCTTATCGTTAATATAGGCTATAAATGGACGTGTGTATAGTCCATCCATACGACGGCTGCCATATACAATCCAGTGGCTGTTGCTACTCCACGAATGGTAACTTTCAGATTCTTCACTGTTAGCTAATGTTAGTGGATAGTGCATTCCTGTCTCAATGTTGTAAATATAGAGATCAGCCTCTTTGTGCCAAACGAAAAAACCTCCATAATCTCCTTTAGCATACATGAGGTATTTTCCATTTGGAGAAACTCTAGGAAATGAAGCACTTTTGTCTTCTAAATTGGCATTAAAAATTGTATCTACTGATTCTCCAAACTTCTTGGTTTCAGGATCAAATCCAATACTGCAAATACTATATTTGACTTTTTCATATTGATCAGGCATCTTACGAGCTTCGGCTGTAGCGAAATAAAGAGTTTTTCCATCTGGAGAAAAGCTTGGAAATGTTTCGAAGCTGGTATCAGAAAACAGAACTGCCGTAGTGAATATTTCATGATTTACCGTATCGTATATTACAACATCGGAGGCTAAATCATAAACCTCAATTCTATTTTTATCAACAGAATGAAAATCCTGCTTAGTATCATTAACCGAAAACGCAATAAATCTACCCGATGGATGCCACGAAGGATAAACTAGTGCGGATATTGTCTTTTCAGTTTTAGTATTTAGTTTTTCCACTTTCCCATCATTAACGACCATTGTGCCCGCATTAACTCCACGTATATGCAACATCATTTGGTTTGGATCCTGCATGCAGAAAGAGTGACAATTCATGCAGTCATCCTCTACTGATTTATTTTCTAATATTGCACTTTGGGAGAAGTTTTCCAGATTTCTTTGATAAATGCCCATTGCATTCCATATTTCATATCCCGGTTCTATAAGACGGTATGCTAAATAGGGATCCACAGTTTCTTTAGCTACTTTTATTTTGAAAGGAGAGTAAGAAGTCCAACCTGTTTCTTCTTGAATACAAACCGTAACAGAAAAATTACTATCTACAGAAGCTTTTAGTAACGTTTCCCATCTCGACTTCGGTATTTGGAATTGCTTGTTTTTGGCACGAACTTCAAATTTAACGCCGTTAGTTTCAACTATAATAGCTTGGTTTTTATTAGTAGCTTCTATTAATTTAAAATTCAAAGGAGCTATATTTGGAGGGATGGTTACTTCTATATAGTCGGGAACTATTCGAGGAAGTTTGTTAATTGTTTTTACAATCTCTACAGGTTTAGAACACGATAACAGTAAAAGAATAACAAGACAACCGGTTAAATAAATAATTCTGTTCATACTACTTTTTAATTGGGTATTAGCTCATAATAATCGAGCACTTTATTTGTATTTAATTTTACTTTTATTTTACGGTTTATTGGGCTAATATACTATTTTTAATTGTAAAACATAAAATAAAACCAATATGTATTTCCAAAGTTTTTGTTCATTATTTCTGTAATGTTGGGATTATGCCTGTTTTTTAGAAACATTTGTTTGTAATCGTCAAACTTTTTAACAATATGCGGTTTAATTTTATATCTATCCCATTCTGCAGGGTTATTCTCGGTAAATATAATAATGGCTTCTTGAAATTTTTCAGGCAAATTCATCAATAATTCATCGGTATTATAATACTCATTAATGTGTTCTATAAAAAGAGTAATTTCTTTTGCATATAAAAAAATTGAAGCCAAATATTCTATTGCTGCTTTGTTAGTAGGATCAGCCTGCGTCAAGTGTTGCACATTATTAACTAGGTCAGTTGCTCCTAAGAGATAATTTTTAGTCGGCATTCCTTTTCTTTTCTTACCCAATAACGAGTCTTCTTCAACTGCCTTATCGTTGTATAAAAAACGGCGATGCTCTGTAGCCCACTCTTTGTAATAGTGAGTTTGTTCTAGTAACTTGATATATTTTTCAGCAACAGGATAATTTTTATTAATTAAGTTAGTTTGTACTAAACGCTTATATAAGCGTGGACTTCCAGTTTTTGAGATAGCAATATTACTCTCGAATGCAAAAGATTGAGCAGCTGCAATATCTCCGAGTGTGAAGTTTAATTCGTTGAGTGTTAATAAAGAAGGTAGCTCTCTGTTTTTTATAGGTATTAAACCATTAATACCTTTCTGATTTGATTGTTGAAGCTGTTCCCCTAACTGATTGGTCTCCATAAAGGCAATATTCATATAATAGGCTTGTAATAAGTTGTTTGATGGCTTTTTACTTTCCTCAATAATGTCGTCCCATCTGCCCATTCTTGTGTAATAATCTAGCTTTTTATATTGCGATGATGAAAATTGTCCATACTTAGGTATTAGATAATAAATAGCAATACAGGCGATTGCTATTTGGCAAAAGAAAACAAGATATTGTAGTTTTCGTGAAATCTTTTTATCTTTTAGTACAAATGAAAGTAAAATTAATATTAATAGTAAACCCCAAGTAAAATAAATTAATGGTGATGGAGTCACCTTTGAGTGAAAATATAACTTAGGTAAAAAAGCCTGTTCATAGCCTCCGATCCATCCCAAATTGACACCGACATAAGTTAGAATAAGAATTAAGGATAAAGGTATGATAGAATATAATATTTGTTTTCTATCGGTAAGCAATTGCCACATGATTATTGTTATGGCAAACAAATAAGCTGTTGAGCCGACCCACCAAAACAATAAAACCGTTAATAGCGTTGCAACTGCTATCTTTACTTTATGTTTATCTATATTTAAAAAGACCAGAAAAGATGCTAATGTCAAGATAAATGCAATTGTTCCGGCAACATAATAATTATGGTTAAGCTGAAGGAAAAATAACAAAATAGCGGATAAAAGAGGAAATAATATAAGAGATATATTCGTATTGATCTTTTTTGTAATCTTGAACATGAGGGTTGCAACAAGTAACAATAAAAATGTATTTATCAATGCTCCTATTTTAGGATAAATATAAAATTGTATACACCATCTACTAATTATTTCAGATAAACCTCCAAGTGAATAAAATAAATTGGATAGAAACGTTTTATTATATAGAAATAATTGTAGTTGTTCCACATAAAAAAAGTGAAACTCAAAATACTTTTGTATTAATAAAAATGCAGTAATCCCTATAATTGACCAAAAAACTATTGAAAGAAATTTTTCATTAGATCTTATTTTATCGGTTTTAAACATACAGCTTATATATTGAAAATATTAATTAAAATGCAATGATCTGTGCGTTAGATTTGAATAATAATATCTAACTATTATCTGGATATTAGCTATACCAAAAGTGAATTTCTGTTTCAATTGGTTGTGTTAACCTATATATCATTCTCTTTATTCTTATACTTAGAAATCAGTTTGACAAAGTTATCTTTTTTTTCTTAAACTCTCACCTTTTAATTCAATTCTGTGAGAAGTGTGGAGTCAACCGATAGATTCTTTCAACGCTTACCATGACCTTCTAAGTTCAATTTAGAAGTGCAATACTTTTGTTAATTCATTCATAGGCATTGTTTAAAATATAAATCATGAAAAATACTGCTATGGGCTCAAGCGGTTGGTTGTGTGATACATCCCCTTCCCCTCAATGAGCGCCGGCAACATAATGGTGATTACCCTTATAGGGTATAGTCTATGTAAGAGGTGATCTGATAGAAAGTATTAGTATTGGTGAGGGTGTCGTTAAAGGCGACCCTAAATTTCTTGCATAGAACGAATCCTGAATTTTTGGATAGATGATTAAAACAGATGTATTAATGGTGTGTATTTCCACCGCGAAATGAACTCTAATATTGCACTATGTGAATATCTTATTCGCTGATTGGCAAAAAACAAAAAAAGGTAAAACATTGTTGATTTTGACAAGACTGTGAGTGCTTACAGGACAAGCTTTTCTAGTGAGGGTTCTGAAAGCCCATCCCTTATAATCAACTTAATAAAAGTAAATATAATCAGTTTTATAACTATTTATTAAAAAGATTTTCTTATTTTTAAAGTTCAACCTGAAATATAAATAACAATCGGGACAATTCATTTAATACCTTCAGGAAAATCTTTCTGAAACTACATTTTTTTATATTAAAGCAAAAAATTATGGTTCGAAGAAAAATTATTCAAATCCTAAGTCTGAGTCTTATCTTTTTGATGATAAACCATTCAGGAATATTCGCACAAAACAAAAAATACGATGTGGTGATTTACGGTGGCACCTCTGCCGGAATTGCATCAGCCATCCAAACATCTAGAATGGGAAAATCGGTAGTGATTATTGAACCGACTCATCGTCTGGGAGGTTTGACAACCGGCGGATTAGGTCAAACCGATATCGGAAATAAGCATGTGATCGGGGGTATTTCCCGTGAAT
>CAZAFR010000026.1:7941-30946 GCA_964484665.1 uncultured Proteiniphilum sp. | reverse complement strand
CTGCCAATAATTTTATGGGACAAGAACCGGGTACAAATGCTGAGATTAAAGAGTTCTGCACCTTAAAATACGATGTAACCTTCCCAATGATGAGTAAAATTAGTGTAAGAGGTAAAAACCAATCACCGCTTTATTACTGGCTTACACATAAGTCTGAGAATGGAGAGTTTGATAAGAAGGTAACATGGAATTTTCAGAAATTTCTCATTGATGAAAATGGTCATCTTGTAGATGTAATACAACCAAAGGAAAGTCCAATGAGCGAGAAGATCGTTAAGTGGATTACGGGCGAATAATCAGTGCATTATTTTGTATATAAGCACTTTCAGAAGTTCTCCATGAGTTGCTGAAATATTATCAATACCTTTAGAAGCAGCATCAACAGTTCTAAGGTCGGTGATGATTTCCATCACTTTTTTTGCATTGTAAGATCGGATACCTGCCATATAATCGCGCACAAAGAAAGATGATTTGATATTTAAGGCAGCCATAACAGAAGATTCATCTTTTCTGGGTAACCAAAAACACTCAAGCAGATTACTAAAGTAATTAAATAAGACCGAAACAGTAACCATTATTGGGTTTTCCTTAGAGTTCTTGTTAAAGTGATCTACAATCTTACTTGCGGCAGAAATATCTTTGTTGGCAACAGCTTTAACCAGTTCAAAATTATTATAATCTTTGCTTATACCCACATTCTTTTCAATCATCTCTGCAGTAATTCGTCTATTAGCAGGTTGGCTTGGTAATGAAACTTCAAGTTTTTGAAGTTGAGGAATCAGCTTACTTATATCATTTCCAATAAAATCAGACAACATCTGAGCCGATTTCATATCAATACCTATGTTTTTTGCTTTTAAGTAAGAAATAATAAATCCCGGCATCTGATTATCATATAGTTTTTTTGACTCATAAACCACTCCTATCTTATCAATCTTTTTTACTACCGCCTTGCGTTTATCTATAGTACCATGTTTATAGTTGAGAACCAAAATTGTGGTTAGCATAGGATTTTTGGCATAAACATCAAGAAGCTCAAATTTATCAAGATTCTGCGCCTCCTTAACAATTATCAGCTGATAATCAGCCATCATTGGGTAGCGACGGGCAGACGCAATAATATCGTTAACATCAGAATCCACACCGTAGAAAGTCAGCATATTGAAATCTTTTTCAGTCTCTGAAAGAACTGTTTGCGACAAAAGTTCAGTCAGTTCATCAATGAAAAAAGACTCGTCACCCATAAACAGGTATATAGGCTTAAAACGTCGATTAATGATATCATTCTTAATGATTTCGAAATCTGTTTTTACTGAAGATGCTGCCATAGAAGATTTTTTGCTAATTGTGTCGGGATTTATAATACAAATATAAATGATTTAAAATGTCTAAATATCACCAATCGAACCTGAGATGTTTAATTGTAGAACTATTATTTATTATAGATGAAAGAGATTTTATACCAATCTTCACATGTTCTTCTACAAACTTCTCAGTAACAAGCTTATCACTCTCTTCAGTTTTTACTCCGGTTGAAATAAGTGGCTGATCTGAGACAAGAAGCAATGCACCGGTGGAAATATGATTAGCAAACCCACATGTGAAGAGTGTGGCAGTCTCCATATCCACAGCCATTACACGAATTTGTCTAAGGTAACTCTTAAATTCATCATCATACTCCCACACACGACGGTTGGTAGTGTAAACTGTTCCTGTCCAGTAATCCCTACCAAAATCGCGGATATTTGATGACACAGCACGTAAAAGGCTGAATGCAGGCAGAGAAGGTACTTCAGGCGGAAAATAGTCGTTTGATGTACCTTCACCTCTTATTCCGGCGATTGGCAAAATATAATCACCCAATTCACTACTCGATTTGAGTCCACCACACTTACCCAAGAAAAGTACGGCAGTTGGTGCTATTGCACTCAGCAGATCCATTATAGTTGCTGCATTTGCACTACCCATCCCGAAATTAATTATTGTTATCCCATCAGAAGAAGCATTTGGCATATTAGCATCAACGCCCACTATTGGAACATTAAAATGTTTTGCAAAAATCTCAACATATTTCTGAAAATTGGTGAGGAGGATATAATTTGTAAACTCATTTAATGGCCTATTCGTATATCTTGGTAGCCAATTCTCTACTATTTCCTGTTTTGTTCTCATAAAAAAGGTTTATTTTTGTCTTAAGCTGACCCCGTTTGAAACAAAGATACAATATGTACACATTAAATTTGCCAACTTACGATGCAAAAATTAGAAGAAGCAACAATGCATTAGAAATTTTTGATCCATTGAGACGTAAGTACGTAACACTTACACCCGAAGAATGGGTACGTCAGCATTTTATTAATTATCTAATAACTGAGAAAAAATACCCGGCATCACTTATGGCAAATGAAACGGGAATAAAACTTAATTCACTCACACGAAGATGCGATACGGTTGTCTATAACAAACAGCTAGAACCATTAATGATTATCGAGTATAAAGAATCAAATGTACAAATAACACAACAGGTATTTGACCAAGTAGTTAGATACAACAATGTACTAAAGGTACCATTTATAGTTGTATCTAATGGCATCACACATTATTGCTGCAGAATTGATTACGAGAATCAATCATACAATTATCTGACTGAAATCCCTGAATATCAAGACCTAGAATAGATTCTTATTGGGTTGTCCAATTAATAACTTTCGTCAATAGATGGAAAATCAGATGACTTAACATCATCAATATACGACTGTACAGCTTCAGTAATGATATCATAAAGATTTGCATAACGTCTGAGAAATTTTGGAGAAAATCCTTTATTCAGACCAAGCATATCATGCATTACCAAAACCTGACCATCAACATCCGGACCCGCCCCAATACCTATAGTGGGTATTGTTAACTCCTCGGTAACTTTCTTTGCCAATTCAGACGGAATTTTCTCTAAAACTACACTACAACAACCGGCTTCTTCAAGCAATTTAGCATCGCTAATAAGTTTATCTGCTTCAGCACTATCCTTAGCTCGCAGACCATACGAACCATATTTATTAATTGATTGAGGCATTAGACCTAAATGACCCATAATTGGTATTCCTGTAGCTAAAATTGCTCTGATAGAATCAATTATCTCTACTCCACCCTCAAGTTTAAGACAGTCGGCTTCGGTTTCCCTCATCATCCTTACAGCATTTGTAACTGCTTCATGAATACTTGCATGATAACTGCCAAAAGGCATATCAACAACTACCATAGCTTTTTCAACTCCATTTGTTACAGACCTGCCGTGATGTATCATCTGATCAACAGTAATGGGAAGTGTAGTTGCATTGCCTATCATAACATTTGAAGCTGAATCACCTACCAAGATTACATCAATTCCTGCTTTATCAATGACTGATGCCATCGAGTAATCATATGCAGTTAGCATTGATATTTTTTCACCACCCTGTTTCATTTCAAGCAGTCGATGGGTTGTTACTTTTTTTCTGTTTTCAGTTGATAGGTACCCTTTATTCTGAGACATTTCTTACAAAATTTAAACTTTAATAAATTATCTATGCAAAGTTAATTCTTTTTGTGTAATTAAAGAATAAAGAAAGCCGAGAACAAAGCTCGGCTTACAATTAATAGATTATATTTTAATTTTTAAAACTTATATCCTAGTGTTATCAAACCTCTAAACGAAGTGTTTTTTAATTCAAAAGGATTTGCATTTATAACAAGTTCTTGTCTATTCTCAGTGTAAAGATTAGGAAATGGATATAAATCATCTGTCTGTACCCTATACACAAGAGCAAAATCCAAGAAAAAACTCTGGTTGAAACGATAGCCAACACCACCGGTGAAATAATTAGCATCACCTTCCATTCTGTAAACAGTATTTGATTTTCGGATAAGAGCATCCCCACTCTCTTTAAGATCAGCTTCATAGGGATTCTGCATCCAAGCATAGCCAAGCCTTCCGTATAACTTTTGTGTAAAACGATATTCAGCACCTACTTTTACAGTTGACGTATTTCTGAAACCAGTTGAAATGTAATGGTTCTCAACCTCATACCAGTCAGATCCACCCATCACATTTGAAGGTGTTAATAACTTCATATTTCCGTAGTTCACCAATTCATAATCAACACTCGCTATAAATCTGTTACCTAATACAGCTGCCGCACTTGCCACAAGTTTTCCCGGTGTTCTCATATCATAATCATTTGAAAACCGTCGAGAATTGGTTATATCTTTCTTATAATCCGGATCAGTTATATATTCACCCATATCATCTTCAATCTCTGCTTCATAAGTCTCAGTAAAATCATAATATGTAGGAGTATGATATGATAATCCCAGACGTAGCTCATTAATAGGTCTGTAAATAGCTCCAAACTTTGCACCAATACCGGAACCTTTAGTTGTCAACCAATTAGTTAATCTGTAAGACCCTTTGTCATAATCCTCCCAAAAATCAGAGGTCTGTCGATAGTTTATATCCTTAATAGAAAGCGACATCCCAAGATTAAACTTATTATTGATTGTTGTACCAACTGTGAAATCGTAGTTATCTATATAACCGCTTTCACGTGTTTTTATCTCATTACCTATTGCTTTTCCTGCATTTAAAGGAGTATAATAATAACCCTGTTCATCTTTATGATCATCAATAAGCCAAGAGTTATAGGCTAAAACAGATAACCATGGCTGAGTTTTAAAAGGATCCGGAAGGTCTTCACCCCTATATAAATCAGTTGGGTTTATATCAGTACTCCTGTCAGAAATATAATCCAACATTGAGCTTGCGGGTACACCCACAGCATCTATATTTTTATTGAAGGATTTGAGCTTATTGTAAGAAAATCCAAAGTTTATGTGAGGAATGATATCATTTCTCAATGGAAAATAACCCACAAAGCCAAGATTATTCATGTTGAAATTTGTCTTGTTTGCATCGTAGCTATCCACAGAAGAACCTTCAAATGATAAATTGAATGTTCCAACAACTTCTGAGCTTCTATATACAGCAATACCGGCTGGATTTGTATTAACACCTGTTAGATCACCACCTAATGCTCCAAAAGCCCCGCCCATAGACATAGCCCTAGCAGTACCATAAAGATCTTCTCTAGAAAATCTCAAAGCATCAACTTCACCCTGAGCAGATAAAGATAAAGATAACAAGAGCATAAAAGCTAGTAAATACGTGATTCTTTTCATATTCATAAATTTATTATCAATTATCTTCTTCCACTACTTGAGCGACTGCTGCTTCCGCCGGAACTCCTACTACTACTTCCTCCAAAAGAACCGCTACTTGAAGATGAACTCCTACTTGGCGTAGAAATTGTTGAACTTCTGTTACTACTTGAACTACTTTGTGAAGATGAATAAGTACTTCTTCTTGGTGTAGAGCTTCCCTGACTGGTAGAACTGCTCCTTGTTGGAGATGTTGTTGAACTTCTTTGATATGTTGAGCTGTTGCTTGAACGAGTTGATTGAGTAACCCTATCTACAGAACTCGACCTGTTTGTAGTTCCTGTAGAATTTATAGTACGTCCTGTTCTTGAATCAATAACTCTGCCTGAATTATCAATAATTCTTGTTCTTGAAGCATTTGCCGAACTCCTACCTGTTACAGCTGAACGATTACTAGAAGCTGAACCTCTGAGTGATGTAGATGTGCGGGTATTAGTGGTTGTACTTCCACCCGATAGTGCAGAACGCGTTGAAGTTCTGTTGATGGAATTTCTACCAGACAATCCGGTAGTTACAGCAGAAGGTCTATTTGCCGAACTTCTTCTATAGGCACCGGAACTTCTTCCAGACCTATTTTGAGTCAAGCTACTGTAGTAACCATCATAAAATCCATGACTGTAACCACCTCCATAACCATAGTAACCACCATAATACCATGGATCATACCATCCGCGATAATACCCCGGGAAGTTCCAACTACTATAGTACCAAGGACTGTACCATCTGTTCCAGCCTCCATACCATCCACCATAACCGTAGTACCATGGATCGTACCATCCACCGTAATACCATGGAGAATTCCATCTGCTATAATACCAAGGATCATACCAAGGATAAAAAGATCCCCAGCCCATTCCATAATAAATATTAGTATTGCATCCACGGTTATTATAACCTTCGTAGATATCATCACCAACATAAACAATTACTTCATCCGCACCTGTTATCCTAATGCTAGACTCAGGTTCGTGAAACCTAACAATTCTGTCGGTATACTCATATTCGGTATATTCGTCAGAGTTTTCGGTGTAACCCTCTACAGTAATAGAATCATTATTATTGCTACGTCGATTATATTCGTCAACATCTCTGCCATTCGCAGTAACTTCCATATTTGAAACATCACCCTGAACAATTACGACTTTCTTTTTCTGTTGTTCGTGATCTTCAATTTTGCGAACTTTCGTAGTTTCTTTTTGAGAAGGATTTGCATAGATATCATCCCATTCTTGAGAGAAACCCAAAATAGGTATAGTGACTAATAAAACCGAAAGTAAAAATTTTTTAGTTTTCATTGTCTCTTCCTTTTATATAGTTGTTTTTAATTGTTTCTAACTACTTTATTTGACTTGTCTTTCTGTTAATAGTTTAATTTAGAATCTCTTTTAGACGTTATGTTTAAATACAAATATACAAGTAATTAAAGTATTGTACTATTTAAAAGACGTAGAAAGTTTATAAATGTTGCTTGATGTTTGGTTAAAAAACCTCAATCTCAAGTCCGTCATATGCAAAATGTGTGTTTTGTGGTAGTTGCTTTTCAATTTTTTCATGTAATCCCATTTCGTGACTAAGATGAGAAAAATAGGTTCTTTTTGGAGCAATTTTTTCTGATACACTCAAGGCTTCATCCAAAGTCTGGTGAGAAATATGCTCAGTTTTTCTAAGAGCACTTATTACAATAGTATTTAATCCTTTTAATTTTTCATATTCAGATTCAGGAATTGATTTAACATCGGTAAGGTATGCAAAATCCTTTATACGAAAACCTATTATAGGAAGTTTGTAATGCATAACTCTTATTGGAGTCACCTTAATACCTTCAACATCAAAAACATCGTTCACATTAATCCTGTTAATTCTTATATTAGGTATACCCCCATACTTTTTAGGAGCAAAGCAATAAGGAATACGCTCCTTGATTACATTCTCCAAATGCTCCTCCATGTAAAGATTCACTGACCCAAAACGCGAGAATGGTCTTAAATCATCAATACCACCCACATGATCGTAGTGTTCGTGAGTGAGAAGAAGACCATCGATTTTCACGAAAGGCACATTCATCATCTGTTGCCTAAAATCCGGGGTACAATCAATAAGCAAGACCTTTCCATCAACTTCTATTCTTACAGATGAACGGAGTCTTTTATCACGATTATCAGCAGATTTGCAAACTTCACAATTGCAACCTATTTGTGGAACTCCGGTAGAAGTTCCTGTACCTAAAAAACGTACTTTCATATCAAACTACTTCATAAAAAAAGCTACGCCATTAAATAAACTAACGGGCAGCTTTTTTTATTCTATTTAAATTGAAATACCGTAATCCTCTGAAGATCTACTTAAAACTCTCTTTCCAAAATCCAGAGATCGTTGAAAGGCACTCCGTATGTTCTTCTAAGATAATCAGTATTACCTTTTGCGGCATATGTATTATATATCTCATTCCGTTTTGCAGCAGCTTGTTCTCTTGTGTCGTAGCTTGCAACAATCACTCGATACATTCCCTGTTCATTTTCAGCAAGAATAACCTGATGTCCTTCTTTTTCCATTCGGCTTTTAAGTGACTCAGCATTAAGTTTTACGCTCAATGAAGCTATTACAACATTAAATCTTTTCAGACCTGCAGCATCTGTAGCATAAACAGGTTCAACCTTTTCTTTTCTTACTGATACTTCAACCGGAGGTAGTGGATTGGCATCTTTTACAACAGTTGTTGGTTGTGAAGCCGACTGCTGAACTTCTTTTTCCTTAGCAGCTTCATATACTTGTTTATAGGCGCTTTGTTTTGGTTTACAAGAAACACCTAAAACCAGTAAGCTGGCAAAAATTAAAATTAAATGGAACTTTTTCATGTAAGTTGAGAATTTATTATTGTACGTAATAATCTATTTTAAACTATTAGTGCAAAGATAATAAAGAACGTTATCTTTGTATTATTAGTCATGTGAAAATAAATTAAAACTCAGTTTTCAGAGTTGTCAAAAATCAAGCGTATAGGTTTAGGTGTAAGTTCTAATTTTTGTCCTTCTGCTATTGTATCAGTAAAAACAGTATCTCTATAATTAGTTTCGGGATTTGATAACAGATAAATGTCCCATGCACCTTCATTAAGTCCAAAAAAATAAAACATTCCATCCTCCTCCGGTAGAGTAAAAAAAGTATCAGTATCCTGAATAATAGCCACATAAGGATTTGCATCCATAGGTGCAACATAACCTTTTATAGAACCTCCATAAGTTTCGGGGAACGCTCGAGCTGCAGGTTTCATAAACCAATTTCCATTAACTTCCTGAATAGAAAGCGCAGCATTTATATCAATTATTATACTTGAAATAACGTTAGTTGCAAGATCTACCTTAACATCATCAATCACTACCCCATCAATAATTTCAGGCGAAAGTTGCAGTGAAATAATTGCATTGGTTACAGTGATAAGTCTGTTATTATTTCCAAAAAGAATTCTAATTTTCTCGATTTTTTTATATGAAGGAAAGTATTGATCTACAAGCTGAACTGTTTTACCATTCATTAATTTCAGCAAATTATATTCGCCACCTGAATATTTCAAAGATATCCACTCACCTTCTAAATTTGTAGAATCCGTCGCAAAAACAGCTATCTCATTTATTTCGACATACAAATCCTTAAGAACCAGAGAAGCAGCGTCAGTCAATTTAATACGCAACCGCGCAGCGTTTTCGCTCAAATCCTCTTTGTTGCACGAAGTAATTATTAATAGTATAATTAATATTAAATAATATGGATAAAGCGTTTTCTTCATTCAGTTGCTGCTATTGATTAAAAGACAAAAATACACAAATCCCAATACTTAAAGCAATGAAATAAATTATATTCATTATATATTGCGTCTAATTAACATTTAATATAAACAAAAACTTTAACAAATACGTTATTATCAATAAGCACATAATTCGAAACAATCAATAATGAAAAAGTTTGTTTTTCAACTCATACTTTCACTGTTTTTTGCAAGCTTGATTGCATGTAATCATAAAAGCAACAATAGTAATAATTCAAACAAAAACTCTGAGGACTATTCAGGAGAAATAAATTCTACCTCTGATTCAAATATTGATGCAACTATATTGTATGATAAGCTAATGACGAGTTTCAGTAACGACTGGATAGAAAGAGAATCAGACCCCGACCTTTATCCCGGATATTATGGAGGATCATTTGTCGATAATAATGGCAATTTTGTTATCGCCGTCACCGGAGATGTGGATAAAAACAGAGCACATCTTATTAATATACTTGAAACTGACAATTTTAAAATAGAAACAGTCCGTTATTCTTACCGAGAAATGATGCGAGTCATGGATGACATTGACAATTTTCTCATTAACAACACTATAGCTGAAAATCATCCTGTGCTGGAAAGATTCGCAGGCGCATATCCCGATGTAATGGATAACCGTGTTAAGGTGCTGCTTACCGAGATAAACGACAATGTTATTAATACATTCAAAAAAGAGATATCAAATTCCCCTTTGATCGTATTTAAGCAAGGAGAAATTCCTGAATTATATTAACAAGTAATTTTCAAAAATTAGCTCTCAGATATCTCATATTTCTGATAACCTTGATACCAAGTTTCGATCACCGTATGCATCATCCACACGTGCAACATTGACCCAAAACTTATTTTCTCTGACATAAGGAAGCGGATATGCTGCTTTACTTCGAGAATAAGAATGTGTCCACTCGTCTGCAGTTATCTCATATTCAGGATGTGGAGCATTTATTAAAACATTATCATCTTTACTAAATTCACCACGAGAAACTTCAATAATCTCTTCATGAATACCATTCATTGCATCAACAAAACGATCAAGTTCTGAGAGACTTTCGCTTTCGGTGGGCTCCACCATGAGTGTTCCGTGAACCGGGAATGACAATGTTGGCGCATGAAAGCCATAATCAATCAAACGTTTTGCAATATCAGTTTCAGTGATTCCCGATACTTCTTTCAAACCTCGACAATCAAGAATCAACTCATGCCCCACTCTACCTTGCGAGCCACGATAAACAATTCCATACGAGTCGCCGAGTTTCTCTGCAAGATAATTAGCATTCAAAATAGCAGCTTCAGTGGCTTCCATTAAGCCTTGCGTCCCCATCATCCTTATATAAGCATAAGTTATCTCCAAGACTCCGGCACTGCCATAAGCCGCTGAAGAGACTGTGTTTTCATATGATTTAAATGTAACAGGATGTCCCGGTAAAAAAGGAGCCAAATGCTCAGCAACACAGATTGGTCCAACACCCGGACCACCCCCTCCATGAGGAATTGCAAACGTTTTATGAAGATTAAGATGGCAAACATCAGCACCAATTGTTCCGGGATTAGTATAGCCTACTTGAGCATTCATATTTGCACCATCCATATAAACCTGTCCACCCGCCTCATGAACCAATCTGCACATTTCTTTGATATCAGCCTCAAATATACCATGAGTTGAGGGATACGTAATCATATAAGAAGCAAGGCTTTCTCTATATTGCTCAATTTTACTTCTCAAATCATCCATATCTACATTACCATTTACATCAGAAGATACAGTAACGGGAGTGAAACCTGCTTGAACAGCACTTGCAGGATTAGTTCCATGAGCTGAAGCAGGAATTAAAACAATATTCCTTTCATTTTCGCCTCTACTTTCAAAATATCTAGCAATGGTAATAAGACCTGTATACTCCCCTGCAGCGCCAGAGTTTGGTTGCAAGCTAGTAGCTGAAAACCCTGTAATCTCAGCCAACATTTCTTCAAGCTCATCAATTATTTGCCTATATCCTTCAACCTGTTCTGTTGGTACAAATGGATGCATCCGCTGCAAACCGGTTAAACCTAATGGTAACATTTCAGAAGCAGCATTAAGTTTCATAGTGCATGACCCCAAAGAAATCATAGAATGAGCAAGCGAAATGTCTTTACGTTCCAAACGTTTAATATAACGCATCAACTCAGTTTCAGTATGATAATTATTAAAAGTAGGATGCGTAAGAAACTCCGATTTCCTTAACTGATAATCCTTTAGAGATATTTTTTCAGGGAGTTCATCAATCAAAAAAACTTTAGAGCTGCCGGTAGTCATCGCAAACACTGCAAGTAGTTCATGAACCCGATATGCATTAGTAGTCTCATCAATACTTATTCCTATATCACCATTCTCGAAATATCTAAGGTTTATAGATCTCATCTCAGCATTTTCAGACACATCCTTTGAAGTTACACCATCAGGTAATTTAAACTTTAATGTATCGAAAAAGTTATCATTAAGTTGCTTGAAACCCATATCCTTTAATTCATCACACACATAAGAAGCTATTGAATGAATTCGAGAGGCAATCTTTTTTAATCCTTCGGGACCATGATATACAGCATAAAAAGACGTCATTGTGGCCAATAAAGCCTGAGCCGTACAAATGTTAGATGTTGCCTTTTCACGTTTAATATGCTGTTCACGCGTTTGTAGCGCCAGACGATAAGCAACCTTACCATGAGCATCTTTTGAAACGCCTATGATTCTACCCGGTATATGTCGCTTGTACTCATCTCTAGTTGCAAAAAAAGCAGCAGACGGTCCACCGTAAAACATAGGAATTCCAAAACGCTGACTACTGCCAAAAGCAATATCAGCACCCCATTCACCCGGAGGTGTAAGTAATACCAGAGACATTAAATCAGTAGCAACAGCCACCTTACAATCCTGTTCTTTGGCTTTCTTTACAAAATTACGGTAATCTTCAACATTTCCATCACTATTTGGATACTGAATAATAGCTCCGAAATAGGTTTCATCAAAAGTCACCGTTTTGTAATCACCCACAACCATATCTATATCTAAATAATGCAAACGTGTACGCAAAACAGCCAAAGTTTGAGGAAATACCTTCTCATCAACAAACAGTGTTTCCGCACCATCCTTAATCTGATTGCGGCTTCTCAAACCATACATCATTGTTGCAGCCTCTGCAGCAGCAGTTGCTTCATCCAGCAAAGAGCTGTTAGCCAAAGGCAAAGCAGTAAGATCACTTACAACAGTTTGGAAATTTAAAAGTGCTTCAAGACGCCCCTGTGAAATTTCCGCCTGATAAGGAGTATAAGAAGTATACCAAACCGGATTTTCGAATACATTACGATAAATTACTGCAGGAGTAATAGTATCATACCAGCCCATCCCGATATATGAAGCAAACACCTTATTCTGAGAAGCAATATTTGCAATTTCCTCAGCATATTCCTGTTCAGAAAGTGGTTCAGGCAAAGATAACGGAGCTGATAAACGAATATCAGACGGAATAGTTTGATTAATAAGTTCGTCCATTGAAGAAAGACCTATCGTTTCAAGCATTTTTTGCTTATCAATCTCATTGATACCAATATGACGGTCTTTAAATTGTTCCATTCCAATCATAATAAGCTCTATATTTTTTTAGTTTTATAAATCTCTGTAAAATAATGTTATATACTACCAACAAAAGGATTATTCTTTTTTTCGTAACCTATTGTAGTAAAAGGACCATGCCCGGGATAAACTTTAGTTTCATCAGGCATCACAAATAGTTTAGTCTGTATACTTTTAACAAGTTCATCAAAATTTCCACCAACCAAATCTGTTCTTCCGACGCCTCCTCTAAACAATACATCTCCACTAAAAACACTTTCGGAATCTTCATTATAAAACAATAAACCTCCGGGAGAATGTCCGGGTGCATGAAAAACTTTAAGTTCCTGGTTACCAAACCTTATTATATCTCCATCCTCCAACCAATTTCCTATTTTCGGTCTATAATCATTTTTTGCGCCAGGAATACCAAATGATTTCAATTGATCAGAAATATTTTCCAAAAGAAATTCATCTGCTTTATTACATTCAAGAGAAACTCCCAAATGTGTTGACAGATAGTTTACTCCAAAAATATGATCAAAATGCAAATGAGTATTTATAAGGTGTTTTACAACATAATCATTATCAATAATATGATTCAGAAGTAATGCTTTTTCATCTGCATAAAAACAAGCTGCATCAATCACTACACACTCATTAGTTTCGTCAGATAAAAGATAAGTATTTACACCTAGCGGGTTGAATTCGAATGTTTTGATTTTCATTTGAAGGAAAATAATTTTAATAGATCAATTAGTAATTACAACCAACAAAAACTACTATTACATACAAAAGTAGCAAATTATTTCAGTTAACCGGTACGTACACCAATTTTTTCGTTTGGAAAAAAGACTCTTGAAAGTATTGAGAAAGCGAAATTATATCCACAATATTTTTAAAAACACTAGTTTCCGATGAGAGGTCGCCACCCTTTAAGCAAATAACTCCATTAGGAATTGAATTTATCTGATCTTGTAAAATATTTTTTCTTGTAAGTCTTACAAGTTCAGGAAGGAGCATAACAGCACGACTAACAACAAAATGGAATTTACGTTTTTCATCTTCTACTCTTGAATGAATTACTTCAACATTTTTTAAGCCTATTTCCTTAGCAATCTCTCCCGCAACACGCACTTTTTTCCCAACACTGTCGAGTAATAAAAACTCTACATCAGGAAAAAATATTGCAAGAGGAATTCCAGGGAAACCGCCACCTGTACCAACATCCATTATTGATGTTCGCGGTACGAATGATACATATTTTGCAATGGCCAAAGAATGCAAAACATGATGCAGATAAAGGTTACCAATATCCTTACGCGATATTACATTAATTTTGTTGTTCCAATCTGAATAAAGATCAAAGAGAGCTTCAAATTGACTCTTTTGGCATTCAGTAAGACTCTTAAAATAATTTTCTATAACTTCCACTATAAATCAGCAAGTTTACTTGCAATTGTATTTTCTCTGAGTAGCGAACGTACTGCATTATATGGTATAAAAACCTGAGGTGCAGCTAATTGATATGCCGAATACTCACCTTTGTTGTATGTATAAATTATACCTTTATCGTTTAACAGAAAATTTCTATTTGGTACTATCTCATTAACTCCAAAATAGCCTAAATCCTCCAGCTCTTCAACACTTTTAACCCTGTTCTGCTCAAGCAAAGAAGTTATAATAAGATTCTGCAAAGCTACATCATAACCTGCATTAAAAATCTCATTTTCAGTAATCTGGTTACCGGTTTTCAGGTTAATTACATAATTTGAGTAGGATGTATAAAATGAAGCTGACTCACCCTTTCTATTTGATTGTTGAATTTGAAATGAGAGTACATCGTTCTGATTAAATGTAATTGAGTCTGATAAACTTTCGAAATAAGAATAAAATTTACTATCCACATCTTGCTCGATACTCTCTACATTTATTCCCGATATTAATGCATTAAACTCCTCTACATCATATTCTGTTTCACTATAAGTTTTAGCATCTTGTAGATAATTTTCGATGTAATTCTTTACATAATCTTCAACTGCTACTGAAGGTTCAAGGTTACCAAATGAACGACCGAACATACTCCTAACAAAAAACTGCTGCAAGGTATCAACGTTTGTCTTAGAACTGGTTAATGGATAAATAAAATTTACTCGTATATTACAATATGGTCTGGTACTGTCACCATCTAGATGTTGGCGTATATTAACATGAATTGTATCAAAAACAATGCTATTGTCTGATCTAAATATGCTGCCCCCACTATTATGACATGAAAAAAGAGCAATAATCGCAAACAATAAAAGACTGAAAATCAACTTCCTGATTGTTATCTTCATAGGAAATAATATTATTTTACAATCACAAAATTACACTTTTTTATCGGTAATACCTCAACTAAGGTACAAATTTGATACAATCTAAAACGAGTCTTATTTTATATTTATATTCAATAACCCCAAGAGAACTTGGTTTGAATATGATTAAAATCGAGGAAGACCAAAATAGTGCTGAATCTTCAATAAATATGCCCATCAGTATTAACTTCTTCAAGTCCCAGTTTCTTTTTTTCCAATGATCTCCAAGCAAATATTATATATCCTATAACTACCGGAACAAAAAGAGAAACAACCGACATAACAGAAAGCGTAAAATAACTCGACGATGAATTATTGATAGTTAGCGAGCTTTGTAAATCAACAGAAGATGGATAATATGCAGTATTATTTAAACCACTAACCAATAACAACATAGTAACCGTAACGACTGTTCCGACACCTGTAAACCAAATACCTTTTTTAAATTTTGAGTTAATAATAGTATTAACTATGCCATATAAAACAGTAACAACACCCAAAACAAACAATATTCCAACAACAGGCATTTCAATGAAATTATTCAGATATTTCATTTTCTCAAGGTAAACCTCACCCGTCTCCAATGTAACAGCATATCCATCAGTAACAAGAGTCCATATAAGAAAAATAAGAAAAAACGCCACAAAAGGCACACCGTTATAAAGTACAAACTTTCGAGAACGCTGTTCGAGAGGTTTATTATTTAACCTATTTAGAAAGAAAAGACTCGCCATAGTTCTTGCAAGAAAAAATACCGCAAGACCCAGAGAAATATTTCTAAAATTGCCCAAAAGTTCGAGTCCCATAAGTGGATTTTGCCATTGACTTATAACAAGTCCCGACTCACCTAAACCAACGATATTACCTTTGCTTACTGTGAATTCTGAACCTGTAAAGAAACTAGCAACAATTACCCCTAAAAGAAAAGTGCTTATCAAACCATTCAGAAATAGTAATACACGATAAGTTGTTGGACCTAACAAATTACCCGGTTTCGACTGAAATTCATATGAAACAGCCTGTAAAACAAAACTGAATAACATAATCATCCAAACCCAGTATGCACCGCCAAAACTAGTGGAATAAAAAAGAGGAAATGCAGCAAAAAATGCTCCTCCAAAAACAACAAGTGTGGTAAAAGTGTACTCCCATTTTCGTCCAAGTGCATTTACCAGTAATCTTTTTTCATCCTCTTTGCGTGACAAAGAAGCTAACATTGACTGCCCTCCCTGCACAAACATAAGAAACACAAGTAGTCCACCCAAAAAAGACATTATAAACCACCAGTATTTTTGTAAAAACTCATATGTAATCATTATGATTGTTTTATTAGTTTAAACTTCTTTTTCATTAGCAATTTCCATAATAATTTCCTCCGGACCTTTTTTAATCTGCTTCACCATTATAGTTATCTCAGCAATAAGAAGTATTGTGAAAATAACTGCAAACATGATAAAGGTAGTTATCACATGACCGGGAGATAGCGCAGAAGAAGCCACATCTACCGGCATAATATCCTGAATTGTCCAGGGTTGTCTTCCAACCTCTGCCACAATCCAACCCAACTGTCCGGATATATAAGTAAGCGGAATACTCCAGAGCGCCACATAAAGAAGCCATTTGGTATTACGTAAATCTTTTTTATAGAGATAAAACAGAATTACAATAAAAAACAGAATAAAATACATCCCTATTATTACCATAAGATGGAAACTATAGAAAGTAAGCGGCACGTCAGGGACTAAATCTTCACCGGTATTCAGATAACCGTAACCGAAATGAGCGTAATTTTCTCTTAAAACAGTCTCATAATTTGCAGCAATGGTAGCAACAAAGGCTGCTTCATCAGAATTACCGGCCAACAGAGCATCATTCTCTGCCTTTTTAGCATCCTGATAGTCGGCCAAAGCCTTTATTGCCAGCTCGCCTTTAGCCTTCCTTTCGTCAAAAGAAAGCGCTGTAGTGCCATCTTTAAGAGCATATCCTCCGTCAATAATGTCATTTATACCCGGAACAAAAGCGTTAAGCTCTCTATAGCCAAGAAGAGAAAGTAATTTTGGCATTTCCAGTTTAAAAACATATGGGTCAACATCATCATTATAAATCTGTTTGTTCGGATTCAACATACCAATCATTATTAGTCCGGCCCCTTCTTTCCCTTCATAGAGACCTTCCATGGCTGCAAGCTTCATGGGTTGTTTCTGTGAAACTTCAAAAGCAGAACCATCACCTGTATAAACCAACATAAGGAATGTTATCAGACCTATTATAGATGCAATTTTTATACTTTTAAGTGCAAAATAGACATGCCTGTTTTTCAAAAGATACCAAGAAGATACACCTACAACAAATGATGCACCAACAGCAAGACTTGCAAAAACAGTATGCAGAAATTTGTTGATAGCTACAGGTGAAAGAGCAACAGCCCAGAAATCGACCATCTCATTTCTTACAGTATCAGGATTAAATTCCATTCCAACAGGATATTGCATCCATGCATTTGCTACCAATATCCAAAGTGCCGACAAAACAGCTCCTAAAAACACCATCCAAGTAGAGAGCAAATGAACACCTTTGCTCACTCGGCTCCAACCAAAGAACATGACAGTAACAAAAGTAGCTTCCAAAAAGAACGCAATAATTCCTTCAATTGCCAATGGAGCACCAAAAATATCACCTACAAACCAGCTGTAATTCGACCAGTTAGTTCCAAATTGAAACTCCAGTATTATACCGGTTGCAATACCAATAGCAAAGTTGATTCCGAAGATCTTTTGCCAGAATCTTGTTATGTTTTTCCACTTTTCGTCACCTGTTCTTACATAGATGGTTTCCATAATTGCCATGATGAGGGCCAGGCCTATGGTGAGTGGAATAAAAATCCAATGATACATAGCCGTAAGTGCAAACTGACCCCTCGACCAGATCACAGTAGCTATATTTAAAAAAAGATCCATAGGATAATATTTTTAATTATTTATTTGGTTAGCAATGAATATATTTATTTAGAATTTAGCATTACTATGCATGACCTATGCCCCCTATAGGCGGTAAAAATCCGGGATTATTTTGTTTGCGAATTGTACCATTTTGTTGTTCAAATTTATTGATATTTTCTTCCAATGCATTTAATAATCTTTTCGCATGTTCAGGTGTTAGTATTACTCGTGATTTAACTTTAGCTTTTGGCACTCCCGGAACTATACGAATAAAATCGATAACAAACTCCGATGCAGAGTGAGAAATAACCGCCAAGTTTGAATAAATACCTTGTGCTATTTCGTCACTTAGTTCAATTTGGATTTCATTTTCTTTACTTATATTTTCCATATCAGCTATAATTAATAAAGGTACTTTAAACAAAAAATTAATAATAACTCAATCAACCATTATAATTTAATGAATTCTTAAAATGCTTTAAACAAAGGAAAATAAATAAATCCAATTTACAAAAGAATCAGACTCAATACTTGAAATATTTCCTTATTTAAAATCTATCAGTAATCAATCAAATTTATCAATTAAATATGAAATGGAATCTTTTGCATCACCTAACAATAAATGGACCCCTTCTTTGCGTTTGTACAAAGGATTATCCACCCCTGCGTAACCAGGCTGTAGATCGAAATTACAAATAAAAATCTCAGGAGCATGGTCCACATTCAACACCGGCATACCGTAGATAGGAGTACCCTTAGCATCGCGTGCAGCCGGATTAATCACATCATTTGCTCCAATTACAATCACAACATCAGTATCGGCAAACTCATCATTTACAGTATCCATCTCAAACAACTTCTCATAGGCTACGTCAGCCTCAGCCAGAAGTACATTCATATGTCCCGGCATACGTCCTGCAACAGGATGAATTGCTAACTTCACCTCTGCTCCATTCTCTTCGAATTTATCAATCAACGTGCGAACCAAATGTTGAGCTTGAGCCAATGCCATACCATAACCAGGAACTATTATTACTGATTTTGCTGATGTAATGATCTCATCGTCAGTTCTTTTATCTTTTAAGTCATCATCCTCGGTTTCAATTACCTCCTCTGTAGATATGTCATCATTTGCCACGACCTCTGCTTCTAAGCTGTTTTTATTAACAGACGTTTTACCTAAAAGTATATCACTCAGACTACGATTCATGGCTTTACACATTATTTGAGTGAGGAAAAGTCCCGATGCACCAACTATACCTCCAACTGAAACCAGCAGCAGATCATTGACAGCCATACCGGCTATTGCACCTGCTACACCACTCAATGAGTTCAACAACGAAATTGTAATTGGCATATCAGCACCGCCAACACGAATGGCAAAAGCGTAACCAAACAAGGAACTTATTGTTATACTAACAATTAAAACAACAGCTACTCCCGATTGTATACTACCCAAAAAAGCAGAAAATATTGTCGTTAAAATCAGCATAATAATAAATACATTCAAAATCACTGAATGGTTTCTCCAAACAATAGGTTTTTGCGGCAAAAGCCTATGTAATTTTCCCGCAGCCACGAGGCTACCAAACAGAGTAATCAGTCCCACCTCTATTGCTAACACAGATGTTACATTCACAAACATCGGATACTTATCAATTGCCACACCTATACTCATAATAGATAAAACTCCCACCAACGCAGAAGCTAACCCACCTATTCCATTGAATAATGCAACTAATTGAGGCATTTGAATCATTTTAATTCTTAATGCTAATGTAGTACCAACAATAATCCCGATAAGAATAAAAATATAAATGCTCCAAACTGAAAATATTTCTTTATAGATGAGTGTAACAGCAATTCCTAACAAAACACTCACTCCACTTATAATATTTCCTGTTACAGCAGTTTTTACTTTACTCATAAGCGATATGCCTACCAGTACAGCAACAGATAATAAAATGCAAATAATATAATATAGTGTTACGCTCATAACTTCGACTGTTTTTTCTTTTTATCAAACATTTTCAACATTCTATGAGTAACACCAAAACCACCAACAACATTAACAGTTGCAGCAATTATAGCGATACCGCCCAATATTTGTCCTATCAATTTTATATTACTTTCAACAGCAAAAAATGATAATCCCACAACAGCAATAGCACCTAATAATGTAATCCCCGAAAGTGCATTCATCCCCGACATTAGAGGTGTGTGAAGTAAGCTGGGTACATTCTTAATAATAAAATAGCCCACAATAGATGTGACTATAAAAATAATTACTAGAATAAATGGATTCATATAATATTTTTTAATTATGAGTACTCAAATTATAACCCCATAGCCTCTCTGGCACCCACATGTACGATCTCCTTATGATTTGTTACAAGGATTGATTTAGTAATATCATCACTCAAATCCAGTTCTATTTTACCATCCTTAACAAGATAATTAACCAGATTATATACATTTTGTGCAAACATCCATGTAGAGCTGGTGGGTATTAAACCGGGTATGTTTTTTATTCCGCAAATAGTTATATTATGTTTAACCTCCTTTTTCCCGGGAGTAGTGATTTCACAATTACCACCCTGATCAATAGACACATCCACAATTACAGATCCGTTTTTCATATCCTTTACCATCTCTTCTGTAATAAGTATGGGAGCAATCTTGCCCGGAACAAGAGCACTTAAAAACAAAATATCCATTTCTTTAATGATATCTTTCAACTGCTCACGTTCTTTCTGTATCCATTTATTAGAAAGTTTATTGGCATAACCCCCTTCGCCTATTGCAACATCAGCAGGTACGCCCGAATCCACAATCTTGGCACCGAGACTTTTGGCCTGCTCAGCTGCATCAGGACGAATGTCCAAAGCATAAGTTATTGCTCCAAGTCTTTTAGCGGTTGCCAATGCTTGCAGACCAGCCACCCCTACCCCAATAACCATTACCTTTGCGGGTTTTAACATTCCAACAGCAGTAAACATCTGAGGCATAAAAAGTGTAAGATCGTTAGCAGCCATAACTATACCTTTATAACCGGCGCAAGTGCTCATAGAAGTAAGTGCATCCATGTTTTGGGCGCGCGATATACGCGGAATCCCGTCCAAAGTAAGACTAATCACTCCTGCTGCTGCTAATTTCTTCACCATTTCATGATTAGCAGGTGACGCAGGATGAATAAAAGTGATAAGATATTGATTTTCATGCATCATGTCAACTTCATGCTTTCCTATCTCTTCATTATATAGAGGCTCCTTTACTTTTAATATCAAATCCGACCTCTTGTAAAGTTCTTCAGGACCTGTTATCAGCTCAGCACCCATGTTTTTATACTGATCGTCATAATAATGCGATTTTACTCCTGCACCTGATTCAACTAAAATAGTTATACCATCATTGCTAAACTTCTTTACTGTTTCGGGAGTTGCTGCAACGCGTGCTTCGCCTTGCATAATTTCTTTTGGTATTCCAATAATCATAATAAAAAGTTAAAAAAGTAAATTAATTTATAAGTTAAAAATATAGTTGTTTTTTTATATATAATTTAAGTGTGTAAATTACAGACAATTGTCTTCTAAACACACTTTCTAAATATATTCATAAACCAAAGTTAACAAAAAAATGCACTACCAAGATACTTTAAACGAATTAAATATTTTTGCACCATAATTTAATTTGATTCTTTTATACTTATAGATAATCTGCAAATAATTAAAATAATACCATGTAAATAGATGATTTAAATACTATTTTGAAGAAATATTTCATTAATTGCATATAAAAAACTATTTTTGTATCTGTGTATAAGATTATCAGTAAATTAAAATAATTAATAAAATGGTAAGTTATAAAGAACTGGGTTTAGTAAACTCTAGAGAGTTGTTTAAGAAAGCAATTAAAGGTGGCTATGCCATTCCGGCTTTCAACTTCAACAACATGGAACAAATGCAGGCTATTGTTTCAGCATGTGTTGAAACAAAATCCCCTGTAATAATGCAAGTATCAAGCGGTGCACGCAAGTATGCAAACCAGACACTTCTTCGTTATATGGCTCAGGGAGCAGTTGAGTATGCAAAAGAACTTGGTTACGAAATTCCTATTGTTTTGCACCTAGATCATGGTGACAGTTTTGAATTATGTAAAAGCTGTATCGAGAGTGGTTTCTCTTCAGTGATGATTGATGGTTCACATCTTCCCTACGAAGAAAATATTGCTTTAACAAAAAAGGTTGTTGAATATGCACATCAGTACGATGTTACCGTTGAAGGTGAATTAGGAGTTCTTGCAGGTATTGAAGATGACGTAGAAGCAGAACACCACACTTACACAGAGCCTGATGAAGTAGTAGATTTTGTTACTCGTACCGGCGTTGATTCTTTAGCAATTTCAATTGGTACTTCACATGGAGCATTCAAATTTACTCCTGAACAGTGTACTCGTGATGAAAATGGTGTATTAATTCCACCTCTATTACGCTTCGACATTCTTGAAGAAATTGAAAAACGTATACCGGGATTCCCCATCGTACTTCATGGATCTTCTTCTGTACCACAGGAATATGTTGCAACAATCAATAAATATGGTGGCAAACTGAAAGATTCAATTGGTATACCGGAAAAATGGCTACGTAGAGCAGCAACTTCAGCTGTTTGCAAAATTAACATCGACTCAGACGGTCGTTTAGCTATGACTGCCGCTGTTCGCGAAGTATTTACAAAACATCCTGAAGAATTTGATCCACGCAAATATTTAGGACCTGCTCGTGAAGAACTTAAGAAGCTTTATATGCACAAAACAATAAATGTATTAGGAAGTGCCGGTAAAGCATAATATATAATGTATCATCCTAACATTATAGGTTTTATTACAAAATAAATAAATTTGAGGCTGTTCCATAAGGGCAGCCTCTTTTTTTTATTATTATGCAGCCATAAATATTTTTTGAGACTCTCTTTTAATAGAATTTTCTTCTGATGTTATTTTTCTGATGAAAATGTAAATGAAAAGTGCTTTTTGCCCTAAAACTGCA
>CAZAFR010000026.1:0-7841 GCA_964484665.1 uncultured Proteiniphilum sp. | reverse complement strand
TGTTATTTTTCTGATGAAAATGTAAATGAAAAGTGCTTTTTGCCCTAAAACTGCATGTTGCATATTCCTTTCATCAAATCGCTTGATGATTTTTGCAGTAAGCTCATAGTTTTTTTGTCTCCTTAGGTCGTCGGGCAGCAGGACGGGACATAAACTATATAAAAAAACGCTGTCTATATTATTTAGGCAGCTTTTTTATATTAAAAAACGGTTATTTAGAACGATACATTATTTGTTGTAACTGACTCGCACATATTTTTGATTCTGTTATTTAATTCAGTTTCATTGAGCAATTTATCCAAAGATATATGCATTCGATAATTCCAATAATGTTCCGGATTTGCAGGTACATTTATTCGTTCCGATTGCATATCAGCACTTCGCAATTTATTATCAATTGAAAGCCAATCCTGCCAAGGCAGAATCACCCACATTGCTGAAGACAATAAATTTCTTTTAATTATCTGCTGACACAACTCACTACTACACTCTTCCGGTGCTAAACCATCATGCTTAAGAACATTATTATAATATTGTTGTGTTGTCTCTTTATTTTCTGTCCACCACAAACGTATAGGCGACATGTCGTGTGTAGAAGTAGTGCAAACCGATAAATATGGAAGATTGTTTAAGTCGTTAAACTTATCATTTGAATTTTTTGGCATCCTTTCGATTTCAAGACTTAAAATCCGGAGTTCATACATAACCGATGGTACACAATTGGGCACCATTCCCAAATCTTCACCACAAACCAGCATATTTGTTGATGAAATTAATGGAGGCAGTTTTTTCATAGCCTGATCACGCCAGAAATAATTATGGCGATGGAAATAAAAATCATCATACAAACGATTAAACGCTGCTTTATACTTTTCATCGAGATAACGGTATGAATAAGTATATTGCGCAGTTATTCTTGGATGAAACTTATGAAAATCATTAGGATCACGTACGAATAGTACTTCAGTACATAGAGAAAGAAGTCCATCGCAGAGTATCTTGTTTTTTTTATCATTCTTATTATCAAACAATAAAACAATTTTTTTCTGCGTATCACAAAATGATTTTAATCTGTACCTTTGCCATGTTGTAACATCCAGATAATTACTCTTTACTTCTTCGGTGAAATCACCAAATATATCTCTTAGAAAATGTTCATGTATAAAAGGTTCTACCATTCTTTCCTCTTCAAAAGGTAAGCCTGCCTTACTGATTTCTTCAGCCCAATAAGGTAATGCCGGATTAAAGTGCCCAAGTAGACCTTGCACAGCGTCAAGAGGTATTTCCCAAATACGGAAAAAGCCTAGAATATGATCAATGCGATATGCATCAAAATAATCCGCCATCTTACAAAAACGACTTTTCCACCATTTATAATCATCCTCTTCCATAGCTTTCCAGTTATATGTAGGAAAGCCCCAGTTCTGTCCAAAGTATGAAAAATCGTCAGGTGGTGCTCCGGTTTGTGTGTCCATATTAAATAAATGTGGCGAACTCCATGCATCAACACTATTGCGATCTATACCAATTGGAATATCTCCTTTTAATGCTACACCTTTTTCATGAGCATATAACCTCACACCAGAAAATTGCTTATGCAGAAGATACTGAACAAAACAGTAATAGTCGATCTCTTTTTTTGATTCCGGATAAGTTTTAATCATCCGTTTGAGTCTTTCGCTATCATATTTACTGAACTCGCCCCAATCTCTAAAATTTGCCGTTTTATTTTTGTCTCTCAAATAGCAATAACATGCATAAGGAAATAACCATTCCTTATTTATTTCATAGAATTCAGAGTATTCAACAGATGTCAACACTTCTACTCCATCTTGCAAAAATAAGTCGCGACTATAATCATATTTAAGTTTCAATACTTTTTCGTAATCTATTTTAGGTAAATCATTCAGTTGGCTAGCCAAATCCATATATGCCCTGAATTTTTTATCATCTTTCAACTTAAAATCTTTGCAACCTAAATAAATTGGATGTAATGCATAAATAGATATTGCACTATATGGATACGAATCACGCCATGTTTTAGTAGTTGTTGTATCATTTACCGGCAAAAGCTGAATAAGTTGCTGACCTGTTAGTGCGGTCCAATCAATCATTTTCCTTAAATCAGCAAAATCACCTATACCAAAACTATCTTCAGTTTTAAGTGAAAAAACAGGAATTGATGTTCCAATGCCTTTATATGAGAAATTATGATGATGAAATTGCAATGCCATATCTACAAATATGGTATCTTTTTCTTGAGCTTTAGATGCAAAAAGGATCCGGTTACCACCATCTTCCCAGTGAACAGTTTCTCCTGTTATCTTATCAACAATCAGAAACTTATAGTGAGTTTGCTGGGGCAATTTGCTAGCATTCAGAACAATTTGCCATTCGCCATAATCAATATAATCAAGTTTTTTTGCTTTATTAGTGTCCCAATTCCCCAGCTCTTCACAGTCACCGGAAATACAAAGTATTTGATTTTTGTTCACGTAAGGGCAAATTACATTTAAAAGAACTGAGTTGGAAAAGTACTCAGTTGGCAGACTAGTTTTATCATGCCAAAAAACACTTTCGGTAAAAACTGATGAATATAAATATGAATGATAAGGTCTATTTTTCCAAAGGTCCTGAATAATAAATCGTTTTTTATCTTTTGATAAATAAAGTTTACGCGGAATGCCCCACTCTCTTCGAATTACTCCCGCTCCTTGACGAATAAAATAATAGTATTGTATATCTTTTGCATCAGTAATATTTACTTCAGCAAACCATCTATTTCCCTCATTAGATAAAACCAAGGCATTTGCTTCGTCAAATTGTCCAAGTTCAGGGATTGATCCACAAAGACATACTTGTTGTCCCCAGGTTGTATGATACTCTGTTTGAAAAGTTAACACAGTCATATAGATTCTCTTGTAAGTTAATCATTCTATCAATAAAACAGAACATATTCGCTCGTATTACTGCAAACAAAACTACTATCTTTTATTTATTAACAAAATGTATTTAAATAACTTTTGATACGAATCAAGTGCAAACGATTGCGATATAATTGTTATCTATATTAAAGAAATATTAAAATTAACAACTGTGCCGAAATAACTCTAAGAAACATTGTCAGAGGATAAACAGTAGCGTAACTTACTGCAGGAACATCATTACCTGCCGAAGTGTTTGCAAAAGACAGCGCAGGAGGATCTGTCATACTTCCGGATATAAGTCCCATAAGTGAATAGTAGTTTAGTTTACATACTTTACGGCCAACTATTCCCATAATTAAAATCGGTAATACAGTAATTATTACTCCATAACCTATCCACATATATCCACCATTAATAATGGTTTCCACGAACCCTTCGCCAGCTTCCAAACCCACACACGCAAGAAATAATGCAATGCCAATTTCTCTAAGCATAAGGTTGGCACTCATAGTTGTGTATGTAACAAGCTTAAATTCAGCACCAAACTTACTGATTAGAATTGCAACAATAAGAGGACCACCTGCAAGTCCAAGTTTTACAGGCTGTGGTATTCCAGGAAAAATGATTGGTACACTCCCTAATAGAACACCCAGAGCAATACCAATAAAAATTGATATAAGATTTGGTTCTCTAAGGCGCCTCATAGAATTACCCATATATCTTTCCACATTTAATATAGCATCTTCGGAGCCAACAACAGTAATGCGGTCACCTATCTGAAGTTTTAATCTAGAGTCAGCAATAAGATCAACCCCGGCACGATTTACTCTTGTAATATTAACACCATAATTATTTCGGAGTTTCAGATCACCCAATGACCTGCCGTTAATTCCGGATTTAGTAATAGAAATTCTTCTTGATACGAGTTGAGAATCAAGTTTGCTCCATTCATCACTGTTCATATCAAGACTAGTGCCAATTAATGTTTCAATAATCTCGATATTGTTGAGATTGGAAACCACCAAGACTTTATCGTTTTCATTTAATACTGTATTATTTTGCGGTACTACCAATTTTCCTGAATCAGCATGTAATATTCGCGATATCACAAACTCTTTATTCACAAGAGATTTTATTTGTTTGATATTTTTCCCGAAAATAGAGGGGTTTTTAACCTGAATTGAAAACATATGCGCTTCAGTCTTTTTGGCATCATCATCCTTTTCAAGTAATTTATTCTCTTCTTCAGGATTCACTTTAAAAATATACTTAAAAAGAACCAATGTTAATATAATTCCTACAACCCCTAGTGGATATGCAACTGCATAAGCTGTAGCAATTGTTGGATCTGATGCTCCCGTAACTTCTGTATAAGTTTGTTGAGCTGCACCAAGGCCCGGTGTATTAGTAACAGCACCTGAAAGCACTCCAATCATGGTTGCAATTGGAGTACCGGTTACCAGATGAATAATATATGTGGTTACAACACCAAGTAATACTATACCCGTTGCAAGTAGATTTAGTGTAATGCCACCTTTCTTAAACGAAGAAAAGAAACTTGGTCCAACCTGCATACCTATAGAATAGATAAATAGTATTAAACCAAATTCCTTCATAAATAAAAGTATACTTGGATTAATTTCAACTCCAAGATGGCCTAATAATATTCCCAAAAAGAGGATCCAAGTTATTCCCAATGATATGCCGAAAACTTTAATCTTTCCTAAAAGTAAACCACCTGAAATAACAATAGCCAAAATAAATATCGCATGAGCTACACTTGATCCGGTAAGTAATTGTATTAACCAATCCATTTATGAATAACCTAATATTAATGTTCTTAAAAGCTTTGCAAAGATACTTTTTATTTACCTACTTACAAAACAAGCACTTCTATTTATATCCTCAATAAAAAAAGTAAAAAACTCGATTTAAGTGCTGTTATTTGTTTACAATTGTTACAAATAAAACTATTTGAAAGATATTAGGATTTGAAATTGCGTTTTTTTTTTTACTTTTATGAAGTCAAAATATCTTATGTATGAAGAAAACAGCACTTTTAATCTCCTTTTATATTACCATCTCAACACTTGGATTACTTAGTCAGAACAAAAGCGTATCAGATCTTATCCAAGAAGGTGTTGAACTACATGATGCAGGTGAATATGAGAAAGCAATAGAAAAATATAATGAAGCACTCAAACAGGATTCCACTTTGATTAATGCCGTTTATGAAATGTCTCTGTCATATCTTGCAAAGAAAGATTTTGAAAATGCATCAATATACAGCACACAAGTTATAAATTCAGAAAATGAGACACTCTCAGCCGGCGCTTATGCAGTAAAAAGTGAGGCACTTGCAGAAATGGATAGTGTTGATAAAGCAATAGAACTACTTTTTGAAGGTTTAGATAAAAATGGAGATGGCGATCTACTAAATTTTAATCTCGCAATTAATTTTTACAAAAGTGGAGATATTGACAAAACACTTGAATATGTAAAAAAAGCCATTGACCTCGACAAGTCGAATAGTAGCGCTTTCTTATTAAATGCATATGCCTTGAATGATCGGGGTTATTGGGTTCAAAGTATACTCTCTTTTCAGATGTTTTTACTCTTAGAACCTGATAGCAAACGTTCAAAAAATGCTTTCGACGAAATGTTGCGAATAATGAATATTAAAAAATCAGATGAACCTGTTGAAAGATCATTCATACAGCAACAGTTTAGTAAACGACAAACAAGTAATCAAAATACAGAGATCCCCCCACTAGGTATTGAAAATGGGTTAAACAGAAATTTAGTATATAATGCAATTACTAATACCATCGACTCCTTAAAAATCACTATGGTGGAGGATGAGTTCACAATGTTCAAAACTGTAAACATGGAAATAATGAAAATACTTGAAAGAGAAAGTGAAGGTCCTAAAGAAGGTGTTTTCTGGACATTTTACATACCTTTTTTCTCCCGTATTGCTCATTCTAATTTTTATGAAACATTTAGCCGATATATCAGTGTATCCTATTTCCCTGAATCTTTTGAATGGTGGGAACAAAACCCTGAATCAGCTATAAATTTTGTAATTTGGTTCGAAAAAGGGGATAACATCTGATAAAGTTAATAAAAACATTTATCTTTGCTCTGAAACCCAATTCCATAAAAATGATCGACGAGGAAAAATTACTTAAAGAATTACATAATCCGCAAACTGCCCGCAATGGTTTTGCTACGCTCGTATCGGAATATAGCCAAAGATTGTATTGGCAAATAAGGAAAATGGTAATTTCTCACGATGATGCCAACGACATTCTTCAAGATGTATTTGTTAAAGTATGGATTAATCTTGATAATTTCAGAGGGGAATCAAAATTATCAACCTGGTTATACCGTATAGCTATCAACGAAAGTATTACATTTATTAACAAAAAGCGAGCTCAAAATAACATTTCCATAGATGAAGATGATTCTTTCCTCATTAACACACTCGAAAGTGACACATATTTCGATGGTGACGAAGCGCAAAAAATGTTACAAAAGGCTATTTTGACTTTGCCTCATAAACAGCGACTGGTATTTCAGATGAAATATTTTGAGGAAATGAAATACGATGAAATGTCTGATATACTTGGAACTTCTACAGGAGCCTTAAAAGCTTCATACCATCATGCGGTAAAAAAGGTGGAGAAATATTTAAGTGAACCTATTTAAACCTTTTACTTATCACTAAGTCTACTCAAAAGAATGGTGCAAAAAAAGAAGGTATGAAAACCAAATTTAACAAATTAGAAGAAATAGACAAGAGCAATAATCCTTTTAAAGTTCCGGAGGATTATTTTACTCAATTCAACGAAGATATAATGAAACAGCTTCCTGAAAAGCAGATTTTTGCACGTCAACCTATTCGGCTATGGGATAGAGTAAAACCATGGGTATATCTTGCTGCAATGTTTATCGGGATGTATTTCACAATAAATATTCTCTTAAAAAAGAGCGATGATCTAGCAAATGAGCCTCAGACTATTATTTCAGAACAATTTTCAATAAATACTCCAAATTATGAAAATTACTGGTCTACAGTCCAAATGAGCGAGGAAGAATTTTATCACTACCTCGAAGAACAGCTTGTAGATGAGGTTTACTTCGATTACATGTATAATCAATATTTTTTGAATTAAAACATCAGACATCTATAAAAAGAAACTTGATATGAGAAGATTCACAATTTTACTGTTATCTATTCTTTTTCTTCCAACATTCATTTCCTCTCTTTCAGCACAAGACAGAGTTAGAAAAATGGATATAGAAAATTACGAGAAAAGAAAAATTGAGTATATCAGAACTGAAGCAGCTCTTACTAACTCAGAAGCTGAAAAGTATTTTCCTTTAAACAGTGAGTTAACTAAAAAGAAATTTGATTTAAGAAGACTTCATAGAGATAAAGTACAAAAGATAAAAGACAACAATAATTTATCAGATTCAGAATACAGAAAGCTTCTTGAAGATGATATGGATATTAAGTTGCAAGAAGCCGTTCTAGATAAAGAGTACGCTGATAAGTTCGAAAAAGTACTATCTCCCGAAAAACTATACAGAGCACAACAAGCAGAAAAAGATTTTATGCAGAAAGAGGTAAGTAATTTTAGGAGCAGCCAAGAAAACAAACGATAAATAAAACTGTTTGAGATAACCTTGTGGCAAATCAAAAAGTGCGGAGGATGTAATTAATATACATAGACTAACTCATTAAGCCTCTGTTCGTTTTGTTATTAACTTATTACTAAGTATCTTTATAAAGCTTGCTTCTATCATATCAATTTAGGCAAGTTTTATTTAATAACCATTCCATGGAACGATTTTATACAAAATTTTAAGCTTAAAAAAAGATGGCCATCTTTTCGTCTTTCCTTCACA
>CAZAFR010000025.1:15478-31999 GCA_964484665.1 uncultured Proteiniphilum sp. | reverse complement strand
TATGTTATTTAAATAATCAGTGCGTTAATTTGTATACATCTTTCTTAAAATAAAAAAACAACGCCACAGAAGCTCGCCTTTTTGTATTTTTGTAAAATTCAAATTCTGTAATTTTTAAGAAATGATTTTAACGCTTGTCATATTAGTTATAACAGCTCTCTTTTTTGTTTTAGGAAAAGTGCGTTCTGACATCATTGCACTATGTTCATTACTTGCTTTAGTGCTTCTAGGTATTCTGGAACCGACCGAAGCACTGTCCGGCTTTTCCAACTCGGTAGTGATTATGATGGTTGGACTTTTTATAGTTGGTGGTGCTGTTTTTCAGACAGGACTTGCCAAAAGCATCAGTCTCAGATTGTTGGAATTTGCAGGGAAAAGTCAGTTGAAACTTTTTCTTTTAGTAATGTTTATCACTATTTTCTTCGGATCCTTTGTGAGCAATACCGGCACGGTTGCATTACTTTTACCTATAGTTGTGAGCATGGCAAGCGAAACGAAGACCAATGCCCGCCGTTTTTTGATCCCTATGGCTTACGCGAGCAGCATGGGCGGCATGATGACGCTAATCGGTACACCTCCCAATATGATTATAAACGAAACATTGATAGAAGCAGGATTCAAAGGTCTTTCATTCTTTACTTTTTTGCCTTTGGGGCTGATAATTGCTGTGGTAGGAATCCTTTATCTTTTACCGGCATCCAAACTTCTTTCCAAGAAAGTTAATAAATCCGACCAAAAATCCAATGCGAAAAGTCCGATGGAGCTAAGCCGAGAATATCAGCTTGCAGACAATCTGTTCCGCATTATGGTGGAAAAAGGATCGGCAGTTATCGGGAAAAAACTGATAGAGCTCAAATTTACGGAACGATATAATATTTCTGTACTTGAAGTAAGACGAAAAGAAAACCAAAATAGTAAGTTTTTGAAACCAGCAAGCAAGCAACGCAATCAGCAACTTGCTCGGGCCGAAACCGAACTAATTGCTGATGATGTTTTGTATGTTTTTGGAAGCTATGAAGATGTGCTGAGTTTAGTACAAGATAACCAACTGACTTTTATCGACAGAACAGTTTCTGAATTAAGTAATCGACCCATATTTTCGGGAAATCTACAATTCGAAAACATAGGAATTGCTGAAGTAGTAGTGATGTCCAAGTCAAAACTGGTTAACAAAAAAGTAAAAGATTCCGGTTTCAGACAACACTACAATTTGAATATTCTTGGGGTAAAGCGTGGTAGGGAATATCTGCTCCACAATGTAAAGGATGATAAAATACATTCGGGCGATGCGCTATTGGTGCAAGGAACATGGCAGGATATCGAATATCTTGATGTACAAGAATCCGACATAGTGGTGGTAGGACAACCGGCTGTTGAGGCATCCAAAGTGCCTCTGACTAAAAAAGCCCCAATGGCAGCCATTATCATGGTGGCGATGGTAATTGTAATGGCATTCAACATCATCACACCGGTGATAGCGGTAATGACAGCTGCCGTAGCAATGATTTTGACCGGTTGTTTCCGAAATGTGGAAGCAGCTTATAAAACCATCAATTGGGAAAGTATTGTGCTTTTTGCTGCCATGATACCTATGGCAATCGCAATGGAAAAAACAGGCGCATCTACTCTCATCTCAGAAAGTATAGTAGGAGGATTAGATAAATACGGACCATACGCTATACTTACAGGTATCTATCTTGCAACATCTGTACTCACCATGTTTATCAGTAATACCGCTACAGCAGTATTGTTTGCACCCATCGCTATACAGTCGGCACTTTCACTCGGAGTAAGTCCCTATCCATTTCTTTTTGCCGTTACAGTAGCAGCAAGCATGTGCTTTGCCAGTCCGTTTTCCACGCCACCCAATGCGCTTGTTATGTCTGCAGGACGCTATACCTTTATGGATTACGTAAAAATAGGAATGCCCTTACAGTTTATATATATGATGATTATGATTTTCGTAATTCCTCTGCTTTTCCCATTTTAACCGAATTGCAACGCTAAATATTTTTAATGCAGATTCTCGCAGATAAAATGGATTATGTGTAACGGCTAACAAATCAAATTCCGATTCTATTTTATCCTTGATGCGACAAAGATAACGTTTGAATTTTTTGTGTTTCTCGATATGATTAACATGAGTTGTGTTGTATCAGCAGCTGTCTGATAAAGTAAAACTTCATTGTGAGACAGCCTCTTATTTTGTTGTAGGATTCAAGAATTATCTATACTTTTGTAATTGTGCGTAAAGACACAATAAAATACATTTATTAGCTTAACTGTGGATATAAACACAATTATAAAAGAAACTCCGAACTATATTCTGAAAGGAATTGCAGAAAGAGTCAAAGCAAGAAGACTCGAACTCAATCTGACACAAAAGGCTTTTGTTAAACGTGCCGGTGTCGGATATGATGCCTATCGTAAGTTTGAAAATACCGGAGAGATTACACTTCGCAATTTGGTTCTGTGCGCGATTGCATTAGACGATGCGGATGCTTTTGCAGGATTGTTTACGAAACAGTCCTATCAAAGTATTGATGAATTATTAAAAACACAAGAAGTAAAAAAGAGAAAGAGAGGGTCGCGCAATGAATGATATAAAAATTATTGAAGTCTTTCTAAATGGAGAAAAAGTAGGACAAATTGCTATGACATCGGATTTCCTTTGTGCCTTTGAATATGACTCTGCTTATCTCTTATCAGGCAGTTCCATTTCTCCGTTTAATCTTCCACTCAAGCAAGAGGTGTTTATTGCGAAACGCACCCCTTTCAATGGTGGATTTGGTGTGTTTGATGATAGTCTGCCTGACGGTTGGGGAAACCTCATTTTAGATAGTCTTGTATTGCCCTTGTCTTTTTCTTTTCCCGACTGTTCAAGTGAGGATTTATCAAGATTGGAGATAGCTTCCTTTATTTCTGTCTTACCCTTATATTCTTCGGCAAAGTTACGATCCCAATTGTCAACAGAAGAAAATTAGACCGGTAAAATTTCACTAATGAGGGGGATAATTCATTCCTTCTTCAAAATAAAGATGTAATACCTTAGATAGATACAACTTTTTTTAGGGAAAGTATATAGTTTTATGTGTTTTATTACCTTAAATTGTAGGTCCTATAATGTCAAAATTGTGTCTCTTCTTGGAAAAAGGGAAAAGGCACACCTTATTTCATCAACTTGTAGATTATTCTTTCTTTCACAACCCTATAAGCTTCTTCTACATTATAAGTTTCTTCGGGACGTATCAAATTATCTATATCCGTCAAAAAATCAGGGTCAACCATTTTATTTTCCATATTCAAAATAAATTGCTTGTATGTTGGTGGTTGAGAAACAGAAAAATCCATGTACCGTTTGTAACAGCGAATAATTACTTCAGGATCAGCATCCGTTATGTTTAGGGCTTTGTATAAATCAAATAAATCACGCCCTTTTTTACGTTGATACAGTGCACGGAGTTTTGTTCCCAACAATTCATCCAGTGCATAGGTAGTTAACTCACAACTTCCCGAAAACCAACTGTTTCCCATAGAGAAAGGAGCTTTAACTAATCCCAATTCATTAAAATGCTCAAAACAATTAATCTCAATTTTTAGGCGCAATGGTATAACTGGAGGTATCTCAGATTCCATACGAAACAACATGGTGTTGTTGTGTCGTTTTTGTTTGACAGACTTATCGGGCAGAAAATCCAATACATCTCCTAAACGAGAAAGAATTGGCTTAATCGGTCCCGCATTAATTTGCACAAGGTCAATGTCTTCCGAATATCTGCTTTGGGGAGAAAGATATAGCTTATGCAATGCCGTTCCTCCTCTGAACGCCAACTGGCTTGAGAGAAACTCATCGCTGAAAATAGATATCAAAGCACGGGATATTATCAAATCCTGTTCCACTTGTTCTGCAGTATTCCAGGGCACTTGCGTTCTCCATTGAAGTATGGCTGCTCTATTTATCATAATTCATCAACTTCTATTTTTGTGTTAATGAATATTTTCCAACGGGTATCTCTTTCATTATTTTTATTCTTCGAACGGGTACTTAATGGAATAAAGTTAAGCTTTTTTCCGTAGTTTGATAACTGCTTGTATAAAATATCCCCCTGTTCTTTTTTTTCCAATATATTGTCTAAAATAAACCCTAACCGTTGCATTGCTGTTACGGATGTATAATCAAGTAGGGCATTTGATACTTTTGAAAAATCGGTTTCTTCCGTTAATTCCGCTAAAACAGTTGCTGCTCTGGACAAGCCACCTATATGCTTTTCATATTGTACTAAGTCGATTGCAGTAAGTTCTGGATTAGAAAAACGAACAGTTCCAGTCTCGGAGTTTTTTATCAGCAGAAAATCTTCAGGAATTTTTTTTCTGTATATCCAATCAAGGATATTGTTTTTTGTTTTTGATACATTGGCAGAAGGATAGATCGTCATTACAGAAAAGCGCTGTGAACGTTGGTGCGCTGCCCCATGTAATTCTGCGGCATTTAGCAAACTTATATAATAAGGTTTCTCGATATATTGCATTAACTGGTCAATGTAATAAGTCGGTGCAACAATACCTTTTGCTGCATACTGTGGCGGAATAATCACATAGAAACCTTTATAGACAGACACAATCCTTTTTTTTACGGTCAAGCGATAAAGAGAATTTGATATATTTTGATCTGATATATTTGGGAACGCTTCACGTACATCCTCAAAAGAGAAAGTGTTGTAACCGTGTATTTCACAATTCCTAATCCATTCGCTTAAACTGATATTTTTCATTGATTGCTAAATTTATTGCAAATATAACCATAATATGATTATATTTGCATCTTTTTTAAGCTTTCTTTGGTACATGGATGCTTTTTTGACTCTTACCGGTTTATTTCTTGACTCTTACCGGTTTACTTTCATTATATGTTCTATTTAATGCTGAAACATAATAAGTTAAATTATTATCTGCTTTCGAGTTTTTTAATACATATGAATTTTCACCGGTTAATCCAATGATTGCATTACCTTTTGAAAAATCAGGTTTTTCATTTGCGTCAAACTGATAAATAAGATAATATTTGGGAGCGGATGGATGGTTATCTTTTCTTTCATATTCATCCCAGATTATTTTCATTTCATTTCCGGATACTTGCATTTTTACATTTCTCGGAGGGGTGGGAGAGGTAGCCGGACAATTTTTCATGGGTGGGATGACTGCTGGATTTGGATATAGTTTTTTCATAACGTTATTAATATCCAATCGGTTTTCTTTGAAGTTCTTAGCGTTAAAATAGCAAACCCCTTGATAAGAAGGCATTTTTCGCAATAACAAAGCTTGTTTTTCTATTTCTTTGGCTGTCCTCCAAGCTTCATTTTTAGCAGTAGAATCTAAACGATATGTTCCTAGCCCACCATAAACCGGAGTTCCGTGACTATAGTCCTGCCACCAGTTGGCAAGTACTTTAAAATCAGCATTTTCATACCCTATATTAAAATAAAGTTGAGGTAAAACATAGTCCAGCCACCCCTTCTCCATCCAGTAAAGTACGTCTGCATGTAAATGATCGTAGTTGGTATAACTATAACTTTTAGTGTCGGAACCTCTTGGATCCTCTTTTAAATTTCTCCAAACGGCATAGGGACTGATACCAAATTTAACATAAGGTTTTACTGATTTGATTGTTTCTCTTATCATTTCGATTACAAGATTTACATTTTCTCTTCTCCACGCCATTTTGTTTTCTTTATCATATCCTCGAGGATGAATAGAAAATGAAAGGCTATCCTCAAAATCATTATAAGGATAAAAATAATCATCAAAATGAATGCCGTCGAGATCATATTTTATAACTATATCTTTAACAACTTTCGCTAAAAAATCTCGTGTTTCTGGATATGCGGGATCGAAATAAAGTTTTTTACCATGTTGTACAAATAGTTCAGGTTGTTTGAAATATATATGGTCAGGTGACATATATCGTATGTCAGCAGTATCCTGTAAAACCCGGTAGGGATTAAGCCACGCGTGAAGCTCCATTCCTCTTTGGTGAGCCTCCTTTATGGCAAACGCTAGCGGATCGTAAGGTGGATTGGGCGAATTTTTTTGGTCTCCAGTCAAGTATATCGACCATGGTTCGTATTCTGAGATATAAAAAGCATCGGCAGTTGGTCTGATTTGAAGTATCACTGCGTTAAAATTCATTTCCTTGAATAGATCGAAATATTCTATTAACTCTTCTTGTTGTTGTTGTGAAGATAATCCCGGGGAGGATGGCCAGTCAATATTTTCTACGGTAGCAATCCAGACTGCTCTCCACTCATGTTTACCGTCATAAATTTCATTATATTCTTTATCGCTTTTATGAGGTGTACTACATCCTGATAAACATAGAAGCATTAGTATAATTGGAATATGTATTTTCATAATGGTCTTAAAATGATTTATTTAAAGCAACTTAAATTGTTTAGAATGAAAAAATGAAGGTGAGACCACCATGTGTCGCACCTTCATTTGCTTATTATGCAATTAATCTACTGTAAACTCTTAATCTACTGTATCCCATCCTTCATTTTGCTCTAATTCGTATCCTAAGTCTTTGTATAATTTTATTTGATCGATAGGAACGGAATTTAGATATTGTCTTTCGTAATAGGAATTTCCGGGGATCCAGTCCCTTAACATATTATTTTCATATAAATTAAGCACGAACGCTTTAGAAGTATTGTTCGGATCCGGATAATAGAAATGTAAGTTATCCATCATCTTTTTATACTGTTCAGGCGTATATTTTGCTTGAAATTCTTCCAGATCAATAAATGCCCCTTTACCTAATGTTGTAGGTCCGTCTGTTTCAACTGTTTTGAGGTATTCATATTTTTTCCATCTCTTAAGATCATTCTTTCTAAGACCTTCAAATAATAATTCAACGGCACGTTCTCTTCGTATTTCCCATAAAAGAGGAGAAACGGAGGGATCTCTATCCGGATCGTTAATAGCTACCCCGTTAACCATAACATTATCCCCGGAAACTATCATTTTCGGGAGTTTAGGTAAAACTTCGCCTTGGTTATTTTTTCGAATATCACGGTCGCGTAATAGATTAACGGATTTATCAGCTGCAGCTTGATTAAACTTACCTAATTCTGTCATAGCTTCCGCGTAATTAATAAGTATTTCGCCATATCGTATTACCGGTGCATCTGTTATATTAGTACTGCCTAAGTATATCAAATCTGTACCTGTTGCTTCATACGGCAAGAACTTCCAGCATAGGAATCCGGTGGTAGAATATGCATCGTGCGGTCCGTTTAATCGTATAGAATCAACTAAACTGGCACTCATGCGAGGATCTCTGTTCTTGTACTGATCTTCGTAATACCTCAGTCCATTATCAGACTCATAATCATATAATGGAGATTGTTTTATGGGAAGTCCGTCAGTAGACAAGTAGGTTTCCACAACTTTAAGAGTGGTACCGGTTTGAGGTTCTTTATTATTATATGAAACCAAACAGTGAGTAACCTTTGCTGCTTCGTATTGACGATAGAAAATTACTTCTTTATTTCCGGACAGATTTTCAGAAGCGAAAATTGACCTGTAGTCATCTACTACTTCATATTTGCCGGAATTCATCAGTTGTTCGGATGCCCAGGCTGCTTTTTCCAATAGAGCGTTTGCTGTTTCTATCTCGCCAGTATGGTATTTCAGGAATGTTCCGAAATAAAGCATATTTCTGGACATGAAGGCTAATGCAACGTCCCTGTTAATCTGCATTTGCCCGTCATCTTTACGGATATTATCCACAGCAAACTGAAAATCTTCCATAATTTTCGTGGCTACGTATGAAAGCGGGTCTCTCTTTTTATAGCTTGTTTCCACGTCATCGTGTAATACGACTTTGTCAAAATAAGGTATATCTCCGAACATCCTAGCCAGGTCAGAATATTCCATGGCCCTGAAAAAACGGCCCACTCCTAACCAATGATTTTGAGCTTCTTCCGAAAGATTTTCCATTTTTCCTACCTCTTCAATCATAATATTAGCCCATCTCACCCAGGAAAACGACCATCCGTTACCGGAAGTGGCTGTATTCTGTGTCCAGATAGAAGAGGAACTATATTCATCGGACCAAGCACCACCCGTAAAAAAGTTTCCCCAGGCGTATCCACTACCGTAACCGTAAAAAAAGGCAGTATACCCTTTGTTAGCATAGAGTCTTATATTTCCTTCGCTGGTCCAAAAGTGATCATTCTCAAATTGGTCTAATCCCGGCTTATCCAGATAATCTTCACAAGCCGTGAAAAGAAATGTAAAAATGACAACTATATATATTATTTTTTTCATATTCACTTTATTTTTTTAAAATTCCACTTGCATACCTAATGAAACAGTTCTTCTGTATGGATAGCTACGTCCGAAGGATCGTGAATCGTTGCCAGTAACTCCTGACACCCAGTTGATTTCCGGATCTATGGCCACTCCTCCCATATTATCGAACTCAAAAAGGTTTTCACCATTCATGTAAAATCTTACTTTCTGAAGAGATATTTTAGATAAAATTGTTTTAGGCAAGCTATAGCCAAAATTTAAACTCTTCAATCTTAAATAAGCAACATTCAACAAATAGCGGTCATTGGGAAGATAATTCCATTTTGCTGTTTGACTGTACTCCAGTGGTCTTGGATAGAAAGCATTTGTGTTTTCTTCTGTCCAATAATCCAATGTATGGGCAAAATTGGCTTCGGCACCGTAATAACCGGGTAATACCATGTTTCCTGTTGCCCATATATTCCGTTTTCCTACACCTTGAAAGAAAATATCCACATCAAATCCTTTCCAGCCGGCTCCTACTCTGAATCCATATTGATAACGCGGTGTGGTATTTCCTATAACGGTTCTGTCACCGGAATCTCCCACGGTATTTGTCCCATAATCAATCACTCCATCACCGTTTAAATCTTTAAACTTAACATCTCCGGGACCAAATTTAAACGTACCGGATTCAAGGATATACTGATCGGCAACACCCGGTGCCATAGTATTCTTAGATAGGCCGTTTGGAAGAATAGTTTGTTTTATCTTGTCTCCTTCCCATACAAAATCCTCTTTTTGAAAAAGACCATCAGTCTTGTATCCCCATATTTCTCCAAGAGTTTTTCCTTGCCAATAAGTGGCGGAATTACTTGGGTCGTTAGCAGAAGCATACTTGGTCACCTTGGTTTTATAATCAGTGAATTGTCCTGACAGCGATAGTCTCAAGCCATTACTGAACAGGTGGTTGTACGATACTTCAAATTCAATACCATTGGTTGTCAATTCACCAAAATTTCTTCTTGGTGCGGAGATACCAACCGTGGAAGGAACTGTTTCCCCGGGAGCCAGCATGTCTAATGTTTTCCTCTGGTACCAGTCAAACATAAAATTTAAACTATTATTCAGTAAACCTGCATCGAACCCGATATCTAATGTATTTACAGTCTCCCAAGTCAAAGAAGGATCTACTAATGTCGGTCCCGAGCTTATATATGGCACGAAATTTCCGTTTACAAGCCAGTAGTTTCCTACGCTCGAAGGAGTAGAAGGCGTTAACGTGGATATAAATGAATTTAATGGCACGTCTTGGTTTCCTATTGAACCCCATGATCCCCTGAGTTTCAAAGAACTTAGCACTGGCTGCAATGGAAGCATCCATGGTTCTTCACTTACTCGCCAAGCTGCAGATACGGTTGGGAAAAAATCCCATCTTTTGCTCTCTCCAAACCTTGATGAACCGTCATAGCGACCGCTTACATCCAACAAGTACTTGTTTTTAAAATCATAATTTGCACGAGCAAAAAAACCGGCCACTGACCACCAAGAATGGCTTGAAGAAGCTAATTGATCTCCTCCTGCCAGGTTTACTTCACCTTTATCAAAATCATATACTCCATTTCTACGAGATGAAATCCAGATATATTCAGCATCTTCAATATTGGTTCCAGCGGTAATTTTTATACCATGATCATTGAATCTATTATCGTATGTAAGATACCCGTTATAAGTATGCCTGATATTTTTGGATGAAGTGTAGCGGGCATAATCATATGTTGCTGTTGTATATGTACCATACATGTCATCCAATTTATTAGTGCCAATATTCCATTGGTCTATTCCGGTAACATATCCCCCTACTGTATGGTTTGTGACAAACGTTTGGGCATATGTGTAATCAAAATCTGCTGTCAATCCCTTTGCTAATTTCAGGGTAGTCCCCATTGTATACCTACTATAATGGTTGTCATCTTCGACTGGTCTAGCGGATTTCAAATCATTTACCGCACCACGGAACTCGTTGCCATTATAAGTTCCATATGGATATACCTGGTGCCATCTATATAGGTAATAAATAGGAGCATACACCTGACTTGCATAGGTAAATGGTGTTTCTTCTAGTGATTTGGAGAACATAAAGCCCCCGCGAATCGTCATCCAATCTTTCAGGTCAGTACTCAAGAAACCGGAAAAATTGTATCTCCTATAAAAATCGTCAAACAATTTTAAAACCCCTTTCTGATTCGTGTATGCAGCGGATAAATTATATTGAGTGCTTCCGGTACCTCCCTTTACATTCAAATTATGGTTTTGCTGAGGAGTCCAGTTTTTGTAATAAATATCATAGATATTCCATGGTCGGTAATAGTATACCCCTCCTCCCGGGCGGTAGTCGAAATCACGACCTTCTACCATTTCACGTCCAAGTTTGCTTCCGTCTCCATACGTGTCAATCCATTCTTTGACCTTTTGAATGACTTCTGCATTGTAGTAATACCCTACTTGTCCTGTTTCTGTTATTGGTTGATCTCTCAATGCATTTCGCTGATCCAGCGAATACTGCATATTTAAATCAGCACGCGTATGTTTCGGTACTTTGGTTGGAGTTGACCACGAGAAATTATTGGAATAGGATATCGTTGGTTTTGTTCCCTTGGCTCCTTTTTTAGTAGTGATCAACACAGCTCCAAATGCAGCCCTAGCTCCATATACCGCTGTTGTGGAAGCGTCTTTTAATACAGATATGGAAGCGATATCGTCGGGATTTATATAGGATAAATCAGGCACCTCCACATTATCTACTAATATTAAAGGATTTCCACTTCCACCTCCAATAGTACTTACTGTTCCTCTAATTTTTATATTAGGAGACCCTCCTAAGCTTCCTGAAGTAGTAGTTACAACTAATCCGGGGGTAGATCCTTGTAATGCTCTACCAACATCAACAATAGGACGAGATTCTAAAGTCTTATCAACATTAACTGTTGAAACAGCGCCTGTAAGACTTTCTTTCCGCTGAGTACCCCATCCTACGACTACCACCTCTTCGAGTGCTTGCATATCCTCTTGTAGGGTAATATTAAAATTGGTTCTTCCAGTTGTATTAATTGTTTGGCTTAAATAGCCGATAAAAGTGATTTGGATATTGGCATCTTTTGCTACGTTCAAGGTGAAATTACCGTTAACATCGGTAACAGTACCGTGAGACGTGTTTTCTACAATAATATTAGCACCAATAATGGGTTCTCCATTGTCATCCACTACTTTACCTGTAATTGTTTTGTCGGTTTGTTGAAGGTGGTTAACGGTGGTTTTATCCTCAACGTCTTTTTTATTTTCAACAATTCCTGGTTTATTTGAAATAGTTACTTGTCGGTTGACAACAGAGTAAGTAAGGTTTGTATTCCTTAATAAGAAAATCAATATTTCTTCCATTGATTTATTGTGGAGAGAAGCATTTACCTTAGTTGCTAATTCTTTTTCAGTATTATCCATGAATAGAAATAGGTAATTGCTGTTATTTTCTAATTCATGAAATGCTTCTTTCAATGTTACGTTATTCAACTCGACGCTGACCGTTTTTGATTGTGAAAAACTGTTTTCTGCCATACCGTAAAAAATGCATGAGAAAGAAATTAAAAAATAAATTTTCATAATCTTGAAAAACTTAACATTCTTTTTAGTGGCAAAAAGCTTACATATGTACTTTTCTTGCATATCTTTGTTTTTGAATTTAATTTGTTAATAGTATAAATTACAATTCACCTAAGTCGGACCATGTTAACGGCACGGTCCGACCTTTCTTGTTTTGTTATAGCTTCTTATTTTTTCTTATTTACCATAGGCATTTTATTTAATTATTAATTTTGGTTTTAAGTATTTAAAATTTATTGCTTAATAAAAAATGTTGATTCGCCATCGGAAGTGAAAGTAAGTACTGTCATATTTGAAAAAGCTTCTAATACTTCTTCGAGATTTTCCGATAAGAACAATTTGCCCGAACAGGTCTTTTCGTCCAAACCAAGTTCTGCATCATACCGAAAATCAATATTATAATACCTTCCTATTTTTTTTAATACAGTCTCCAAAGAGTTCTTGTTGAGCTGCATATATCCATTCTTCCAACTCACGAATTCATTCACATCTACCTTTTCGCGGCTAATCCCTTCTCCAGTCACGCATGCCATTTCATTAGGTGCAAGCAACAACGTTTTATCACCGCTGACAATTTCAACGGCTCCCTTTACGAGGACAATTGTTTCATTTTCCTCGTCGGCATAAGACGATACGTTGAATGAGGTGCCCAGTACGGATATGCTGGAGTTTAACGTGTGTACGATAAAAGGTTTATCGTGTTGTTGAACCACATCAATATACATCTCCCCTTCCACGCTTATTTCTCGTTTATCGGCAGCGAAGGAGGTAGGAAATGTTATCTCGGTGCCCGAATTGAGGTAGATGGTCGACCCATCGGATAAAACCAGGGAAGATCTTGTTCCAAACGGCACAATAAGCTTGTTGCTTTTATTAGCCATCAATTCTATTTCATCTTGAGCCGAAGAACTTTTGACGACAGCACTGTTTCTTTTCTTTGAAATATCGAGTATAGCGTTATTGTCTATTTCCACTTGATTTTCTCCCGTGATTAGGCGTACACAATCTTCAGGCATTACCTTACCGGTAGTTATTATTTGCGGTATATTATCCCCTTCGTGTGTTGTAATAAAGAAAATTGTTGAAACGAGCGCTATTATCAGGATGGCTGCTGCAGAGGAGCGAACAAAATACAATCTTCTTTTCTTTTTAACAAAATGCTCGATCCTGTCGGTCAATTGTTGTTTCAATAACGTTTCATCAAACGGGGGTAGGGTAGTTGTATCCCAAATGGAATCAAATTCTCTTAAGGCTTTATTGAACTCCTCCTCGAGTGCGTTATTTTCGTCAAGAAATTTACGCCAGAAATCATCCAACTCTTTGGTTTGGTTTAATCGCCAATAGATAAAGAGGTCATCTCGTAAAAAATCTCGAAAATTCAACGCAGGTTTCATTACTTTTGTTTTTTGTTAACTGAAAGCATTCATTTTAGACCGTAAAAGATTATTCTTTGTAAAAAGACTGATGAAAATGAAAAATAGGACTAAATTAACTTTGATTAACTAAAGATGGTTAATAATATGGAGGTAAAGTGCATAGTACTTCCGGCAATTGTTTCCTTAATTTTTTTGACAGAACGATAAATTGACTTTCTCACCGCCTCCGGTGTCATGTCTAAGATTAATGCGATCTCCTCGTGGCTTAGATTTAATTGATAATGGTAGTGAATTATTCTTTGCTGTTTGGGCTTTAATTTTTTAAGAGACTGCTTCAGTTGTTCTCTATAATACTCTAAATCTTCGTCATGGATTAATTTTTCGATAATATTTCCGTTATCTTCAATAATAATTTCAGATGGATCAATCAAACTAATTTTAACCTCCTTATTATAAATATCAAACAAGCGGTTTTTAAGGCTTTGCAGCAGATAAAACTCAATGTTTTGAACGTGCAATAATTGAGCTTTAGAGGTGTAGAGTTTAAAAAACACATCTTGAATCGCATCTTTGCATGTCTCTTCGTCGAAACCGATTTTCAGTCCGTACGCGAAAAGGTCATTGATGTAAAAGCTATACAGTTCAGAAAAAGCATCTTTGTCGCCATCTAAGAATTTTTGCCACGTATCCGAACTCATTTTATGTAATTTTTTTTGACGTCCTTGTCAAGTACTCGTTGCAATAAATTAAGATATTGTATCATTCTAGATATTTATTTAATACCATCACACGTTCATCCTCCATTTATGTTATAACATATTCGGGTAAATTGGCAAATATAACTTTTTTTTCACTGTTCATGCGAGAAACACTAAACTAATTTTATGTTCTCATCTTGTTTAGTCCTGAAATAGGTTTACACTGACTGTAAACAAAAATCATGACGATACAATGCTTCAAGCTGTTATGGAGGTTGGCGTCCAAAACAACGCAAAAACAATAGAGTTTCTTGTTTCTTTGGACGTAATAGATCCTAAAGAAATGAAAGCGGCTGTTGGGACTGACCCTGATGGTATGAAAATTGATGAAGTGACAAGGGTTATAAACGATATTTATAATGAGTTTGATTTAGGAGGTCTTACAGTTGCTGAACAAATGCCTCGTGTTGCAATTAAGATAAGAAATATGTTTAGTAAATTACCTCTATTGATGAAAATGTGATTGAAGTCTTTTATCTAATATCTTTTTTATTCATAATATGCGTTGAAGAAACAAAAAGTGCTACTTTAGTGTACAAATTAGCTACTAGTATTGCTGTTTTAAGTTTTTTTAGGTTTCAAAATCGACATACAATCTATTTATATCGACGAACGGGACGGGTAATTGAATTTAAATAACTATTTTTGACATTAAAATTAAAAGAGTATTATTCAAAAATAAAGAGTTATTTAATTATGAATTGTATGAAAAAAATTGTGCTTACTTTGTTATGTATGATTAGTGGTTTATTAATTTCAGAAGCTCAGGATTGGGCTAATTTAAACAGATTTAGAGAATCAAACGAAAAGCTTGGCCCTGCACGTACTTGTGATGATAGAGTTGTGTTTATGGGTAACTCAATTACTCAGGGTTGGATTGAAAAGGTACCTGAGTTTTTTTCGGAGGATAAACAATATATTAATAGAGGGATAAGCGGACAAACTACTCCTCAGATGTTAATCCGTTTCCGTCAGGATGTGATTGATTTATGGCCAAAGGTGGTTGTTATTTTAGCGGGTGTGAATGATATAGCAGGCAATACCGGACCTTCTTCACTTGAAATGATAGAGGATAATATTCATTCTATGACCGAACTTGCTCAGGCTCATGGCATTCAGGTAGTATTGTGTTCTGTGCTCCCTGCGTATGATTTTCCATGGCGTACGGGTTTGGAACCGGCACTAAAAATTGTTGAATTGAATAAGCGAATTAAGGATTATGCAACAAAAAAAGGTGCCGTTTATTGTGATTACTTTACAGCTATGGTTGATGAGAGAAACGGACTGCCTAAAGAATTGTCGGAAGATGGTGTGCATCCTAATAAAAAGGGTTATGCAATTATGGATCCTATTGTTCAAAATGCTATTGCTCGTGCATTGATTATGTGGAAGGAGTTTAAATGATAATGATGTTTTAGCTTCGCCTCTTTCTTAAACAATTATTATTTAAAGATAAGTTAATTCCTGAAAACTAACTACTTGGCGTTCTTTTTCAAACCATGATGAAGAGTGAGGAGCAGGCAAATTCTTTTAGGTGATAAGATTCATCTCTTTCACATAAGCCTCAGTAAAAAGACAATTTATATTATCATCCATAAAGTAATAATAAAATCATGACAGACAGAAGAAGTTTTATTAAGCAATTGGTAGCCGTAACTATCGGGTATAGTTTGTCGAGACATACATTTCCCCAATCAGTTGCTCACCAGAAATTTATAAGCGCGTATTTGCTACATTTCAGCTATAATATGTGGGAAGATTTCACGCCTTTGGAATTTATCGACGATGATTATGAATGCGACTCATGTCAGGAGGTTAGGGAATGGGCTCATGTACTTAGGAAAAACCTCACATTTGATGAAGAGACGTTTGATATTCTAATTGAAGAAATGGCCGCTGCCGGAATCAACATGCTTGTGCTAGATCTTGGTGATGCGATAAAATACAACACGCACCCTGAAATAGCGGTGGAAGGTGCGTGGAGTCCGGGAAGAGTGAAGGAAAAATTAAAAAAAATAAGGAGCCTGGGGATTGAGCCTATTCCTAAATTGAATTTTGCCACCACACACGACGCTTGGATGAAGGAATATTCAAAAATGGTATCAACCGATATGTACTATGGCGTGTGTAAGGATGTCATCCAAGAGGTTATTGATCTTTTTGATAAGCCCAGATTTTTTCATATTGGCATGGATGAAGAAACTTGCCAACACCAACGAAAATATGAGTATGCAGTTATTAGACAGGGCGATTTATGGTGGAGAGACTTGTTGTTTTACATCAAGGAGGTGGAAAAAAGAGGCGTTCGCCCATGGATGTGGTCTGATTATGCATGGAGTAATTCTGAACTTTTTTTTGAAAGAATGCCAAAATCGGTGCTACAAAGCAATTGGTACTACGGCAATATTTTCAAAGATGACACAATAGTGGACAGTGCG
>CAZAFR010000025.1:0-15378 GCA_964484665.1 uncultured Proteiniphilum sp. | reverse complement strand
AAGCAATTGGTACTACGGCAATATTTTCAAAGATGACACAATAGTGGACAGTGCGGCAGTTATGTTATATAAAAAGCTGGAAGAAAATGGTTTTGACCAGATTCCTACGGGGAGCAACCATTCCACGGACACCAATATGAGGCAAACCGTCGAATATTGTTCACAGGTTATCGACTCATCCAGGCTATATGGTTTTTTAATCGCGCCATGGAGGCCAACGCTTCCACAATGTATGGACAGGCTCAAAGCAGCAGTTTGGCAATTATCAGAAGTCATGCCATAGAATAAATATCATTATAATAAAATGAAAAATAAATATATAGCTGCGCTTTTATTTATATTTGTCGTCCAATTCGTCTATTCGTAGGATTACAACCAGATTACCATTATCGGGAACAAGGAAAATTTCCGTTGGGAAAAGTATACCCTAAAGGTAAATAACTTTACGGAGGAAGATATAATCAATACTGATCCTATGATCGTTTTACGAATATGTGAGAGTATCGATAATTCCAAGATGATTCTGTTCGGGTATAAATGTTCCAGCAAAATATTAAAAAACATTTTTGATCGGCAAGCTGTACAGATTTCAATTAAGAATTTACTTGAAAGAGAGGGGATAATCTATTTTGGTCACTTGGGAGTAAAGTATTGGCGACCTTCTCGAATCAATGAAAGCATTTTTCACATTGCGGATGTGATTACGATTAAAGAGGCAATTTTGTGGCAGGCCCCTGCCGAAATAGCTGGACCAGGCATCAAAAAAGGAATGAAAATTACAGAACCCAATAATACGGTCAATACCGCAGCTATGATTCTTCATTTATTCAAAATAAAAAAATCACATGAATGGACTGGAGAAGTGATATAATAAGTATTCAAATGAATTATAAATAAACGTTTATAAAAAATGATTCCTATGAAACAAAAATGGATTTTTATTTTATTGTTCAACATGATTGCGCTTGCATTAAACGCGCAAAAACTTTCTTTTAATAAAGAGGGTACCTTCAAAATCGTACAATTTACCGATATGCATTATATACACGGGAATCCGGCGGCAGATACCACTTTGTTGCTCATTCCAAGGGTATTGGACGAGGAAAAGCCTGATCTGGTTGTGTTTACCGGTGATATTGTAACAGGAAAACCGGTGCGAGAAGGATGGGATGCCATCACGAAATTCGTTATCGATCGCAAAATTCCATTTGTTGTGACATTGGGTAATCACGATCATGAACAGGGCGTCACTCGCGAAGAGATTGCCAGTTTCGTCACCTCCTATCCGTATAACCTCAATACTCCAAAAGTGGCCGACGTGTCGGGTGTGATGAATGATGTTATCCCTGTGTATGGCAGTGAGAAACATCTCAACGTACGTGCTCTCGTCTATTGTATCGATTCAGATGCTTATTCAACCTTCAAGGGTATTGGAGGGTACGGATGGATAAAACCTGACCAGATAGAATGGTATAAAAAACAGAGTTTGCGTTATACGATTGCCAATAACTTTGAACCATTGCCGGCTTTGGCCTATTTCCATATTCCATTGCCTGAATACCGGTCCGCTTTCAATGATGAGAAAAACATCCGCTATGGAGAGAGACGGGAAAATGAATGCCCTCCGGAGATTAACTCCGGTATGTTCTTTGCTATGAAAGAGATGGGGGATGTCATGGCCACTTTTGTTGGTCATGACCATGTGAACGATTACATCGTAGACTTCCATGGCATTGCTTTGACGTACGGGAAGTTCAGCGGTTGGAAAACGACCTATACTCCGGAAATCAATGGTGTTCGAGTAGTGGAACTCAAAGAAGGGAAGCGGGAATTTGATACTTGGGTACGTCAATTGGACGGGGCTATTTTGAATAAGATCACCTATCCGACAAAATTCATAACCATAGAAAAATAGGCTTCCATAAGCTTATTAAGTAATAAGGTTCTCTGTAAATAAATAGGAGTTACTCAATTTTAGCTGGAGATATTTGAAATTACATCTATCTCTGGTTTTTCAGAAACAAAAATAATTATTTTTTATATGCAAAAAAGAACATTTCCAGATACCTCGAAGGGCACCGTGATATCGTTTTTTATGCCAGTTGGATGGATTACATGGGATATGAAACCAAGAGTGGTTACTCGAACGAATGGTTCGACCATTGTGCCCGATATGCACTGTCCCTCCCATTCGATCTATATCTTTCGACCTTCTAATTATTGGGTGGAAATTAACGGTGAGAAGAAACTTTTCCACACAGTATGGGACGGTATGATGTCTTATGGCCCTCATGCGTGGAGTGCTTCCGAGTGGTGTTATTACATTGGACATTGTACAAAAGCCGGATTCCGTCTGGCATACATACTCAACACAATTTTCGAAAAGTAAGATCAATTTTCAAAAACACGATCCACTCCATTTAAAACTATTTTTCGAGTGAGGAGGATCGTGTTCTTAAACCGATTGTTCTAAGTATAGTTGTAACAAATATAATGAATATGAAACATCTGGTAGTATTTTTTTTCCTCTGCTTATCTTTTATTCCAATAACAAAATCAAACAACGCATTGCCTATCGTCCCCAAGCCGGCACAGGAAAGCACTTCGGGCGAACAAATTGTCGTACAGAATAAATGGGCCATTTTTGTTCCTTCCCAATTGAATATTAACAAGGAATATCTTTCTTTCATATTTAAAGAGTCCGACATCGAAGTTACTGATGCAACCGACAAAAAGAATGCACTGATCGTGGTAGATATAGATAAAAAATTCTCTAAAAATCCTGAATCTTACCGACTTAAGATTACTGGAAATGGTAAAGTAACTATATTAGCTTCTTCCGAAAACGGGGTCTTATACGCATTCCAATCATTGAGTCAAATAGTGCAGGCAGACGGCAACACTGTAGCATTGCCTGTCTGCACTATAACGGATGAACCGGCATTTTCTTGGCGTGCGTTCATGCTTGATGAAAGTAGGCATTTCCACGGGATGGAAACCGTAAAGATGTTACTTGACGAGATGGCACGTCTGAAAATGAATATTTTCCACTGGCATCTGGTAGATGACCCGGGTTGGAGGATTGAGATCAAAAAATATCCTGAACTTACTAAAATTGGTTCCCTGCGTAACTTCTCCCATAGGGACCTTACCTCCGAAAAATGGAACGAGACATACCCCGGCAAGAAAACGTTCTACACACAAAACGAAATCCGTGAGGTAGTACAATATGCGGCTGAGAGAGGAATAAAAATCATGCCGGAGATTGAAGTTCCCGGACACGCTTCTGCCGCTATCGCATCCTATCCATGGCTTGGCGCGAGCAGTGGCAAGGAGGGAAAAGGTATCTGGGGAGACCTTTACAATGTAACCGACCCAAAGGTTGAAGAGTTCTTGCATGATGTACTAGATGAAGTAATTGAGTTATTCCCATCGAAACTCTTGCACATCGGCGGGGATGAAGCTGATTATTCACACTGGCAGAATAACCCACAGATCGTGAAGTTCATGGAAGAGAACCATATTCCCACTTTTTCGGATCTACAAGTATGGTCAATCAACCGCTTTTCCAAATACCTTGAGTCGAAAGGGGTGAAAATGATGGGTTGGAATGAAATTACGGGGGACAATATACGGAATGAAGCACATATTGAGGAAGGACAATCAGAAAAATTGGCCGAAGGTACCATTGTTCATTTTTGGGATGGCGATATCAGTCTTGTAAATAAAGCCATCGAAAAAGGCTACAATGTGGTAAACTCCAACCGTCATTTTACTTACCTCGACTATCCCTACGAAGTAATTTCTCTAGAAAAGGCCTATTCGTTTAATCCGATACCCGATGGTTTGGAAAAATCTAAAGAGTCTAAGATACTCGGAACGGGGTGTCAGATGTGGGGAGAATATACGCCCAATGTCATCCGCATATATTATCAAACCTTCCCGCGTCTTGCCGCATATGCTGAAAATGGATGGACGAAAGCAACCGACAAAGATTACCAAGATTTTTGCCATAGAGTGAAAAACACGGAACGCCGTTGGCGTAAATTGGGTTATTTCAACCAACAGCCGTCGTTCTCAAGACAAAACGATACCTTCACACTTTGGCAATTGCCCTCTCAAATAAATACAATTGGGAATTCTTATGTGATCCGTACCGACAATAGCAAAATAATTGTGATAGATGGAGGTGCAAAAGAAGAAGAAAATTACTTGAGAGGATTTTTAGCTGCATTAGGTAATGTAGTAGACTGCTGGTTTGTAACACACCCTCATGACGATCACATGGGTGCCTTGACAGAAATTTTAGAAAATCCGAAAGGAGTCATAATAGGGGAGATTTGCCAATCCTCCTTTTCTGACAATTTGATGGATTCAGAACCCGCGTCCAAAGAGGCGGCTGTGAAATATTATGAAGCTGTAAAAAATTCCGGCATAAAATCTACCGAAGTAACTCCAGGCATGGTTTTCACCTTTGGACATACCACTTTTAAAATTCTCGGGATTAAAAATGAAGAACTCTCGGGCATTAGTCCCTATAATAATTCCAGCGTAGTAATGAAGGTGTCCGATCCGATAAAATCAGTACTCTTTCTTGCCGATACAGGAAAAGAATCAGGGAATAAATTACTTAGCGGACCGTTCAAAGACGAGTTAGACTGTGATTACATACAAATGGCACATCACGGACAACAGGGTGTTTCCATGGATTTTTACCGTACGGTAAAGTTTCGCGCCTGTTTATGGCCCACCCCGACATGGGTTTACAACAACGACCTCGGAAGTGGTTTTAATACCGGAGACCTAACAACAATGGAAACACGTGAAACCATGGATCAATTAAAGATTACAGAGCAATATTTCAGTTTTGACGGAGTAACAAAGATTGAATAGATTTAAATATATGATAGTATGATAATAATCATTCGTCTTTGAACTCTATTAACAATATGTAATTATGACAATTTGTCGGAATTTTTTTCTTGCTCTATTTTTTGGAATGTCTTTTATAACCAATTACTTAAAAACAAGATATCAGCCGAGATGCATGTTTACTCTAAAGGAGAACACGGTTTTGGGAGTACCCCGTCTTTCGAGGATTGGTTTAATCAATGTATCCATTGGATGAAAGTCGAAAAACTCAACCCTTAAGTCAATGTCAAATTAATTTATAATAAAATCAATGAGAATTATTTAATTCATAAATAAGTAATTATAGGTTTTATGAAGGTTCCTATTGTTGTGTTACAAAATTGAAGTTTACATATTTCCTTTAATGTTATAGGTCCCTGATCCTAATTCGATTTCGATTCCGTTATCGTTGTTAGAAACACTCTTAATCCCATCTCCTTCAGGTGTGATAATGTTTAGCTCTTTTGGTAGCTTAACAACAGCCGAGGTGTTACCGGGAATTGTAATATTCCAACTGAACTGCTTGTTATCTTTACTCCATTCACTTATAATCTCGCCCTGAACGGAGTTGTAAGATGCATTAACATGAGTAAGTCCTTCAGGAAATTTTGGCTCCATAAGTAGCTTTTTAAATGCCACACTCTCAGGATGATTTTTAATACCTGCCAGATCTTCATAATACCAGATAATTAGATCTCCCAGTAACATCACATGGTTTTGTGAATTCATTGCCGGATCAGCGGTATTACCGTTCCAAAGTTCCCAAATAGTAGTGGCGCCATTATCGATCATATAGCCCCAGCTTGGGTACGTACGGTTTGTTGCAATTTTGTATGCCAGATCAACTTTACCATACTCAGTTAGTCCGCGCATTAAATGCTGAATACCTAGCACACCGGTGCTAACATGACCATCTAAATCTACTTCAGTCTTTTGAACAATATTATTAAATACATCTCTTTCTTTACCTTCAGGAACCAGTCCAAGCCTTAATGAAAGTATGTTTGCAGTTACAGTATTATTATCATACAAGGCAGAATCAGCTTTAAAATACTTATTGTTATATGCATCTTTAATCTGACTTGCAAGTTCTTTATATTCAGTGATGTCCTGATTATTACCGGTGAGTTCGGCAAACTCAGTCATCAAATTAAGAAGGCTATAATAGACAGTTGTACTTAAAACGGGACCTACAGTTTTGCGCGATGGGTCTTTTGAATGAATAAGTTCCTGAGATTCAGGAGGCATACACCAGTCACCATAAGTGTCTTTGGTTATTATAAAATCTTGCATCGACACCTCTTGAATTCTTTCCAGATAACGCTTCATTGAATTGTAGTGTTTTATAATAGGTTCTTTATCACCATACTGCTGCCATAACATTTTTGCCGAATAAAAATATGCAGCAGGCCAAGTAACATCATCATTATAAATTGTCCAAAATTTAGGTGAAACAACTGAAATGCTACCTTCGGGACTTTGTGAATCTTCGATATCCTGTAACCATTTACTGTACAGCAAAGCATTATTAAAAACAAAAGCTTCACCAAAACTACCAGTTGTTCGGTCGCCAAGCCATCCAACCCTTTCGTCACGTTGTGGGCAGTCGGTAGGCATCCCTCTGTAATTTCCTCTTATACCCCAATAAGCATTTTTAAATACTTGATTTATTGTTTCGTCACTAGTCTCGAACTTACCTGATGTTTCCATCTTGTCATAAACAACCTTACCTTTGAAATCTGATGTTTTTGGTTGATAATCAAGACCTGAAATTTCCACATACCTAAAACCGTGGTAAACAAACTTAGGTTCCCAACTGAATTTACCATCCGCCGATGGGGTATAAATATCTGTCACTTTTGCACTTCTAAGGTTCTCGAGATATAGAGTTCCATCATCTTTAAGGGTCTCTGCAAATATGAATGTAATTGGTTGATCTTTTTTTGCATTTAATGAATTAACCTTTAACCAGCCTACCATATTTTGACCCATATCAATTATGTATTTCCCTTCTGTTTGTTTTGTAACCGAAATAGGTGTTAACTCTTCCTGAACCTGAATGTTTGGGTTAGGCTGAGCAGTAATTACCCCTCCGGGAGCTTCCATGATGTCGGCGTTTTTCCAAGCGGAGTCATCATAATCCGTTAGATCCCAACCATTAATTTCCATACGAGCATCGTACTCTTCGCCATCAAACTCATTATTTGCGATGATTGGTCCCCGGGATGTAACTTTCCATGAATTATCTGTTATAATCAAATCCGTGGATCCATCAGCATACTCAATCTCAAGCTGTGCTAAAAGTCGAGGTAATCCAAATATCTGACTATGTGATTCTCTCATTCCGAAATATCTGCCATTGCCTAATATTACACCCAATAAATTTTTATTGCTATTTATAAGTGAAGTTACCTCATAAATATTATAATATACTCTGTCGGGATACCATGAAACTGTTGGTGATAGAACATCATTTGAGACTTTATTGCCATTTATGTAGGCCTCATATAAACCCTGTCCTGAGATATAAAGGAAAGCCTGCTTTATATCTCCTTTCAGATCAAAAGACTTTCTAAGATATCTGGCAGCGAGGCGTGTGTTTACTTTATCTGTTTCGCCATCATTAGACATACTATTTTCACCTATCCAGCTAGCTTTCCATTCGGAGTCATTTAAAAAAGCCATTGTCCAGTTATTTATCTTACTCCAGCCTGTCTCTCCCTGATTTGTAACTACCTTTAAACGCCAATAGTATTTTTCACGTGAGTTAAGCTTTTCGCCATCATAAGATACTAATATTGAATTGTCATCATTTACAATTCCTGAATCCCATATCAGGTTTTCTTCATTGGCTAAATCTTTAGATGAACGTGCTACTTGTATCTGATATGACTGTTGTTGCAAATCATTTTTGACTGAAGTAATTTGCCATGAAAATCTTGGAGTAGGGGTTGCAATTCCTACAGGATTTTCCTGCATTTCAACTTCCAGTGAAACAAGTTCTACTTTTTGTCTAACACATCCTGTTAAAGTTATAAGTCCAATTATAAAACCAACTAAGCACACTGTTAAAATTTTCTTGTTTGTCTTCATTTTATTCTTCTGATTTATTTTTTATTATAAAACCATAAACATCAACTCCACGTTAAATGCCAAAATAAATACACATATTGTTAAAATTTCATATCGAACTGGTTCATACTACGGTTCAATTTGAGAAATGATAATTACCTGACTCTACTTCATATAGCTGATAATCTCCGTTTTGTCCAACATGTTTGGCAAGCCCGGAATCCTCAGTAATATTTGCTTCACTTCCCTCGGGGAACCAAACCGTGGCACTACAATTAGGAGGTACCGTAATGAGTAGTTGTAGCTTTTCGCCATCGCGTTCCCAGTGAGATTTAATTAATCCAGATGGAGAATCAAAATCAGCCTTAGCCCACGACACTTGAGTTTCGGTGAGTTTGGGTACCCTAATGATAAATTTTCTATACCCTGGAGTATCTTTATCCTGCCGTATTCCTGCAACTCCATCAATATACCATGCACCCGGATAAAGGAACGAACTGTGAAGTAAAGAGTGTCCACTAAGATCTTTCTCCCACATTTCCCAAATAGTAGTTGCATTACTTTCTTTCATAAATCCCCAGCTTGGATAGGTCGTTTGTGAAGTCATGGAGTAGATAAGATCATCGCGCCCTTCATCACGGAGTACTTTAAAAAGCATTGCCCCTCCTGTTATGCCAACATCAATATGTCCGTTCTTATTGATAAGTATCTCATCCTCCAGACTTTTCATTATTTCAGTTCTAAGTTCCTTAGGCATTATATCACCATAAAGCGCAGCCGCTAAACTTCTCATTGATTTATCAGAATAGTTTTTCTCTTCTGCAATATAATATTTTGCATGAATAGCCTCACTTGCCAACTGAGCCTGATTAGTCCACAGTTCTGCTTCTGCTTTTTTCCCAATTACGTTTGCAATCCGAGCAGCTGTTTTAAGATTATATACCCAATAGCAATTATTAAAAAACAGATTCTCTTCAGAATAATTATTCATCCCTGCCGCTGTAGCACCCGGCCACAGCCAGTCACCTAAAAAGTCCCACCTGCCACCATATTTTTGGAGTAAGTTGTTTTCAACATGAGTGTTCAAAAACGAAAGCCAACCCTTTATCATTTCAAAATTATCCTCCAAGATTCTCAAGTCACCATTGTATTGATACATAAACCAAGGAAGTGTAACAACTATTCCACCCCAGGCAGGACCACCTCCACCATGATAGGTTGGAGCAGTTTGTGGCATAACACCACCCCCCAACACTCTACCGCTACCTTCTTGTATTCTTGCCCACTTTGGATCATTCATATTGCCTACCATTGGCTCTGTTCCTTGCACATCACGCCAATCTTCGAGCCATTTGGTATAAAAAGCGCCAAGCTTGAAGTTGAGAAGTCCTGTTTCGGATGTTGCATGAGCATCACCACCATAGCCAAACCTTTCACGTTGAGGACAATCAACAACAAATCCACCCAGTGAAAGATTTTCGAAAGTCCATTTAATAGTGTTATACATCCAGTTCTGAAGTGAATCTGAGCACTCAAACTTTGTTGCATCAGCAAAATCTGTACGAATCATCCAGCCTTTAATATCATTTTTTGAGGGGGCTGAGGTTACACCTTTGATAATAATCCAGCGACCCGACATGTAGTTGAAACGATTTTGGAAAACTCCTTCACCTGATTCATCTAATACATAAGCACTATGAAGTGCGAATGTTATATCTTCCTGCTCTCTTTCAGAAAATTGAAAATGGATTGTATCACCGGGATTACCTTTTACATTAATATCTGTCCAGCCTGCAAAATTAACTCCCATATCTACACGATAGGACCCATCTGTTCTTTGTTCAATATTCACAGGAAGAATTTCATCTATTAATCTGTTTGGTTCAACTTGCTGAGCTGAAAGAGTTAATGAAGGATTTAGGACGGTTGAATTTTCCCATGTGTCATCGTTATACTTCACAAAATTCCAATCTTCTATTTCCTTGTTTGCATCCCAAATTTCTCCACCATAACCACCAACACCAAATCCCCAATTGCCAATAAGTTGGTTGGGACTTGGGTGAGTTTTCCAGCTTTCATCTGTTGTGATTCGCTTAATGACTTCACCCTCTTCGCTATAAATATCTGTTTGAGCGATAACTATAGGTGCACGAGGTTTGTCTTCGGTTGCATAGGGGGCGAAAATTGACCATGCAGTACCTAGCCATAGAGCAATAACATTATCTCCTTCATTGAGTTCCGGTGCAATATCGTATGCTACATATCTGGCACGCTTGGTGTGATCTGTAACTGCGGGTGCGAGTACGTGATCACCTATTTTCTGACCGTTTACGTATACCTCATGAAATCCTACTGATGCAACAAAAAGTGTAGCTTTTGATGGTTTTTTAGTTAGATTAAAGCTTTTCCTAAACCATGGGTCCTTCATTTTATTTGGACCTTCAGTCGGGTCATACGATTCACCGGTTCCAATCCATTTAGCCGACCATTCATCTTGTGTGAACAGTCCTGTACTCCATGTTGAGTGTTCACTGAAATTTGATTTAATTCCGTTTTCATCCTTTATCGCAACTTTCCAGTAGTAAGTTTTGTCAGAACTCAAAGGAATGCCTCCATACTCAATTAATTGCATTTCATGAGAATCAACCCAATCTGAATCCCAAATATCACCTTTATTACTCTTTAACATTTTTTCTGAACTGCTGACCAGAATTCGAAATGCTGTTTGCTTCCGGCCATAATCAGATTTTTTTGTTGATGCTAATGTCCAGCTTAATCGAGGTGTTTCAACATCCAGACCTGATGGGTTTGTAAGATATTCTGTTGTAAGGTTGACAGGATTTACGCTACTTTTAGAGTTATTTGCGCAAGTAGTAAAAACAATGAGAGTAAGTAGAATCAACGCTGCATGAATAAGTGTTCTTTTTGTTTTCATTTCAAGCTTAATTTCTTGGATTATATAATTGTGGCAACCAGACTTTAAAAAAAGGAAAACTATCTACGCTGTTGCCGGCAGATGCGTAATCACACAAATATACTTTTATAGGCTGTGCTCCTTGTTCGGTATAAGATTCCGGTATAAAATCAGCAGAAAATATCATAATAAGTTCAGGATCTTTTGTATCCTCTTTAATCAAATCAATTGATTCTTTTTCGTTAATTACCGGTGTAAGTATCGCCTCAAGTGATGTTTTATTTAATCTTTCATCTCTTGAAAGTACAATGGGACCACGGGTAATGGCTATAAATTCGGGCGATTTACCAAATCGGTGTATTTTTCCACTCATCTCAAATTCAATAGAAATCTTGTCGCTATTGTTCCATTCACGATTCAATTTGAGATAATTTCCGGGTGTTATTTTACCTGTTTCATATTCAACAACATCATTTACAATAACTTTGTAATTTGTACTCCATGAAGGTATTCTTAGAGCAATCTCCATGTTCTCTTTTCTTTTTATTTTAATATTCAGATCAATCTTACCCGAAATCGGATAATCGGTTTCCTGTTCAATTACAAAAGTTTGATTTTTTGGACTTTTAACATTATAATTTCCATCAATATAAAAATTTATGAATGCACCTTTGTCAGATTGCATAACTGCAGTTCGAGGAATAGTGAAGAGTCCTCTCGGCCCACTGGCATTACAACAATTAAGTCCCATTCCGCATTGTTCAGAACCCTCAAGTCGTTGTCCTGACAAAGGTGTATATTTTGCCCAATCTGAGCCATCGGGACGCATTGCGCCTAATAATGCATTATAAAAAGTTTTTTCTATTGCATCGGCATATTTAGCCTCTCCGGTGAGACGTAATAACTGTTGATTAAATTTCAACCAAGTAACGGTTACACAAGTCTCTTGATAATGAGCTATTGGCATTGTTTGCTTTTCTTGCCCCGAAAACCAAGCTTCCATTGCAGACCCTGAACCTACAATATTTATTTCACTATCGATAATACTTTGCCATGTTTTTTCAACAGCTTCTTTGTACACCTGCTTCCCCGTTATCCTATACAATTCAAGTAACCCTTCGTAGCACGACATCATTTCATACGCTTTTTGTCCCTGTTCCCATCCATACCAGTTGTCTAAAGGCTTTGGGAAACGTTTAGAGACGGGAACATCAGCTTTGGAAATCAATTGAGGACCCTCCGGTGTTTCCCATTGACTAACTATCTCTTCTGCAAAATTAAGATATTTTTTATTGCCGGTGCGATTATATAGTTGGCAAATTGGCTCCAGTACCGACGATGCAGCCATTCCTCTATGATTACCCATTAATATAATTTTGGCGTTTTTATCATTTAGCTCTTTCATAAGGAAATCAGCTTCTTTTGCTGCTGATTCTAGTGCTTTCTTGTCTTGTGTAAGATCGTAATAAGCAATCAATCCAAGCATGCAATATTTTCTTCCCCAAATATCCCATCCTTGAAGTCTACTCTCGGGAGCATAATTGCCTATGTAGCCATCTTTAGTTTGAGTTTCCATTAAACCATAGGCAGCAGCTTTTAGTTTCTCAGCCAATTTTGGTGTCGGATTATATTTATAAGCAAGAACTGCAGATGTAAACCATTTACCCCAAAACTCACCTTGCCAGCAGCTGTGTTCGTCTCTGATAGTAAATGGCTTAATAAGCCGCTCGGCATCCTGCGCAAGTATGCGATTATTATAAGAAGCGTTCATCTTTCTCCCCACTTCACCATTTAGTTCAACATTAAATGATTCAGTTAACTTATCCTTATCATTAGCAACATCAAATGATTCGGTTAACCTATCCTTAGCATTAGCAATATTAAATGTTAATGTCAGTAAGGTTAAGAAAACGAGGACATTAGTAAACTTATTAGTTGTTTTCATTATATTTATTTTCTTTTACTATAAAAATTGTATCTCAAAATAAGAACTCAATAACGTAACATCCGCTCTCCAATTCATATTCTCTTTCAGTAACAGATAATCTTTCCGATTCAGTGTAAATCAATTCATTGTTAATCTTTATATTAGAAGCGAGTTTAGGATATTGCAATATTGCTGTTGAACCCACCGGAACTTTTAAGTTCATAATTATTTTATCCTCTAAGAGTTTCCAATAAACTTCAATTTTACCATAAGGTGATATTTGGGATGTTTTGGCCCAGGTAACACCTTTAGGAATTTGGGGGTCAACTATGAATCTTTTATATGCCGGAACTCCTCTGACTGTTCTTATTCCTCCAACAATTTGATAGAACCATTGTCCTATACCGTTGTAGCAGTTGTGAATTCTGCTCCTTTGTCCATTCCAATGCTCCCAAGTTGTAGTGGCTCCATTTTCAAGCATATAGAGATATCCCGGATATGATTTCTGTTTTAACATCGAATAAATAAAATCCGGTTGATTTACAGTCGATGCCCATTCCATCATTACAGGGATTCCAACTAATCCGGTATTAAGATGACCATTGAATTCTTTTTCTGTTCTGTTAATTAATGTTTTAGTTAGGTTATCATGTAATTCTTTCGGAGCTGCACCACAAAGCATAGGAAATATGATGTCAATTTGAGATCCTGTCGAATAATACCCTTCATCTTCATTATAAAATGTCTCATGAATTTTTTTGTTAAGATCATTTTTCATTTTGGAGAATACTCTTTTATCATTTTCTTTGCCCAATGCTAATGCAATCTCTTCCATTTGACTATAACACACTGATATATAGCAGTTGTTAACCAAATCTACAGATTTCTCATCTACATGATTAGGATCTCCTACGCCTTCCGGTGTTGCCCAATCACCCAAGTACCAGTTTCTATAATCAGTATTTGGCCATTTTTTAAGTAATCCATCTACACTATATCTGTTAACATAGTCGAGCCATTGAAGCATTATCGGATAATATTTTTCTAAAATCCGCTTATCCCCATAATGTTGATATGTGTTCCATGAAGCTGAAATTATGAAACCACACCAAAAAGGCCCTCCACCGGCACTGTATGGATTAGGTGCTGTATGAGGCATCCCTCCGTCTTCACGAATGACATCCCCCCATGCTTGAAGCCAGTTATTATAGAGTGGGGCAAGATTAAACATTGTTTGAGCTGTTATTGTGGATGCATTACCATCGCCACCATAACCCAGTCTCTCAAGTTGTGGACAATCAACCAAACATCCACCTAATCCTACATTTTTTAAAGTGTAAGAGATCATGTCGTGGATGCTGTTCAATTCGTCATCAGATGATTCAAACGTGGATATAGTTTCAAAGTCGGTATGAATAAAATGAGCTTTTATATCTGACAATCGAGGTTCCTGGTTAAGGTTAGAGATTTTCACATAACGGAATCCATGATAATTAAACTTGTTCATGAAATGCTCTGTACCGTTGCCGGATGCAATGTATTTATCAACTTGCCCCTGGCCATATAATTCACCTTCATCATTAAAATGATCGGAGTATTCCATCACAATCTCCTGATTCATTTGTAATTCAGGAAATGTAATTTCGAACCATCCGGTAATTGTAGTTCCCATATCTATTAAATGAGAGTTTTCGGTTAATCTTATAGTAGATATCGGATTGATTGTCTCCTTTATTCTGTTAGGCTCTGTCATTTGAGGAGTTACTTCATGTTCTGGAATATTAACTGTTGCGACTTTACTCCATGTTAATTGGTCAGGAGATTCTAAAGCAATATTTCTCATCTCCAAATTTCCCTTAACTATTTCGCCGCCATAACTTCCCGACCTCCAGTTGCTTATTCGCTCATATTCACTATTTCGAGCAGTCCATGATTCATCTGAAACTAGTATTTTATTAATATTATTCCGTGAAACTTTTTCTAACTGAGCTTTAAACAGTGGTCCCTTGCCAACAACTCCCGGCAGTCCCTCGGTATACCAGCCGCTTCCTAACCAAATTATTAAATTATTTTGTCCGGATTTAATAAAATTAGTTACATCATAAGTGTTTGTTAGCGAACGTTTGTCGAATTGTGTAACTGCAGGTGATAATACATCATCGCCAACTTTTTTTCCATTAAGATAAACCTCATGATAACCGAGTGAGTTGACATGTAAAATGAAAGATTCTTTTTTATCAAGAGTATTTACAGAAAACTGTTTTCTGAACTGTGGAGTCTGTTGAAAACCATTTACTTCACCTGTGCCTGAATCTGATTCTATAAATCCAATATAAGAAGCAGACCAATCATCCGGTTTAAGAAGTCCTATGCTTAATTTCGCTGGTTTGCTCCATTTAGATACTTGATTATTTTCATCCCATACCCTTACTTTCCAATATAAGATTTGACCAGAATTTAGATCTTTTCCATTATACCTTATAAGGTTGCTTTCTGAAGAAGTAACTTTACCCGAATTCCAATAGTCGCTATTATCTTCTGTTAATAAATCTAT
>CAZAFR010000024.1:30249-34896 GCA_964484665.1 uncultured Proteiniphilum sp. | reverse complement strand
CGAAAATTTTTTTTTAAATTTTAATTAAATGAATCCACATATTAGAAGTAAAGAAAAACTAGAAATTGAGAAAGGTAATATTATTTATTACGAAATCGTTAAAAAAGCAATTTACAAACTATACCCATTGCGAACAGAGAAGAAAAAAACATTTAATTATTTTAGCCGATATTTATTTGCTGATCAAAGATATAGTTCCCTAAGAAATAATCCTGATGAAGATAGTTCAAAAGTAGAGTTTCAACTTAGAAAGGATGAAGTAGATCAAGCCGTTGCTTATAAAGTACGGATGGAGATTTTGAGCGTTATCATAAATGACCCCACTTTTATCTTCGCTAATAATATTATCGTACAAAATGATAATATTTATACTGATAATCAAACTCTTGCGAGATACAAGATACGCTCTGTTTCTGCGGAAACGGTAACAAATATTAAAACATTAATCGCCAATTATAAGGAGGATTACCCAAAAACAAACTTATGCAAATATTTAACTAACAGAGATAATAATGAGTATTATACCAGTCATGTTTTTGATTTACCAAAGAGCGACAAATGGTGGTTGGAAGCTTTTAATTTGAGTTATAAGTTTTTTGATGAGCTCCGTGTAACAATAAGTGGTCCTAACGATGCATTTACCTTTATCGAAAATATAGACACAGGTGATGAGCTGCTCAACAAAACGGTGAAGGAAATAGTATTATATATGTCTGAAAATTATCACTATTATTCCACAAAAGAGCAAGCAATAATGTTTTCTATATTTAATAACATGTTAAAAAATAGCTTTAAAAAAACGGTAGACAAATCTGATGTAATTGCCGAAGAAGGTAAAGACAATTTTTATAAGTCGTTAACTTGCTCACAACTAACCAAAATGTTTGTACTGATACTCAATGAGGCAGGTATTAGTTTTGAAAATACCGATAAGCTTAAAATTGCCCGCTTTATTCATACCGTTACCGGTAAAAATTTGCAGAATATAAGAACAAGAATGGATATTAATTATGAAAACGATAACGACACCAAAGATCTTATTATTATAGCAGATGTTTTAATCGAAATTATGCCAAAATTGTCTGATAAGATTAAAAAGAGTATCAGTCTCGATATTTATTAAAAAATTATAGTTAACCGATCAATTATAGTTAATAATCCATAAATATTGGATTTGTAGTAACCTATTGTAGTAACCTCTGTAGTAACCTAGCTTACTACAGAGGCATTTTTGTCCCTTATATTTGTAGTTATGCAAACATAAAATACAAATTAAGGAGAGAGAGATATGAAAAAAATTGACTTGTCTGAGTGGCCCGATTGGATAGACTCTCAAGACGTTATTGAGAAATTGCGAATAACACCACGCACTTTGCAGAGGTGGCGCATAAATGACATGATACCATACTCACGACTAAATGGTAGATGCTATTATAGAAAGTCGGATATCCTTGCTTTGCTAAAAAGTAATTTAAACAGAAATAAGGAGGATAAAGATGAGTGAGATAAGTGAGATGAGTAACAAATGTGAAGTGGATACTCTGGAGCTTTTGGATCAACAGATGGACAAATTCAGGAGAACTATTAAGGAGAGAAAAATAAAATCAGTCGCCACGTCAAATACTCCCTTTTATAAAAAAGCAATTACCCCCACACTAAAGCACTCAAAAGTGCCGGAGTATGTTTATAGTCGCATCAAAAAAGTGGACTTTCGTAACGAAGCAGGATTAACAGAAGAAAACCAAAAACTAACACTAAGGCATTTTTTGTTTATCTGTACAGAGAAAATAATAGATATTATGGATCAAAACGGATTAGGCATATGCTATCGCGATGGTCAGGTATATCTTTTTAATGGCGAATATTGGCGTGTGTTTCCACTTGCGGCATTTCAATCATTTATGGGCGAATCTGCCATTAAGATGGGAGTTAACAAATTCATTGGAGGCATTTATTCTTTTAAAGAACAGCTTGCAAAACAGTTCATGTCGGTTGCTTATATGATTTATGATAATGATAGCGACTTTGATGATTATAACAAAGCAATGATCAATCTAAAGAACGGAACATTTGAGATGAGCAGTAAGGGTTTAAAACTAAGGAAGCCCAATAAAGATGATTTTCTCACCTATCAACTCAATTTTGATTATGATGAAAAAGCCGAATGTCCCTTGTTTAATAAATTCTTAGATAGGGTATTACCAGACAAAACATTACAGATGATCCTTGCTGAATATATAGGTTATCTGTTTATCAAAACCGAAGATTTAAAACTTGAGAAAGTGCTTTTACTATACGGAACCGGCGCCAATGGCAAGTCAGTTTTTTTTGAAATAGTCTATGCACTTTTAGGAGGCAAGTCTAATGTGAGCAATTTCTCGCTGGAGAACCTCACTCGTCCAAATGGTTACGCACGCGCCATGCTCGGCGGTAAGCTTCTAAACTATTCCACAGAAATAAACGGCAAACTTAATGAATCAGTCTTCAAACAACTTGTTTCGGGTGAGCCGGTGGATGCACGACTTCCGTATGGTGACCCTTTTACGTTAACAAATTATGGTAAGATGATTTTCAACTGCAACGCCCTACCCCGGACAACTGATTACTCCGATGCATTTTACCGTAGGTTCTTAATTATACCGTTTAATGAAAAGATACCCAGGCATGAGCAAGATAAGCAGTTAGCAAGAAAAATTATCAACAGAGAACTTCCGGGAGTGTTCAACTGGGTGCTTAAAGGATTCAAAAGATTGATAATACAAAAAGAATTTACCGACAGTTACAAAGTTGACGCCATCATCAATGATTACAGAGGCGATGGTGATACAGTAGCTCTCTTTATTGATGAAGAGAAGTACTTAATATCATATAAGAACTGCATAACAATTGGTGACCTATACGAACAATATGGTGCATTTTGTGAAAACAAAAATTGCACAAGCGTATCCAAACGAGATTTCACCAATCGTTTGAGAAATAGAGGTATTAATCTGGTTCGCAAGAACTACGGTCTAGTTGCATTTTTAAGTAAGTGATGTTGAAAAAACTCGTTCACCTTATTCACCACAATCATGTTTTTGTGGAAAACCTACAAACATCAACAACGCTGAATGAATCGAGTGAACCAAGTGAACATAAAAACAAACAATCTTTTTTGAAAACCAAAAACACTTGTAGTTATGTCAGCATATAAAATGCCATACTTAGAACCATATCATGGTAGGGACAGCAGACATACTTGTCCAAAGTGCAAGCATCAGAGAACGTTAACACTATATATCAATGGCGAAACAGGACAGCCCATTCATCCAACAGTAGGCAAGTGCGATAGAGAGATAAAATGCGGCTATCACTATACCCCCAAAGAATATTTCAGAGACAATCCCCAACAAAACACATACAGTAATTATCAACCCCAAGTTCAACCCCCCATTTGCGACGAGCTGTTTATAAAGACTCAAAAAACAGAAAACATCAGCTATTACGAAATGATAAAAGACAAGATTGATTTTATACCCCTAAAGTATGTAATCAACTCAACATCATATAGTTCTAACTTTGCACACTTTCTCTTAGACTATTTTCCACGCGAGAAAGTAATGAATGCCGTAACAAGTTATGTTTTAGGCTCAACACGCAATGGACAAGTTATCTTTTGGCAAATTGACAGCAACGATAATGTACGTACCGGTAAAATTATGCAATACAACCCAATAACAGGCAAACGCATAAAAAACCAAAAAGGAGCAATAAACTGGGTTCATAATATCCTTAAGAAAAGAAGTCAAGTATACCAAAACTACAAACTCAGTCAATGTTATTTTGGGGAACACCTGCTACACTTATATCCCGATAAACCCGTAGCAATTGTAGAAGCCGAAAAAACAGCAGTAATTGGCAGCATCCACTGTCCCGATTTTATATGGTTAGCAGCAGGCAATCTAAACGGACTCACAACAGCTAAATCAAAAGTACTATACAACAGACACATAATGCTTTTTCCCGATGGTGGCTGCTATAATAAATGGACAGAAAAGATGCAAAGGATCAGTAGCGAAGTACACTGCACAATGGAAGTTTCCGACATAGTAGAAAAACACGCAACCGAGCAACAGCTTGAAGAAGGATATGACTTTGCCGACTATATAATTGAAGAACTAAGCAATACTAACACAAAAAGCACAACCCCCCACTCTATACCTGCAACTAAAACAACCGACACAGACTCAGGAGCAAAAAAAGTGTCTGAAACAGAGTCGATGCAAACACCCCAACCGGAACCAAAAGCGTTGAGTACCGAGCTGAGCTTAATGATTAAAGAAAATGCTTCTTTGGGAAATCTAATTGATAAATTGGGTCTGGAAGAGATTGTTTGAGCAAAATCATTGAATATTGATGATAATTTGAGCGTTAATTAATATGAAAAAGTTCTATAAATTGATTAGATTTGCAATCAACATGATTTGATGATAAATTCAGACATCATGTAATTTAAAATTTCAATCAAATGCATAACATAAAAACTACGTTACTATTATTAATTCTATTCCTTACCTCCTGCGAAGCCCTAGAAGTTATTGATGAGACACAAGAAGCTATTAATGAAACACTGAAAATTGTTGAAGAGACACAAGAAAATGCTGGTGA
>CAZAFR010000024.1:13211-30149 GCA_964484665.1 uncultured Proteiniphilum sp. | reverse complement strand
TGAAAAAGATCAAAATTATAACAATTGGAAGATAGAAGATTGGGAAGATGATATTTCAAAGTACAGTAAATAAGATTTCCGAAAAAAGGACAAAAAACACCATCATTTTCAATAGTAAGATTACCATATCCAACATTCCTGACAAAGTGTATGAATATGTCGTAAACAGAAAATCTGCCATTGAAAGGATTATGGAACGCTATCAGGTTACAGTCGACAAAAGAGCAAAATTAAAAATGACCCAAATGATTGGTCCAACGAGACTGGAAATACTCGTTACATTCTCAATTTACTCCTAAGTGTTATTAATGTCAGCGTCCAAACGGTTGGATATTGTCAATCAATTACCTGAACTCATTTTTCACAGTATGGAAGCAAGTAATTAAGAATGACCTACTTTATATGTTTTATCATATTGTATTACAATAGAGTAAACACTTTTACCGGTTTTCACGTAAAACAAATGTAAAACAGAATAGTATTTTCGTAAAGGGAGGATAGTTTTACGTGATGTTGTTAATTTCCACATTAGGCTATACAGACCTGTAACCGCTTTGAGATATTTTAATTTCCACGTTATCATAGCCGTATTGAATCAACATCCTTTGTATTGAGTTTTTAGTAAGATCGGCAACTCCACTGTTAGGTATCCAAATTTCTGCAAGAGCATCTTTGGCTATCTCACATTCTACGTATGGAATTATTACGTTTTTCCTGCTGCGATATTTAATGACATCTACGTATTTATCTCCAATAGTTAAATATATTCTAATTTCATCTTCATACGCAAATTCATTGTTTTTTATGCCTATCGCAGTGGCTATCGTAATTCTATCGAGTGCATATTTTTTTAAATCATTGCCAGCTGATCTGTCTTTATTTACATGCATTGATCCAAATTCATCAAAAGTAGAGACCGCTCCTTTCGAAAGTAGGTTTTGTGCATCTATAATACATTTGCTAGCGCTTTCTTCATTATAAGTGCAACGGACTATATTACCACCAACCTTGTTATGCTTAAGTCCGATAATGCATCCAGAATAATTGCCGGAGTACATTCTCCACATTGCAAGATTGTCCGCCGCTTTCGAGAATGATATTATAAAAAGATTATTAAACATCTCTAATTTAATAGATTCTAGATACTTTTTCATAGCCGTTACACCCATCGTCACTTCGTTAATATCATTAAGATATTGATAGTGTGTTGCCCACATAATAATATTATTTGGTCTGACTATACCTAAAAGTGCATTCAAATCGGTGTAATGGTAAAGCAAGCTGGTGTCTTCGAGATTAAGGGGATTTTTAAGAGGTGGCTGTAAAGTTATGTTCATACTTATATAAACTTAAATATTAGAGTTCACGACAAAGCTAATCATATTTTTACAAATTATAACTGTTAGACAGCCATTTATTAACAATGCGGATTCTTATAAAAAAAGCACAATATCCTGACATCCCTCCTTCTCTTACACGTTTTCATAGAAAGGGACTTTTGTGAAGCCGTATTTTAAAAGTAGTTCTCCAGATATAAGTGTGTCCATATTATTTATTTTGATGCAGATACTTTTTATTAACAAATTAGGAGTGAGCGTGGTGCAGTATCTCTGCTTCATCTAATCGAACATGGAATTCGGTTTAGACAAGAAGCTATAGAAAAAAGAAAGCAAGGAGAATACTACGCCCTTAAATACCCAAGTAAAGTATAAATAGTTATTCCTTAAAGGTAATGAGTAATTTTCGACTAATATACATGAATTTCCGGAATGGTTTAGTTAAAAAAACAATAAATTAAAAGAAAAGAGTATCTTTGCATTGAATGCGTAGTGACGTAATTTATTAGTTTAAAAACGAAAAGCGTTTTAGATATTATCCCGAACAGAAAATCGCCAATTTTCAAATGAATACGGGGATAATAGCAACAAAATGCTCCACGTCAATATTCCTATATCGGCGTGGGGCTGTTGCTTATCCTGTATTCAGGCGTTTGGCGATGCCTCTGTTCAGATAAGTTTAACAGTCCCCACGCTTTTTATTATTAATCTTGGGGGATGGAGAGGGATAAAGTTTTTGATATGAAAAAGACATTCATTTTTATAACCGCAGTCATAAGTGTGATACTCTGTTTTTCATCTTGTCATAATGACTCCGGGGTGCAATCACAAATTGATAATTTAGTTGGACGTATAAAATCATTGGAAATACTTTGCGCACAGATGAATACCAATATCTTGTCATTACAAATTACTACCACTGCTATACAAGATAAAAATTGGCTCTATCTTACGAATAAAGAAAAAACATGGAATATGTTGAATAACCCAAGGGGGATTCTTTTTTCAGAGTGTTACCTAAAATAAAAACCAATGTATCTAAAATTGATTGACATGCTATTTTAAAACATTAAATTTATTATAAACTACAAATTATGAAAAAGACTTTATTCTTATTCTCTATTTTTGTTTTTTTAGTGGGATGTAGTAGTGACAATGATCCCAAAGTGGTAACATCCATTTCTTTTGATAAAAGTGAAATATCGATTAAAGTGGGTAATTCTGAAACATTGAAAGTTAGTCATGTTCCATCCGATCTCCCGGCTCCTTCTTATAAGTGGGACTCATCGAATAATGATGTTGCGACCATATCAGATGGAAAAGTAACTGGAATATCCGTAGGCGAAGCCATCATAAAAGTTACTGCAACACAAATAGGGTTAACTACTTCATGCAAAGTGAAGGTAACTCCGATTGAAGTTGAGAAAATAACATTGAACGTAACAGAGCAAGAATTGACCATTGGAGATGAATTTCAATTGACCGCTGTAATCGAGCCTGAGAATACGACAGATAAATCAATTATTTGGAAGTCAAATAATGAAGATGTCGTAACAGTTACCGATAAAGGATTAGTTAAAGCTATTGGTATAGGTGAAGCTATTATAACTGTAACCTCGGGGAATATATCCGCTACTTGTAATATATTTGTCCAGCCTATACATGTAACCGGAATTTCATTATCTCATGAAGATATTACAATAGAAATAACAGATGAATTTGAGCTTCGAGCCACCATAAGTCCGGAAGATGCAACAAATAAGAAAATTATTTGGAATAGTTCCGATGAAAAAGTTGCTAAAGTCAGTGAGGCTGGATTGATTACAGGTGTTGGTGAAGGAAAAACTATAATTACAGCTAAAAGTGAAGATGGGGATTACACAGCTCAGGTTGATGTTACGGTAAATTTAAAAGGTATAAAACTATCTCAAAATGACTTAATATTAGCTTTTCCCGATGGTACAGAAGTAATTCATGTACTTTATACTCACAATGATGAAGCTTATCTCGAAGCGACGTGGACCAGCGATGATCCTGAAATTGCAACAGTAACAGGGGATGGAGTAGGTACTAACAGTGCTTTTATTGAGGCGAAGGGTGAAGGGGAAACAATAATTAAGGCAACATCGGCTGATGGGTTAAAAACTGCGACCTGTGTGGTAAAAGTGGAAAAGATAAAGGCTCAACAGATCATTCTTAATCATTCATCCTTATCTCTCCTTCCAAGTGAAACCAAGCAATTATCAGCACTTGTGTACCCTGATAATGCCTATAATAAAGAACTAAATTGGAGTAGTTCTAACTCAACTGTTGCCTCAATAACACAGGACGGATTGTTACAAGCCGAACAAGTCGGATCTGCAACTATTACCGTAAAATCCCAAGATGGAGGTGCAACTGCAACCTGTACCATAAATGTTGATGATATTACCTCGTTTATTTCACTGTCATTTCAAGCTTATAGTTTAGTATCTATTAATGGGTTTATAACCGGAGACATATACTCAGTAATAGCAAATAACAGTAATCAGACAGTTGAACTGACCTCATTATATATATATGATGGTTATAGTGGCAGGATGGTAGGATATTCTACAAATCCGACTTTATTAGGAAATTTACCAGCCGGGAGTTCTACTAATTTAGGGATGAAATTTAATTCCGTATATTATCCGATTTTTAAATGGACATTTAAATGGAATGGTAATGAGTATGAAATCCAACATCAGTTTACTGGATCATCGAGTTGGAGGTCAACTTCTGTACGGATGGAGCAGTGGAACAAGATCGAACCAGTTAATGAATAAGTGACCGGAAGCGAGTACTTTTAAACTTCTTCATCTTATGAAATAGGGGAAATTTTGTTAAATATATTATTACATTCGCAAATAAGATTATATGCTATAAAATGTAGCCATTTTCTTGTAATTGTTCTTTTATTGAATTAGCTAATATATAAGCTAAATTAACCGGAACAGCGTTGCCAATCATTTTATAGCCTGCAGATACTTTATCGTAATAAAAAATAATGTCATCAGGGAAAGTTTGAATTCTTGCACATTCTCTTACGCTTAATCTTCTGTATAAATGCTCCTTGCCTTCAACAAATTTTCTAACATCCTTTTCAACTAACTTCATTGGAGGTGCTTGAGGATGTATTGGAGCTTGTCTTCCACCAGCTTGAATAGTAAAAGATTGATTATTCCAACCTCTCACCCTATTTCTTGACATAAATATTGGAGAAAATCCACCATTCATATACTCATGGTTAGGAATGATAGTTTTCTTGCTTGCATAATTTTTATCCTCTGCCGGAACAGCATTGTCTTTTAAATCATAAATAGAATCAAGTAGCGTTAACTTAGAATTAAGTGGTTCGGGAAAGATAAACTTGAAGCCTAAATCTTTTCTAATACCAATAAAAAAAATTCTTTTCCTATCTTGAGGCACATTGTAGTCTTTAGCATTCAGCAATTGAAATGACAAATTATATCCAATACCAGCGTTTAAAAACATTTTTTTTATATTGGCAAGAGCTTGTGAATGCCTATTTGCTAACATACCTGATACATTTTCAGCCAAAAAAAATAAAGGCTGCTTAGCTTTAAGAATTCTAATAAAATCGAAGAAAAGCTGCCCTCTTTTATCATTTATTCCTCTTAATGCGCCTGCTTCACTCCAACTTTGACAAGGTGGACCTCCAATAATACCATCACAATCAGGCACTTCATCATCTTTTATTTCTGTTATACTACGGGTATCCAAAAAGGTATCCTTATGATTCTTTTGGTAAGTCTCCCAAATTTCCTTGTCAAATTCGTTAGCCCATATTATATTAAAACCTGCATTCGAAAATCCAAGATCTAAACCACCCGCACCAGAAAAAAGCGATACAATATTCATATTACAATTTATCAGCAATTTATTTATACAAAAATAGTTTTAATTTTATCATAATTCAAATATAATAAGAAAATAATGTAGACAATAGTCCGTTGCCTGATAATCCTATTTAATCGAAATTTGTATAATAAATTGTAATTAATCTTTTGTATATGAATATTAATCAAATCTTTGGTAAGAGAGTCAAAGAAAAACGGAATGAATTAGGTTATTCTCAAGAAAAATTAGCCAACATAGCCGAAATTGATAGAACATACCTACCAGACGTTGAGAATGGGAAACGCAATGTATCCCTATTAGTTGCATCAAAGATAGCAAAAGCATTAGACACACCTATAGAAGAATTATTGAAAGGGTACATTTAAAAACTTAATACTATGTCTACATTTGGCAAAACAGAAAGATATATATCAAATCTCTTTCATGAAAAATCATCTTTCAATTTCCAAGGTACAAATTATAATGTTTTAAAATCTGGAAAACCCAACCCCTCAAAAGGTGAATGCAAAACTGATATATATGTATTAGCAATATCTGAAAAAAATATAGAAAAAGAATTTAAAATTTCTTTTAAACAAGGAAATGCAGATTTTCTTGAAAACAAAATAAAACTTGAAAGAGCAAATGAAATTCTAGGTAGTAATGCTCAAGAAGTTATTGAAAAAGCTACTAATTCAATAAAAGAAAAATTTGAAGATGATTATTTAATTTATTTCCAAAAATATGGCAGGACTGCTGCAAAATGCTTAAAGATGGGATGGAAGTTTGAATTCGTTAATAAAACAAGTGGACTAAAATCAGGGTTAATGCCACTTGATAATAGACAGAAAATTGATATTTATGCGGGCACTAATTTACCAAAGAACAAAAAAAACTCAAGGGTAAACGGAGAAATAATTGAGAATTCAGGCATTGCTAACTATATTTTAACTACTTCTGAATATAATAAATCATTACAATACTATATTGATAATATAATTAGGATTGAAGAATATGCAATAGAACAGGATATTTATTTTGCCTGTAAGGCACTCAATTATAGGGTTGCTGAAAACAAATGGGATGGGAACAGACCTCTTGCTGTTTATGTTGACTGGAATATTCGAGATGAAAAAATCACTGCAGATTTAGTTTATGAACAACCTCTATCTATAAAAGGCAATACAATTGGTGACAATATTTCTCGAATTTTAAATTATTTTAAAAGATCAAAAAACAATTTCGATGATTTAAAAAATCATATTGTTCCAAATTTAAAGTATATTTAATTTTTGTTTTGATATGTAAATTAAATCATTACAAATAATACAATAATTTTACAGCGTTTTTTGATTTAACAATTAGTTTTTAAATCGATTGTTATATAATTAACGAAATGATAAAAAACCATTTTTATGTAGGTCAAAATAAGATCAGAAAATTTATTCGTATTGTTTTGTAACAAATATCGGGAGAAAATGCAAACAAATGATTTCAAAATAGTGTTCGGAATGGATGAACACGAAGTGGATGTTGAAACCCTAATAGGGTGTCTTATGCACACATCTAATCTTATTCATGAAGTTAATCATAGTCTTACTATAGATACAGATAAAAAAATAGAGATAAAAATAAAAGCTCTTGAACAAGGTAGTTTTGAAATTAATATAGGTCTTGTTGAGAAAACACTAGAAACATTATTTACAAAGGATGGTGTAAAATATTCTGTGTGCATTATAAAAATAGTTTCTGGTATTTATAAATTTATTAATTTCTTAAAAGGGAATAAGCCGAAAGAGGTAAAAGAAGAAGATAAGGATCAATTTAAAGTAATTGATTCGAATAATAATTCAATAACTATATATAAAAATGTTTATAACATATATAACGAAAATCAAAAGGTAAGAGACACTATCTCAGAGCAGTTTGAAGTTCTTGAAAAAAATAAAAATATAAAAAACTTTACATTCGATTCACAAAAAGATAAAATAACTATCAAAAGTGAAGATTTCAAGGCTATTTCAACAAAAATAGACTCTACTTCTTATGAATTCAAAGAACCTATTGTCAAAATTATAGAAGATGTAAATATTTTAATTGTACGACCAAGCTTTACTCATAATCTTAAATGGGACTTTGAATATAAAGGCAATAAAATATCAGCTAAGATGAATGACGATGACATGAAAAATATAATTGACAACGGGGAGAGCTTCGCTAAAGGAGATCATATGATGGTTGATTTAGAAGAAACAATGTTCTACGATCCTGACTTAGAAACCAACATGATAACCAAAGATAGTTATAAGATAAAAGCCTATAAAAAACACATTAAATCTCCATCACAACTAGAAATTTTCGACTAATCTAGGTTGGTATCATTGAAGTAACCTTCTAATCATCAAATTATATAAAACTTGTAGCAGGAACTTGTATCATTCACGGTACTCTTCATAAATATTATGACAATAACTAAGACAAAGCAAAGACTAACCCCTAACCACTAACCCCTAACCCCTAACCCCTAACCACTAACCACTAACCACTAACCACTAACCCCTATCCTTTTAGCCCCATCTAGTACCATTTGGCGTCATACCATACCATTCGGCGTCATACTATACCATTTAACGACATCTCATACCTTTTCTATACAATTCGCCGACAAATTGCGACAAATTGACCGATATTTTTTTGTGCTTTTTAAAATGTTGAACTTTGTTCTCGGATTAGACAATTGGCCATTTGATATCCACGGTGTTTAACATTTTAAAAGCTAAAATTATGGGTACTATTAAAAGAGGTATTCTCGGAGGTTTCTCCGGAAAGGTGGGCACTGTTGTTGGTGCAAGTTGGAAAGGGATAGATTATATCAGAAGTATTCCTGCAAAAGTAAGAAATCCAAGAACTCCGGATCAGGTGAAACAGCGCACTAAATTTGCAACGGTTATTAATTTCCTTACTAAAATTACTCCTGTTATAAAGGTTGGTTTCAAAAATTATGCTAATAAACAAACAGCGTTTAATGCTGCTGTTTCGTATAATTTGCTGAATGCGGTTACCGGTTCTAAGGATGATTATAAGATGGATTATTCAAAAGTATTGGTTTCTAGAGGATCACTCTATAAACCTATCTCTGGTACTACAAAAATTGAAGATGATGAGGTGAGTGTTGCCTGGGATGTGAATTATTCAGGAAATGGATCGTACTCTGATATGTCAACTATTCTGTTATTTAATCCAGATAAAAATGAGTCTATTATTGATGCTGAAGGAACCGATAGGGCTGAGGGTTTTGCTTCAATTGCTTATAAAGATCAATGGAAAGGTGATGAGATTGAGATTTTCTTGATGTTTACTTCTGAAGATGGGAAGTTGGTTTCTGATAGTTTGTATTTAGGACAGGTGTTAATTCCTGAAGCGTGAGTTTGAAATCTATAATTCAATTTGATTCTGGAAGTGGTTGTGGTGTCTTGCAAAAGTGTTCTTTGAATTAGATTGAGTTGAGATTTTTGATAAAACGCTTTTTTTATTTTGGTTGAACCGCTTCTTATATTTTGGAAGCGGTTCTTTTTTAAACTGAAATGTGATGTTTGATTTGCTTGAAATAAATTACGAACTGCTCGGTGCTGTTAGCTCTGTTATTGGTGGTGGTGCTTTGGCTGGCTTTATCTCTATGTTGGTCAACCGTAAGGAGATAAGACGTATAAAAAAGAGTGAGGCTGTGCAGTCTGAAGCTGTTGCTAAAAAAGAGGATGCATCGGCTGCGTCTGAAATGATGGGGTTGCTTGAACGTACTGTCGCGCATATGGAAAAGATGAATTCTTATAATGAGACTAATTCTGAGAGTTTATTAAGGATGGTTAGTGATAAAGATGTTATTAATGAGAAACTTAAAAAGGATCTGGAGCTGTTGCAATTGCAGAGAACTGAGGATCATAGGAGGATTGTTGGTCTTGAAAAGACTGTGGAGCGTGAACTTATATGGCGAAAAGATAGCGATTATCATTTTTGTGAAATAATTGATTGCAGGTTGAGGAAACCTCCACTGGGTACTTTTACACGTGATATAAAAAAATAGTCTTATGAATAAGCATTTGTTTTTTGATATCATTTCTAAATCTCTTTTTTCCGGACGACTGATGTCTCGCCAGAAGAACGGTATTGAATTTAAATTAACTGCATTTGAAATTTATGATATTATTGATGATAGATGGAGAGCTTATATGCTTGCCACTGTTTACCACGAAACAGCAAGAACAATGTGCCCGGTCGAAGAGGTTGGTAAAGGTGCCGGCAAACCGTATGGAAGAAAAATTAAACATGATCGCACGTTATACTCTCTGCCGGACCGGCTGTATTTTGGTCGTGGTGATGTACAACTCACTTGGTACGAAAACTATGAATTAATGGGGAGACTTTTAAATTATCCTCTTCTGAAATATCCTGAACTGGCTCTGGAGCCTGATATCTCTGCACGTATTTTAATTGAGGGTATGACAAAAGGAAGATCTAATCGTGGTGACTTTACCGGTGTCTCATTGGAGAATTATTTTAATGATCATAAAGAGGATCCAATTAACGCACGCAGAATTATTAATGGTCTTGATCAAGCAAAGAAAATAGCGGATTATTACCGGCTTTTTCTTAGTGCAATAAAAGAATCTAAGTAAATGGTGGTTTATGAAAAAAATACTTTACATCTTGATAATCTTTATTCCATTGCTTTTGATTGTTGGCTGCAAGCCAAATCAAATCGTTACGGAAAAGATCTCTGCTCAGTCCGACAGTTCCGCTGTTGTTTTGTTAGAAAATGAAATTTCTCAAAAAGAAATTATTATTGCTGCTTTACAAAGTGATTTAACGCGATTTAAAGAGGAAAACCTCAACCTCATGAACGAAGTATCAATACATCAAATAAAATATGATACAAGTCAACCAATCGATTCAGAAACCCATAACCCCCCAATCTCAACTGAAATAATTACAACCAGTAATACCCAGCTTGAAAAAAGCTTGAAAGAATATGAACTTCTCCTCCGGGAAGCTTCAATTGAAAATAAAAACTTAACTACGCAAAACAGCAACCTTCAACTTACAGTTGAAAGCCTTATAAATGAAAATGAAACATTAAAAACGAAAACCCCTTCACAATCGCGGTTAAATTATTATCTGTTTTTTGTAAATATTATATTCTTGTCGTTATTGGTTTTATATTCGTGGTTGAAAAAGAAAACTTTAGGCTTAATCAAGTAATAAATAATATAATTGACGAAAGTAGTATTGTTTAATATAATATAATTAGGGAATATGGTTTGAAAACAACGATAATCATTATCATCATTAATTATTATCATCATTATTGCAATAATAATCAGTCAGTTTCAACTTATTTTTCGCATCTTTGAGAATAAGTTGCATTAGTGAGTTGAATATTCGCCCGAACAGCGTAGAAAATATTTTTTGCAATTTGAAAGAATAACACTAATTTTGCACTCTTGTTAAAAAAATGTTTCAAACGGTTGAATTTAACCGACTTTGAATAAAATAATCCATTTCAAATGAAGTCAACACTTAACAAAACCGACGAAGTAAACGGAACTATCCTTATTGAGCTGGAGAAAGCTGATTATCAGGGAAAAGTAGATAAGTCGTTAAATCAATTCCGCCAAAAAGCTGATATACCCGGATTTCGACAGGGTAAAGTTCCTAAAAGCATTATACAAAAGCTTTATGGAAAATCTGTGCTAATAGATGAGGTTAACAAAATAGTCACGGAAGAGGTAGGGAATTTTATTCGTGATAATAAGCTGAAAATACTTGGTGAGCCTCTGACTGATATGAGTGAAGGTAGGCAGGTAGATCTTGATAAAGATGAAACATATAAGTTTTATTTTAATATAGGTCTGACGCCTCAGTTTGATATCGCTCTTAATAAAGATACTGAACATACTTATTATAAGGTTGACCTGGAGGAGGATCTGCTTGATAAGCAAATTGATTCGTATAAACAGAACTATGGTACATATCTGAAAGTTGAGGAAGAAGCTGTTGAGACTGATCTTATTAAGGGAACACTTACTGAGGTTGAGGGTGACAAAGATAAAGAAAATGGTAAAATAATAGAAAATGCCATTTTAATGCCTTCATATCTTAAAGATGAAGCTATAAAAAATAAATTTGTAGGTGCAAAAGTAGGTGACAGCGTAATCTTTAATCCCAGAGTGGCTTATGATAATAACGAAGCTGAAATAGCATCACTCTTGCAGACTACAAAAGAAGATATTAAAGATATAAATCTTGATTTTCGTTTTGATATTAGTGAGGTAACTCGTTATAAAGAAGCAGAATTAAATCAAGAGATGTTTGATCGCATTCTTGGTGAGGGAGCAGTTGCTACTGAAGAAGATTTCAGAAGTAAGGTTAAAGAAAATATTGAGAAACAGTTCAAGCCGAATGCTGATCATCTTTTTATTCATGAGATGAAAGACATCATTGTTGAGCAGATGAAAGATGTTAAATTTCCGGATGAATTTTTGAAACGTTGGCTTCTTGAGTCGAGTGAAGACAGGACTAAAGAACAGGTTGAAGAAGGTTATCCTAAAATTCTGGAAGACTTAAAGTTTCATGTTGTAAAACAAAAGATTGTTGAGGAGAATGAGATAAAAGTTGAATTCAAGGATATAGAGGCTCTGGCTATTGAGGTTTCAAGAGCTCAGTTTGCTCAGTATGGTATGACAAACTTGCCGGATGATGTACTTCAGAATTATAGTAAGAGTTTGCTTGAAAAAGATGAGACCGTACAAAACCTTTATGAGAAAGCTACTGAAGATAAAATAATTGATTGGTTGAAAGAAAACATTACGATAAACGACAAGACGGTTTCTTCAAAAGAGTTCAATGAAATAATGACTGAACATTCTCATTTACACGATGAGAATGAGCATGATAATGAGCATGTGGATGCTGTTGAACACGATGATGAAATTAATCAAGATGAAGAGAAATAAATGGACAAAACTGAGTAAAAAGTCCATAAGTACAGAATAATTCTTTATTTTTATAGATAGTTGTGTATTATTTCAATTATTAAGATTAAATTTGTTTGTTTTCTGGTACTATATTTGCTGTAGTTCAATAGCAAAATAATGCTGAACACCAAAATAAAAATTATGCAAAACGATTTTAGAAAATATGCGGTAAAACATTTGGGTATGAGTGGGTCCAGACTGGATAGTTACATGAAAATAACCAGTGAAGGGGGCTACATATCTCCAACAATCATTGAAGAACGTCAGCTGAACGTGGCTCAAATGGATGTTTTTTCGCGTTTGATGATGGATAGAATTATATTCCTTGGAACAGCTATTGATGATTATACAGCAAACGTAATGCAAGCTCAGCTTCTTTATCTTGACTCTGCTGATCCGGGTAAAGATATTTCAATCTATGTTAATTCACCGGGAGGATCAGTATACGCCGGCTTGGGAATTTACGATACAATGCAGTTCATCTCGAGCGATGTATCAACCATTTGCACCGGTATTGCAGCATCAATGGCAGCTGTTTTGCTTGTTTCGGGTACAGAAAAAAAGAGATTCGCACTTACTCATTCAAGAGTTATGATTCATCAGCCTATGGGCGGTGTTCAAGGACAAGCATCGGATATCGAAATTACTGCTCGTGAAATAGCAAAAATTAAACAGGAGCTTTATACTATCATAGCCAAACATTCAGGAAAACCTATTGAGGAGGTTAGCCGAGATTCTGATCGTGACTTCTGGATGACCGCTTCTGAAGCAAAAGAATATGGTATGGTTGATGATGTATTGGTGAGAAAATAAATCCAAGAATTTAACATAGAATGGCGAAAAAAGCAAATAGTAGTAACCGCTGCAGTTTCTGTGGAAGAAGTGAACAGGAAGTTAACCTGCTTATCTCCGGGATGACAGGGTATATTTGTGATATGTGTGCCGAACAGGCACATGAAATTGTGAATGATACTTTCAAAAGCAGTGATAAATCTGATGCCAATATTACATTTTCGTCGCTACCGAAACCTGCTCAAATAAAAGAATTTTTAGATCAATATATTATTAAGCAGGACAACGCTAAAAGATTTTTGTCGGTTGCTGTTTACAATCATTATAAACGTGTTTTACAAAAAAATGTGAAGGATGATGTTGAAATTGAAAAGTCTAACATCATTATGGTTGGCACAACAGGAACAGGTAAGACACTTCTGGCAAAGACTATTGCTAAGATGTTGCAGGTTCCGTTCACTATTGTGGATGCAACTGTGCTCACAGAGGCGGGTTATGTTGGTGAGGATATTGAAAGTATTTTAACCAGATTGCTTCAGGTAGCCGACTATGATGTGAATGCAGCTGAGAGAGGTATTGTTTTTATTGATGAAATTGATAAAATAGCACGTAAAAACGATAATCCGTCTATTACAAGAGATGTAAGTGGTGAAGGTGTGCAACAGGGTTTACTAAAACTTCTTGAAGGTTCGGTTGTAAATGTTCCCCCTCAGGGTGGTCGTAAACATCCTGAACAGCGGATGATTGCAGTTAACACTAAGAATATTCTTTTTATTTGTGGTGGTGCATTCGATGGTATTGAGAAAAAAATAGCACAACGACTTAATACTCGTGTGGTTGGTTATGCTGCTAGTCAAGAAAAAGCTGTATTAGACAGAGATAATATGCTAAAATATATTACTCCTCTGGATTTAAAGTCTTTTGGACTGATTCCCGAAATTATTGGTCGTCTTCCAATTCTGACATACCTCGAACCCCTCGACAGAGATGCATTACTTCGTATTTTGGTTGAACCTAAAAACTCTATTATCAAGCAATATCAAAAATTATTTAGTATGGATGGAGTTACTCTTACATTCGATCATAGTACATATGAATATATTGTTGATAAAGCGATTGAATTTAAATTGGGTGCTCGTGGTCTTCGGTCTATTGTTGAAGCAATTATGATTGATGCAATGTTTACTTTGCCTTCAGGTGACAAGAAAAAACTTCACGTTACTCGAAAATACGCTGTAGATCAATTGGAGAATTCTGATATTCACCATTTGAGAGTAGCATAAAGCAAAACTCTTTTATAGCTCCGGATTCTTTTTCATCGAGGATTATGTTAAAAACGCATGGTTAATCTTGCGTTTTTTTTATGGATATAACTTGTTTTATTTGGTGCTATATAAATTTTAAACTATCTTAGAAGTGAATTTATAATACATTCCTCAAATGTAAATTTCAAGTTAAATACAATTTTATTGGATATAGATAATACTTTTTTATATTTGTGGTATACTTGTGATTACAGGTATTTTCCTAGGGTAGCTAGATGAAAAATAAAGAAATAATATATAATGGTTTAAAAGAGTATTTTGGATTCGATACTTTTAAGGGCAATCAAGAGGCTATAATAAACAGTATCTTATCCGGAAAGGATACTTTTGTACTTATGCCAACAGGTGGAGGAAAATCGCTTTGTTATCAACTTCCTGCACTATTAATGGAGGGTACTGCTATTATCATTTCGCCTCTTATAGCACTCATGAAAAACCAGGTAGATGCAATGCGTAGTTATTGCGAAAAAGATGGTGTAGCTCACTTTTTAAACTCTTCTCTCACAAAGGCAGAGATTGAAGATGTAAAAAAAGATGTTTCATCAGGAAAGACTAAGCTACTTTATGTTGCTCCCGAATCGCTCACAAAACAAGAGAATATTGAATTCTTAAGGAGTGTACCTATCTCTTTTTATGCTGTAGATGAAGCGCATTGTATTTCTGAATGGGGACATGATTTCCGTCCTGAATATAGGAGAATAAGACCAATTATTGGTGAGATTTGTACAAGACCAATTATTGCTCTTACGGCAACGGCAACCCCTAAAGTTCAGCATGATATACAGAAAACTCTTGGAATGATTGGTGCGGAAGTATTCAAATCGTCCTTCAATCGTCCTAATCTGTATTATGAAGTACGAAGAAAAACAGACCAAATAGATAAAGAAATTATAAAATTTATACTTGCACAAGGTAGAAAGTCAGGTATAGTTTACTGTCTTAGCAGAAAGAAAGTTGATGATTTTGCAGAGATCCTACAGGCTAATGATATAAGAGCCCTACCCTATCATGCTGGTATGGACGCAGCCACACGCACTTATAATCAGGATGCATTTCTGATGGAAAAAGTTGATGTAATTGTTGCTACCATAGCTTTTGGTATGGGCATAGATAAACCCGATGTGCGATATGTAATCCATTATAATATCCCAAAAAGTCTTGAGGGTTATTATCAGGAAACCGGTCGCGCCGGCAGGGATGGTGGTGAAGGAAAATGTATCGCCTTTTATTCCCACAAAGACTTACAAAAACTTGAACGTTTTATGCAGGGTAAACCTGTATCGGAACAAGAAATTGGTAAGCAACTATTGTCGGAAACTGCTGCTTACGCAGAAACATCGGTTTGCAGAAGAAAAATGCTACTGCACTATTTCGGTGAAAATTATGAATTGGCTAATTGCGAGAATTGTGATAATTGTTTAAATCCTAAAATAAAAGTGGAAGCAAAAGAATTATTAATTACTGTATTAGAAGCTATTACTGCTCTTAAAGAAAAACAAAAGACTGAACATCTTATTGATTTTCTTGTCGGAAAAGAATCATCTGATATTGAAACTTATGGTCACGACCAACTTGAAGAATATGGGTCTGGCGAGGATGAAGAAGAGAGCACATGGGAAGTTGTCATACGTCAAGCATTATTGGATAACTACCTAAAAAAGGAAATCGAGAATTACGGTATTCTTAAAATAACTAAAAAAGGGAAGGACTTCCTTAAAAATCCCGTTTCATTTAAAATAACTAAAGTGGATGAAGATGAAGATGATATGACTGATTTGGATAGTGAAGAATCAGAAATCATGGCATCAGCAGGTGGAAGTGGTGGAGCTGCAGACCCGGTATTATTTTCTATGATGAAAGATCTAAGAAAAAAAATGTCTAAAAAGCTAAATGTTCCACCTTATGTTATTTTTCAGCCCTCTTCGTTAGAGGCAATGGCCACTACTTATCCAATTACACTGGAAGAACTGCAAAATATACCTGGTGTGGGAGCAGGAAAAGCCAAGCGTTACGGAAAAGAATTCATAGAACTTATTAAAAAGCATGTTGAAGAGAATGAGATCACGCGCCCTGAAGATCTTCGTGTAAAAACAGTACCCAACAAATCAAAACTCAAGGTGTCTATTGTTCAGGCTATCGACCGTAAGGTTGCTCTCGACGACCTGGCAGAGTCAAAAGGTATCGACTTCAATGAGATGCTTTCTGAAGTAGAAGCTATTGTTTATTCAGGAACAAAAATCAATATAGATTACTTCCTTAATGAAGTGATGTCGCAAGATGTTATTGATGATATTTATTCCTATTTTAAGGAAACTGAAAAGGATGACTTAGAAAAAACTCAGGAAGAACTCCCTGAATATGAAGAAGCTGAGATCAGACTGGTCAGAATCAAGTTCTTCTCTGAACTTGCTAATTAAAGATATTAATAAAATAAACTATTTCACACACCTATCGTTATAACTAATTGAAGGGTTAATTAGTGTGCAGTTCTAATTTTTATGCAGTTCTAATTAGTGTGCAGTTCTAATTATTATGCAGTTCTAATTAATACCCCGAAATAAGGAGTTTGAT
>CAZAFR010000024.1:8120-13111 GCA_964484665.1 uncultured Proteiniphilum sp. | reverse complement strand
TGCAGTTCTAATTATTATGCAGTTCTAATTAATACCCCGAAATAAGGAGTTTGATCTAAATGAAATATTTACAAAATATAGATAGTCCCGACGACCTAAAAAAACTTAGTCTTGAGCAACTCGAAACAGTTTGTTGTGAGCTAAGGGAATTTATTATAGAACAACTTTCACACAATCCGGGCCATTTTGCTTCAAGTTTGGGTACCGTTGAACTTACAGTAGCCCTTCACTATTTATTTAACACCCCTTACGATCGTTTGGTATGGGATGTGGGACATCAGGCTTATAGCCATAAAATACTTACGGGTAGACGCGATCGCTTTTCTACTAACCGAAAATTGGGCGGACTGTCAGGTTTCACAAATCCGGCAGAGAGTGAATATGATACTTTCATTGCAGGACATGCTTCAAATTCTATTTCAGCAGCATTGGGAATGGCAGTTTCAGCATCTTTACGCAATGAAAATCGACATATTGTCGCAATTATTGGTGATGGTGCAATGACAGGTGGTTTGGCTTTTGAGGGTCTTAATAATGTTTGCTCACAACCTAATAATCTGCTTATTATCTTAAACGACAATAATATGTCAATTGATCATAATGTTGGAGGTATGCAGGATTATTTGGTGAAACTAACAACATCGACTAAATACAACCATTTTAGGAACAAAATTTATCAGGGTTTTAAAAGGAGAAATCTCATTACTGAAAAAGAAAAAAATCTTGTATTGCGTTTCAATAACAGTATGAAATCTCTTTTAACCAAAGAACAGAATATTTTTGAAGGATTCAATTTACGCTATTTTGGTCCTGTTGACGGACACGACCTTCCCGGGTTAATAAGAATACTCAGGAATATTAAGGATATGAAAGGTCCTAAACTATTGCATATAAAAACAATAAAGGGTAAAGGATATGAACCTGCTGAAAAATCTGCTACCATATGGCATGCACCCGGACTATTTAATGTTGAAACCGGAGAAAGAGTTATTAAAGATGTAAAGAATCAACCTCCATTATATCAGGATGTGTTTGGACACACTCTTGTGGAAATGGCTGAGAAAGATGAAAAGATTGTTGGAGTAACACCTGCTATGCCAACGGGATGCTCTATGACTTATATGATGGATAAATTTCCTAATAGAGCTTTTGATGTTGGAATTGCCGAAGCGCATGCTGTAACATTTTCAGCAGGTATGGCTTCAGAAGGACTGATTCCTTTCTGTAACATATATTCATCTTTTATGCAGAGAGCTTATGATCAGGTAATTCATGATGTTGCACTTCAGAAATTAAAGGTGATAATGTGTCTCGACAGAGCGGGTTTGGTTGGAGCTGACGGTCCCACACATCACGGTGTTTTTGATCTAGCTTATATGCGTCCAATACCAAATTTAGTTATTTCCGCACCTTATAATGAGCATGAGCTACGTAATCTTATGTACACTGCTGCTTATGGAAACGATGGACCATTTGTTATCCGTTATCCTCGTGGACAAGGTCAACTGATTAACTGGCATAATGAGCCTAAAATATTACCCATTGGAAAAGGTAGAAAAATAAAGAATGGAAATGATATTGCTATTCTTTCATTAGGTGCAATTGGAAATAATGTAGCTAAAGCCATTACAAAAGCCGAGGAGCTTGGAATAAGTGTTGCACACTATGACATGGTATTTCTTAAACCGATTGATGAAGAGCTACTGGAAAAAGTAGCCAGCAAGTTTAAACATATTATTACCGTTGAAAATGGTGTTATAAAAGGTGGATTGGGGAGCGCAGTACTTGAGTTTCTGTCAGATAAACAGTATTCAGACATAGATGTGCAAGTACATCGCATGGGGATTGATGATACCTTTATAACTCAAGGTTCTATAAGCGAACTACAGGAAATTGCTGAAATCAATCCTAAAAGTATTTTAAATGAAATTCTGAACGTTTACTTTGAAATGACCGGAATAAAACTTACCTCGGAAGAAACAGTGGTCACATTATAACTTGTGAACTAAAGATAAAATCGTTGGAAGTAACTTACAACTATCGATGAAAATTTTAATTGCCGGAGCTGGTGCAGTAGGTACTCATCTCGCCAGACTTCTTGAACAGGAGAATCACGATATTACGCTTATGGACGCTGACAAAGAGCGCCTCTTACTAATTCGTGACAATTCAGACATACTTACATATATGGGGAATTGCACCTCCCTAAAAGATCTTACTGCTGCAGGCGTAGCTAATACTGATCTTTTTATTGGCGTAACACCTGAGGAGTCAAAAAACATAAACTCTTGCATGCTTGCCTCTAATCTTGGTGCAAAAAAAACACTTGCTCGTATAGATAATCATGAGTATTTATTGCCTAAAAACCTTGAATTTTTTAAGAAACTTGGAATTCATTCAATGATAAACCCTGAGCTTGTTGCAGCCCGTGAGATAGCTATGGCTATAAAAACTCCGTGGACGCGTTTCTGGTGGGAGTTGTGTAATGGAAGTGTAATCTTAGTTGGAGCTAAAATAAGACAAAATGCACCTTTAGTAAATAAGTATCTTCATGAACTTATTCAAGAGAGTAAACAGTTTCATATTGTTTCAATTAAACGAGGCTCTAAAACAATAATTCCTCAAGGTAGTGATCAAATTCTACCTAATGATATTCTCTATTTTACGGCATTAAGAAAACATGTAGGTATACTTCCTGAGTTGCTTGGCAAGAAATCTTTTGAGACAAAACGACTAATGTTCATGGGCGGAAGTCGTATAACTATGCGTACTATTCAGCAACTACCTCAAAACATTGATATTAAAATTATAGAGCAAGATAGAGAGAGAGCTGAACAACTGGTTGAAAAATGTCCTTCCAATGTAACTGTTTTTATAGAGGATGGCAGAAATGCCGAATTTCTTGTTCGTGAAGGGATAAACGATACAGATGCTTTTCTGGCTCTCACGGCAAATTCCGAAGCTAACATTCTGGGATGCATGATGGCTAAACAATATGGCGTTAAAAAGACAGTTGCAGAAATAGAGAATATTGATTATATATCTATGGCAGAGCAGCTTGATATTGGAACCGTAATCAATAAAAAATTGATAGCAGCAGGCAAGATTTATGAATTACTTCTTAAAGCCGACGCATCAAATATTAAAAGCCTTACCTTTGCAGATGCCAATGTTGGTGAGGTTATTGCTAAACCAAAATCAAAAGTTACCAAGAGACAAATCAAAGACCTAAGACTTCCTCCGGATATCACATTTGGAGCACTAATCAGAGACGGTGAGCCTATTCTTGTTGACGGTAACACTCAAATTGAACCGAACGACCGTGTTGTAGTTTTTTTCTTGAACAGATCTATTAAAAGCATTGAAGACCTGTTTAATTAGTTGTTGCTAAAAAGAGATGCAGAAATTTAATTACCGATTTGTATTAAGCAGTATTGGATTGGTGTTGCTGATAGAAGCTGTGTTTATGTTATTCTCGGCTTTTGTTGGAGAATATTACCATGAAGCGACTGTTGAAAGTATTTATATTTCTTCAATTATTACCTCTCTATCCGGAGCTGTATTTATTCTTCTTGGAAGTAAAAGAAAAAAACGAGCAGATAATATATCTAAACGCGAGGTATATATAACTGTTACCGTGGTTTGGCTTATGTTGGCACTGTATGGAACTTTCCCTTATATATTAAGCGGTGCCATACCTTCTTTTGTAAATGCTTACTTTGAGAGCATGTGTGGTTTCACAACAACCGGTAGTTCAACTCTTTTCAATATTGAAGCATTCCCAAAATCACTCCACTTCTGGCGTAGTTTTACTCAATGGATTGGAGGAATAGGAATCATTATTTTTGTATTATCATTTATGCCTGTTTTTGGTGGTGTATCGGGACATTTTTACGATGCTGAAGCAACAGGTATTGCTGAGGATATTTTTCGACCTAGAATTAAGGAAATCACTAAGACTATGGCACTTACATATCTTGCCCTAACGATTGTAGGTTTTCTGTTTCTCTGGGCGGGACCTATGAATGCTTTTGATGCTGCGTGTCATACGTTTTCGGCAATATCCACAGGAGGGTTCTCTACAAAACAATATAGCATTGCATCTTTCAATTCACCTTACACAGAGTATATTATAACACTCATAATGTTCTTTGGAGCTACAAATTTCCTTCTTATTTCTGCTCTTTTTACTAAATGGTCTCTTTCAATTTTTAAAAATGAGGAGTTCCGATGGTATGTTGCTTTAATAGGTCTTTTTACAATCGGTATTTCCGGCGCTCTACTTGCCACCGGTCAGATGTCAAATATTGAAGAGACTTTCCGCACTGTTTTATTTCAGGTTGTTTCTGCAATGACCACCACAGGATTTGCTACTGTTGATTTTCTTGCGTGGGGACCATTCTATTGGTTGCTATTTCTTACTATGATTCTCTTCTGCGGATGCGAAGGGTCGACATCCGGAGGTATGAAGATTTCGCGATTGGTTGTACTTTTTAAAAATTCGCTTTTAGTCTTCAAGCGCCAAGTACATCCTGACGCCCTTTATATGGTTAAAATGAACGATAAAGTGCTCTCAAACGGAGCTATCTCTAAAGTTATTGCATTTGTATTTCTTTATATAACAGTTGCAATTATGAGTGCTGTATTATTAAGTCTCACAGGGATGACTTTTGACGAATCAATCAGCGTTGCCCTTTCATCGTTAAGTAACTATGGCTTCGGACTCGGATCCTACGGTCCAAGCGGCTCTTTTGAATCAGCAACAGTATTTGCCAAATATTTCCTTACGTTTCTTATGCTGGTCGGTCGCCTTGAATTATTTACCGTTCTCTCACTTTTTGTGCCCAGCTTCTGGAAACGATAAACAATTAAGACCCCTGCACACTACAGAGGTCTTGAAACATTTATATTAGGCCGCATCAGAAACAGTTATATAAGACTACATCATAAACAGTTATATTAGGCTACATCAGAAACAGTTATATTAGGCT
>CAZAFR010000024.1:4680-8020 GCA_964484665.1 uncultured Proteiniphilum sp. | reverse complement strand
AAACAGTTATATTAGGCTACATCAGAAACAGTTATATTAGGCTGTATCATAAATATTTATATTAGACTACATCAGAAACAGTTATATTAGGCTGTATCATAAATATTTATATAAGGCTGTATCAGAAATATTTATATTAGGCTGTATCATAAATATTTATATAAGGCTGTATCAGAAACAGTTATAGGAGATTACATCAGAAACAGTTATAGAAAGCCTATTTCAGAAATATTTATATGAAGCTGTATCAGAATAAATAATAAGCCTTTTAGATTCCAAAATTAAAAGAAGTTCTCCGATAGAAGTACACAATAAAAAAGAGGGTGAAATCATATTGCGATACACCCTCATGAAAAATGAATTTTTGTACTAAAACTTGTGACGGTTATTTAGGACGATATAGATTACTGATTTTTGAAATAGATTAAATCATCTATTGCATCAATCGTGATAGGTTTTGACTTGTCAACCGTACCTGAAAGCAGTTCTTTTGATAGCTGATTCAACACCTTACGCTGAATGACCCTTTTAACCGGTCTTGCACCAAACTCAGGATTATAGCCTGCCTCAGATATACTTTTTACAGCCTCATCAGTGTATATAAGTTCAATATCACTTTCTGCTAACGACTCTTTTACTTTATCTAATTGCAATTTAACAATTTGAGTGATTTCACTCTCATTCAAAGGTGCAAACATGATGGTTTCATCTATACGGTTCAGAAACTCGGGACGAATATTTTTTTTCATCATATCCATTACCAAATTCTTAGTATTATTAATAATCTCATCTCTATTGACAGGATTTATTTTCTCGAAATTCTCACGTATGATGTCCGACCCCATGTTTGAAGTCATAATGATTATCGTATTCTTGAAATTAACCACCCTACCCTTATTGTCGGTTAATCTACCATCATCAAGTACTTGAAGAAGAATATTAAACACATCCGGATGAGCCTTCTCAATCTCATCAAAAAGGACTACAGAATAGGGTTTACGACGAATAGATTCGGTGAGCTGACCACCTTCATCGTAACCTACATATCCGGGAGGCGCTCCAATTAAACGTGTGGCACTAAATTTCTCCTGATATTCACTCATGTCGATACGAGTCATCATATTCTCGTCATCAAATAGATAATCGGCAAGCGCCTTTGCAAGCTCTGTCTTACCCACTCCGGTGGTTCCCAAAAAGATAAATGAACCTATTGGACGCTTGGGATCACTCAGACCGGCACGGCTACGTCTGACAGCATCCGCAACAGCTGTGATTGCTTCATCCTGACCAATTACACGTTTGTGAAGCTCTTCTTCTAAATTAAGTAACTTATCACGTTCACTCTTAAGCATCTTGTTAACGGGAATGCCTGTCCACCGTGATACCACATCGGCAATATCCTCAGCATCAACCTCTTCTTTAATCATTGCTCGACCACCTTGACGCAAATGAAGTTCATCCTGCAAAGCTTTTATATCATTTTCTCTTTCCTTTATCTTTCCATAACGAAGTTCGGCAACTTTGCCATAATTTCCTTCTCTTTCAGCCTTATCTGCCTCAAACTTGGCATCTTCAATATCAATTTTTGCTTGTTGTATCTTATTGATCAGCTCTTTCTCTGATTTCCATTTTGCTGAAAACTCAGCCTCTTCAGCTTTAAGATCTTCAATTTGCTTTGTAAGCGAATCAACTTTCGGTTGATCGTTTTCACGTTTAATTGCCTCACGCTCAATCTCGAGTTGTTTTACTTTTCTCATAATCTCATCGAGCTCTTCAGGAACCGAATCCACCTCCATACGCAATTTTGCAGCAGCCTCATCCATAAGATCTATAGCTTTGTCAGGTAGGAACCTGTCGGTGATATATCTACTCGATAACTGAACCGAGGCAATAATTGCCTCATCTTTAATCCTTACTTTATGGTGGTTTTCATAACGTTCTTTCAAACCTCTAAGAATAGAAATAGTGTCCATTTCGCTGGGTTCATTTACCATTACTATTTGAAAACGACGTTCCAATGCTTTATCTTTTTCAAAATATTTTTGATATTCACTTAGCGTGGTAGCACCAATGGCTCTGAGTTCACCTCGTGAAAGTGCAGGCTTAAGAATATTTGCAGCATCCATGGCACCCTCGCCTTTGCCGGCACCAACCAGAGTGTGAATCTCGTCAATAAAAAGTATGATCTCGCCATCCGATTTAGTCACTTCATTTACAACCGATTTGAGTCGCTCTTCAAACTCACCCTTATATTTTGCACCTGCTATAAGTGCTCCCATATCAAGTGAATAAATTTGCTTGCTCTTAAGATTCTCAGGAACATCCCCACGAACAATACGATAGGCAAGCCCTTCTGCAATGGCAGTCTTACCTGTACCCGGTTCGCCAATAAGAATAGGATTGTTTTTGGTACGTCTACTCAATATCTGAAGTACACGCCTAATCTCTTCGTCTCTACCAATAACGGGGTCTAACTTACCTTCGCGAGCTTTGTCTATCAGGTTGACGGCATACTTGCCTAATGCCTGATATGTGTCTTCGGCACTCTGACTTGTAACCTTTTCACCTTTTCTCAGATCATTAATGGCTGCCTGCAACTGATTGAGTGATATTCCGGCATCCATCATCATCTTTGCAGCACTGTTTTTTTCATCAAGGATACCAAGTAGCAAATGTTCAATAGAAACAAACTGATCATCCATCTTACCGGCAAAATCAGATGCTTTCTGAAAAACAGCATTAGTCTCCCTACTAAGCATGGGGTCACCGCCGGAAACGCGAGGTAACGATTGAATCTCAGCATCTATCACCCTCTCAAGATTCTGACTGTTTACGCTAAGTTTATTAAAAAGAAAACTGGTTACATTTTCCCCCGTAATGATTATCCCTTTAAGAATATGTGTCGGTTCAATCATCTGCTGATTATTGCTCTGAGCAATCTCAATAGCTTTTTGTACAGCCTCCTGTGCTTTTATTGTAAAATTATTAAAATTCATAACTCCTGTTTTTATTGTATCAAATTTTTATAATCGTCTCTGTTTTTATAAAACAAAAGGCAATGTGAATAGTTGAATTTAATATCAAATTCACAACAAGATAGGGTCAAAATCTTTGCCAATTAAGAATATGTGACTTTTTGTCATATTATTATAACAGTTCTTTAATTTATGGTAAGAAACAAGAATATAATGATTTTATGTATCAATTTCTGAAAGTAAAAAGTATAATTATATATGAATTTCTGAAAGTGAAAGGTATAATTATGTACAGGAATTTCTGAAAGTAAAATGTATATTATGTACAAGAACTTCTAAAAGTAAAATGTATAATTATGTATCAA
>CAZAFR010000024.1:0-4580 GCA_964484665.1 uncultured Proteiniphilum sp. | reverse complement strand
GAACTTCTAAAATTTAATTACATTTGCTTTGGATATGACAAAAGAAAGTTTTTATACTCTGCGTGAAGAGCGAGCCAACTACTTGTCTCACGGTTTTGGTCTGTTAATGAGTATTATTGCTACCGGTATCTTAATAAATAAAGCAGTTATAGCAGGAGACAGATGGGCATTGTTGGCTTACTCTTTGTTTGGCTTTGGAATGATTGTCTGTATGGCATCATCCACAATTTATCATTTTGTAAAGGAGCCTACCCTAAAACAAAGACTACGCCATTTTGACCACGCTTCAATCTATCTTCTTATAGCATCAAGCTACTCACCGTTCACGTTAGTGCTTTTAAGAGAAAAAGAGCCCTTTTGGGGATGGTTGCTATTCTCACTTGTATGGTTGATTGCAATTGTGGGTATTACCATCAGCTTCAGACCGCTAAAACGAAACAGTCATATAAAGACAGCCTCCTATGTATTTATGGGACTGGTTGTATTAATAGCCTTTAAACCTTTGATAGAAGTAGCCAATTCTAAAAACTCCATTGAAATTATTTATTGGCTGATTGCCGGAGGGGTTTTTTATGTTGTTGGAGCTTTTATTTATGCCACAGCCAAAAGAGAATTTATACATTCAGTATTTCATATTTTCGTGCTTCTTGGACTCGCAAGCCATATCTATGCAGCGTGGTTAATTCCATTATAGTTATTATCTCGCCCTAACCTTACTATAATATAAGAAACTTCGAATAGTACTCGAACACATTAAAACCAAATTAGGACTACGCTAAAATTAAAAAAACAATAAAAATAGATTATCCATACATCAAAACATAAAAAAAGACGGTCCACCTTTACACTGAACCGTCTCTAACTATTATGATTTGAATTAATCTTTTTTTGTAGAAATCAAATTAATGCTGAATATTTGGAGATTCAAGTCCATATCCTTTTTTCTTATCTTCCAATTTCAACAAGAAAGCAAAGATAAGCGCAAGCACTCCAAAAGTCACGAATATTAGCATTGGAAGAGTATAATCGTAAGTATTTACCAACATTCCATCTCTAAGAGTCTGACCTGTAATACAGTATTTTTCAAGTACCCAACCAATTAGAAGTGGCACTCCCATTAATCCCCAATTCTGCACCCAGAAAATCAGTGAATAAGCTGTCCCGAGTCTATTCTCAGGAACAATTTTTGGTACAGAAGGCCACATTGCTGACGGCACAAGTGAAAAAGCCACTCCCAGCAAAACGACCAATATCATTGCAATAATCCAGTTATTTAATCCGGGTATAGAAAACAAAGCATGCACCACAATAAGCAGTAAAGAACCAATTATCATGATAGTTGCACCTTTTCCTTTTCTGTCGTAAATTCCACCGAATAAAGGAGTCAAAAGAATATTACCAAATGGCAACAACATTGGAATTAAACCGGCTATATTTTGATCAACTCCAAACTTATTAATCATCAGGTCTGTAGCGTATTTCAGAAAAGGAAAAACAGCTGAATAAAATAGTACACATAAAATAGCGATATACCACCATCCCTTGTTATTTAATATTTTTCCAATATCCGAGATTTTAAATTCTTCATCAGAATCAGATACCCCCGACATATCGGTTGCTTCAGATTCATCGAGTTTCTTATCCATCAGCACATATACTATAAAAGCTATAAGTCCAATACAAAGTGCAACCAGAGCTACAAGCAAAGGGCGCGAAACATCGATAATACCCGTAGCCCGTGCAATAGGGACTGAAAATCCCAAAGCTAAAGCTGTACCCACACGAGCTAATGCTACCTGCATACCCATTGCGGTGGCCATTTCTTTACCTTTAAACCATTTTACAATGATTTTAGAAACTGTAATCCCCGATACTTCAACTCCTACAGCAAATGTGGCAAAACCTATACATGCCCAAAAAAGTTGTCCATTTAATCCCAATATAGTTACTCCCTCAAGTGTATTGGTAGATATAGCCCAATATTTTATTGAAGTTCCGATTACCATAAGTGCCGTTGCTCCCAAACCCGTAAGCCTTATCCCCAATTTGTCCAGAATAATTCCTCCCAAAATGAGCATGAGTAGAAATACATTAAACCAGCCGTATGAACTGGTATATATTCCATAGTCAGCACGGGTCCAACTCAATTGACTTTCAAGCAAGCCCACTAAAGGTGATAATACATCGGATAAAAAATACCCGCACATCATTGTAAACGATACAATAAAGAGTGCAGTCCATCTTGCCACTGCAGAGTCTCTGAGCGATTTTCTAATTGTTTCTACCATTTATACTATAATTAACCTATTATTCATTTTTGAAAAAGCAAAGATAATCAAAAAGTCATTGTTTAAGACCTTTTGTTAAAGTTATGTCTCAAAATTATCGTATATCTAATAAATATGTTAACTGTATAGAATGAGCCATTCAAGACCTTAAATCCTTAGTTCACCTTTTATTATTAAATAGATATTTTCATGAATCTTTTTATCAAAATTATTTCTAACCAACTCATCAATCTATTCCATAAGCTTAGCTTCAAGAACCTGATTAATTGAGAAGTTCTCGAGTCCCAGGTAATACGCTGCCGAATCAACAAGCGCTTCCATTGGCACTAATCCTATTACTTCTCCACCCACAACAGGTACACCATATCTTTTAGCCTCCATTCTGACCATTTCATGTGCTCTGTAAATAGATGTTTTGGTGAAGTCGGTAAGATTCATAGACACTTGAGTGATGCCACGTTCCTTCAATTCAACACCCATAGCTTTGCAGAATTTTAATCCTCCTCCTATATGTCTAACTTTTTTAGCTATTGCTGTAGCAATTTCAATATTTGAGGTGCCAATATTAACATTATAAGCCACTAAAGGCATTCTAGCTCCAACTGCAACAGCCCCCGCAGTTGGATGTGGGTGTAAAGGACCAAAATCAGGTTTCCAATCAGAGGACAACATTTTATCTTTAAGTCCTTCAAATTCTCCTTTTCGTACATTTGCCAAATTTTCACGATGTAATTGAGTTGCAGATTTTTCGTACAAGAATACGGGAAGATTATATTTCTCACCCACAATTTTGCCTACTTCTTTAGAAAGAGTAATTGCCTCATCCATCGTGACATTTTTTATAGGTATAAATGGTACTACATCAACTGCTCCCATTCTTGGGTGCTGACCACTATGTTTATTCAGATTAATCAGTTCAATTGCTACACCTATGGCTTCTATAACAGCATCTTTAAGAGCCTCAGGTTCTCCCACTACAGTGATAACCGACCTGTTATGATCTTTGTCGCTGCTATAATCCAGTAGTTTTACATCATCTTTTGTGCGAAATGCGTCCGCAATCTTTTCTACTATTAACTTATCACGTCCCTCACTAAAATTTGGGACACATTCAATGATTTTATTCATCACTATTATAGTTTTATAAAATGAAATGCTTTTATTTACACTATTATCCAATTAAAACTTTTAGAAAGAAATAAGAGGACAGATTTAGTTTCGTCCATCGTAATAATAATTGCAGTTTAGTATAACGTTCTCTATCTCATTGAGACAAACAATTATAACATCAGTTCAGTTAGCAGCAAAAAGAGGAGAAGTGGTTCAGTAGTTAGACTTTTAAAAATATTTTCTTTCTATAGAGTAGATACAAAAACAACCATCCTACTGTTACATAACCAATTGCCATAATAAGCGAAGACCATGTTTCAGGAACCAGCTTTGCAAATCCGCCAAATATAAAATTTGTTGCCTTACTAAAACCAATTATCCTGTTAGCTAGGTATATTGTAATTGGATTCATACCAATAACTACAAAGAAAAATGCCCATTTTTGAAATTTCCACACATCAATAATCAAATAGAAGAGCGTCAGAAGTAGAATGCTCAGCCCTCCAACATGACATACAAAAGAACTAGACCACAAGTTTTTATTAATAGGAAAAGCGAGATTCCATATCTGCCCAATTACAATAAGTAAAACACCCGCAAGAGCCATATAAAGTACTTTCTTCATGGGCTTAATTTTACTCTTAAGAAACTCCCCTGTGAGCATACCTAAAAGCCCTGTGCCGATAGCTGCAATAGTAGGTAGTATGCCTTCATTGTCTCCAAATCCATAACAACACAACCTACCCGGCAGAATAGAACGATCGATATAACTGGAAATATTACCCTGCATTGAGTATCTATCCGGATCGCCCAAGTCGGGAGCTTTAAAAATAAGAAACAATAACCAGTAGAATATAAGAATTCCCCAAAACCAAACCATTCTTGATTTCCAGTTCTTAGTTTTCATAAAAATTAGAGCTGCAAACATCCAAGCTAGACCTATGCGACCGAGCACGCTTAAAAATCGCATATTTGCAAAATCGAAACTTATGCCATTATTATAAATAATACCAAGGAGAAAGAGTATAAATCCTCTTTTAAAGATGTGTATATAAAGTGCTTTTTCCCCACCTTTAACAGCCATTCTTTTGGATGCCGAAAAAGGGAAAGAGACACCTGCTATAAAAAGAAACAATGGAAAAATCATGTCATATGCATGAAAACCATGCCATTCAACATGTG
>CAZAFR010000023.1:22703-38821 GCA_964484665.1 uncultured Proteiniphilum sp. | reverse complement strand
ATATTCTCCCTATCAATCACGAAAACATTTATTCAATTCTTATATTAACTATGATCTTATTCTCTATGGTTCAACACGAAAAAAAGGCATCTACCCTGAAGATTACGACCCTATGCTTGTTCCAGGTTCTTTTGCTGTTGTAGGGCTAAACTTCAATCCTTTGTATAACTTCAGCAAATACTTCCGTGCCGGCGTCTCTCTTGACTTGCAGTATGACGAAAGTGCCAACATTGTCAAGCATATAGCTAATGACTATATTCCAGGTAACACAGAGGATCTTAAATTCTATAGACCTCCCTTCAGAGAACAGTTTTCGGCAGGTCTGTCATTGCGTGCTGAGATTGTTATGCCTATTTTCTTAATCAATCTTGGTATTGGAAAGAACTTTTTGTGCAAGGGTGATGATACTAATTCATTTTATCAAATTTTTGTGCTGAAGGCTAATATTACGGATAACGTGTTTTTGCATGCAGGATATCAACTTTACCGTTTTAAGGAACCAAATAATCTTATGTTGGGACTTGGCTATAGATTTAACGCTAAATGAAACAACAAAAACATATTGTCAAGCCTGCTCTGTCCGTTATAAATTAAGTATCATGCTGACGCATCGAAATAATTGGTATACAGATAACGCTGATGATGCCGCTTGCATTTAATAATCGTATGATAATTTAGCCAAAAAGAATGTACTATTTGCATCAAGATAACTGTAGCATAATCCTGCATTAAAGCAAGACCCTCTTATTATACTTATACACTTAGTGGGATAGTGCTTTTTGGGATAGTGTCTAATAGTGTATAATGGGATAGTGTCTAATGAGGCGATTTATATTATAATTTTTTTCACGTAAGTGTGGTATGGTTTTTGTTATAAAACACATATATTTAAAAAGATGCACTTATAATATTTTTGATAATTTAACGATTTTTTATGCAAGATTTTGTTCTTATTGCTATTTAAAGAGTATAAAGTTGGATGAAATGAAATTGATTTGTAATAAATAAATTAAAAATCAAAGACTGTAATAAGTCGATAAACATTTATTATTAATAAGTGAGATTTAGTAAATAATAACATTGTAATTAAAACAGTTAAATAAACAATTTATGAAAAAGACCAAATTTATTTTAGTAGCACTAACATTTTTAGGCCTGATTATTTTGCCTTCTTGTCTTGATGACGATGACGATAATCTTAATTTAAGATATCCTAGTGCACTTGTAACTGTGAAAGAATCATCAGACAACAAACTATTTTTTCAGCTTGATGATAAAACGACTTTACTTCCGGTAAACTTGAAGTCCCATCCTTATGATGGTAAGGAAGTGAGAGCATTAGTGAATTATGAAGAGGTTGACGAGTCAAGTGCTCCATTTGACAAAGCAGTACATGTTAATTGGATAGATAGCATAAGAACTAAACCAATGGCACCCAACATGGGAGATAAAAATGATGAAGTTTATGGATCTGATCCGGTAGATATTGTTCCCGATTGGGTTACAATAGCCGAGGACGGTTATCTTACATTACGATTCCGAACTGTATGGAGCAATGTGGGGATAACTCATTATGTTAATCTCATACCTACAAATAATTCGGAAAACCCTTATGAGGTAGAATTTAAACATGACGCCAAAGGTGATGTATCCGGTAGAGTGGGTGATGGGCTTGTTGCTTTCAAACTTGATAATCTTCCCGATACAGAAGGACAAACAGTGAAACTGAAACTGATATATAAGTCTTTCAACTCCACTAAATCAATTGAATTTGATTATAAGACTCGTGCTGCAACGCCAGCTACATCAGCAATAGCAGCCGAGAGAAGTGTAATTCCTTTGAAATAAAATATAAGCATAATTTAATGATAACGTTTTCTATTCATTTTTACATTTAAAGTTTAAGGTTGTAACTTTGTAAAAAGGTACAACCTTTTTAAATATAATTGTAAACAAAGCTTGAAAAGCTTAATTAGTAATGTTGTTACGAAATCTTTAGATGATAAAGGACGAAAGCAGAGAACGTGAACTACTTCAGCAAATTGTGCGTGGCGACAAGAATGCTATGAAGGCTTTTTATGATATCTATTCGGGATATCTCACTGCAGTATGTTCTCGCTACATATCTAATAAAGAGGATGTTAAAGATATATTGCAAGAGAGTTTTCTAAATATATTTAAAGCTATACATACGTTTAAATACAGAGGCAAAGGATCTTTAAAAGCATGGTCAGCGCGAATAGTTGTGAACGAATCATTGAAACATATTAAAGAAAATGAGAAAATGCAGCTAATAAGTCTGCCGGACTGGGATTTTCCTGATCAAGTTGATGATGAAGAACTTGATTTTGAAGACATACCTACTTCAGCCATTCTAGAGATGATAAATTCACTGCCCATAGGTTATCGTACTGTATTTAACCTATATGTGTTTGAGGAGAAAAGTCACAAAGAGATTGCTTCGATATTGGGTATTGCGGAAAACAGCTCCGCTTCGCAGTTGCATAGAGCTAAAAATTTGTTAGTTAAAGAAATAGAGCTATATCGGTTAAATAAAAAAAACAATGAGCTATAAATGGCAAGATAAACTTCGGAACCGTATGGCTTCTCATGAAGAGCCGGCTCCCACAGGATTGTGGGAAGGTATAGAGAAGCGTATGGTTTCAGAAAGTATAATTTCTGAAATGCGCGATAGTGGAGCGATAAGCAGAAAACGCCGACTATGGGAGATTAGCATTGGTGCCGTTGCAGCAGCTGTAGTTTTACTGTTTTTTGTACTTAACTTACCAGAAAATAATCAAATAAATGAATCTGTATCAAAAAGTGATCAAACTACGCTAGAGTATGCAGATAAAAGTGTATCAAATATCAACACTGAAATAGGAAAATCATCTGTTAATCCTTTTATTGAAACGACAAAAGAAGTTGACGTTGCAGAAATCAAAACAGCAGAGAATAAAATCAGAACGTTAGACCCACAAATATATGAATCTGAAATATCTAAAGTCCAAACTCTTTTAGAGGTTGATACTAAAAATTTAGGTAATAATACAGCTGATACTAAAATTGATATTGTTGATTCAAAAATAGAAAATAGAGAATCTAGTATAATAAAGGACGATATGCTATTTGCTTCATCAAATAATGTAAACAGTCGAAAAAATTCTAGGTGGCAAACTAATGTCTCAATGTCAAACGCTCCTTCAGGATCTATGGAAACATATTCCGGATATGGTACGCTGGCACTCGAAAAGACTGTTGATCGGCAGTATGCTTTCGGCTCTCAATACACTAGAGAGGAAGCTTATACAGACGTTAAACACTTGCAGCCGGTAACATTTGGACTTACTTTAAAATATAATCTGAGTGACAGGTGGAGCCTTGCAAGTGGTTTAACATATTCTTTGTTGTCATCTAAATTACGTGCAGAGAGTAGTAATTATTTTTACGATGACACTCAAACACTACATTACTTAGGTATTCCATTAAATGTTGGATACACATTTTGGGAAAATGATAAAATCTTAACCTATATTTCTGCGGGGGGGCTTGTGGAAAAAAACATTGCAGGCAAATTAACATCAAACTACTATATTGATGATGAATTCGAAATGACAACCAGCAAAAAGGTAACTTCAAAACAATTACAATGGTCGGTGAACTCTGCAATTGGTATTGAATATCGCTTTTCTGATTTAATAGGAATATATGCTGAACCGGGAGTGGTTTATTATTTTAATAACGGGAGTGCGCTGGAAAATATTTATAAAGACAGACCAATAAATTTTAATCTGCGACTTGGATTACGATTTACTTTCGCGGATTAAAATGGTTGTCGCTCAACATTATTACTCAAACTACCATTCAATTTTTGTTCATAATATTATTTTTGACATTACCACACAACATACATTTCAGAACCTAGATACAATTTATCAATGTATTAAAATTATATATAAAACAATAGTTTTATCTCAGCGACTTATAAAATTCCAGTTCACTTCTGAGCTGATCAATTTCAGACATTAACGATTTAACTTTTCCAAGCATATGTTGCAATGCGTCAATGCCTTCTATGTTGATATCCATGTCGTAGTGCCAGCGTATAAACTGCTCCAAATCAGCCAGTTCTTCATATTCAATAAAACGTTCTTTTTCTTGATACACTACATGAATCAGTCCTACCTCTTGCAACGAATCAATAAATGATTCGTCTACTTCATAAATTCTCAGGCATTCGCTATATAATAATCGTTTTCCATTCATTGTTTCCTAATTTTTGATAATCGGGTAAATAACTCTTTCTCTTCATAAGAAAGATTTTCGGGCAGCTGCACTTTTAGTGATACATAAAGATCACCAAACTCACCTTTTTTCTTATAAAGTGGAAATCCTTTGCCTTTCAGCCTAAGCTTAGACCCCGGCTGAGTACCTGGCTTGATTTTCATTTTTACCTGTCCCTCAAGTGTATTTATCATCACTTCACCACCCAGAACAGCGGTAAAAAGATCAATTGAAGCATCGGTGTACAGATCATTACCCAGACGTTTAAATTCGGGATCCTCTTTAATTATAAAGGTGATATACAAATCACCGTTGGGGCCCTCACCTGCACCTGCCTGACCATAACCTGCAAGCTTAATCTTCTGTCCGTCGGACACACCTGCGGGAATTGTAATACGAATATTCTTGCCATTAATCGTTAAAGTCTGTTGATGTGTTTGCATGGCTTGTCGTAATGTTAGTCGCAATTCCGCTTGATAATCAGCCCCTTTATAACGGGTACGCCTACCTGAGCCACCTGCACGCTGATTAAAACCGCCTCCAAACATTGAATGGAAGAATTCAGAAAAATCCTCATCAGAAAAATCACCTTCAGTGTAGAAAGTCCGGTTTCCCTGATCACTCCATTGCCGCTGACTATTCCACTGCTGCTGACTTTGCTGTTGATGATACTGTTGCTGCGCTTTTTCATACTCTTCCCCATGCTTCCAGTTCTCACCATACTTATCATACTTAGCCCGCTTCTCCGGATCGCTCAGCACCTCATTAGCTTCATTCAGCTCCTGAAACTTTTTATGTGCCTCCTTATCATCAGGATTCAGGTCGGGATGCAACTTCCTAGCCAATTTGCGATAAGCCTTTTTAATGTTATCAGCCGATGCATTTTTGTCGACACCCAATATTTTATAATAATCTATGTAAGCCATAAAATTAAAAATAATAACATGACACTATATAAGAGTCGTTTTTGAAGAACGTCTCACCATTTTTAAAATATCATTAAGCTCTTTTTCATTCAAATGTCTCAGTTTGTCAGCTACTCTTCGCGAGTAATAACCCACCTCACTGAAATATTTATCTATACTAATTAAATCCTTATTATCCATCTGTTTTCTTAATGCGCCGTTGAATATATTTACAAATGTAACTGATAATAATGTAAATGAAGCTAACTCTATTATATTAATTCATGTTTTATTCTTTCATATATATTGCATTATAATGACACTCAATTTACCATAAAATTTTAATTCAACAAAAATATTATCTGTAAATGTATCACCAAATCTGTCTACATTTTAATGTTTCCAAAATCTAACATATTCCTTAAGTATTGAAATGTTTTAGTTGGGTATTCAAAAATGCCGTCTCGGTAACATTCTAGTAGTTTCACTGTGTCTTAAATATATCTTTGTAATATCAAATAATAGAAACAAGAATTTTATTAATTTAAAAAGCACAGAAATGAGAAAGATTTTTTTAATAGGTTTATCAGCTTTTATGACGGTAAGTTTAATTACTGTAAATGCACAAACACCATTAGAATTTGGTGTTAAAGTAGAAACAAATATGTCCAACTTCATTCTATCAGATTTAAAAACTCAAACTAGTAAAATGAAAATAGGACCAACCTTGGGAGGTTTTATGAATATTGGTGTACATGAGAACTTTTCCATTCAGCCTGAATTAATGTTTTTTTATCGTCAGTCTGAAATGAAAACCGGTGCATTGAAAGATGATTTTAGACAATGGGGAATGCAAGTACCTGTATATTTTTTAGGACAAACACGCACAAATACAGGTAAATTTTACGCAGGTGTAGGTCCCTATATTGGTTTTGGCTTTGATGCACGTTATAAAGATGCAGATAAGAATCTGTATAAAGAGATAGATGGTAAGACAGCTATGACTCGTTGGGACTTTGGATTAGGAGCATTAGTAGGTTATGAGTTTCTTAACGGTTTGCAGATAAATGGTGGATATCAGATCGGTCTAGTAGATCAGTTAGATGCACTTAAGGATATAGCCAGCATGCGCAATCAAGCAGTGATTTTAGGCGTTGGTTACAGATTTTAATTATAATTGAAGGAAAAGAGATTGCACTGGTGTCAGGAATTAAACACTTATCTAATCGTTTAAAAAAGAAAACAAATCCTGTGCAATCTCCTCGAATAAAGAAAATGTTTTTCTTGATTACTCAACTAATAAACGATTAATTAACCGTTTGTTAGTTGAGTTAATTTGATTTTAATAAGCGAATGATATTGACTACTTTTGTATATATTTACTATAAATTAAAATGGAACATAAATCTAGCACTTCTCTCATTGAATTAAATAAAAAGACTGCTATTAAATCAGCACTTTTATTAAATGTTTTCATTTTTATAGTGCAGGTAGTAATTTTAATTTACGGATATTCTCTGGGAGAAAATGTGAGTAGAAAGTTTATTGAGGAGATTAATTTATTAGGCCGGTACGATAATACTTATTTCTTTATCATTAAATATACTACTTTTTTTTTGGTAAACACCTTTCTGCTTTATTTCTTTTTCTTAATTGATTTTTGGATAATAAAGAACTACTTAACTAACAAGAGAAAGGTATTGCTAGTTATCGTAATTATGTTTTTGTTTATCGGTGTTTTAAGTACCGGAATCTCACAAATATTGGGAATATGGTTTAAAGGTAATTTATCAGCATATCATTATTCTGTTATTCATTTTGCTAAAGACCTTCTTCTTTTTATAGTATCAATTTTTGTTTCTAATACTTTGTTTTTACTAAATAACAATCATCAAAAAATTGAAGAAAACAAAAACCTCACAATAGAAAATTTTAAAAACCGTTATGAAGCGCTTAAAAATAAAACCGACCCGCATTTTTTGTTCAACTCACTTAATTCACTTAGTGGGCTTATAGGCGCAGACGATGCACGAGCACAGGAATATCTTATTCAACTCTCTACTGTGTTCAGATACACGATGCAGGATTATGATATTGTAACTTTAACCGACGAGCTACACTTCACTCAGTCTTATATTTATTTAATGAAGATTCGTTATGGTGAAGCTTTTTCGGTAAATATAAATATACCGGAAAAATATAACGATTATTATATACTCCCTATTGCAATTCAAACCCTTGTTGAAAATTCAGTTAAACACAACGAAGTAAGTCTGCGAAAACCTCTGACAATATCAATAGATATAAAAGATTCTGATATGCTTGTCGTTGAAAATAATCTTCAACCTAAAAAAGATTCGGTACATGGCAGTGAGCTTGGATTGTCTAATTTAAATGAACGCTATATGTTAATGTTCAATCAAAATATTAATATAATTGTTGATGAAACGAGCTTTAAAGTTGAAATTCCACTTATAAAGTATTATCAGAAAAGATCTAGTGTATTAAAATGAGTTAATGACTAAGCTAATATGAACGCCGTTATTGTAGAAGATGAAATTGTTGCTGCTCAAAATCTAGAGAGACTTTTAAGCTCGTTAGATCAAGATATAAATGTTATTGCCGTTCTACAAAGTATAGATCAAAGTGTTGAATGGTTTTCTAATAATAATTTACCCGATGTTGTTTTTATGGATATTCATCTCGCAGACGGAGACTCATTTTCAATATTTAAAAGTGTTGACATAAATTGTCCTATTATCTTTACAACCGCCTATGATCAATATGCCTTAAAAGCGTTTGAAGTAAACAGTGTAGATTATTTGCTCAAGCCAATAAGTAAAATGAGTTTGGAAAGAGCTATTTCAAAATTAAACAATCTTTCAGTCACCCAAAATAATACAGAAGTTATTAAAAAATTATTAAACGCCGTTAACCAAAACGCTACTATTTACAGAAAAAGTTTTCTTATACCTTTCAAAGATAAGCTTATACCAATATCTTCGGATGACTTCGCTTTTATTTATTCAATGAATAGAAAAGCCGTCATAACCTGCTTTAATAAGCAAGAATATACCATGGACTCATCGCTTGATGATTTCTTAAAACAGCTCGATCCTAAATTATTCTTTAGAGCAAACAGACAATTTATTGTTTCGCACAAAGCCATAAGCCATATGACTATATGGTTTGATGGAAAACTTGTAATAAATCTTACAGTCGATACACCCGAAAGAATAATTGTGAGTCGAGTACGAAGTTCTGAGTTTAAAAACTGGTATATTAAGTCGGGAGAATAACAACACAATATTTTCAGTACCCTTTTTTCGTGCTTCAGTACTCAAAATTGAAGTTTGAGTGCTCAGCCTATCAAACTCCGTACATATCTATTGTTACTTTACATTTTAAAATAATGTAAATAAACAATGCTTAGAGAAAAAGTTATTCAGAAAGCCACATTTCTTTTTAGTCGAGATGGTATTAAAAATGTTTCAATGGACGAACTTGCATCATCTCTCCGAATATCAAAAAGAACCATCTATCAGAATTTCGATAACAAAGAAGACATCTTAAGAAACTGTATTATTGAGGAATATAAAAACCTACAACAAAGGTTTACCAAGATAATTAGCGAGGCGGATAATACAGTTATTGCTTTTCTTCAAATCATAAATGAGTATAAATCAAACAATCTTCCTAATGGAATTTTCATGAGTGATGTCAATATTTATTATCCTGACATTTATCAAAGTATCAAAGCGCAGAAAGAGAAATATAAGAACTACATGAAAGAATTGATGTGTAATGGAATTAAAGAAAAATATTTTCGTCAAGACATTAATTTAGATGAAACAATATTGATGCTGGATATTAACACATATAACCCCAAGATTTATATAGATGTAATTTATAATATGATGGTTAACATCCTGCGTGGAATTTCAACTGCCAAAGGGCTCGAAATTATCGATTCATATTTTCCTACCTCACCTTATTCAAATAATTAAAAATATTTTATGAAAGTAACTAAAATGAATATTATCGTATTGATAATATGTGGATTGTTGGGCCTATCCGGTGTAAAGGCACAAGAAATTGCAGACAATCAAAACGTTTTACCACTGGATTTAGAAATGGCACTACAAATAGCATTAAGTGAAAATCCTTTGGTGAAGATTGCCGATATGGAAATTGAGAAAAAAACCTATGCTAAGAAAAGTGCCTACGGTGCACTATTGCCACAGGTAGATCTTATTGGGCAGTTTCAGCATACACTCAAACGTCAGACCATGTATCTGGACTCAGATATGGGTTCCCTTTTTGGACCGGGGAATGTGAATCCAGACGATTTTACACCCGAGGAGTTAGAAATAGCCAAAACACTTGGGAAATTGATGACACCCGATCCTGACGCCTCTAATGATGGAATTCAGGTAGGACGTAAAAACATGTGGACCGGTGGAGTTAGTGTAAGTTTACCTCTTGTTGTACCATCTTTATGGAAAAATATACAAATAAGTAAGGTTGATCTTCAGATCGCCTTTGAGCAGTCTCGATCATCTAAAATCAATCTGTCGCATCAGGTGAAGAAATCATTTTACAGTATATTACTGGCAAAAGATAGTTACGACTTATTTAAAGAAACCTACAGAACAGATTCTATTAACTTGGATAATATAAAGAATAAGTTTGAGCAAGGTATAGTGGCTGAGTACGATGTAATTACAGCCGATGTAAGATTAAAAAGTATCATTCCGAATATTCTACAATCAGAGAGTATGTTAAAAATAGCAGAACTTCAGTTAAAGATGCTCATGGGTATTGATGCCAATCAACCTGTAGAGATTATAGGGTCGCTTTCGGAGTATGAGGAATCAATGTTTGAAACTATTATACCGGTTGACAACAACTTGTCAAGTAACAGCGATTTAAGAGAATTCGATTTGCAAGCTCTGCAGGCAAAAAATGCATATGAAATACAAAAAATGCAGTATCTGCCAAACCTTACATCCTCTTTCAATTACTCCCAAATAAGTCAAAATAATAATTTCAAGTTCAGTTCATATCGCTGGGATCCATATTCAGTGGTAGGCGTGACGCTTGCTATTCCAATATTTAGTGGAGGTCAAAGGTATAATAATGTTAAACAGGCTAAAACTCAATTATTACAATTAAGTCAGCAGCGCTACGATATTGAGCGTAATCTAAAACTATCAGTACAAAACAGTATAGAGCTCATAAATAAAAGCATAGAACAAGTAGTGGCAGCAGGATCTTCGGTAAACCAAGCAAAAAAGGGGTATGAGATAACACAAAAGAGATATGAAACAGGTATGGGTACCATTGTCGATCTAAATGCAGCAGCACTTGCAGTAACTAATGCTGAGCTACAATATCGCAATGCAATTTATGATTACCTATCTGCAAAGACCGATCTGGAGAAAACGCTCGGTTATGATATAAATACATCTAATTGAAACAATAAATACAATAAACAAATATGAAACTAAAAAACATTCTAAAAACTTTGCCATTAGTCGCATTATTAATACTCTACTCATGCGGTGGAAGTGATAAAAGCGAGAAGCAGACAGTTAAAAACAAACCCAACGTAACGATAGAAGAGGTTACTTTGGAGCCGGTTGATCAGTTGTCTTCATTCACAGCAACAATCGAAGCAAATACCGTAAATAATATTATACCCATCACGGGTGGACGAATCAGAAATATACATGTGGATGTAGGCAATCGTGTAGCAAAAGGACAAACATTAGTTACAATGGATGCCGCCAACTATACGCAACAAGTGACTCAATTGGCTACACTTCAGCGTGATTACGATAGACTCAGTGAGTTATATAGTGTAGGTGGTGTTTCAAAGCAACAACTTGATCAGCTTAAAACGCAGCTTGATGTAGCACAAACAGCATTAAATACAATTGAAGAGAATACAGGTCTCAAAAGTCCAATCAGTGGCATTGTTACCGCTCGCAACTATGATTCCGGTGATGTTGCAGGAGGTACGCCAATCCTGACAATCGAAAATATTAATCCTGTTAAAATAATAATCAATGTGTCGGAATCATATTTTAGCAAAATAACTCAAGGCATGGAGGCCAAAGTGGTAGTAGATGCATTAGATGGTGAAACATTTGATGGTAAGGTCTCTACCATACACCCAACAATAAATCCAGCTTCCCGCACCTTTCCAATAGAGATTGTTGTAAACAATAGTGCACAACTTCTTCGTCCGGGAATGTTCTCACGTGTTACACTAAATTTTGGCACAAATGAGCGCCCACTTATTAAAGATATGGCTGTGCTTAAGCAAACGGGGTCAAATGACCGTTATGTCTTTTTAGAAAAGGATGGAAAAGCACTTTACACTAAGGTAGAGCTCGGAACCAGAATAGGGGATAAGTATGAGATAGTTTCCGGATTAAATATTGGCGACCGTGTTATAGTTCTGGGAAATACAGGATTAATAGATGGTAGCGAAATACAAGTAACTCAATAAGAAATACAATAATTGTATGAAAATATATGAAACAGCGGTCAAGAGTCCTGTTGCGACTTCTTTGATCTTTATTGGAATTGTACTTGTCGGGCTCATGTTTTTTAAGCAGCTTCCGATTGACTTGTTGCCTGAAATTGATGTGAACATGGTGTCAGTGATGACTGCCTATCCCGGTGCCGGTGCAGAGGATGTGGAAACAAATGTGACTCGTCCTTTAGAAGACGTGCTTAATACTACAGAGAATATCAAAAAGATTACTTCTTCTTCAAAGGATGGTATATCTATCATAATTCTTGAGTTTAATTACGGCTCAGACATGATGTTGATTATGAATGATGTCCGTGATAAATTGGACTTAATATCCAGCTCAATGCCTGACGGATCGAGTGATCCGATGCTTTTGAAATTCAGTACTGATATGCTTCCGGTAATGATACTTTCTGCAACAGCAAAGGAAAGTTCAGATGCATTATATAAAATACTTGATGATGAGATTGCAGCACCTCTAAACAGGATACCGGGGGTAGGTACCGTTTCTATCTCTGGAGCACCTCAACGTGAAGTGCAGGTTAATGTGTTTCCCGAAAAGCTGGAAGCATACAATATTCCTTTAGAACAAATTGCACAGATAATTGCTGCAGAAAATGTGAATATTCCTGCGGGTGACTTAAATGTGGGTTCTCAAAACTATATGTTGCGCTTGCAAGGTGAGATAGCAGAAAGTAATGAATTAAACAACATGGTTATCGGCAACAGTCAGGGACAATCGATTTATCTAAAAGATGTAGCTACTGTTAAGGATACTGTTCAGTCTAACGTAATGGAGAGCTATACCAACGGTATGCGTAGTGCATCCATCATGATTCAAAAACAGACAGGAGCAAATACAGTTGATATTGCCAATGCAGTAAAAGAGTTACTACCTCAATATCAGAACAATCTGCCGCCTGATATACAAATAGAGACTGTGATGGATACTTCAGACAGCGTTAAAACATCAATAAATAGTTTGTTAGAAACTATCCTCATTGCTCTGGTAATTGTAGGTTTTATAGTCTTATTTTTCCTTGGTAAATGGAGGGCTACTATAATTATTATGGTTGCTATTCCTATATCTTTAATTGGTTCGTTCATATACTTGTATCTAACCGGCAACACAATTAATATTATATCGTTATCTGCTCTTTCGATATGTATAGGTATGGTAGTTGACGATGCCATAGTGGTTATCGAAAATATCACCACTCATATCGAAAGAGGAAGTCGCCCACAACAGGCAGCTGTTTATGGTACCGAAGAGGTTTCTCTATCAGTTATTGCATCAACCCTGACTATTGTTGCGGCTTTCTTGCCAATGACTATGGTAGGTGGTATGGCTGGTGTATTATTCAAACAGCTTGGTTGGATGGTTACTATCATTATCTCTTTATCAATGATTATAGCATTAACACTTACACCAATGATGAGTGCCAAAATGCTTAAATCGACTAAGGAATCAAAAAACAGAAAGTTTGATGCATGGTATGACAAACATATTATTCCAATATTAGACAAGTTAGACGTGGCGTATTCTAAGCTGCTTAGCATAGTAGTAAAAAAACGAGGAATGACAATTGGTTTGATAGTTGTTATTTTTGTGGTGGGAGCCGTTGTGTCGGCAATGACTCTTAAAACAGAGTTTATGCCAAGTTCTGATAATAATTCAATTGGAATGACTGTTGAACTGCCTGCGGGAACAAGAATGGAGTTGACTCGTGAAACGGGTATGCAAATTAACAAAATCATACAAGATAAGTATCCTGAGGTAGAGATTAATTCATTTACTGTAGGTCAGGCTGATGAGGATAATATATTGGCTTCTATTCGAAATAACGGACCTAATATCATGAGTTTTAACTTACGTACAAATGAGGCAAAGTATAGAAATAGATCAACTGACGAAATTGCAGATGAGTTACGTAAAGATTTAGCTGCTTTACCGGCTATCAGTGATTTTGTAGTAACTCCGGGAGGAACTACTTCAGCAATGGGTGGAGGTAGCAATATTGATGTTGATATATATGGATACGATTTTGCTGAAACCGATAGGATGGCAGCCGTAATGAAAACTAAATTGGAAGGTATTAAAGGCTTACGCGATGTTAACATATCACGTAAGGATTATCGTATGGAATATAAAATAGAATTTGATAGAGAAAAGCTCTCGCTTAATGGTCTTAATATGTCTACCGCTGCCGGTGCTGTGCGAAATCGAATAAATGGTCTCACAATGACAAGTTTTCGTGAAGCAGGTGAGGAATATGATATACGAGTACGCTACAATGAAGAATCGCGGCAATCAATACAAGATGTTGAGAACATATTAATATACAACTCTATGGGAGTAGGTGTTCGTGTACGTGATTTAGGTAAGGTTGTTGAAAGCTCATCACTACCTGAAATTGATCGTAAAGACCGTCAGCGTATAGTTACTGTTAGTGGTTCATTATATAATCGCGCCTTGAGTGATGTAGCTGAAGATGTTAGTAACGTCATTTCAACTACAGAAATTCCTATGGGAATTCAAATGGAGATAGGTGGTTCACTTGAAGATCAGCAGGAGGTCTTTTCAGAATTAACATTGTTGGTTGTGATAGTTGTCTTGCTGGTATATATTGTTATGGCATCTCAATTTGAATCTCTAACTTATCCTTTTATCATTATCTTTTCAATACCGTTTGCATTTATAGGCTCACTACTATTACTCGCAATTACCGGACAACCACTTGGAGTTATGGGACTCATAGGGTTAGTCATGCTCGTGGGTATGGTAGTGAAAAATGGTATTGTACTTGTGGATTATATTAATCTTAATCGCGAACGTGGTATGTCTATTACAACAGCTGTTACAGATGGTGGTAAATCAAGGCTACGCCCTGTGTTAATGACAACACTCACAACAATACTCGGGATGATTCCTTTAGCTATTGGAACAGGTCAGGGGTCTGAAATGTGGCAATCTCTTGGTGTTTCAATTATCGGAGGTATGACATTTTCAACTATTGTAACACTTGTCTTGATTCCTGCTCTATATTCAGTTTTTGCCGGAAATGGAGTGAAACGTCAGCGTAAGAAAATTCATAAAAGAGTTTCTAAAAACATTCAGATAGAGAATACTGAAATTCAAATTGTTTAAAACGTCAAAGAAAATATATAATGAAAGCAGTAATGATTTTATTAGACCAAGCGCACTACGATCAGATAGTTGAGGATCTTGGTTCACTTAACATAAGAGGCTTTACTTCATGGAAAGAAGTTTATGGCAGAGGAAGTACAGATGGTATACCACATTATGGTTCTCATGCCTGGCCTTCTATCAATAATGCAATACTTACAGTTGTAGAGGATGACAGAGTTCAACTTCTATTGGAGTATCTAAAAAAAATTGATAATGAATATTCTAATCTTGGATTACGTGCATTTGTGTGGAATATTGAAGAAATGATATAAATTAGTTATTATTTAATTTGTATTTTAAGAGGGTGTATCACAATGTGTGTGCATCCTCTTTTTTTTTTGTGCCGCTATACATTATGACTCTTAAATAATTTATCTTCACAGGTTAAGCCTCTATTTTGAGTCAATCTCTTTTTTATGCTTCTGTCTTGATTTAGAAATATTAACAATAGTCTGCGCAAGGTTTTGCATATATAGCTATTTAATAGCATTAGAAACCAAAAGGGCAGTAAAAATATTATTGCTTAATAATTAATTTAAAATTTTAAAAAAGTGATTATGAAAAAATCAATGAGATTCATGAGTGTATTAAGCCTGTCATTGGCATTGTTTGCATTTACATTCACATCATGCGATGATGATGATGATGTTTTGGAAGTAAAACTAAAGTTCGATAAAGATGCTATCGAAGTGGTTGTTGGAAAAACTGAAACTGCAACGGTAAGCAACGGAACAGCTGACTACACTGTAAAATCAGAAAGTGAAGAAATTGCTACTGCAACTGCTGAGAAAAACCAAATTAATATTACCGGAGTCAAAGAAGGTACAACTACAATCACTGTTACCGACAAAGACAAAAACACCGGCACAATTGCTGTAACTGTAAAAGCAGCTAAAGAAGATGAAAGTGAAGGTGAAGAATAAACTCTTCTGTAATTAATCAACGCTATCACATTAAGTAAGTGTGAAAGTATAATCATGGGGTCCGGCTTTATAGCTGGACCCTTTGTGCAAAAATAGCTACAAGTTTACTCCACTCATATCAGCATACCTGTCACCCGTTGGTGTTTCCAAAGGAATAATCGCCTCTAGTTGATCAAGTTCGTCTTGATTGAGTTTAATCTTTGTGGCACCGATATTTTCTTCAATATACTTAACCCTTTTGGCCTCGGGAATGGGTACATGTCCTTTTTTTT
>CAZAFR010000023.1:5622-22603 GCA_964484665.1 uncultured Proteiniphilum sp. | reverse complement strand
TCTTCAATATACTTAACCCTTTTGGCCTCGGGAATGGGTACATGTCCTTTTTTTTGTACTACAAACTATTATATTCCTATTAACTAATTCTAATATAATCCTAACATAATTCTAATATCATTCTAATTTTGTTCTAACATTGTTCTAACATTGTTCTAACATTGTTCTAACATTGTTCTAATCATCCTCATTGTAACTTTAAGAACTAATGAATAAATAAAGACTCATTAAAGTAAAAAAAGCATCCTGTTTACGTTAGGTTTTTTAGATAGAATAACGAACAAACTGTACCAGATGCAGTCTAATTGATTAAAATTTGTTTTCGTGATAGGGTTTTTGCAACTTTGTTATCAGAATAACAATTAGGATTATTATTCCTTATTGTACGACTAATAAAAAAAATGGTATTATGGCCAAAATGGATAATGGAATCTTCGGAGGGATTTCTGGTAAAGTGGGTGATGTTGTTGTTGTAAAGTGGAAAAATGTTGAATATGTTAGGAGCAGACCAAAAGTGAATGATCGTAAATCGCCGGCTCAAATTAAACAACGGGATAAGTTTTTGCTTACAATGAGTTTTTTGAAAACGATGACTCCGGTGATTAGAATTGGTTTTGAGGGATGTGCTAAAGAAAATCAATCTGCTTTTAATGCAGCTATGTCTTATAATATGAATAATGCAATTGTAAGCGGAACGGATGGCGTTGAGTTGAATTTTTCTATGGTGATGGTGTCGAAGGGACCGCTGTTGCCTGCAGATGGTATATTTGTGAATGTTGATAAGGGTAAACTTAAATATAATTGGAATCTGAATCTTAAAGAAAATGCAAATCCCGACGATCAGGCTATGATTGTTGCTTATAATTCTGTTAAATCTGAGGCGGTTTATGATATTAATGCGGGGAAAAGGAGTAATCTTACTGCTGAAATAATATTACCCAACGGTTGGAAGGATGATATTGTTGAAGCCTATATTGCTTTTAAGAAAGCCGATAATTCAATTGTTTCTGATAGTTTTTATGCAGGGGAGCATAATTATTTTAGATGAATTATTTTTCTTTAAAGATTTAGTAGTTTTATTATGAAAACATAGAAACTGTTTTGACGTTATTGAATTGTATTAAGTCGTCATTTAAAAGATAGAACCATGAAATTAAAGAAATTAATTTCGTTTGTTATTTTTATTGTAACTCTTAGCTTATTTGTCTCATGCGAAAAAGATGATGACTTTATAAATGTTACTGATGTTTCAACTAATATAACTTCGGTTGTTATGGTAGAAGGTGAAACTATTGTACTTAATGCTATGGTATTGCCCTCTAATGCTTCTAATAAAAATCTCAACTGGAGCTCTAGCAACGAAAATATTGTAACTGTTGATAATAGTGGATTAGTGAACTCGATAAATGTGGGTGAGGCATTTATTACAATAACTTCGGAGGATGGAAACAAAAGTGTAATAATTAAAGTGAAAGTTATAGAGAGCTGGATATCACTTTCACAAAATGTAGTTGAGTCTTCTCTTTCAGGTGGTAGCTATGAAATTAAAGTTTCAGCGAGCAGCGACTGGAGTATTGAGTCGGCTCCTCAATGGGCTACAGCATCACCCACAATAGGCGAAGCCACGGGAGCTGATTCTGCTACAGTAATCATTTCTGTTTCGCAATTTGACGGCACATCATCTAATCGTTCCGGAGAGATCATTTTTAATCTTAACAAAAGAAACCGGTCTGATACGCTCACAATTAATCAATATAATTATCAAATGGGTGACGGTGATTATGTTAAAGTGCAGAGCTCTACGGTGGGAAATGGTATCGATCTTGTATTCCTTGGTGATGGATATACAATTGAAGATGTGTCATCTGGTTTATTTAACGATAATCTTTATGAGGCAATAGGTCATTTTTTTAATATTGAGCCTTACAGGACCTACAGGGATTACTTTGATGTTTATATTGTTTATGCATTCTCTGAAGAGAGTGGAATAAGCGATCATAAAACTACTAAGAACACTAAATTTTCGGCTAAATATGATAGTCCTGTAACTACGAAGATGGACATAGATCATTCTGTTGTATTTGAATATGCTCAAAAGGTTCCGCTGAGTGCTGATCTAGCTGAAACGCAAATAACGGTTATCACAAACAGTTCAAGGTATGCTGGTACAAACTGGTCGTACTCCGACGGTATGTCGATTTCGGTTGTACCTGTGTCTACTCGTAATTATCCGAATGATTTTAGAGGTCTGGTTCAGCACGAGGCAGGTGGACATGGTTTTGGAAAGCTTGCAGATGAGTATACCGAAACTAATACAACAATTCCTGAGTCTATAAAAGAGGAACTTATAAAATGGCAGGGATGGGGATTTTTTAAAAATGTGGATCTTACAGATAGTCCCGATGATATATTATGGCAACACTTTATAAAAGACCCTGCATACTCGTATGTTGGTGTTTATGAAGGTGGTTACACATACGCTAAGGGGGTCTGGAGGTCTGAACCTATAAGCTTGATGACTAACAATATTCCTTATATTAATGCTCAGGGTAGGGAATTGATAGTTAGGAAAATTAAAGAACTTGCCGGAGAGCCTTTCTCTTTTGAAGAGTTTAAGCGTAGAGATGTAATAGAAACACAGGCTCTGACTAGGTCTACAGTAGATACTTCTGATGAGAATTTGAAACTGCTTCCTCCTATTTTAATTGAGGTTAATTAGTTTTGCTTGATGAAGCAATTAAATTTATTTTGAAGATATTTGAAGACAGCTCGTTTCGTCAAATATAATTTTATAATGAATTTATAATAAAACTACTCTAAAACATAACAAATTGCAATAATATTTGTCTTGTTGATTATAATCTTTTACTTTTATGCTTTTAAATAATTTTCTTATAACAAACTACGTTTAAATCAATGTCAACAGTAACGGATAAAATTAAGATTTTATGTGCTGATAAAAACATATCGGTAACTGAACTTGCTGAAGGTTCGGGACTTACAATAGAACAGATTAACAGGATTTGTGAGAGTGAGGTTATTCCTTCACTGTCAACTTTGATAAAGATCTCACGGGCTTTGGGTGTGCGATTGGGAACTTTCCTTGACGACAGTGAACAAATGGGACCGGTGGTAAATCGTGGTAATGATAAATATCAGTCGGTTACCTTTACAAGTCACCAGACAAGTAGTAACTCTCATATGGATTTTATTTCACTTGCTGCAAGTAAATCTGGACGAAACATGGAACCTTTTCTGATTGATATTCATTCGGGAAATGGCAAGGAGACTGTTTCTACTCACGAAGGTGAGGAGTTCCTATTTGTTCTTGAGGGTTCTATTAAAGTGCGATATGGAAATGATACATATCTCTTGAAAGTGGGGGATAGTATTTATTATGATTCTATTGTGGATCATCTGGTAACAGCTGGTGATGAGAGTGGTGCAAAAATACTTGCTGTGGTTTACTCTCCTGCATAAAATAAAAAAGATTATGATTGATAAATCTTATATCAGCTTGTCCGACAAAACACTGGGTGATTGGTTGGAGTATTGGGCTAAAGAAACGCCTGATAAGGATTATATTGTTTATGCTGATCGGGGTCTGCGTTTTACATGGAAGAGGTTTAATGAGAGGGTGAATGATATGGCAAAAGGGCTGATATCACTTGGAGTAACCCGCGGGAGCAATGTTGGTATCTGGGCTCAGAATGTTCCTGACTGGCTGACTTTTTTGTATGCTACAGCTAAAATAGGAGCGGTGGCGGTTACTGTGAATACAAATTATCGACTGGAGGAACTTGATTATCTGATTAAAGATTCGGATATGCACACTTTGTGTATGACTGATGGTGTGCCTGGAAGTTATTATACCGATATTATTTATGAGTTGATCCCTGAGCTTAAAACAACACAAAGAGGAAAGCTGAAATCAAAGCGCTACCCTAATCTCAAGAATGTGGTTTATATTGGTCAGGAGAAATATAGAGGGATGTTTAATACGGCTGAGATATTGTTGCTGGGCAATAGTGTTCCTGATGATGATTTTAACAGATTACGTTCGCTTTCTAATTGTCAGGATGTTGTGAATATGCAGTATACTTCCGGAACTACGGGGTTTCCAAAAGGTGTTATGCTAACTCATCACAATATTTCTAATAATGGTTATCTGACTGGGGTTCATATGAATTTTACGTCTGATGATAAGTGTTGCATTTGCGTTCCTTTGTTTCATTGTTTCGGAGTTGTGTTGGCAACAATGTGTTGCTTGACTCATGGAAGCACTCAGGTTATGGTAGAGAGATTTGATCCGTTGGTGACTTTGGTATCAATTCACAAAGAGCGATGTACTGTGTTGCATGGTGTGCCTACAATGTTTATCGCGATGCTTAATCATCCTATGTTTTCTTTGTTTGATATGAGTTCCCTGAGAACGGGTATCATGGCTGGGGCACTTTGCCCTGAAGAGTTGATGAAAGAGGTGAATGATAAGATGTATATGAACCTGACAAGCGTTTATGGCATGACAGAGACTTCGCCCGGAATGACGCAAACTAGGGTGGATGATCCTTTTGATGTGCGTTGTACTACAGTTGGTCGAAATTATGAATTTACCGAAGTGAAGGTGCTTAATCCCGAAACGGGTGAAGAGTGTGAGGTTGGCGTAGAGGGTGAAATGTGTTGTCGCGGCTATAACGTGATGAGGGGTTATTATAAAAAGCCTGAAGCTACAGCTGAGGTTATTGATGTAAATGGTTTTATGCATTCGGGTGATTTAGGCGTTAAGGATGATAATGGTAATTACAGGATTACAGGTCGTATTAAGGATATTATAATTCGTGGTGGTGAAAATGTTTCTCCTAAAGAGGTGGAGGATTATCTTTATAAAATGCCCGGGGTGAAGGATGTTCAGGTTGTTGCAGTGGCATCTGAACGTTATGGTGAAGATGTTGGTGCTTTCATCATACAAAGGGATGGTTATGATTTGAATACACAGGATGTGCGTGAATTTTGTAAAGGGCACATTGCTAAGTATAAAATTCCACGCTATGTGTTTATTGTAGACAATTTTCCTATGACAGGTAGCGGTAAGATACAGAAGTATCGCCTGCGTGAGATGGCGCTGGAGATATGCGAGAAAGATGGTATTGAGATTAGGTGATAGAGTTTACAAATCATTAATATTGGTATCTAGCCATTGGAGACGTTTTTCAACAAAATTTATTAGATAATCTACCTCCTTATCATATGACCCTCTTATAATATTTGTATTCCATTCTACTTTGGTGATACTCCAACCTGCGCCGTTGGGTTTAGGACTGAAGTTCCTTTTTTGTGCTTCGTCTAATAGCTCTGCATGATTTTTTATAAATGTTGGTAGTTTGTCTAATTCAGGTTTCAACTCATTCCATCGTACTTTTAGTTCATTGACAAATTGAGGGTCTTCAAATAGACGATCGTACCAGGGTGAACAGGTTTTTATAAACCATCCATCCCATTCTCTGGAAGATGCTCCCTGTTCTGATGTTATGTGATCTGCATTTCCAAAAGCAATATCAAAATCCCACACTAAAGGGAACTCTATTTTTCCGTTTTTAGGTATGGACATATAACAGCTGCCTCGCATATTACCATCTACGTTTTTTGACAGTTCTTGAACAATATAGTAATTTATAAATGAAGGTACATCGATATATTTTCGGTAGCCTTCAGTAGGATTAGTATATGCATCGGAATAAAGGACTTCTTCAGCGGTATTAAAATAGTTCTGTACGTAATTAAACTGTGGGGTGGTGGGCTCTTCGGGATCTTTGAACATTATTGGTAATTTCTTATTTTTTGTCTTGAATTTGTATGGCTCGTCATAGTGAAAATCCAACTCAAGTAAATATCCTCCTGTTAATGCTTCGCCCGAGTTGTCATCGGGTGATACTATCTCCATATCTATTCTTTCGCTTGAGACTCTTACATGTTCTGTAAGTGAATAAACTCCACGATAAGTGCCATTCATATAATAATCTACACTTACTGATTTTGGTGTCCATTTCATGTCTGCTATACGTGATATTTCGAAAGCAGTGATATTTCTTAATAGCGTTTTGTCGAAATAATTGGCAAGAAGTGCCCAGTTTTTATCGTTACTCATGCCGAGAAGAGAATTTTTCTTTTCAAGCTTTATCCTGTAGGGCTTTTTAGGAACGCCCCACCATGTGGAATTACCGCGTCCTTTTATTTCTCCTTCAGAAATAAACTCGGTATTGCTTGTGTAGTAATTATCAAAATCTAGGATGCGTATTGTTGCATTTTTATATATCCCTTTTTCATCATCTTTGAACTCGGCTCCGCCTTTAACGTTAATATGTAATTGAGGAATTCGTGGCAGATTGTTTGTGACAGTAACTGTATATTCGGTTGTTTTGCCATTACTTCCGGTTACTTTATAGACAACAGGACTGCTGAAATCATTTGCTGTTTCATTACTTATTTGTTCAACATTTTTTATTTCAACCTTTACACCTACATAGTTGAAAGATATTACCAAATTATTGGGGGTTATGTTGTATGGTACAGCGAGGTTGATTGTATTATCTGATATTACGCCAATAATTGCTTCATCTAAATCAGCGTTGAATTGTGGTTGTAAAGCAAAAAATTCAATTGTGGGTTCAGGTGATTCATTGTTTGAATCTTTACATGCCGTTAGTATTGGAAATAGTATTAAGAATAGAAAAAGGAGCTTACGTAGTTTAATTGAATACATGATGTTTTTTTGAATTTATTTTTAAATGTTTTATATACAAAAATAGATTTAATTTTTATCGATATCTGTTAAATTATTGTTATTAACAGTTTAGTAGTTATTTTTGTGAGTAACGGCGTGGTTTTAAAACCAACTATTTGAGCTGTATCTTTGTAAAATCAAAACAAAAAAAGAAAATGACACAAACTCCTAAATGTATTAAATGCCAAAGCGCTGTAACTTATTTTGATGGTTTACTTTTTCACTGTACTGAATGTTTTCATGAATGGACACAATCGGATATGGACTTGGCTGCGGAATCTGATAAAATAATTGATAGTAACGGGAATGAGCTGTTTGATGGTGATGATGTAACTGTTATTAAGGATTTAAAGGTGAAGGGTTCTTCTATGGTTGTAAAACGAGGTACACGTGCACGTGGAATCCGACTTGCTGAGGATGATCCTACACATGTGCAAGCTAAAGTGGATGGACAGATGATATTTTTAAAGACGGAATTTCTTAAGAAATAAATAAGCGATTTGCATTTGCGAGTAGCTTGTTGTTTTTTCTTGAAAATAGTATCTTTATTTCCGTTTTGTTTTTTGAAATTGTTTTGAAATGAAAAAAGACACCTCCAATTTATTTGTTGTAAGTGTCTTATAATCAGCGTGGAGAATATCGGACTCGAACCGATTACCTTTTGACTGCCAGTCAAACGCTCTAGCCAGATGAGCTAATCCCCCTTATTTTGATTTTTTGATTAAGATTTTATTGTCTTCAAATCAATAAAGCTGTGCAAAGATATAGAATTTATGTATATTTGCAATTCAAACGTGGTGGAAATTACAGAAAAATCTTCTTCAAATGATTGTTTTAAATACTACCTTCCATATAGATGAGTCTCTTCATGAAGAATTTATAGAATATATGTTACAAAAGTTTATCCCCATGAGTACCAAAAGTGGTATTCTGTCTTCTGCAAGGCTTTCTCGTATCTTTGGAAGCAATGAGGATGAAGGACTTTCATTTGCTATGGAATTTGAGGTAGCTGATGTTGAGCAATTGGAGTTATGGAATAGGGAGGAGAGTAGTGAGGTATATAATTCTCTTATGGAAAAGTTTAACGAAAAAATAGTTGGCTTTTCTACTGTAATGCAAACTATTGATTATTAAATATTTTAACGTATACCATGCAAAAAAATCCAATTCAAAAAGAGCGTATAATTATGGGAATCGATCCGGGTACTCAGGTAATGGGCTATGGTATACTGCGTGTATTGGATAACGAGCCTTCGATGGAGGCAATGGGTGTTATGCAGCTTGGAAAGTATGGTGATCATTATCTGAAACTTGCTAAAATATATTCAAGAATAATTGGACTTATTGAGGAGTATCTGCCTGATGAACTGGCTATTGAGGCTCCATTTTATGGGAAAAATGTACAGAGTATGTTGAAACTTGGAAGGGCTCAGGGTGTTGCTATGGCTGCTGCTATTTCAAGAGATATTCCTATATTTGAGTATGCTCCTTTGAAAATTAAAATGTCGATAACCGGTAACGGGAGGGCTGCAAAAGAGCAGGTAGCGTATATGTTGCAGAAAACATTGCATATACCTGATGATAGGATGCTCCCACAACTTGATGCTTCTGACGGACTTGCAGCTGCACTTTGCCATTTTTATCAATCAGGGATATCTACTGGAGACAAAAAGTATAAGGATTGGAAAGATTTTGCAAATAAGCATCCTGATAAAGTGACTCGTTAGTTGACAGCTGTAATATTTTTTCTTATATTTGACCTAATTTATCTGATATTTTTTATCTTTGCTTTATGAACCGACTTGTGACTCATATCGAATTTTTACTGCACGAGCACAATTGTGTAATTACACCTGGTCTGGGAGGATTTGTTATAAACATAACTAGTTCATACAAAGATGGGATTGCACTGTTTTATCCACCTTCATGTGAACTGGTCTTTAATAGAGACCTGACTTATAATGATGGATTGCTCGCGGAGTCTTATATGAAGACTTATGGTCTTACTTTTAAAGTCGCAATGATAAAAATTGAGCAGGATGTTGCTGAATTAAGGAAACAATTGATAGAGCATCGGTCTGTGAATCTTAGTAAGTTGGGTATGTTTACTCTTTCTGATGATAATAGGTTCTCTTATAAACCAGGTGATTTTGTTCGTCCTGCTTACTTTGGTCTTAATGTGGCTCGTCTGAAACCTATGATTCAACTGCAGAAACCTGCAAGCCTCATAGAAGCAAGCAGAGATATAAGAACAGATAGGGATATTAATAAAAAACGCAACTTACGATCGATTAGTGTAGCAGCTGCTGCTGCAGCTGTCGCTGTTGTAGTACTGATAATGTTGTTTATGCCAATGAGCGACAGGTCAATTGATCGTCAGTCTGCTAAGATATCGTATGAAACGGAATGGCTTCTACCTAAAAGCAATAAGGTGGAAGATACTTATGTGAAGGAAAGTGTAACGGAAAAGGCTGTTTTTCCGGCAACTGAGGTGGTAGAAATTAAGGGGGATTCTCCTAGGTTTTATATTATAATGGGGGTATTTAGAGGTGATAAATCGGCTGCTAGACTTGCTGAATCGCTTAGAGATGAGGGCTTTAGTGGTGCAGATTTGCTTCAGAGACCCGATAGAATTGATGTGTATGCTGCATCATTTGTTAGCGAAGTGGATGCTGAGGACTATTTAAAAAAAGTGCATAAACAATATTCACATCATTCGGATGCATGGATTCTAAAAAGATAATAAAAGCTTTGTAATTATGTCATTTAAAAGAAATATTGTAATAGGTTTTATTTGTTATTGGGTATATGAGATGTACCAACATAGAAAACGAATGGTTCCGCAAACGGACAGATTTAGATTTCCCGATTTTTAGAGAAATATAATATCCCTGAATAAAAAACATTCGGGGATATTTTTTTATACATTTTATCTTTCTTATCAATAAATATAAGCTAATAACCTATTCTAAGAGTATTTATGTGTTTCAATTTTCGTCTTTTGAAGGTTGCAATGGATATTCTTCAAAAGCGTAGAGTTCTGTGGAAAGATAACGTTCACCTGTATCCGGAAGTATCACAACAATATCTTTACCTTCGTTGGCTGGCTCAAGTGCAATTTGTAATGCTGCATAAACAGCTGCTCCGGAAGATATGCCAACAAGGAGTCCTTCGGTAGAAGCTAATTTGCGACTAGTGAGAATTGCATCATCATTGCTTACTTTATATACGTGGTCTACAACAGAAGCGTCGTATGTTTTAGGGATAAAACCGGCACCAATACCTTGAATCTTGTGAGGTCCGGGATTCCCGCCTGAAAGAACTGCTGAGTCTGCTGGTTCAACTGCTACTACCTGTATGTTTGGGTTATACTCTTTTAGATGTTTGCCGGCACCGCTTATGGTTCCGCCTGTTCCTACACCACTGACAAAAATATCTATTTTACCGCCGGTGTCGCGCCAAATCTCTTCGCCTGTTGTCTGATAGTGTATCTGTGGGTTGGCCTGATTTTCAAATTGTTGAAGAATAATTGAATTTGGTGTTTGTAATTGTAATTCTTTTGATTTTGCAATTGCACCTTTCATTCCTTCTGTGCCTGGTGTAAGCACAAGTTCTGCTCCTAAGGCCTTTAATAGATTTCTTCTTTCGAGACTCATGGTTTCAGGCATTGTGAGGATGAGTTTGTACTTTTTTATTGTTGCCACATAAGCAAGCCCTATACCTGTATTACCACTTGTTGGTTCTATGATAACATAGCCTGGCTTTAGTAACCCTTTTTTTTCTGCATCTTCAACCATAGACAAGGCTATACGGTCTTTTATGCTACCAAGTGGATTAAAACTTTCTAATTTTACAATAAGATTTGCTTTTGCACCTTCGGATTTTCCAAACTGTTCAAGTTTTAATAATGGTGTATTTCCAATTAATTCTGTGAGGTTTGCTGCAATTTTTGTCATATTCTTGAATTTTTAATTTATTACTAATGCAAAGATATATATTGAAGTATAACAATGAAATAGCACATTTGTGGTATTTTTATTATCTCGGTTAGAAATTTTATTACAAATATCGTTTATTTAAGGATTTCTGTTGAGTTTTTTGGGAATGGTGTGATAAAAAAGTTCTTTAACTTTTTGGGGTTAACTGTAAAATCATTAAACTTGCACTATAAATCATCGACTTTGGGCATGTTTTATGACATTGCTGTTGGGATTTTTTATCAAAAAAAGACTTCAAGTACCCTTTAAAAGGCCTTTGACGATATCATGATGAAAACTTGCCAAATCAGGAGATTGTACAGGGATAATTCTGAAAGTCATAAAACGAAAAATACTACTTGATCAAGAAGGAGTTGTAGCCTAATTAAAGGATATTAATGTCTAATTAAAAAAAATAAATTATGAGAAGAGTGTTTTTATATGCTTTAACAGTGACAGCGTTTACTGTTATTAATATGCAACAGATTTTGTCTCAAAAAAATATTTTAAACGAAGCAGAGAAAACTGTCGAAGTATTTTGGAAAACATCTCCATTTTCTTTAGATCAGGAAAGAGAATCATTATTGAGAACTTTTGAAACATATTCTGATAATTTTCCCAATACACTGTTTAAAGAGTATATGGTAGCGTCTGATGAGGTTGCTGAAGAGATGGAAGGTAAAGTGCCTATTCTTTATTTTTATAGGAATGCTTTTGATAAAGTTTTTAATGAGATTAAAACTGCAAAAGTTGAGGAAGGGACAGCGCTAATTTGGATGCTTTACAATATGGGTTTTATCGTTAAAACGCCATCCGGGTGCTTTGGAATTGATATTGATCATCGATATGCTGAAAAATTGGAACCCTATTTAGATTTTCTTTTTATAACGCATAATCATGGCGATCATTATAATATAAAACTTATAGAGGCGATGAAGAAGAGTGGTAAACCAATATTGTCAAATTTCTATAAAGATGATATTCAATATTATTCAACAACAGCATCTAAGTATAAAATAGGAGCATTTACAATTACTACTGATATTTCAGATCATTTGAGAAGTCCCGAACTTCAAGATTTTGTAACATTGTTTCGTATAGATTGCGGTAATGACTCGGGTGATTTCTCATTGTTACACTGTGGAGATTCGGGTTTTATCCCTGAGCGATTTAAAAATGTACAAGGTCCTGTCAATCTCATTATTCTTAGATGGGGAGCACCAAGAGAAAATGAGATCTTGGGTACAGGTGAAGGTCAGGTATTACCAAATTATGCTGCTTTATCTCACCTCATTGAGTTAAGACACAAGCCGTACCCAAATGGGCAGGCATCTATAACAAAGACTCTTGAACATCTACCGAATGTTCAGTGTGATAATACATTCATCCCTTTTTGGGGAGAAAAAATGATGTGGAAAGATGGGCAGTTGTTTTAGTATTTACAATATTAGCATTATGGTTAACGTCCCTGTTTTTGCTATTGGTGAAGGTAAGGAACTGTTTAAGCATAAGATGAACAATACAGAGATACCTGTTAAAATTATTAAAGCAGGCAAAAAATGATAGTTAGAAAAAAATATAAATCAAAAAAAATAAAATGAAGTACTTTATAAAATTAATTTCAGTCTCTTTTTTATTAATTTTTACAAGTTGTGTGGGCTCAAAGCAATCAAATAATTCTATTGCAGAGTTTAATATGGCATCCTATAATATTCGTTGTGATGTTAAACCGGATGTTGAGTCGGGTAATGCTTGGGATTTACGCAAGAAGCCTTTGGCAGAGCTGATAATAAATCATGATTTTGATATGGTAGGTGTTCAAGAACCTTATGGAAATCAAATAGATGACATGGATGAATTGTTGTCTGATTATGGCTATGTATCGGCTCCATACGCTACTAAAAGCTTTCTTGCAATTTTTTATAAGGAAAAGCTTTTTGAAGTGTTGGACACAGGAATGTTTTGGTTGAGTGAAACTCCGGATGTTAAAAGTATGGGGTGGGATGCTGATGAATATAGAATTGTTCATTGGGCAAAGTTTAAACATAAGGATTCGAAGAAGGAGTTTTATTGCTTCAATTCACATTTTTACTGGAAAAAAGTTACGGCGAGGCAGAACTCCGGTCCGCTGACAGCACAGAAAATAGAAGAAATTGCAGGTGATTATCCCGCGATATTAGTCGGAGATTTAAATTCTACGCCCGAAACGTCTCAAATCCAAAGTCTAAAAGCCTTGCTTAATGATGCTTTTGATGTTTCCGAGAGTCCAAGAAAAGGACCTGAAAATACAAATTTAGGCGGAGGGGTATTTCAAGGAGAACCTTATAATCGTATCGATTATATCTTAGTAAGTAAAGATATAAAAGTTGTAGATTATATCACTTATGAGGATAAATATGGTAACGAACAATACCCATCAGACCATTTACCGATAAGTTCAAATATTGTGATAAAGTAAGCTGATTACAGATTGTCTCGAGCTTTTATCTGTCTTTTAATTATCCTTACTTTTTAATTTTAATGAAGATATCGGAAGTGAGAAATTTAACTATAATTTTTGTTACAGGATTCTTGTTATTATCTTGTATTGACCAAAAAGCGGATAAAAACTGTGAAACTTATGCTGAGGCAATAGATCCAGATACTGCTTTTGTTGATTGGTCTATGGTAAAAGGATTAAATAACTCTTTTGGCTCAATAGATAATAAATATATAAAAAGAAAAGTTCCTAATATTGAATACTCAAACAGTTGGGACGGAGTGGGGTGGCGTGGCGAAAGGATTTCAGCGCAGGTTGTTTTATGGAGTGATAAGGATGTTAAACAGGTTGAGTTTGAATTTACGCCGTTTAAATCTGCCTCTGGTAGTGTTATAGATGCTTCAAATGCTCAGGCAAGATTTGTTCGCTATGTGCTGACTGATGAATATGCGGAGGGATGTGGATATCGAAAACCGGAAGACTTTGTAGTGTCACTCTCTGCTGATGCTTTGGACAATGTTGAATGCTTCGACATTAGTGCAAAAACAACGCAACCTGTGTGGCTAACCTTTAACATACCGGATAGTGCAGAACCCGGTATATATAATGGTCAGGTTATAATGTATGTAAAAGGAGAAAAAGAGAGAAGGATGAATATTTCCTTTGAAGTACAGGATGAGTTGTTGCCTCCGGCAAAGGAGTGGATGTTTCATCTTGATATGTGGCAGCACCCTTCGGCTGTAGCACGTGTAAACAAAGTGCCTCATTGGTCGGAAGAACATTGGGAAATGTTGAAGGTTCCCATGAAGATGCTTGCTGATGCAGGACAAAAAGTTATTACCGCCACTCTAAATAAAGATCCGTGGAACAATCAATGTTTTGACTCCTACGAAGATATGATTACATGGATAAAGAAGACAGATGGTACGTGGGAATATGATTATTCAATATTTGACAGATGGATAAGCTTTATGATGGACTTGGGAGTTGATAAGCAGATCAACTGTTTCTCAATGGTGCCATGGAATGATGAAATACATTATAAAGATGAGGCATCCGGTGAATTGATTACAGTAAGTACACGACCCGGTTCAAAAGAGTTTGTGGAATTGTGGACACCATTTTTAATATCATTCAGAGAGCATCTTAATGAGAAAGGATGGCTTGATATTACGAATATCGCAATGGATGAGCGTTCACCCGAAGACATGAAGGCTACTTTAAATCTCTTAGAGTCAGTAGCTCCCGAATTGGGTATAGCTTTGGCAGATAACCATAAGAGTTACAAAGAGTATCCTATGCTTACAGATATCTGTTTAGAGCAAGGCGAGGTTTTTGATGAGGAAGACCTTAAATTCAGAAAAGAACAGGGCTTGATAAGTACATATTATGTTTGTTGTTCAAATAAATTCCCAAATGTTTATACATTCTCAGATCCGGCTGAAGCTTCTTTCATAGGCTGGTATACTATGGCAGCCGGTTTTGATGGCTTTCTCCATTGGTCGTATAATTCATGGGTTGAGAATCCTCTTATTGATTCAAGATACAGAGCATGGCCTGCAGGCGAAACATATATGGTTTATCCCGGTGATAGAAGTTCAATTCGTTTTGAGCGCTTGCTGGAAGGTATTCAGGATGCAGAGAAAATTAGGATTCTCAAAGAGAAACTCAGTGTTAGAGCTGAAACAGACAAACTTGAGAGATTAAATTCAAAACTTGCTGAGTTCAATATAACTAAAGCTCCTGAAAGTGGAACTGCCCAACTGGTGAATGAAGGCAAAAAGTTGCTGAATGAATTAAGTCGGTAAAAGATATTTGTTTGAAATCTTATTAATTAAATTTATAAATCAACCTCCTCTGGGGATAAATAATGTAAATTAGGTTGTGCTTTTATTTTGAAAGAAATTATTATGGTGTAGCTACGAATTTGGACAAAAACCATCTCCTTTTAGAGGTGGATAGTCGAATTTAAATAATTTATCCACTATTTTAAAAGAATGAATATTTTACTTTATGGAAACTAAAACATAGAAAAATGAATAATTCCAAATTTACACATCTGTTTTTATTATTGCTTATCACTATTTCTTGTGGAAAGAAAGAACAAGTAATAGCTGATTATAACGTAATTCCGCTTCCTCAGGAAATCAATATAGAAGAGCGTAGTCCATTTATATTAAAGAGAACTACTACAATTGGTTATCCTAAAGATAATGATTTGTTGAAAGCAAGTGCTGAGTTCTTGTCAGAATATATTTTTGAGACTGCGGGTATAAGACTTAAAGTAAAAGAAGCAAAAGATGGTGATAATATGATTATATTAAAGACCGGATTTACCCATGATAACGAGGAGGCATATCAGATAAATATATCTGAAAATACAATAGAAATAGAAGGACAATCAGAGAAAGGAGTGTTTTACGGCGTGCAAACTTTAAGGAAATCTCTTTTACCATCTTTCAAAGAAAAAAAAGTGATCTTCCCCGCCGGTATAATTTCTGATTATCCGCGTTTCGGTTATCGTGCAGCTATGCTGGATGTGGGAAGATATTTTTTTCCTGCGGATTTTGTTAAAAGATTTATTGATATACTTGCTTTGCATAATGTAAATTATTTTCACTGGCATCTTACAGACGATCAGGGCTGGCGTTTGGAAATTAAAAAATATCCAAAACTTACAGAAGTAGGGAGTATAAGAAAAGAAACCCTTGTAGGTCATTTGAAAACAGATCCACATCAATTTGATAATACACCTCACGGAGGATTTTACACGCAAGAAGAGATAAAAGATATAGTGAAATATGCAGAGGAAAGGAATATAACTATTATTCCCGAAATAGATTTACCGGGCCATATGCAGGCTGCATTGGCTGCATACCCTCAATTGGGCTGTACCGGAGGACCTTATGAGGTTTCAACCAAATGGGGAATACATAAAGAGGTGCTCTGTATGGGTAAGGAGAGTACATATGAATTCCTGAAAGACGTATTTTCAGAAGTTGTTGAGTTATTCCCATCAAAATATATACATATTGGCGGTGATGAGTGCCCCAAAGTACGATGGGAAGTCTGTCCTGATTGTCAGTCTAAAATTAAAGAACTTGGGTTAAAGACTGATAATGAACGTACTGCTGAACAAAAACTACAGAGTTATGCTATGTCTGAAATTGAAAAGTTTCTTAATGATAAGGGACGCCAAATAATTGCTTGGGAAGAGATTTTAGATGGGGGAATAGCTGAAAATCCTGTTGTTATGGCTTGGCTTAAGGAGGAAAGTGGGGTTGAAGCTGCGCGACTTGGTTATGATGTAATAATGGCACCGCATAAAGAAGTGTATATTGACTATTACCAGTCGAAGGATATTGAAAACGAGCCCTTAGCAATAGGTGGATATATTCCTGTTGAAAGAGTGTATGCTTTTGAGCCTGTGTCTGCTGAATTGACAAAGGAAGAACAAAAGCACATTATTGGAACTCAAGTAAATCTTTGGACTGAATATATTTCTACTCCTGACTATGCTGAGTATATGTTGTTGCCTCGCTTGGCAGCAATAAGTGAGGTGCAGTGGTCGGATCCGAAGAAAAAAGATTTTGAATCTTTTCGTAATCGATTAGAGAAATTGTTTCAATTCTATGATATGTATGATTACAATGCCGCAAGGCATGTTTTTGCAGAATGATTTTATAGACTTTGCAGAATGATTTTATAGACTTTGCAGAATGATTTTGTTGACTTTACTAAATT
>CAZAFR010000023.1:0-5522 GCA_964484665.1 uncultured Proteiniphilum sp. | reverse complement strand
TTTGCAGAATGATTTTATAGACTTTGCAGAATGATTTTGTTGACTTTACTAAATTGAATTATTCATACTAAAAGGAAAAGTCCTTTTGTCATCCAGTTTAACAATGCATCGCGTATAGTATTACATTTTTAATCACTTGAAAAATGTTTTGGTTTAAATGTATCATATGATACTCGCTATGACCATTTTCATGTATGTGATCATTGTTTTGCTCGTTTCATAATTTAATATTTCATGAAGTATCCTTGTGGTATAAAATTTTAAATAATGAAAATTTCCAGAAGTTTTGATGATTCACTTGGCATAATAAGTAGATTCTCTGTATCGGCAGGAATCAGGACTGATTCGCCACGTTCAATAAAAACATGATTGCCTTTTTCATCTTTTAAAGTACAACGCCCCGAAAGGCACATATATACAACAAAGGAATCGAGCATTTTTAAATCACGGTTAATCTGGATATCCAATTCAAGTAGGTTGGTAGTGAAATACTGACAAGAAATGAGCTCCACAGGTTGATTTATCTTCTTATCATAATCAGTTTTGTATGAATCATAAACCTTAAAGTCGATAGCATCTTTTGCCAGATCGGTGTGCAGTTGTCTAGTGTTGCCTTCAGAATCACGGCGATTGTAATCATAAATGCGATATGTAATGTCAGATGTTTGCTGAATCTCTGCAATAAAACAGCCGGCACCTATGGCATGAACGCGACCTGCGGGAAGGAAAAATACATCGCCTTCTTTAACAATATACTTTTTTAGAGTTTCAATAAAAGATCCATCGTTTACACTATCAACATACTCATCGGGTGAAATACTTTTTTCAAATCCGGAATATAAAAAGGCTCCTGGTGCTGCATTGACTACATACCACATTTCGGTTTTACCAAAAGAATTGTGCCTTTTTGCAGCCATCTTATCGTCTGGATGAACCTGAATCGAAAGGTCGTCGTTTGCATCAATAAATTTAATGAGAAGCGGGAAGGTGTCCCCAAACTGTTTATAAACTTTTTTACCTACAAGCTTCTCCTTTTTTTCAGAAAGTACTTCATCTAGTGATGTTCCCGTGAGCTCTCCGTTTGATATAATAGATATGTTGTTATCAACTCCCGAAATTTCCCAACTCTCGCCAATACCATCACATGAGGGTTTTATGTTTTTGAAATCAGTAATGGCTGAGCCTCCCCAGATGATTGATTTTAATATTGGTTTGAACTTAAGTGGGTACAATGATTCAATTTCTTTTAATTTTTTAGTTCTACCTTTTATCATATCGGTAATTGTATATTTAATTTTTGTGTGAGTTTGCTTTATTTACTCACTTTTAAAACGAGAGCCGTTCGTGCTGGAAGATATAATTTCAGCCATCCTTTATTATATTTCACATGAAGTGGATCGTATTGTGTGAAATGAGGAATCGATTTGTCATTCAAGCCAAAACCACCAAATTTTTTGTCGTCTGTGTCAAGAATTACCGAGTATTTGCCCTGTGGCACCAGCATTCCATAGTCGCTGTAAGAATTTTGAGGGTTAAAATTAAATACGAACAACAGTTCACCTCTCATGTAGGCAAGAATATTATCAGCATCTTTATCCCACAACTTAATAATCTTAGTGTTTTGAAAATTAGGAACAGATTTTATAAGTTTGATCATCGACTTGTCGAAATCCCCTAGATAATGATATTTTAAATTCTTATCATCATACAGATTCCATTGTCTTCGCGCATATTTATACGACCAGTTGTTACCCTCACGAGGGAAATCTACCCACTCGGGATGCCCAAATTCATTACCCATGAAATTGAGATAGCCACCATTAATTGTTGTTGCGGTCACCAAACGTATCATCTTATGAAGAGCAATTCCACGATCTACTATTAGAGAACTTTTTGTTAATTTCGACATATACCAGTACATGTCGGAGTCGATGAGTCTGAAGATTATGGTCTTGTCACCCACCAATGCCTGATCGTGACTTTCGCAATAAGATATTGTTTTTTCATCATCCCGTCGGTTGGTCGTTTCCCACCATATAGCAGATGGATGCCAGTCTTCGTCTTTTTTTTCTTTAATGGTTTTTATCCAAAAATCCGGAATATTCATAGCCATGCGGTAATCAAAACCATAACCACCTTTAGGTATTTCCATGGCCAATCCGGGCATTCCACTTACCTCTTCGGCAATAGTTACTGCATCAGGGTTAATTTCATGAATGAGCTGATTGGCAAGTGTTAGGTAACATATTGCATCACCGTCCTGACCGGCATTATAATAGTCACTGTAGTCAGTAAACGACTCTTCTAAGCCATGGTTAAGGTATATCATAGAAGTGACACCATCAAATCTGAAACCGTCGAATTTAAACTCTTCTAGCCAGTACCTGCAGTTTGAGAGCAGAAAGTGCAGTACTTCATCTTTACCATAATCAAAGCAAAGTGAATCCCACGCCTTGTGATATCTTCGCGAAGGTTCGCTATGGAAATACAAATCGTATGACCCATCTATTCTGGCTATTCCCTCTAATTCATTTTTAACTGAGTGCGAATGAACGAGATCCATTATTACTGATATTCCCATACCATGTGCAGCATCAATTAATTCACGCAACTCTTCGGGTGTGCCGTTTCTTGATGATGGAGCAAAAAAACTGGATACATGATATCCAAATGATCCGTAATAAGGGTGTTCCTGAATTGCCATTAGCTGTATAGCATTGTATCCGGATTCTTTTATACGTGGAAGGATATTTTCGCGGAACTCATTGAATGTGCCCACTTTTTCTTCTACTGTCGACATTCCAACGTGCGCCTCGTATATAAGAATAGGAGAGGTGTCTGGTTTGAAGTTTTTGTGCTTAAAGGTATACCTGTGCTCCGGCTCCCAAACTTGTGAACTAAATATATAAGTATGAGGGTCTTGCACCACTCGTTCACTCCAGGCAGGGATGCGTTCACCTGAACCCCCGTTCCACACGACGTGTAGTTTATATAAATCTTCATGTTGAATGTAGCTGAGTGGTACTTTTACTTCCCATACGCCACCGCCAATAGGCTTTAACTTGAATAAATCCGAACGCTGCCATTGGTTAAACGTGCCCACGAGAAAAATCTCTGTTGCATTTGGTGCCCATTCACGAAAAACCCAGTTGTCTGAAGTTTTGTGCAATCCAAAATAAAAGTGTCCGGTTGCAAAATCGGATAACTTAATATCATCGTTTTTTGTAAGTTCTGACAATCTTTTTAGATAATAGTTGTGCCGGCCATTAATTGCTTTTGAATATGGCTCCAGCCAGGGGTCGTTTTTTATAATGTCTAACATCTTATTATGATGTGGGTATTGAGTATTATAACTATCGTTATCGACAAAGATAAAGAATTTGTGAGGATTTCGTTTACTTTTAAGTGATTTCTCATATCTTTGTCATATCAGTACAATATTATGAAGATAGAACAATGAAGCGAATTATTAATGCAATTATCATTTTATTACTATTAACTGGTAACTCATTTTCACAAGAAGGTAGGATAACTTGTAATCATGGTTTCACTTTTGAAATTAGTAATGATAAAAGTTGGGGTTATAAAGAGCCTGTGGTTGTTGAGATTACACCTGGTTCACCCGCCGAAAGAGCAGGCTTGCAAATTAATGATATTTTATTATCTGTTAATCAAAATGGAACTTACCAGAAGTCGTATCAAACAATTATGTCGTGGTTTAATCTGAATGAGACAGAGATAACTCTTGCAATACGTAACTTCAAACATTCGTTTAAAGAGATTACGTTTTCTAAAGACTGTCGCAGCAGTAATGCAATCCCGGAAGCACAGCTTGCACCGGTATTTGCTTTTTATAGTCTTGAGGATGTTCAGAACCGACGTTTTATTATGCCGATAAAGACCGTTACAAATGAAAATGCGCTTTATCATAACTACCGAAGCTTTGGGTTTGCGGTTTCAGATGAAAGTACCAGGGAGCTTGATGAGCGTATAAATGCAATCTTTATTCGTGCTTTAACTGCTAAGGGGTTGGAATACAACCCGACTGATCCTGATTTTATAATTCAGACCTATTATAGTTTTGAGAGTAATCCTCTCTTCAAGAAAAATTCACCTTCATTTGGAAGTTATCAACCTGTTTGGCGCTATGACACAAGAAACAATAGAACTATAAGAGTGCCATTATATAATCCTTCTGAAGGTGTTCGTATTGATGATGTTGCATATGAATTGCAGTTTGGGTTTCGCTTCTATGATATGAAATATATGGATGCAGGCGAAATGACTTTGATTTGGGAGAGTGAGACTAATGAACGACTAAGTTCGTATTATAGTCTGACCGATTATCTGGAGATGAATCTTCCTCTTATATTACTGAAATTTCCTTATGCCGGTAACAGGTCTTTTGCTACATTTCAGATTAAGCATCTGAAATACAACTATACGGGTATAGGTTTTGATATGAGTGATCTTAAAACAGTAGCTTCGGTTGATTCTGATTCTCCGGCTGCTTTGGCGGGTATTCGCCCGGGTGATGTGGTTGTAAATATTCAGGGTCAGAGTTTCGATCATAGTTCATCTCAATCACTAACAGAGGGTTACCGCCGTTTTATTGCCGAAACAATGGAGTTCAGGGATAATAACACTAGGTATACCGATTCAAATGGTTTTAAAGATTGTATGTTCTGGAATATATCTGATTATAATAAAATTTCGACTTCAATTTCTAATAATAAAAGATATAAAGCTGCATTTTCGTATCTGTTCAATTTCAATCAATACATAGATTGGAATACGCCTGTCTCAATTAATGTTGAGGTGTTGAGAGATAATGAGATACTAAATTTTGCAGTTACTCCTTATATAACTACAAGCTCTCATATTTTAGCTTATTAAAAAGCATTCCTACACTATTTCACGCAAAAAACAGTTGGTTATGATTATTGTAACCAACTGTTTTACTTTTATATAGTATGTATTTAACATTGGTATAACTTGTGTCTAACTTAAGCGTTAATATAGTTTGTACCGAACATAAACACTGATATAGTTTGTGTCTAACATAAGCATTGATATAACCTGTGTCAAACACAAACATCGGTATTACTTGTGTCTAACATAGTCCAATAAAAATTGTTGTGGATACATTGTGGATACGTTGTGGATTAGAACAAGGTTAGAAGAAACATTGAGTAAGGTGCATATTATGTTTAGTGATGGAATTGTTTTTTTAGTGTGTTCAATGTCTACATCATTTTTTTGGAGTAAAAAGAGTAAAGATTTATTGAAAAAAATATTCAAAACATTTGGAGCATAACCATAAATTTCTCTATCTTTGCAGTCCTTTTTCGCTCAAAGTTGAGTTTCATTATAGAGATAATGATTGAAATGGGTTAAAAATCAGTTTTACTTGTTGCAGAGAAAGAGAAAAGATAATTGTAAAATATTTTTCAAATATTTTGGTTATTAAAAAACATTTCATATCTTTGCACCCGCTTTTGGAGGTAAGACTATCACAGAGG
>CAZAFR010000022.1:0-40432 GCA_964484665.1 uncultured Proteiniphilum sp. | reverse complement strand
AAAAAAAGAGGATAAAATTATATTCTACCCTCTTCTTCATTTTTTTTTGAGAATTATTTTCTTATACCTAATTCTTTAATGATTGAACGATATCTTTCGATATCTTTCTCAATCAGGTAATCGAGTAAACGACGACGTTTACCAACTAATACTCTTAATGCTCTTTCTGTGTTATAATCTTTATTGTTTGACTTCAGATGTTGAGTCAAATGCGAAATACGGTATGAAAACAATGCTATCTGCGCTTCTGGTGAGCCAGTATCAGTGTTAGACTTCCCGTACTTTGCAAAGATTTCCTGCTTTTTAGTAGAATCTAAATACATGTTTGTTTGTAATAAAACGTTATAAAAACTTTGGGTGGCAAAGATACCGCTAATTTTTTTATTTACAAACAGTTTGCTGCTTTTTTCAATTACGACGACGTAATTTATCGCTTAATCTTTTAATGGCATCTGTTATTTCCTGATTTGGTTCGATGACATTATACTCTCCCCAGAAATCTGGATCAAGGAAATATTCAACTTTTTCGGCAATTACGTCTGTAGAGCGTATGCGCTCATTACGTGGAAATTTGACCACATTGTCTTTGTATCTGTCGGTTATCGCAATTTCTGAACCAATGGTGTAGTTGGTTGCAAATAATCCGAAAAAACGATTTGTCCATCTTACTTTGAACTCTACGTCCATACTGCTGTAATTAAAATACCATTTCCCATTGTCTTCAATGAAATCTACTATGTATTGAGCTTTTTCTATCCCTACGCGCATCTTGGGTGGCTTTCGGCGGATAAATATATTTGAGGCGTCCTTACGGTTTTCGACATTCATATTAAACTCCATGCGAGCAAATGCGAGTGATTCATACTCAAGATAAATTGTTCCTCTAAACAATATTTCATCTGTATAGGATTGTGGCTCAAAATAAATCTTGTAGTGTGGTTTATTGTTGATATTAATAAGTCCTTCTATGTGAAATGTATATTCCGATCCGTCTGTGCCAAATACTATCTCGGGGTTTTTTGCTATATCAAGGGAAAGTGCATCGCTTATGCCTCCTTGAAATTTCATGAGCACAGTGTCACGTGGTGATATATCTGTGGCTTTGCGACCAATATATATACGAGCTTGGTCGTTGCTGTAGGATTTGTAAGATGCTTTATAGATATCAAGTACAGCTTCTACAAGCGAGATATACCTGGAGCCTTTTTTTACTGATTCACGGTAGAACGCAACCATCATATTGGGCTCTGAGGAATAGTTTTCAGGTATTCTTCGCAGGGCATCCTGAAGTAGATGGGTGCCATCTCCCGAAATGACATGCAATTCGCTCAGCTGAATTGGTGAGGGGATTAATGATATGTGGTTGTTAGGGTTGTCAATCAGCGTTACAACTGGAATGGCTCTGTTTGAGTATCCTAGATGACGAATAATCAGCTGAGAATTACGGGCGACTGCGGGTATGCGTAGTGAGAAATATCCATCTTGGTTGGTTACAGTGGATACATTAGCACTTTGTATCGAAACACTTGCATTTATTAGTGGTTGGTTGGTGTCACCTCCTAAAACTCTTCCTCTCAATAAATACGAATTTTGCCGTTGCTCTACGTTCCCAGGATAGAGGGCAGTAAAGGGAAACAGGCATAAGATCAGAATTAATGTGATTAAGTTTTTCATTTGATTTGTTTCTTTTTGTAAAGGTGGCTGATATGAAAAAACTGAAACAAAGTAAATGAATTACTTCAAATATTCAAATTAATATGAATTATTTAACTGTCAGACACATAATATATTATAGTGGTTATTTAATTATAGTAGGCTTTAAACTGAAATTAAACACGATAATTGATTAAATTTGCATGATTAAACAGATAGATATAATGGTATATAGGTACGATTTTCTGGTAATAGGGTCGGGAATAGCCGGTATGAGCTATGCCCTGAAAGTGGCGCAACACGGCAAAGTGGCTATTATTGCGAAAAATCAGCTTGAGGATGCAAATACATATTATGCACAGGGTGGGATAGCGTCAGTTACTAATCCTTGGGATAATTTTGACAAGCATATTGCTGATACTCTGGATGCTGGTGCTGGTCTTTGTGATCCTCACGTTGTAGAAAAAGTAGTGAGGGAAGCGCCTGCACAGATAAGAGAACTTATTAGCTGGGGTGTGAAATTTGATAAGGATGATAAGGGAAATTTTGATCTTCACCGTGAAGGAGGACATTCTGAATACAGAATTCTTCATCATAAGGACAACACCGGGGCAGAGATTCAGGTTAGCCTGATTGATGCTATACGCAAACATCCTAATATAGATGTGCTTGATAATCATTTTGCGATTGAGGTGCTAACTCAGCATCATCTTGGACAAATTGTTACTCGTCATACTCCCGGTATCGAATGTTATGGTGCTTATGTACTTAATCAGGAAACTAATGAGATTGATACTTTTTTGTCGAAGGTTACCATGATGGCAACGGGGGGTATAGGGTCTGTATATCAAACGACTACTAATCCTGATGTTGCAACTGGTGATGGTATTGCTATGGTTGCACGTGCTAAGGGTGAAGTTAAAGGAATGGAGTTTGTGCAGTTTCATCCAACGGCTCTTTTTCATCCTGGAGCCAGACCTTCATTCCTTATTACTGAGGCTATGAGGGGTTATGGTGGTATTCTCAAGACTTTGAATGGTAAAGAGTTTATGCATAAATATGACGAGAGAGGTTCTCTTGCTCCACGTGATATTGTTGCACGCGCTATTGATACTGAAATGAAGGAGCGTGGTTATGATCATGTATTTCTGGATGTTACATTTAAAGATCCTGAAGAGACTAAGAAACATTTTCCTACTATTTATGAGAAGTGTCTTTCTTTTGGTATCGACATTACAAAAGATATGATTCCTGTTGCTCCTGCTGCTCATTATCTTTGCGGAGGTATTAGCGTTAATCTTAACGGTGAAACAAGTATTGGTCGCTTATATGCTAACGGCGAGTGTGCTTGTACAGGGCTTCATGGGGCAAACCGACTTGCTTCAAATTCTCTTATTGAGGCTGTTGTTTACGCTGATGCTGCTGCTAAGCACTCTGTTCCGCTGATTGACGAATATTCGTTTCAGGAAGAGGTTCCGCCATGGAATGCTGAGGGTACTACTTCTCCCGAAGAGATGGTGTTAATTACTCAGAGTTACAAAGAGGTGGGGCAAATAATGTCATCGTATGTAGGAATTGTGCGTTCTGATCTGAGGCTTCATCGTGCTATGGATAGACTTAATATTATTTTTCGCGAAACGGAAAACTTATTTCAGAGCTCTGTTGTCTCACGTGATATATGTGAGTTGAGAAATGTTATTAAAGTTGGCTATCTTGTTATAAAGCAGGCGATGGCTCGAAAAGAAAGTAGAGGCTTGCATTTTACGGTGGATTATCCTGATCGTGATCCGAACTCAGTTTTATGAAATCAATTAATATAAATGGTGATCTGATTGATCTTTCAACTCCTCTGGTTATGGGGATATTAAATGTTACTCCTGATTCGTTTTTTGAGGGTAGCAGAAAGCAGTCTGAGATCGAAATCATAAATAGATGCAGACAGATTATTGATGAAGGTGGCACAATAATAGATGTGGGAGCACAATCTACTAATCCATCGTCTGAGATGCTTACGGTTGCTGAGGAGGCGAGTAGACTGATGCCGGCTTTAAAGTTAATCCGAAGTGAATTCCCGGATGTGATAATATCAGTTGATACTTTTTATGCTGATGTTGCAAAACAGTCGGTGCAGGAGTTTGGTGTGAATATGATAAATGATGTGTCGGGTGGACAGATTGATGATCAAATGTTTCCTGTTATTGCTGATTTGAATGTTCCTTATGTTTTAATGCATATGAGAGGTGTTCCACAGAATATGCAGAGTATGACTGATTATGATAATTTAATACAGGATATTTTGTTCTATTTCTCAGAAAGAAAAGCAAAACTTAACCTTTTAGGTGTTAATGATGTGATCATTGATCCGGGTTTTGGGTTCAGTAAGACTATTTCACAAAACTATGAATTAATGGCATATCTCAAATATTTTCATATCTTTGACGAGCCAATCCTTGTTGGGATTTCTCGTAAATCAATGATTTATAAATTTCTTGGATCGACACCTGAAAAAAGTTTGAACGGCACCACTGTATTGAATAGTGTTGCTTTGCTCTCGGGGGCTGATATTCTTCGCGTGCATGATGTAAAAGAAGCAGTGGAGTGTGTTGAGATAATCGGTAAGATAACTGAGTACGATAAATAAATATATGTTTGCTCATTTTGGAATAAAGGATTTTATTGATGTTGTTCTGGTGGCTTTACTACTGTTTTATCTTTTTAGGTTGGTAAAAATATCAGGACTGAGACCATTGTTTATTGGTATACTGGTTTTCATGGTTATATGGATTATGGTATCCCGTGTCTTTAACATGGTGCTACTTGGCTCAATTCTCAATCAGTTTGTGAGTGTTGGGCTATTCTTGCTGGTAATACTTTTTCAGGATGAGATTAGACGGTTTTTAATGTCACTTGGGTCAAAAAAAAGATGGAACTATATCACTAAACTGATCTTCCCAAGCGAAAGAGAAAAAAAAGATCAATCGCACTTAACTGCAATTGTACTGGCTTGTATGAATTTGTCTCGAACTAACACAGGTGCTCTTATTGCTGTGCAGGGTGATCTTCAAATGGGACTTTATGAGCAGACCGGTGAGATTATAAATGCAGATATTTCTTCGCGACTTATTGAAAATATTTTCTTTAAGAATAGCCCTCTTCATGATGGGGCAATGATTGTTGTTGGTAAGAAAATTAAAGCGGCTGGTTGTATTTTACCAATATCTCAAAACCCTAATATCCCCAATCATTTGGGATTACGGCATAGGGCTGGATTGGGAATATCACAGGAAACTGATGCTAAGGTAATAATTGTATCAGAAGAGAGGGGGAGAATATCATTTGCTTCTCAAGGGCGCTTAAAACTTAATATTTCTCCTGAAGATTTACAGCGTCTTTTAATTGCTGAGGATTAATGCTAACTGAATGATTTTAACGGAACTATCAATAATTAATTATAAAAATATAGCTCAAGCTGAACTTAACCTTTCACCTAAAATAAACTGTTTTATAGGCAACAACGGAATGGGTAAAACAAATCTGCTTGATGCTGTCTATTATTTGTCATTTTGCAAAAGTTATACAAACCCTATTGATTCTCAGATAATAAAACATGATGAGGATTTTTGTATGTTGCAGGGTAAATATGTCTTTGAGGACTTTTCTGAAGAAGAGATTTACAGTGGTATTCGGCGACGTCAGAAAAAACAGTTTAAAAGGAATAAAAAGGAGTATGAACGGTTGTCTGATCATATTGGATTAATTCCTCTTGTTATGATTTCACCTGCAGATAGTGAGCTTATAACAGGTGCTAGTGAAGGCAGACGCAGATTTATGGATATTGCCATATCACAGTTTGATAAGGAGTATCTGCGTGCACTGGTGAAATACAATAAATCTTTGCAACAAAGGAACGCTCTTCTTAAGATTGAAGAAGAGTATATTGATGATACTCTGCTTGGGCTTTGGGAAGATCAGATGGTTGAAAGCGGCATTCTTATTCATGAGAGGCGTAATGAATTCATTAAAAAGCTTACTCCCATATTTAATTATTTTTATACACGTATCAGTCGCTCCGCCGAAACGGTTTCTTTTGATTATATTTCGCAGTTGAGTGATGGTGATTTCGATAGTAGAATAAAAGACAATCGTCAGCGAGATATTGCTTTGGGGCACACTGCCACAGGCATTCATCGTGACGAATTGGAGATGTTGCTTGATGGGTTTCCTATTAAAAAAGTTGGTTCTCAGGGGCAGAATAAAACATATTTTGTTTCGCTTAAGTTGGCACAATTTAAATATTTGCTGGATGCGGGAAATACAAGACCGATTCTCGTGCTGGATGATATTTTTGACAGGCTGGATTTACGTAGAGTGGAGGAGATAGTGAATCTTGTTTCTGAACCCGAGTTTGGTCAGATCTTTTTATCTGATACTAACCGACAATCACTCGACAGAATACTTGAAAGGCTTAATAATGATTCTCACCTTTATTCTGTTATTGATGGTGAGATAAATCTGATTTAAGAGTCTAGTTGTTTAAAATTAATATTATGCAGAAGAAAAATATTCAACCTTTTTCCAAGGTGATGTCTGAGTTTTTTGATGCCAACAACGGACTGAAAACAAAGCTGGCAGAATATCGTGCCATAAAGGCATGGCATGAGGTGCTAGGTGAGGGCGTTTCAAGATATACCAGGAATGTTTATTTTCGTAGAAATGTGTTATATGTACATCTATCATCGGCTGTTTTACGTGCCGAGCTCCTTATGAATAAAGAGGGGTTGATTGAGAAAATCAACGAATATGCCGGGATGCCTGTTGTAAGGGAAATTGTTCTTCGTTAAAAGAAAGCGGATACACCAAGATAAAATCCGTCAGGGTGGGGAGAGTCGTGATGTTGAACCAGATCGTAATTTAGAGTGACGTGTGTGTAACCTAATCTGAAACCGGCACCAACAATAAGTGAAGGTACAAACCCATTAGAGGTGTTTACTACTTCTGAGGAGCTATAGGTTAATTTTGACCAGATATAATTTATTTCCGGTTGAGCAAAGATCGTTACAAAATGTACCGGATACAAATAGCCAAAGAAGTTCAGCCCTAATAGATTGTTTTTACTTTCGTAGGTTGAAAGTTTTGTCCTAGAGTAATAATAATTTATGCCGGTTCCAGCCATAAAATACTGATTGAACTGATATCCAATTTGCGGACCTAGCCCTAGATGAGTGTAGTTGCTACTTAGTGAGAGTCCCAGGTTAGCCCCTAAGCGTAGTTTGCTTCTATCTAATGTCGGTTGAGATACTTTGTTGTAATTAATTAATGATGTGCGTTCCCGGCTTTTATGAATGTTCCGTGAGTCGTCAGATGCAACTCTTATTGTATCGTATGTGAATCCCTGTGCATTTGTAATAATTGGTAAAAATAAAAGCAGATATAAGTACCATCTTTTCATTTTATCAAATTTTGTTCCGCAAGGACTTATTCAGTTTTCAGAATCTCTTTTAATAGGTTATTCAGTAGGAGTTTCTGCAGGAATTTCTTGCGTTTGGAAAGGAGCTATAGGCGTAACATCAGGTGCAGTTGATGGGCTAAGCGGAGCTGGTTGCTGAACTTCAATCTGTGACTGAGGTCTATTAGATCGTGAAGCTGTGTATTTAGCTGTAAGGATACTTAGCAAAATCACAATTGCGGCTAATGTCCATGTAAATTTCTCGAGGAAATCTGTTGTTTTCCTTACTCCCATTATCTGGTTGGATGAGGAGAAACCGCTTGCTAAACCACCACCTTTTGATTTCTGAACTAAAACAGCAAAAATCATAAGTATTGAAGCGAGCAATATCAAAATTGTGATAAAAATATACATAATGTCTATTTATTTTGTTTTTTCGTTTATAATCAAATATTCTAGAAAACGAATTTGGTCCGCAAAGTAACTACTTTTTTTCGGAAAAGTCAAACTTAATCGCTTAATAATTGTAAGTGCTTGTTCATATTTCTTTTGCTTGATATAAATTTTAGCTAGTGTTTCGGTAAGAAATTCATTACCTTCCTCAACATTAGCTTTTTCTACTTTATCTGTAACTTTTTTCTTACTATTGTCTTTGTTTTCCTTAAAAGGGTGTATTTGTATTTGGTTAGAATCATTATTATTTATGAAAGCATCAATAATATCCTGATGTTCAAAAGGTTCATAATTAGAATCTGCATTAGAATCTATCCCTAATGATTCAAGATAACCGAAATAATCCGTTGTGGCATAATCCATATCAGACATTTCAGAAGATGCATAATTAGAATCTTCATTTCTGAATGAGTTGAAGTATGAATCAAGCAATACTTCTGTTCTATCCCCATCTTTTGGTAAGGTACTTTCCGGCGTATAAAATAGCTTATCATACTTGTCGGATTGAATCATATAAAACAACTTCTTTCTGTCAGCACATAAAATTGCTGTTTTAGCTAATTCATTACCATATTCATCGTTGTCTGAAATTTGTAGTTTTTTAGTGAACATAAGTCTTACAGACTGAAAGTATGGATATTTATCAACAACATTCTTTAATTCGTCAATTGATATATTTTCGAAATTATCATCTTCTATTATTTGGTATAGATCTTCTTTTTTCATATAAATTACCAGTTTGCCATGGTAGCGTTGAATATCTGATCCACTATTTCATCTATTAGTTCATTAATTAATTGATCCTGAACCGTATCGAAAATAGTATTACTTGAGAATGTTCGGTTTGCTGAAATTGTTTCTTCCATATCGGGCTCATCGGTTTTATTATTGCGAAACCGCATTCTAACAGTCATTGTAAGCTTTGTTTCCGAAGCGAAAGCATCTTCTTGAACTGCTAAAGGCGTTAACTGGTACCCTACAATTTCACCCTCAATTTCCATGTCTGCGTTTTGATTAACCAGTTGAAGTCGAGTGTTTCGGGTAAACATATCAACCATTTCCTCATTAAATTTTTGTTCCAGAGGGGGATATACAAGCGGAGCTTGATTAACGAAGCGACCCAACGATAGTGTTTTGGTAAGTTCGTAGTTAATTGAAGCTGTTCTGAAAGAATAGGACACATTACATGAGATAGTGATAAATATCAGCAATGTCAGAGAAATATATTTTATACCTTTCATAGTAGCGATTTTATTATAAATCGTATTCTTTAATTTTTCTATAAAGTGTACGTTCCGAAATACCAAGGTCTATAGCAGCAAGTTTTCTTTTTCCGTTATGACGATCTAGGGCTTTGGCAATCATATCTTTTTCAACTTCACTGATAGAGAGTGTGCTCTCTTCGTATTCAGTGGCTTCTTGAATATCATTTTTTTCTGTTTCGTTAATCGAAATGTTTTCAGTGTACGGCTCATATTTTACGGGAACTGCTACTCTTGTATGGTCACTTGGGATTATTGTTGGTGTATGCTGTCCTGCTTCATCTAGAATGTTGTTAACTACCTGTTTAAGGTCTGATATATCTTTCTTCATATCAAACAGTACCTGATACAGTATTTCCCGTTCATTGGTGAATGATTTGTGTTTGTTTTCCTGAATCTTTGATAATGAAACTGGAAGCATCCCCACCTCATTATAAGGCAAGTATTTTTGTAGTATATCAGATGTTATGACACGCTCTTTTTCAATTATTGAAATCTGTTCAGTGATATTTTTAAGTTGACGTACATTACCCGGCCATCTGTAATCTTTTAGTTTCCCTGTACCATCTTCTGTAAGTGTTATCGGTGGCATCATATATTTTTCTGCACAATCTCCTGCAAATTTTCTAAACAGGAGAGGAATGTCTTCTTTGCGGTCACGTAGTGCAGGGATACGAATAGGAACAGTGTTAAGCCTAAAATAGAGATCCTCACGAAATCTGCCCTTTTCAACGGCGTTAACAAGATCAAGGTTAGTTGCAGCAACTACACGCACATTACTTTTCTCTACTTTTGAAGAGCCCACTTTTATAAATTCGCCACTTTCGAGAACTCTCAACAGACGAGCCTGAGTAGATAATGGAAGCTCTCCAACCTCATCTAAAAAAAGAGTGCCACCATCAGCAACTTCAAAATAACCTTTGCGAGTGCCTGTAGCACCGGTAAAAGAACCTTTTTCATGACCAAACAATTCAGAGTCAATAGTTCCTTCAGGTATAGATCCGCAGTTTATAGCAAAATAAGGTCCATGTTTGCGTTTGCTGAATTGATGCACTATTTGCGGGAAGTTTTCTTTGCCGACCCCACTCTCACCAGTTATTAGTACCGAAAGATCGGTTGGAGCCACCTGTAATGCTATATCAATAGCACGGTCTAGTTCAGGAGACGTACCAATAATTTCGAATCGTTGTTTGATCTGCTGTATTAATTGCTTCGCCATAAGTGCGTGAATGTTTTTTATTTTATTCCTAATGAATAAGTTTTATCTTTAAGGAATTTACCCAGTTTAACTGTATCACCATTTATACGTTTTATTATCTCCGGCATGATGGGTTCACCTAATGTAATTATCATCTCTTTCCCTTTTTTGTTATAAAGTTCGTGACAGAGTCGTAAGTTACGGAATTTCCATCCAAATATCCTTGACAGATAAAATGATTTACTGTTCCGCCCGGAAATATGAACCGGTATAACCGGCACACCTGCTTTTTGAATAATTTTCAGTACCGCTGGTTGCCACTCACGATCTTCAATTACAAACCTTCTATTTTTTAAATAGAGGTTGGATATAGCCCCTGCCGGGAAAAATCCCATAGGATGTTTCTTCTGGATATGTGCTATACTATCTCTTATTCCGGCAAAAGTAACTTTGTTTTTTTCTTCATTCTTAAGAGGATTTACGGTGATAAAATTATCTGCCATCGTGTCGATAAGGCCTAGTATATAATTTACCATTATCTTGTAATTATTTACCCGACTAGCAAAAGTTTCAATCACTGCAATTCCGTCAATATGACCGTATGGGTGATTTGATACAGTAATAAACGGTTTGTCTTTAAAGTTATCTAGAACTTCTATATTACGTAATATACGTTTAATTTCCAGCTTATCCAAAACATCTTTACAAAATTCGTGACCTGTAAGATGTTTAGAACGATCATAAATTTCGTTTGGAACATGCAATGCTGAAACTCTTACGCCGAAATCAATAAGGCTGTCTCCATATTTTCCACGAAATACAGGATGTAAGCCACGTATCTCATCTCTGCTGATTAATGCATCTTTCATTAGTTCTTTTATGAGTTGTTGTTTAAGCAAGCTCTTTTATCAAACTGATAATTTGCTCTCCTACTTTTTTTGCGTCACTTTCTGAGCGTGCTTCAGAATATATTCGAATTATCGGTTCGGTATTTGATTTTCTTAAATGTACCCATTTATCTTTAAAATCAATTTTAACACCATCGATATCAGTTATTTTTTGATCACAGAATTTTTCTTTTATTTTTTCTAGAATATTATCAATATTCATTTCTTTTGTTAGCTCCACTTTTTGCTTTGCCATAAAGTATGAAGGATATTTTTCTCTTATCTCAGATGGCTTTTTCCCAGACTTTGCAAGTTGTGTTAGAAACAGAGCTATACCAACAAGAGCATCGCGACCGTAATGGGAGGCAGGATAGATTACTCCACCATTTCCTTCTCCACCTATTATTGCATTTACTTCTTTCATTTTAGTAACTACATTTACTTCACCAACAGCTGCGGCATAATAATTACCTCCTTTTTGAATTGTTACATCTCTGAGGGCTCTTGTTGAACTTAGGTTTGAAACCGTATTGCCTGGTGTATGCTGTAAAACATAATCAGAAACTGAAACCAAAGTGTACTCTTCTCCAAAAGGTTCACCATTTTCGCAGTAAATAGCCAATCGGTCAACATCGGGATCAACAGCAAAACCTACGTCGGCTTTGGAACTTCGTGTAAGCGATGCTAATTCAGTGAGGTTTTGTGGTAATGGTTCAGGGTTATGTGAAAAATTACCATGAGGCGCACAATGTAATTTGAAGATTTTCTTTACGCCAAGAGCATAAAGTAATTCCGGAATTGCAATTCCTCCTACTGAGTTAACACAGTCAATTGCAACACGGAAGTTTGCTTCTTTGATTGCTTTGGTATCTACAAGCTCAAGCGATAATATACTTTGTATGTGCTCCTGCAGATATTGTTTTTGTGTTACTTTTCCTAAATTATCAACTTCAGCAAAAGAGAAATCTCCTTTTTCAGCATAAGATAATATTGTTTTACCCTCCTCAGCACTTAGAAACTCGCCTTCGCTGTTTAATAGTTTTAGTGCATTCCATTGTTTTGGGTTATGGCTGGCTGTTATTATTATACCACCGGCAGCTTTTTCTTTAATAACTGCAATCTCTGTAGTAGGGGTTGTAGCCATTCCAATATCGGTAACGTCGCAACCCATACCTATTAATGTTCCTATTATTATACTATGTACCATTTCACCCGAGATGCGAGCATCATGACCAACAACTATTAATGGTCTGTATGATTGAGAAGTCTCAATAATTAAAGAAGCATACGCAGCAGTGAACTTTAAAATGTCAAGAGGTGTAAGATTGTCCCCCGGGCAACCTCCTATGGTGCCTCTTATTCCGGATATCGATTTAATTAATGTCATAGGGATTATATATTGCTATTACCAAATTTGTTTTTCGAATCTGTATTCTACATGGTCGTAAAATACAGGTTGATATTGTTGTCTGTCTGTTGATGAACCCATAAGAAAAGGAACGATCAGTTTTACTACTCCATTATGCCCAACCTTTGTTAGTGGAACCGCAAGACCCGGTATATCATAATAACTTCTTGTGTTGGAGTTTACCTGTCCATAAAACTCTATTTCAAATGGCATTGTGTTGGTCAAGTTGGAGAATTTCACAGAATCATTAATCATGAAATATATGCCACTGAATCGAGAATAGACTTTTTCTGCTATTTGTAGTTTTTTTGTAGTATCGCCGTATTCAATAATGTTGTAATAGACTCCTGAGTTAGGATCTTTGTAAAAATCATTCTGATTAAAAACGCCATTTTTGGGAAAGTTTTCTAATACAGATATATCCTTCTTAAGGATAAAAAGTTCAATTGCCTTTGATTCATCTTTTAAATATTCGGCATAGGTCTTTTGATCTTTACAGGATGTTGCGATAAACAACAGTACTGATAAAAGTATAAAAATTGAGTGAAATCTTTTCATATTTATTTTTCGTATAAATGATTGTGCCGACAAAAATACATAAACTTAACTAAATCTTTTCTTTAAAATGGGTTAATCCTCTTTAACAGCATCTATTAATTTTCTCTTGTATTTTTCTAATCCATTAGAAAAGATCTTTAGTGCCTCTTCAAGACTTCCCATGAATTCACCCCCGGAAGCGTTAATATGTCCACCTCCATTAAATATTTCTGAGGCAAACTCATTGCATCTAAACGATTTTTGTGAACGAAATGATAGTTTAACAATACCTTCTTCTTCACGAATAAATGTAGAGAATATGATCCCTTTAATACTTAGCGGATAATTTACAAAACCTTCTGTATCACCTTTATTTAAGCGAAATTTAGATTGATCTTCATTTGAAAGATAGAGAAGTGCTGAATGTTTGTCGTGGTAAACTTCCATCCTTTGTGAAAGAGTAAATCCAAGCAGTCTGAATCTTTCTTCTGAATAGTTATTGAACACATTTGAGTAAATTGTATCTTTGTCGATACCTTTACGTAACAACAAGCTTATTATTTCAAAAATTTCCGGGTCTGCTGAGTTATATGTAAACCCCCCGGTGTCGGTCATCATACCGCAGTAAATTGACTCAGCTTCAACTTTTGATATTTCATCATATTTTCCTGCCTGATAAAAGAGTCTAAATATTAGTTCGCTTGTTGATGAAATCCGGGGTTTTGATACAATAATATCGAAAATATCACTTGGAGACTGGTGGTGATCAATCAATATTTTTGTAGCCGGTGAATTTTCTAAAGCAGGACCAACATCTCCTACTCTTTTGAAAGTATTATAATCTAATGAGAAGATTAAATCAGCATTCATAAGTATTTTATATCCTGCTGACGGATTATAATCAAAAACTTCAATTTCATTCACTCCTTTCATCCACTTGAGAAAATAAGGTAGTGAATTAGGAACAATAATCATCACATTTCCGCCTCTGTTTTTGATAAAATGGTATAGTGCAAGGGAGGATCCGATTGCATCACCATCAGGAGATAGATGAGTGGTAATTACAATCTTTTCAGAGTTATCAATCAGATTGATTATCTGCTCCACTTTTTGTGGTTCTATTACCTCGGTAATTTGTGGTAAATTATACATTCCGCTGTTTAAATCTTTGCTTTTAATAAGCAAAAGTACAAAAAAATCAGTGAAAATGCTCCATCTTATCATACATCGTGAAATTTAACGCCTGAGCTAATGTATTTGTTTCGGGATTATGCTATTTTGTTATTATAGCATAAGTTGATGTAAGTACAAATATCAAAATAGTAGAAAGTGCAATCAACAAAGGCTTTGGCCGATGTTTAAATAGCCAGTAACCAGAACTAAATGTGATGATAATAATTAGGATAAGTTGGAAAGTAGTAATATTTATATTGGCAATTTGTGCAAAAGGTAGCGTTTCTACAAAATAGACTATTCGAAAGGTAATTTCTATAAGTGTTTTAACAAACCACTGAAAGAAAATATTAAAGAAATTGAACATTCCTGCTGTAAAAGAAGATAGCAGGCTAAGTAATATAAGGGGCATAATTGAATAGATAATCAATCCCGCAAGTGGTACAACCAGAAGGTTTGTAATAAAAAAATAGATGGGGAATGTACCGAAATAATAAAGGACAAGTGGGAAAACTCCAAGTTGAGCTGATAGAGAAATTGTGAACAGATTATATATGTATCCCAAAACTTTATTTGTTGGAGTATACAATGCTTTGAATTTTGGCTGGAAAAATAGAATCGCAAATACGGCTCCGAAACTCATCTGAAAGCTTACATCAAACAGATTGAAAGGATTATATATAAGTATAAAAAAAGCAGCAGCTATTAGTGTGTTGTAGGTAAAACCTTTGCGGTTGAACATTTTTGAAACACAATTTATTGTTAGCATAATTGTTGCTCTAACAACTGAAGCTGACATACCCGTAAAAAAAGCATATGCCCAAAGTAATATGATCACAATTAGTTGTCTGATAATATTAGGGTTGCCATGTTTGCCAAGGAATGAAAACATCAGATTTATTACAATATATATTATTCCAACATGTAGTCCACTGACAGCAAGTATATGTGCTGTGCCTGATATGCGGAAAGCTTCTTGCAAACTTTCGGAGAGATCTTCCTTATATCCAAGTGTTAAAGCGGAAATAAAAGCATAAGAATCATCATTAAGTTCAAACAGTTTGTAAAAGTCAAGAGCTTTTATCCTGAATCTTTGTGAAGCAGTAGTAATGGATATTGATTCTCTTTTTGTTTTATTCCATGCAGAAGATGGCACATAAGCAGATCCGGAATAACCTTTTATTTTCATATAACGAGGATAATCAAAGTCATTTGGATTGTCAAAGTGTCTAAAAGGCTGTATTCTTGCATAAAATACAATCTCATCGCCCGGCTCAAGCAATTTGGCTTCATCAGTTTGCTGTATATATAAAATTACTTTATTTGCTTTAGGCTCATTAATTTTAATGTTACAAGCAATTGTTTTAGATTTTATCTCAGGTATACTAGTTATTGTCCCAATATAATATTGTGGAATTTCTAAAAAAGTAAAGTCTGTTTTTCGTTGTTGTTGCTGATACTGCAGCTGCGAAAGAGAGAGTATAAATAAAAAAATGCCGACTCCAAACAACCATCTGAATCTGAATATTTGCTCTTTTCTCAAAAAAGCTGATATCAAAATTAATAGGAGCCCGGCTATCCCTATAATATGCGTGCTTATGAAAGAAAACCCGGGAAAGAAAAAGCTAATTACAATACCTGTTATTACTGGTAGTAATAATCGCAAGAAAGGTGTTTTCCCTAATTCTGTAGACATATACTAAAGGTAGATGAAAGGGAGCCTGTTTTCAACACAGATGAGCTCCGGAATCGAAAGAAAGGAGTTGGGGCCAAATAGTTTTATTTGATCTAAAGCGCCTTTAATTGTCTGATTGTTTCTTCAGGATTTTCAGATGAAAAGACAAAACTGCCTGCAACTAGTGCATCTGCTCCGGCATCTACCAGTTTTCTGCCTGTTTCAAGGTTTATTCCTCCATCTACTTCAATAAGTGCAGTTGCATTCAGTTTGAGAATCATCTCTTTTAATTGTGCAACTTTTTTTACTGTATTTTCAATAAATTTCTGGCCCCCAAAACCTGGGTTGACAGACATAAGTAGAACCATATCAACGTCTTTAATAATATCTTCCAGAAAAGAAACGGGCGTATGCGGGTTAAGTGTAACAGCGGGTTTCATGCCACTGTTGCGTATTTGTTGTACAACTCTATGTAGATGGCTGCAAGCTTCAAAATGAACATTCATATATGTAGTCCCGTTAGAAGCGACCTCTTCTATGAATTTTTCCGGCTGAACAATCATAAGGTGTGTGTCCAGTGGTTTTTTTGCAACTTTTTTAAGTAGGTTAGTTACGGCAAATCCGAAAGAGATATTTGGTACAAACACTCCGTCCATTATATCCAGATGAATCCAGTCAGCTTCACTGCGATTAAGCATTTCTATGTCCTTTTCAAGATTCAGAAAATCCGCCGCTAAAAGTGAGGGGGCAACAATCGTGCTCATAATTAACAAGTTTATTTATTCAAAAGTAATTGAAAAATATTAAAGATACAACTGCTTTTTCATGACAATACTATAAAACTAAAACAATACTAGTTGAAATGTATTATTTCTATCGATTTAGGTATTATTCAAATCATCCGATAATTTAGGTTAGATATTTACTCAGTCAGTTTAGGAAAAACATTCTTTCTCGAAAGCAGAGATTATTTTCTATATACACACACAATGCGAACTGTTTGATGATGGTTGAAGAGAGTACTGACGGACTCGATTTACTGTTTATGTAACCATTATAATCATCAGTAAATTTTGGATTATATAAACTCATTTTCGTTTTGATTTGTTTAATTAAAACGTAACATATTATTCAATATTGCAGAGAGTTAATAAAAATCATGTAAATTATTCCTTATGTGTATAATTTACATATCTTTGCAACTACTTTAAAATAAAAAAAGAATTAAAATGAAGAAACTTATTTATTTATTTATAACGGCAGGCGTTTTACTCTTATCATGCCAAAATAAAGATTATTCTATAAAAGGTACGGTTGCTGATGCAGCTTATGAAGGGACTAATGTTTACATGCAGCAAATGACTGATGAAACTCTGGTGGCAACAGATACTACAGTAGTCCAAAATGGTAATTTTGAATTCTCCGGTGTTGCAGATACAACTTATCTCCGTTTTATAACTCTTGATGAAAAAGTTAACTCTGAATATGAAATTAGAGTGCCTGTTCTTATCGAACCCGGTAAAATTATAATGAGTTTTGATTCTGTTGTCAACGTTATCGGCACACCTGTTAATAATGCATACAACGACATGAGAATTGAGCAAAAAGCACTTGTAGGTAATATACGTAAAGTTATAGATCGTTTTAATAAAGCTAACGCTGAAGGAACTATGACTAGTGAGCTTGAGGCTGAAATTGATCAGGAATATGACAATATCAGTGATCAGTTGACTGAACTTAATTATAATTTTGCAAGAAAAAATATCGATAATCAGTTGGGACAATATGTATTTATCTCTTCTTCATCAAGGTTCAAACCGGTACAACAAAAGGAGATACTTTATCTTGCTGATGAATCATTTAAATCGCAGGAGAATGTACAGCGTATTATAGAACGTTTGGAGAACCTCGATAAAGTAGCTGTGGGTAAGGAGTTTGTAGATTTCACTTTAGAAGATCCCGAAGGAAATGAAATTTCGCTTTCAGATTATGCAGGACAGGGAAAGTATGTACTTGTTGATTTCTGGGCAGCCTGGTGCGGTCCTTGCCGTCAGGAAATGCCTAATGTAGTTGCTGCATACAATAAATATAAATCAAAAGGTTTTGAAGTGGTAGGGGTTTCTCTTGATAAGGATTATGAAACATGGACAAAAGGAATAAAAGATTTGAATATGACGTGGCCACAGATGTCAGATCTGCAATATTGGGATAGTCAGGTTGTCGATCTGTATGCTATTATAGGAATTCCTCATACAGTGCTTCTTGATAAAGAAGGCGTAATAATTGAGAAAGATTTAAGAGGTGTTGCACTAGATGAAAAACTGGCTGAATTAATGCCTTGAGCCTTACCATACTTTGTTTTTATAATTTCTACAAATTTAGCATTAGCTGTCGCTCAAACAGGTTAAAACTCTTGCGGTGATGAATGGTGATTCCGTTTTCACGAATAGCTTTTCTGTGTGCCCGAGTAGGATATCCCTTATTGTGATCCCAGTCATATTCAGGAAACTGCCGATGTAAATCTTTCATATATTCGTCTCGGTGTGTTTTTGCAAGAATCGAAGCAGCAGCAATTGATTGATATTCAGCATCACCTTTAATGACACAACTGTACGGTACATCATTAAATGGCTTAAAATGGTTCCCATCTACAATGATATGATCAGGGACTGTATTAAGTCCAATCAATGCTTTGTGCATTGCAGCTACAGATGCCCATAGTATATTAAGTTGATCTATTTCTTGGGGAGAACAAGATGCAACAGAGTAATACAAAGCATTTTCTTCAATTATTATTCGCAATTCATCTCTTTGCTTTTCAGTCAGTTTCTTTGAATCATTTAGCTCCATGCAATCAAAATCTATTGGTAATATAACTGCAGCTGCAAATACGGGTCCGGCTAAACAACCACGCCCCGCTTCATCACAACCGGCTTCTAAACAGTCAGGTTTCATACATAATTTCAAATGTTCAATATTACTCATCATAACAATTATATCGCTTATTTATAATTAGAAGAGCTGAATTCTATAATTAACTTATTATCAGCAGGTGGAAAGTCAAAAGAGTAGTCTTTTTCGTCAACTTCGTTTCCTAGAAATAAAGCAAAAGCACGTACTGCTTCGATAACTTCAGGGTCGGGCTTTTCATCTCCTTTTACATGAGATATGTTTAGTTTGACTATAAGATCTGTGAGCACTTTCATCATTTCTTCTGAAAAAGGTATACCTAAACTTTTTAGTCGGTTCCTCGCAACTCTTCCGGTAATTGTTTCAAGTTTCCTGCTATACTCTTCAGATAAATTAGGTTTACCGGGAATAGAGGTTATAAACCTTGTGTCAATAGATAAGTCAGAATCACTTAACTTCATAATCCGATATGCAAATGGATATTGAGCTAAACTTGCGGTCTCTACATCATAAATCACATTTCCGGCAGTTGAAGTACGTAAAGTAATATCATTAGAATGAAAATGGCCGGTGAAAACCACCTCAAGTCCCGCATCTGCAAGCAAATCGGAATTTTTCTGCCACTCTTCAATAAGATAATCAGGGAAAAGAGTGCTTTGATATGGTATATGCTCAATCAATCCATGATGCATCATACCTAAAACTCGTACTCCTTTAGTATCTGCCTCGTTAAGAATATTCAGAATCCATTTCAAAGTTTGTGGTTTTATTCTTCCTCCTGAAAGGTAACCTGTATTATAATCATCGTAAAGATTTGAATCGATAGCCAATAGCCATGTATTTCCATTTATTTCAGACAGATAACTTAAAGACACTTCATCTCTATAGATTGCATCCTTATAACCAAAAGATTTGTAAATGTCAGCAAACTCCTCTTTAGTAATGCTTTCAGTTGGTATGGTGTTATTTCCTATATAAGCTTTAGCATCAGGTATGTTAATATCATGATTACCTGGGATTACAAAAATCCGTGCTCCTGCTTTTTTTAATGGCAATATTTTTTCAATAAATCCGGTATGACTCAATCTCTCTCCATGGTTAGTAATATCACCGGCAACAAACAATATATCAATTTTTTCAGCGATTAAATCGTTAATAACCTTTTCTAAAACTTGATTAAGATCCTTGGTATTTCTTCCTGTCAGCCTTTCGTAAGTATCCAGTGCATCACCTTCAAAAGCAAGATTGGGTGACAGATAATGTAAATCTGTAATTACAGCAATTGTAAGAGTATCCGATTTAATGGATCCAAAGATTGTGATTAAGAAGTGAGGTATAAGAAGAAGTGTAAACCAAAATCTTTTCATCACTTTTCTTTATTTAAGTACTGTTTAAGATTTTTTACCCATCGTTGTTGATCGAGCCAGCGTTCAAAGGGACTGTATTCAATTAGGAGATAACTATTAATATATTGATCCGATTCAAATGCAATTGAACTGTTTATTCCCCATACATGTTCTACGAGCTCGGGGTAATCAATAAAAGGATTTCTGTTTCCTTGTATTTTACTTACTTCCTCGTTTCTTCGAACTTCTTTTAAACTGACAGGATCTTCTCGGTGCCATTTAAGTAAAAGTTTAAGCGACCAGTTGTTAAAAGCAGGGTAACTATTGCCTTCTAGTTGATCAGAATTCCATTGTGGAACTATGTCTTCATAAGCAGTAACCATATAGAAGTATGTACGTGCAATATCTCCTTTGTAATCATCAATAGGTTCAAAAACTGTTTTTGTATAATTACCAACGGTGTTTTGTCCAATCTTAGAACCATTTGTTGATTCCCATATTGTTATACCAACCTCTCCATAAGGAAGGTCCCCACGACGATTATTGACATATCCATCAGTTGGATAAACGTGATATAGATCTGATTCAAGTAGCCGCGAACCTTTAAACCAGCTTCTGGGTAGTGTGTGTTCACGATTGTAACAATCACCCTCTTTTCTATAAGATCCGCATCGATTCGATGAGAAAGTATAATAGTAATTAGCAGTCCCGTCCGTATTGTCTGAGTAGATATCCCATACCGTGTGATTCTTTCTTGAATCAGTAACTTCAAATGCTTTCCATAATTCTGAATAGGCAACAACCTTTGGGTTTCTAATTATCTGAAACAGTGCTGTCTTAAGCTCAGCTCCATATTTACCATCTGCTGATGAATAATATCCTTCAGGTACTTGTGAGTATAGAGATAAACTTACAAACAGCAAAATCAGAATTAAATTGCTGTTATAAAAATATTTCATTTCTTATATGATATACTAGCGTCAGGCAAATATAGCTATTTACTTTACTAAGACAAAAGAGAATGGGGGTAAAGTGTGAAATTAGCAGAAAAGGGAAGTCGTTACGAACTGATTAAGAATTAAGTAGCCTTTCTATTTCTTCTATATCTGAACGGAAGTTTTTATCCACATCGTAATAGTTCTTTATTGTATTGCAAGCATGGAGTACAGTGGCGTGGCTACGGTTCCCAATTTGCGCGCCTATTTGTGATAGCGATAATTCTGTATGTTTTTTAATGAAAAACATTGTAACTTGACGCGCTTGAACAATTTCACGTTTCCTGGATGCTGAGTGAATAAGTTCTTTTTTGATACTATAAAAGTCTGAAACGGTATCTTGAATTTTCTGAACTGTAATACGTTTTCTCTCAAATTTAATGCTTTGCTCTACTACCCTACGTGCCAGGTTCATATCAATTTCACGATTATTGATAATAGAGTGTGCCATTAATGAAACAATAATTCCTTCTAAATCACGTACGTTTTCCGTTACACTCTCCGCAATATAATCAATTACACTCTCCGGGATAGAAAGGCCATCAGACAACACCCTGTTCTGCAATATTTTTTTGCGTAGTTCTTTATCAGGGCGTTCAAGCTTCGCGGTTAGCCCCCAGCGGAAACGTGTAAGTAGTCGTTCTTCTACACCCTGCATATCCATAGGTGCACAATCCGATGTCATCACCAGTTGTTTATTATTCTGATGCAGGTGATTGAATATGTGGAAAAAAGTATTTTGAGTTTTCTCTAATCCTGATAGTTCCTGAATGTCATCTATAATGAGTACATCTATTCCTTGGTAGAAATTAATGAAATCGTTGATAGTATTAAATCTTCTGGCATCTGTATATTGAACTTTAAACAGATGGGCTGAGATATATAGCACTTTTTTATCAGGATAAAGCTCTAATATAGTCGATCCTATTGCATGGCATAAATGAGTTTTGCCAACACCCGAATTGCCGTGAAGAAAGAAGGGATTGAAAGCTGTTTTTGCAGGATTCTGAGCAACTGCTTCAGCTGCCGTTCTTGCTAATTTATTGCTTTCTCCTTCAAAAAAATTATTGAAAGTATATTTAGAGTTTATTTGTGAATCAAACTCTGATGTTTCCACTCTATCAAAAGGACTTGGGACTTTAGCACTTATTTTTTTGTTTGGATTATTATCTATTCCGGTGAACTTTTTGCTTTCTCCACGCATCTCGACTGCGGTATTGCTTTCCGTTTCAACCAAAATTCTGTAATTCAGGATAGTGCCTTCGCCAATTTCACGATAAAGAGTTTGCTGTATTAAATCCAGATACTTATCTTCCAGATACTCATAGAAGAATTGACTAGGAACCTGTATTGTGAGCATCTGATTGTTGTAATTAAGAGGAATAATTGGAGCAAACCATGTATTAAATGCAGGTTCGGGTATATTATCCCGGATTACATTCAGACAGTTGTTCCATAAATCAGTGCAATTACTATTCATTTAGTTCTATTAGTTCAAAAAAATTGATTTTCTTCTTTCGATATTGATTTACAAATTTTCAAAAAAAAACTGAGATAAAAAAATGAAACTTTTTATTGAAAATTATTTTCAAAAAAATGTGCTATTTATCAATCAAATACAGCTAACCTCTTCATTATATTAGTGTTATAAATGCAAGCAAAAGCAAATAGAGCTGATTAGCAGGTAGATATAAATTTTTCTTTTGAGTATTTAAAAAATACAAATTTATTACACTAAAGTTGCTTAAGGTCGGTTGAACAGAGTGTTACAATCCTATTATTAAAAAGTCGTCTATTTAGAATGAGTCTATATAGATAAAATTAAAATAATTTTAAACGTATGGTAAGATATCGGTCAGGATTCTTTCTAATATCTTCAAGTAATCTTGTTGCATTATCTAAAGTAACATTTAAACTATCATGCAATCTGGTATCATTCATTAAAAGTCCAAGTGTATTCTCATTGCTATTGAATTTTTCAGATATCAATTTTAAATTATTAATTGTTTCATCTATCGATTTATATGTATTTTTAATATCTAATTGAGAGAGTTCGTTACTCATTGTTTTTAAATCACCTGAAACAGTATTAAGGTTCTGACTTATCAGTGGCAGATCTGTTTCCAGTGATTTTATTATTTTATTAAGACTTTGACTCGAATTATTAAGTTGATTAATAGTAGCTCCGATTCCTATAATTGAATTTTCTAATGCAGGATGAGATATAAGTTTGTTTAATGAATATGCTATAGAATCAATTCTTAGAAGGATTGAGTCTGCCCTCGGCACTATTCCGTCTACTCCATCCATTATGTCCGGCTTTTTATCACCCGAAAGAGTGTCACCAGTATGCAAATATCTGTCAGTTGATGCCAAAACTAAGTTAACTGTAGATGCTCCAAACATATCTATCCCGTATTCAAGGTAACTACCTTCGGTAATTGCAATGTCTTTTTCAAGATTTATTCCTACTAAAAACTGAATAGGATCGGAATCGATCATTTTTATATTATTAATTAGTCCTACTTGATAACCTTTTACATAAACTGGTGAAGATATCGACAATTTTGAAACATCAGTGAAAATTGCATAATACTGGTTCTGCTTCTTAAAAATATTTGATCCTTTCAAGAAATTAATCCCAAAGTAAATCATAAATAGACTGGCTAAAAATGCCAATCCGATTAGAGCGTTCCTGCTTAGATTACTTTTCATACATTAAAATCCGCTTACTTCACGCGTTTGCCATTTTCAAGCTCAATAATAAAGGCATCTTTGAATTTCTTCTTAATATCTTTGAGTTCACTTTTTAATTCATTTGGATTATCTGTCTTACCGTAAGTATATTTGTATAAACCGCCATCATTATAAAAATCTACAGGGCTAATACCTTTAAATTCAAAAGATCCGTTTTCAAGCATATGTGAAGAAGTTAAAAACTGAATTCTATATTCTCTTACACTTGCAGAGGTGATATTACTGACCGTTTCATTGCTAGTGGATGTTTTACCCTGACCAGAGAAAACATAGCTTTTTTTGTCATGTTCTTTTTTATAATCTCTAAAACCATTATATATTGAATTAGCCAAAGATGTCTGTCCGCTGCTGCTTTTTAAATAATTTTCTTCTTGTTTATTACTTATATATCCTAATTCAATCAAAATACTGGGCATACCAACTTCACGTAATACTAGAAATCCAGCTTGTCTTACATTACGGTTTACTCGCTTGGAGTTTTTTACTAACTGGTTTTGTACAAAGGATGCCAATTGAACACTTTTATCAAGGAACTCATTTGCCATGAACTCAAAAATAATATACGATTCGGGCTCATTAGGATTAAACCCTTCGTATTTAACGGAATAGTCATCTTCGTACATAATTACAGAGTTTTCTGCCTTTGCTACATTCAAGTTATCATTACTTCTGTGTAATCCAAGAATAAATGTTTCTACTCCTTGAGGAGAAGTTTTTCTGCGATCAAGAGCATTGCAGTGAAGAGAAATGAAGAGATCTGCATGCGACTTGTTAGCAATCGAAGCTCTCTGATTTAGAGGAACAAAGATATCTTTATCCCGGGTATATAAAACTGTTACGTCAGGGTGATTGTTCTCTATAAGCTTACCTAATTTAAGTCCAACTGACAATACAATATCTTTCTCTTTAGATGTTGACCCTGATGCACCGGGATCTTTTCCCCCATGTCCGGGGTCTATCACTACAGTAAAACCTCTGTTCTGTGCAGACAGTGAGTTGGTGTAAAAAAAGGTCAAAAAGACACCCAAAAGTATAATGAGGATTCTTTCAGATGGTTTCATGTTTAATCTCTTTTATGCAAAAATAGATATAAATTTCAAATTGAAAAGAATTTATAGCACTACGTATATGAATTTATTCAACTTTGGAGGTTTTTAACATGTAATAGGTCTTAATAATCGGTAGCTTCAGATTATTCAATTCTGATAAATATCCTCAGTTTACGGTTATAGTTATAGATTTCACTGTAATAACATATTAAACGTTTACAATATTAATCCAAATTTTTTAAGCTTAGCTGTATTCTTTTCCGTTCCGGATCTACAGAGATAACTTTTACATTTAAATGTTGATGAAGTGAAACTACTTCATTTGGATTTGAAATAAAACGGTTTGCCATTTCAGAAATATGAACCAGTCCGTTTTCTTTGATGCCTACATCCACAAAGCAACCAAAGTTGGTAATATTAGTAACAATACCCGGCAAAATCATTCCTTCCTTTAGATCGTTAATTGTGCGGATATTTGGATCAAATTCGAGCACTTGTACTTTAGAGCGTGGATCTCTTCCCGGCTTTTCAAGTTCCTGAAGTATATCAGTTAAAGTTTCTTCACCGGCGGAAGCCGTTATATACTGCTTTATATTAATATTATCTATCAGTTGTTTATTGTTAATCAAATCCTTTACAGTAGTACTCATGTCTTTAGCCATTTTCTCCACAATGGGGTAGCTCTCAGGATGTACCGCCGAATTATCTAAGGGGTTCTTTGAATCAGGTATTCGAAGAAAACCTGCAGATTGTTCAAACGCTTTTGGCCCTAATTGAGGCACTTTTTTCAACTCTTTACGTGACTTAAATGGACCATTTTCGCTTCTATAATCAACTATGTTTTGTGCCAACGACTCACCTAGTCCCGAAACATAAGTCAACAGGTGCTTGCTGGCCGTATTAAGATTTACACCAACTAAGTTGACGCAGCTCTCAACAGTTCGATCAAGCGACCGTTTTAGTTTGTTTTGATCAACATCATGCTGATATTGCCCAACACCTATTGATTTTGGATCAATTTTCACAAGTTCAGCGAGTGGATCACTTAAGCGGCGACCAATTGAAACAGCTCCGCGTACCGTAACATCGTATTCTGGAAATTCATCTCTTGCAATTTTTGATGCTGAGTAAACCGACGCACCACTTTCGCTCACAACAAACACTTTTACCTCTTTTTCATAGCGTAGGTTTGTAATAAATTTTTCGGTTTCACGACTTGCTGTTCCGTTTCCAATAGCAATTGCATCAATCTTATAAGTCGAAACCAGCTTCACCACTTTATTACCCGCTTTTGAAAACTCATTTTGTGGTGGATGTGGATAAATGGTTTCATTATGCATCAGATTACCCTGTGCATCAAGACAAACAAGCTTGCATCCCGTACGAAATCCGGGATCCACTCCTAGAATTCTCTGCTGTCCAAGAGGAGGAGATAGGAGTAACTGACGTAAATTTTCAGAAAAAACTGAAATAGCCGATTCATCTGCTATTTCTTTCGAGAGTGAGGCGAATTCAGTTTCAATTGAAGGTTTAAGCAATCTTTTAAAAGCGTCGGTTACAGCATCTTCTACGTGATCAGCTGCTTCGCTATCATTTTTAGCATAAAGGGGGACCAGCTTGTCTAAGCATCTATCCTCATCAGCCGAAATTGATACTCTGAGGAATCCTTCTGATTCACCGCGTCTGATAGCAAGTAAGCGGTGAGAAGGACACTTGGAAAGCGGAGCAGAAAAATCGAAATAATTGGAATATTTTTCACCCTCTTCCTCTTTGCCTTTTACTACTTTAGAGGTAATAAGTGCTTCACGCGAGAATATATTGCGTACCGTTTGTCGTGCTTGCACATCTTCATTAACCCACTCAGCAATAATATCACGGGCGCCCTGTAGAGCATTTTCAACGTCAGGGACTTCCTCATTTATATACTCTGACGCCTTAATTGATACTGACTCAGATTGTTGAACCATAAGCCATTTTGCCAATCCTTCTAGTCCTTTTTTACGTGCTTTTTCAGCACGAGTCTGACGTTTTGGTTTAAAGGGGAGATAAATATCTTCAAGTTTCGTACTATCCCAACTGTCCAAAATAAGTCTTTCAAGTTCCGGTGTCATTTTATCCTGATCAGAGATAGATTTTATGATGAACTCCTTACGTTTTTCAAGCTCAAGGTATTTTTCATTCATCTCTTTGATATTCGCAATCTGAACTTCATCAAGACCACCCGTTATCTCTTTTCGGTAGCGACTGATAAAAGGAATTGTGGCTCCTTCGTCGAGAAGTTTAACAGTGCTCTCGATATTTTTATATGAGATGTTCAGTGATTTTGAAATTAATGAAATAATTATAGACATAGTCAAATGGTTTATATGTACTGCAAATGTACAAGAAAATTATGTACATTTGTTCAACTGCTTTTGTGGATTAGAGTGCTTTGAAAATTAAGATAAAGAGAATGGCAAAACTTAAATCGGTTTATTTTTGTAGTAATTGCGGCTACGAATCACCTAAATGGATGGGAAAATGTCCCGCTTGCGGAGAGTGGTCAACATTTGTAGAAGAACTTATGCGCAAAAATGCATCTTCTTCACAAGAGGATACACGTTCATTTAGTGACATCAAAAATAAACCCATGGCTTTGAAAGAAATCAAGGTTGACGAAGAGCAAAGGATTGATATGAGGGATGAGGAGCTAAACCGTGTATTAGGTGGAGGACTGGTTCCTGCATCAGTTGTCCTTTTAGGAGGAGAGCCCGGCATAGGCAAGTCAACACTTGTGCTACAAACTGTTTTAAAGCTCAATGGTATTCGTTCACTTTATGTGTCGGGCGAAGAAAGCGCACGTCAGTTAAAACTTAGAGCTGATAGGTTGTCAATTGAAAATGATAATTGTTTATTGCTTTGCGAAACTAATCTAGATGATATTTTTAGACATGTAAAAGAAGTTGTCCCGCAACTGTTAATTATTGACTCTATTCAGACCATATTTACCGAATCTCTTGAATCTTCGCCAGGCAGTATTTCTCAGGTACGTGAATGCGCATCTCTACTTTTGAAGTTTGCTAAACAAAGTGGTATCCCCGTCTTGCTTGTAGGGCATATTACAAAAGATGGAAGCATCGCAGGGCCTAAGATATTGGAGCATATTGTAGATGCTGTACTACAGTTCGAAGGTGATCAGCAATATATGTATCGTATTCTTCGTGGAATTAAAAATAGGTATGGAAGTACTGCGGAATTAGGTATCTATGAGATGAATCATTTCGGTTTGCGTGAAGTCAGTAACCCATCAGAACTTTTACTCACACGTAATCAAGACGAATTAAGTGGAGTTGCTATCTCAGCGGCTATCGAAGGTATACGTCCATTCTTAATTGAAACGCAGTCACTGGTCAGCACAGCAGCTTATGGCACTCCTCAGCGTTCTACTACAGGCTTCGATGTGAGAAGATTAAACATGCTTCTTGCTGTGCTTGAGAAGAGAGCTGGTTTTAAGCTTGCACAAAAAGATGTATTTTTGAATATTGCCGGAGGACTTAGAGTTAACGATCCCGGCTTGGATCTGGCGGTCATTAGTGCTGTACTTTCGTCAAGCTTGGATATTTTTATAGATAATAACACCTGTCTGTGCGGAGAGGTGGGGCTATCCGGTGAAATCCGCCCGGTTAACCGTATAGAGCAACGTGTACAGGAAGCGGATAAACTTGGATTTTCACGTATACTTATTCCATATAACAATTTAAAAGGTTTCAACAAAAAACTTTCGATTGAAATTGCAGAGGTGAGAAAAGTAAGTGATGCTTTCAGAATGCTATTTTCTTAAACTATTGAATAAGGATTGGAGTAAACATAATTAACCTATTGCATATTTAAGATAGGGCTCTGATAAACCCACAATTATTATAGAACCTTTTTGTAACTAAAAAAAATATCTTATATTTGCATCCTCAAATAAGGAAACGGTACCTTGGCCGAGTGGTTAGGCGTCGGTCTGCAAAACCGGTTACGGCGGTTCAAATCCGCCAGGTACCTCCAAAAAATCAGACATTATCTTTATCTTTTTTGAATGCTTCGGATACTTTCGTGAAGTTTTCTTTCCACGAATCCGATACAGTTTTAAAGAATTTCTCTGAGCTATCTTTAATCACATCCCATTTTGATTCGGTGATATTTTCGTACTCATCTAGTTTGGAGGATAAGTTATATTTTATACCTTTTAAATTATTGAGCCGTTCATAATACTTGTCTTTTGCATCTTCGGTAATCTCGTCTGCTTTTTGTTCTAGTTTGTCGATATAGTCCGACAAATCATCAAGCACTTTGTGAGTTTTCTGTTTAAATTCTTCTTTTTTCATAATTAGGATTTTAATGATTAGCTTCTCATATAAAACATTTATATGCAATATTGGTTCATAATGTCATTATTATTAAAACAGCATAAAATCCGTGATATGGGATGTTATTGTGATAGCCTAATCAGTGAAAATATGTATCTTTGCAACTTATTTATTGAAAATTGATTATGTTGAATATTGTAATTTTTGGAGCACCGGGTTCAGGAAAGGGTACTCAGAGTATAAAACTAGCTAAGAAATATCAACTGGAACATGTTTCAACCGGTGACATGTTGAGAGCCGAGATAGAGGCTAAAACGGAGTTTGGACTAAAAGTAGACTCATACATATCAAAAGGCCTTCTTATTCCTGATGAGGTTATGATTTGCAAACTGGATGAGTTGATGAAGAAAAAGAACGGTGTAAAGGGATTTATTTTTGATGGATTTCCTAGAACATTAGCACAAGGTAAGGCACTTGACGAAATGCTTGAGAAATATGACGAAAAGGTGTCTGTAGTACTCAGTCTTGAGGTTGAAGAAGATGAGCTTGTTAATCGTATACTAAAAAGAGGAGAGTGTTCAGGGCGTTCCGATGATAACAGAGAAGTTATTGAATCAAGATTAAATATTTACCACGAACAGACTGAACCACTTAAAAGCTTTTATAATGACCAGTTTAAGCTTGTCAGAATTCATGGGCAAGGCTCAATAGATGAAGTATTTGATTCTATTGCAATTGTTATTGACAGAATAATTGCTTAAATTAATCGATTACTAATTATATATTGAAATGGCGGAAACAAATTTTATAGATTATGTAAAGATATTTTGCCGTTCCGGAAAGGGCGGACGAGGATCTGCACATTTCCGTCGCGAAAAATATATTCCAAAAGGTGGTCCTGATGGTGGTGATGGTGGTGAAGGAGGAAGTGTAATCCTGCGAGGAAACCGCAACTTCTGGACTCTGCTGCATTTGCGCTACCAGCGACATATTTTTGCAGGTCATGGTGAGCCGGGAACAGGCGCACAACGGTCCGGAAAAAAAGGTGAATCCAAGATTATTGATGTCCCTTGTGGCACAATTGCTTACGATGCTCATACAGGCGAGTTCCTGTGTGATATTACGGAAGACGGACAAGAAGTAACACTTATTAAAGGTGGTCGTGGTGGCTTAGGAAATCAGCATTTCAAAACATCAACAAATCAAGCACCTCGTTATGCACAGCCGGGAGAACCTTACGAGGAACGTTGGGTAATATTGGAGCTGAAGATACTCGCAGATGTAGGTTTAGTGGGTTTCCCTAATGCAGGCAAATCCACCCTTTTATCTGTAGTTTCCGCCGCAAAACCTAAAATTGCAAACTATCCTTTCACAACTCTTGAGCCTAACCTAGGTATTGTAGATTATCGAGGTGGCAAATCATTCGTAATGGCTGATATACCCGGAATAATCGAAGGTGCAAGTGAAGGAAAAGGATTAGGACTCCGGTTCCTGCGTCATATCGAAAGGAACTCACTACTGCTTTTTGTAATACCGGCTGACAGTAATGATATAAAAGATGAGTATTTTATTTTGTTGAATGAACTCAAAAAGTATAATCCTGAATTGCTGGACAAGACGCATTTGCTTGCTATTTCAAAGTCGGATATGCTCGATGACGAGTTAATGGAAGCGATTAGAGAAGAACTGCCTGACATCCCTCATATATTTATATCTTCCATAACTGGATATGGTATTCAGCCACTAAAAGATTTTTTATGGAGAGCACTTAACTCAGATGATTTTATACCAAAAACTGTATCTCGTGAAGAGTTTATACATCGTAAATTGGATGTAAAGCAATTAGAATTCGATCCTGAAGAAGATTTTGAGGATGAAGAAGATTATAATGAAGATTATAATGATATTGACTATGATGATGAAGGTTTTTAGTTATGAAAAAACATCCTCAATATCCAAATTTACTTATTTTTAATCTACTGGATAAGGAAAAAGAGATTGTTCATTTTTCAACGACTAGGATTGGTGGTGTTAGTAATGGCAGTTATTCTTCTTTTAATATGGGTAACTTCTCTGACGATGACCCAATCAATATTTATGAAAATAGGAACATCCTCGCGAGGATGTTTTACTTGGATATACGCAAATTCATTATTCCACATCAGACACATGGAACAAGAGTTCTGAAGATCGATCAAGAATTTATGGACCTTAATTTTGCTGACAGGATAGAAATAATGTATGGTGTGGATGCAACTATTACAAATCTGAAAGGAATATTTTTGTGTGCTACAACAGCCGACTGCGTACCAATAATTATTTATGATAAAGTTAGAGAGTCAATTGCAGCTATTCATGCAGGTTGGAAAGGTACATCTGAACGAATAGTTGAAAATACAATAGTTGAAATGCAGAGGCATTACGACTCTAGTCCATCTAACATGATCGCTTGTATAGGTCCTGCTATCAATGCTATTCACTACGAAGTAGGAGATGAAGTTGTTGAACAGTTTTCTAAAAAAAAATTTAATACTTCCGACTCTCAATTATTTTTCCGTAAACAGAGTACTTCTAAGTATCATTTAAATCTTAAAGAGATAAATAGGAGAGAGCTTATGCGACTTGGTATTAATGAGAATAATATTGAAACTACTGATCTGTGTACTTATAGTATGAAGGAACTTTTCTTTTCGGCACGACGTCAAACAGTTCACTCAGGGAGAATGCTTACTGGAATTATGATGAAAGATCATTAGCGAAGACATAAAAAAGGGAATGAATTTATATTATCCACTCCCTTTCTATCTTAATTAATTTTTAAACTATACTTAATACCGTGCGATTGTTTTACTCTTAATATCTTGCGCTTACAACGTCCCAATCTACTATCTTCCATACCTCTTTTAGGTGGTCACCACGACGATTTTGGTAATCAAGATAATATGAATGCTCCCATACATCGAATCCTAAAATTGGAGTTAACCCTTTGGTAATTGGATTACCGGCGTTGCTTTCCTTTTCTATAGAGAGCTTACCGTTACCGTCTTTTGCAAGCCATACCCAGCCTGACCCAAATAGGGAAGTTCCGGCAGCATTAAATTCTTCTTTAAACTTTTCAAACGAACCAAATTGTTCTTTAATTGCATTTGCTAATTTTCCTTTAGGTTCACCGCCGCCACCTTTCTTGAATGAAGTAAAATATAGGTTGTGATTTAGGACTTGACCTGCGTTGTTAAAGATTGCTCCATCGCTTTCTTTTACTACTGTTTCAAGGTCTGCATTTTCGAACTTTGTGCCTACAACAAGTTTATTTAAATTGTCAACATAGGCTTGGTGGTGTTTACCGTAGTGGAGTTCTACTGTTTGCTGACTTATAACCGGTTCTAAAGCGTCGGTTGCATAGGGTAATGCTACTTTTTCGAATTTCATATTTGTATTGTTTTTTAAATTGTTATTTTCGTTATTCTTTGCGTTAGAGCTATTGCAACTAAGCATTGTTAATGCAAAAAAACCCGTTAATAGGTAATATTGAACTTTTTTCATATTTCTATTTTCGCTTATACTTTAAATGTATAACGATTCGCATTATTATTTGTTCGTTAAATTTATCTATTTCATTATATACTAAAATATACTCTATTTAAATGAAAAAAGCCGGAGCTTTAATACTCAGGCTTTTATAAAAGGAATAACTCAATTATTAAATTTGTCTATAGTTAGTTATCTTTATTTATCGATTCATCAAACTCATTATATTTCTTATAGTCAGCTTTTGTTTCATCCAGATTATCTGTTTTATGATCATCATCTTTTGGGTTTTCTTTATCTTTAGCATCCGTCTCTTTTTCTTCCTTCACATGATCATCATTTTCCCCATCTGACTTAAGTTCAGTGTGTATAAAAATATTTTCTCCTGAGCCAACATGTTTCAAATCAGGTATTCCGTCATTCGGATCAACTTTATTGTTTTCAAAAATTTCTTCAGAGCGTGAAGTCCAAGGTCTTTTTCCGAAAATATTCTCCAGGTCATTTGCATAGATTATCTCTTTTTCCATCAGAATTTTTGCAAGTTCATTATGGCCTGTACCTTTTTCAGTAAGTATCTGTTTTGCTCGATTATACTCCTGGGCAATCATAGCTTTAACTTCAGAGTCGATTATTTTTGCAGTCTCATCGCTGTATGGTTTAGAGAAGGGGTAATCCTGACCTGAAGAATCATAATAACTTAAATTAGGCATTTTCTCGCTCATACCCATATAGGTAACCATTGCATACGCTTGTTTGGTAACTCTTTCTAAATCATTCATAGCGCCCGAAGAAATTTGACCTATAAACACTTCTTCTGCCGCACGTCCACCTAATAAAGCACACATTTCATCAAGCATCTGTTCTTTGGTTGTAATCTGACGTTCTTCAGGCAGATACCAAGCGGCGCCGAGTGCTTTCCCTCTAGGAACAATAGTTACTTTCACCAATGGGTTGGCATGTTCCAAAAACCAGCTTAATGTTGCATGACCCGCTTCATGTATAGCTATAGATTTTTTCTCGTCGTTAGTAATAATTTTATTTTTCTTTTCCAAACCGCCCACTATACGGTCGACTGCATTCATAAAATCATCTCTTTGCACGAATTTCTTTTTCTTTCGTGCAGCAATTAAAGCCGACTCATTACAAACGTTTGCAATATCAGCTCCTGAGAATCCGGGCGTCTGACGTGAAAGAAATTCAATGTCTATTGATTCATCAATCTTAATAGGACGAAGATGTACTTTAAAAATCTCCTTACGGTCATTAAGGTCGGGTAGCTCTACGTAAATTTGTCTGTCAAATCTTCCTGCACGTAATAAAGCTTTATCTAGCACATCAGCCCTATTGGTTGCAGCAAGAATTATTACTCCACTGTTAGAGCCGAAACCGTCCATCTCAGTAAGAAGTTGGTTAAGAGTATTTTCACGTTCATCGTTGGATCCAAAATTGGTGTTTTTTCCTCTCGCCCTACCAACTGCATCTATCTCATCAATAAAAACAATACAGGGAGCTTTTTCTTTAGCTTGTCGGAACAGGTCGCGTACTCTTGATGCGCCAACTCCAACAAACATCTCAACAAAATCAGAGCCTGAAATCGAAAAAAATGGTACATTAGCTTCACCTGCAACTGCCTTAGCAAGTAAAGTCTTTCCTGTTCCTGGGGGTCCCACAAGCAATGCACCCTTTGGTATTTTACCCCCTAGGTTAGTATATTGATTGGGACTCTTCAGAAACTCCACTATCTCCTGAACTTCTTCTTTTGCTTCAGATAAACCTGCAACATCCCTAAAGGTTACTTTCTGACTTGAGTCGCGGTCGAATAGCTGTGCTTTGGATTTACCAACATTGAATACACCACCGCTACCTCCGCCTCCGCCTCCTTGCATTCTTCTCATCATCCATACCCAGAATACAATAAGTAATAAAAATGGCAGGAAGGTGAGTAATATGCCCCATATTTCAGAGGTAGTGTCGAAACGTACTTGAATATCGTAGTTTTTTTCTTTTTTTACGCTGTCTATGTATTCAGAAATAGCATCCGGTGAGGATCCTTTTACTAAAATTATCGGTGTCCTGCCCGGTCGCGCCGGTTCTCCTAAAACAAATTCAACCGACTCTTCGCGTAATACAGCTTCGGCAGTTTCTTTATTGTTATAAATTACAATACTCTTTACACGGTTATCGCTAACATATTCTTGAAACTCAGACCATGTTACTTCTTTGACAGTATTGTCTTGTCCGAAAAACCACATTCCCATAAGTATGGCCAAAACAATAGCATATACCCAGTAAGGATTAAAAGACTTTTTTGGATTACTTCCTCCTAGATTAGGGCGCATGGTGGGCTGTTTATTTTTTTGATTATTTTTATTAGTGCTGCTCATTTAGTTTATACTCCTTGTTTTTTTATATTTAGAGTTCTTGAATTATAAGTAACAATTTATTATTAAATAAGTTTTTTTAGTCTATTGTTGGAATCCTCTCAGAATGTGCATCTCCCCAAAGTAAATCTAAATTGTAATAATTTCTTAGTTCGGGAAGAAAAATATGAACTATCACATCCCCATAATCCATTCCAACCCATTCTGATTGTTGCTTCCCTTGTATTCTTAGAGGATCTTCCTTAATATTTTCTTTGACAACTTTCTCTATGGACTCTGCAAGTGCCGACACCTGAGTTGGTGAATTACCTTCGCATATTACAAAATAGTCGCATATAGCTCCGGTAACGCCTTTTAAATTTATTGTATTTATATTTTTCCCTTTTTTCTCTTGAATACCTTCAATAATATTTTTTAAAAGTAAGCTTTTTTCTGCCATTATTTATATTAAATGAGTTAGTTATGCAAATATAGGTTGTTTTTTCCGAACTCGTAGTAAAAAGATGATAACCTTTTGTTTATAATATTTATATCAAAAATGATGCCAAAGAAAAAAAGAGCTGTCCTTTTGAGACAGCTCCCTTCAAAAAAATATTTATAAAGTTGCTTTTATAGTGTCTGTAATTTCATATTTCTCCAGAGAACTTTAATACCGCCACCATCATGAATTTGCAATGCAATACGTCCCTGTCCATTACCAATCTTCTCATCAGTCAGGTCCACCATTTCCTCACCGTTAAGGAAAGTCTTTATGTTATCACCCTGCAAGATAATGCGCATAGTGTTCCATTCGCCTTCTTTTAGTATTTCTTCTTTTTCATCTGGAATCTGAACTAGCCACCCACGTCCATATGATTCATAAATGCCGCCGGTATCATGACCTTTAGGAGCAACCTCCACCTGCCAGCCGTTTACAATTGCACCGGGCTCAACAAACGAACGGATAAATATTCCTGAATTACCGTCAGCTTCTTGTTTGAATTCAACACTAAGGTCGAAATTGTCATAATACTCACGAGTAGCAAGATAGCCATACTGTTTATCAGGACCACTTTCGCAAATCAACAGACCATCTTCTACATACCATTTTTCGGTACCAAAAACTTCCCATCCGGTCAGATCTGTTCCGTTGAAAAGATTAACCTCTTTAGTCTTACGTGGTAATTCTTTAATTTTCAAGTTACGAAACCAGGCTGCTGAACCGTGATCTTGTAGACAAATGACACCCTTTTTCGCTAAACCGTATTCAGGTGCGCTTTCCCATTTTCCGCTATGTTTACGTGCGAACCAATCTTCGGTCCAAGCTTCAAACTCAACAACTTTTTCACCATTAAGCCAATGTTCAACATGTCCGTTGTCAAAAACAATTTTAGAAGTATTCCATTCACCTGCTGGCATCACATTCATCTTTTCAGGGTCTGTGGTGTGCATAGCATAGTCAGCAGCAGTTTTTTGCCAATCCTCAAGCGGATCAGGAAAACCAATTTCGTCAATTAACTGATATTCAGGTCCTGTTATATAAGGAACCGCAAATTTAGGATTCTCAACAACGTGATAAAGTACGCCGCTATTACCACCATCAGCAATTTTCCAATCCCAAACCATTTCAAAATTCTCATATTCCTTTTCGGTTACAATATAACCGTGTTCATCAGCACCTTCTCCTTTTGCTTGAATCATTCCATCTTCTGCAAACCAAGGGGCAGTAAGAGATTCACCATTGTAATCACGCCAACCGTTAAGCGAAGTACCGTCAAAAAGCAATTCCCAGCCATCATTTATCTCTTGCTGAGTAAGGGTATTATGACCTTTATTGCTGTTACAGGCAGTAGTAAGTACCATAATCGCCATTGTAATAATTAAATAAAATTTCGAATTCATCATTCATTAGTTTTAATATGATTAAACTTCTTTGATATCCATAAAATATATGCAAAGATATTGAATTATTGATTCTTGTTGCTACATTTACAAATAAATTAAACTAAATAGCCTGATAGGGCGTTTATTTGGCACAAAAATTATAATATTTTGCATATTTTGGAACGAATTGACCTTACAGGGAAAAATATTATTGGTGGCTCGTTTGTGGGTACTATAGGATTTTTTGATGGAGTTCATCTGGGACATAGGCATCTGATAAAACAAGTTAAAGAAGAGGCTAAAAGATTAAACCTGCCTTCGGCAGTAGTAACATTTCCTGTTCATCCCAGAAAAATACTACAACAAGATTATCAGCCCGCATTATTATGTGGTTTTGAAGAAAAAATAGAACAACTAAAAACAACAGGCATAGAATATTGTATAATACTTCCTTTTACAACCGATTTATCTAATCTGTCAGCTCAGGAGTTTATGCAACAGATTCTTAAAAACGATATTGGTCTGCATACCTTAATAGTGGGATATGACCATCGTTTCGGACATAATCGCGAAGATGGATTCCTTGAGTATGCAGAGTATGGTGAGAAGTTAGGAATGGATGTAATAAAAGCAAAAGAGCTTCGGGTTGACGGAGATAATGTGAGTTCTACAAAAATTCGCAAACTGCTATCAAATGGTGATATCGCGAAAGCAAATAGTCTGCTATCCTATAATTATACTCTATCGGGAAAGATAGTAGAAGGCTATCGTGTGGGTCGAACAATTGGTTTTCCCACAGCTAATATCAGGTCGTGGGAGCGGTATAAAGTTATTCCTAGGCTGGGAGTATATGCCGTATTTGTTCATATACGTGATATCGTTTACCAGGGCATGCTCTATATTGGAACCAGACCTACTTTGCATAATGGCTCTGAAATAAGTGTAGAAGTAAATATCTTCAACTTTAATGCAGACTTATATGATCAATCACTTACCGTTGAGTTTATCGACTTTATTCGCGAAGATAAAAAGTTTGATTCATTGGATCAACTGGTAGACCAGATACATTGCGACAGAAATTCGGTTCTCAAGCGACTAAAAAGTGTTAAGTAGTTACAACATACTTGTTTAAGAAAAGAATATTATGGAGAAAAAAATTCTATTAAATAACGGTGTTAGTATCCCGGTAATCGGACTTGGTACTTATAAAATTGGGCATACAGATGATGAGGTATATCGTGCAGTTAGAACGGCACTCGATATTGGTTATAGGCACATAGATACAGCTACTTTATATGCAAACGAAAAGCCGGTAGGTAAGGCAATCCGTGAAAGTGGCATACCGCGAGAAAATATTTTTATAACCACAAAATTATGGGGAACTGATATTCTCAATGATCGCATTCAGGAAGCTTTTGAAGATAGTCTCAGAAACATGAGGCTCGATTATTTGGACCTCTACCTTGTGCATTGGCCTGTGAAAGGTAAAATATCTTATACCTGGGAGAAGATGGAAGATATTTTTATAGATGGTAAAACAAGAGCAATTGGTGTAAGTAATCATCTTATTCATCATCTCAAAGAAATTTTGAATAATGCAAATGTTATTCCTGCTGTTAATCAAATAGAACTTAATCCATATCTTGTTCAACAGGAGATAACTGCCTTTTGCAAAAGTAAAGGTATTATTTCTGAAGCTTGGAGCCCACTTGGCAGCAGGAAAACGCCTCTTTTGCAGGACGAAATACTTATGAGGATTGCCGCAAAATATGGAAAATCGTCCGCTCAAGTCGTTTTAAGATGGAATATACAGAAGGGAGTTATAGTCATACCAAAATCGTCACGTGATGAAAGACAATTCGAAAACATTAATATATTTGATTTTAAACTAACCAATGATGAAATAAAACTTATTGATAAGCTTGACAAAGGACAGAGAATGGGAGCTCACCCGGATGAAATTACTTTTAATTGAATTCTTACACTTTTTTTGATATAAAAACTTTTCATGTTTAACCTTTTGTTTCAGATAAATTTGACAATCCAGATCCGATTTTTTATCTTTGTAAAAGATACTTAAAAAGCTAAATATCGAGTTAAATTAAACATACTGAGAACTTATTTTAAAATAATATTTCATGAAACAGAAAAATTTATTGTTAATCGGATTACTTCTAATTCCGATGTTAGGTTTTAGTCAGAGGCGCGATATTGAAGGGATGAAATACCTGGATGAAAACAGACGCCCGGTATACAGAACCAATTTAATTATTCCAAATGTAGGTGAGTATCAGGTTTTAAAGTGCGACTTCCATACACATACAGTTTTTTCAGACGGTCTTGTTTGGCCAAATATTCGTCTTCAGGAAGTATGGGAAGAAGGTCTTGATGCATTTGCTATAACTGATCATATTGAATATACTCCACATCGTGATGATGTAAAAGTGAATCATAGTCGCGGATATGATATGTTAAAGGAAAATGCACTTAAGAATAATCTTATTTTGGTGAAAGGTTCAGAGTTAACAAGAAATACACCACCGGGCCATTTTAATGCAATTTTTATTGATGATCCAACAGATTTTATTGAAGACAGAGCCAATGAACATGACAAAATCTCTGTGATGAAAGCAGTGGAACAGAATGCTTTTATTTTTTGGGATCATCCCGGATGGAAGCCCGGGATTGAGGGTTCATATGAATGGATTCCTTTTGTGGATGATCTTTATAAAAATGGAGCATTGCATGGGATTGAAGTTGTGAATGGATTCGGCATACATTTAAAAGCTCTTGACTGGTGCTTGGACAAAGATCTGACCGTTATGGGATCTACAGATATTCATAACCTTGTAGCTCATGAATATGATTTTACTAAGGATTACGTGCATCGTAGCATGACATTGGTATTAACAAAACAACGTGATGCGAAATCAATCCGAGAAGCGCTTGATGCCGGTAGAACCGTTGCATGGGCAAGTAAATACTTGTTAGGTAAAGAAGAAAATGTTAGAGAACTATTCAATGCTTGCGTGGAACTTATGCCTACACACTATACGGAAGTTAGAAGTAACGACAGCAAAATAAACTATTACGAAATAAGAAATAATAGCGATCTTTATTTTGAATTGAATCTTACAATTGGTAGTACAACTAAACATGTTGTACTTTATCCTCGTGCAACTCAATTAATTACAGTTAATGCAGACATTACTTCACTAACGGGTGAAGTTGTTTCAATTTTTGTAAGAAGTAATCAGCATCTTAAAGTTGATTTTAATTTAAATTGAAAACGAAATATTGAATACTTCATACTCACTTATTTTCCACCATATATTTTTATGAGGAGAGTCCAGTTTATATACCCTAAATATACAGAACATCCACATGAAAATGGCACCCTAGATGCTTGTTGATATTTTGAAATTTAAGTAAATTGCCATTTGTAAAAATAAATATTATGTGTATAGTATATTAAAAAACTTAGGCTAGATTGTATGAAGAAATTTACTCTAATTTTGTTACTCGCGATAGTCTCCAACTTTGTAATGGCACATTCGCCCTCCCTTTTGGTGGAAGC
>CAZAFR010000021.1:24677-40867 GCA_964484665.1 uncultured Proteiniphilum sp. | reverse complement strand
TATAATGAAATAGAAAGATTCTCCAAGCTTGAGATATAGCTCCCATTATTTCTGTATTCATTTCGACTCTTTTAAAAGCCATTTTTTTTCAGAGAAAGACAACTATTACTTTTATGAGTATTTGTACTCAAGTCAATTTACGATACTAATTGTAACGTAATTATTTCATTTTTGGATATTTGTGAATTTTGTATTTATACAAGTTGAATCTATTTTAACATCCAATCCTGTATGATTGAGTTGAACTATTTTATTGAAGTGCGAATCATACACGGGAGCAAGAAGTTCTAAAGCGATATCAGCTTTATATGAACGAATGTTATTCATATTGATATTGTACATATTTCCTGCCTTAAAACCTTGTCCATATTGTCCATTTCCGTAGATTCGTACTATCTTTTTCTTTCCTCCTTTCGGATTGTCAGAGATATTAGAACAAAAGATATTATATATTTTTGTTCTTGAAGGAAGAATAATAAGCACATGATGGTTTCCCGATGTATTAATATTTCGACAAACAATATCATGCAGATCTGCACCATAAAAATAATCTGAATATCTTACAGGAAGAAGAGGATAAATATATTTTTCATTACTCCATCTGGATTCATCAAAAGCCCCAAATACAATGGTGTCATCTGATGTCTCTCCGGTTATATCTTCAATCAAAATATTAGAACCACCCTGAATAATATCTATACCATCGCCATTTTTTACGAAAGTCTTAAAATCAATAGTGTGAATATGACCATTTTTACATCCATTAGTCATAACGATAGCCCAACTATGTGTTTTAGTCACTTTTAATCCGGAAATCTCAAAATTGTCAACGTATGAAAATAATATAGAAAAGTTTCTCCATCCCCAAAAATCCCCTAACCATTGTTCTTTTATGCCTGTTTTTGGATTAATCCCTTCATAGAATGAATCGGCTCCTTCTATAGTTGCTCCATTTACTCCTACAATGTCGATATTTTTTGCAGGTAGTAATCTTTTAACATATCCGTTAGGGTTATTTTCGTCTATATCAAAATTATCAGAACGAATAATATTATCAAACACATTATTTGCTAGTTTAATTTTACAACTATCAATAATCATTTTAGTATTGGAAGGCAGGCATATTGCCTCTGTAATTAAGTATAATGGACTATCTTTGAATAAAATAACTCCCCCATTACATTTTTTTAAAAAATTGAGAGCATTCGATATTTTCTCGGAAGTATTGCTGCCCTCAAAATCTTCAGGTTTTACAACAATAGTCTTAGGGTCTTTGCTGTATATTAATGATTCCTCAGCATTTATCATTTCGATTTGAAAAAATAAAAAAAAGAAGAACAATGGATACATTAATATTGGTTTCATATTCTATTAATATAATTGATAAAATGAATTTATTAATCTTCTTTTCGTTTAGACCTTTGTAAATTTATATAACATAAGTGTTATTCATTTACAAAAATGAACGATTTAATACTGAATAACGGTTGGGTTTACGCAGTAATACCCTCACAAAACGTTATTGCTAAAAACTATAGTATCATCCTGATTTTAATTTCAATTAGTGTAAACCTATTTCAGGACAAGACATACTGATTAAACACACCAAGTCCAGATCCACTTAATATACTCTTGATATACTCTTCATATCCACCTAATAAAAATATGAGGTGGGTGTAGACAATGTATTGTTAATACACAGTTTTCCACATGAAAATAGCGCCCAAAATAATTACTAACATACTGATATTTAAGTAGATTATAGTATATAAAAAATAGACATATGGGCATTATAGATTTAAAAAATTCAAGAACGATTTCAGGAAAAATCAGTCCTTATGTTGGTTACGTAACAAAAAGTGGAAAACAGGTGTTAAGAACACACATAATTGCACTTATCTTCACGATTGTCTTTCCATCCGGGAAAATGCCGTTGTTCTTGCAATCCCACTACTCACTGTCCGGCAGTAGCAAAAAGGGTAATCAACATTTTTATAAAATACAATTATTTCCACAAAGAGCAGACAAAGAAATAGAAATGTAATTTGGTTTGTTAGCCATTGCACAAATGCTTGCTGATAAATGTAAAGAACGTTTAAAAAAAGTCCACCGGCTCACACGTGAAATGATATGTATAATTGAAAAGAAGATACGAGAAGGACAACATAACGTAACGTAAATTAAAAATGATTGGTACAATTTTGAATAGAAATAATTAATTATTACCTTTGCGCCCTAAAATACAATAAATACTCATTTAAAAGAACTACTAAATGGCAACTAAACTAAGATTACAGAGAAGAGGACGTAAAAATCATCCTTTTTACCAGATTATTGTTGCAGATAGCAGAGCTCCACGAGATGGAAAGTATATTGAGAGGATAGGTTCATATAATCCGAACACAAATCCTGCTACAATCACTTTAGATTTTGAAAGAGCTTTGTATTGGCTGCAGGCAGGTGCACAACCCACAGATACTGTTCGTAATATATTATCGAACGAAGGTGTGCTTATGAAAAAACACTTATTGGGTGGTGTTGCAAAAGGTGCATTTGATGAATTGGAAGCAGAAAGACGATTTGAAGTTTGGAAAAGCAACAAATTGAAATCCAAAAACACAGTGATATCAAGAGACGAAGAAAAAATGCGTGCAGAAGAAAAAGCTCGCTTGGATGCAGAGAAAGAAATAAATAAATCTCGTGCGGAGGCTCTGGCAAAAAAGAAAGCTGAAGAAGAAGCTGCAAATGCTCCAGTAGCACCTGCTGAAGAGGTTGATACTTCTGTGGCAGAAGAAACTCCTGTTAAAGAGGAATCTTCCCAAAAAGAAGAAAAACCCTCAGAAAAGGATAATACAGAAGCTGAAGTTAAATAAAAAAACAACATACTTGTATCGTCCTAAATAACCGTTACAAGTTTTAGTACAAAATTAATAGAATTAGGGGCTGCCTCAAAAGATTGGTAGCCTCTTTTTTGTCCCCTTTTGTAAAAAAATAAAACCATTAAAAAGATATGAAGTAACAAATAATGTAACCCAAACTCTACCCCATTATAGAAAAAGTAAGAGATGCAAATCAACATAATGTTATCCTTATATATCTGAATACATAAAGCATGTTTTGAGATATTTATTGACTGTTTTGTAATATTACAGAAAGATATTGATTAAACCCTTAATTGTTAGATTATCGTCTTTAGACAAAGTTAAGTAACATATTGTTTTAGTCGAAAAATCTAAATCGCATCTATAATAATACATTCCAATGTTTTACATTTCATCCTAAGAATATTATATTTCAGTCACCAAATCAGCTGCTTGGGATATATATTAATATTTAGTATTAATTATACGCTTTATCTTTGCATCATCAAAGACATATAGTGTTGTAATTTTTTTTAATCAATAAGACTAAAACTGAGTTACCAACGATTAAAAATTTAAAGAAATGAAGATAACAATTTTCTCACTATTATCACTACTGATGACGTTAGGATTAATAAATATAAATGTTCAAAATCCAATATCTTATGGAACAAAACTAGTGATGAACATCTCAAACTTTTTTTTGAGTGATCATAACGACCAGAGTAGCACAATGAAAGTGGAAGCAATGATTGATAATGAGTTCAATAACAGATTTCAATTAAATGCCAGATATCAGTTTGGGCTTATCAATCAACTTGAGAAGCTTAAAGATGATCACAAAATACGCAATAAAACTGTTAATTTAAGAGCTGGGTATCATTTCTAATAGGATAAAATAAGTATAAGTTTAATTAAGAGATTGAGATTGTCTTTAGCCGGAGAAAATAGCTCTACTACATATTTATCGATTAACGATGATGATTGATTTGTTAGACTATTAAATGGAAGAACCACAATTAATTCCTTTTTTTTCGGCAAAGACGATCTCTTTAAAAAACATATTTCAGCATTATTTAAATCCGACAAGTTGCGTAAATATTTGCATAGCTTGTTGGATTTCATTCTTTTCATTACATTTGACACAAGTATTAATAATCCTATGGAAAAAAATCATAGACGCCTTTTATATCGGAAAAAACAGCCTTTTTTTCTTAGCTACAACAAAGAAACAGCGGTCAGAGCAGCCATTATTTTAAGTTTTATCTTGGCTTTTGTAATGGTCTCTTCCTCAATTTTATTTTCATCATTCAATGATAGCAGAAAAGTACGTTTTCTTGACTTTATTTCGTTACGATCAGTATTTACACTACTATCAAACGCTTTACTTTTATATTTTCTTTTTCGTTTACAGTTTTGGGCTATTATAAAATACCCTCACAATAAAGTAAAAGCTTGGGGAATTCTTCTCACTTCATTTGCTTTAATAATTTTTGTTAGCCCCATTTTAACTCAATTGCAATGGTGGTGGTTTGATGAAGCGGCAAACGGTACAGCTTTAACACTTCATTATGTTAAAGATCTCATGATACTTATTATCTCATTCCTGTTTACTGCTTTGATTTATCTAATTAATCAGAATCAAAAAAAAGTAACTGAATATCAAGATTTGACAATAGAAAATCTACAAAACAGATATAATGCTCTAAAAAATCAAATCGACCCTCACTTTCTTTTTAATTCACTAAATACACTTAATGGACTGATAGACTATAACGACAAAAAAGCACGAGAATATGTTGAACAACTATCCGAAGTATTCAGATATACTATGCATGAGCACAAGATAATATCACTTGACGATGAATTAAAGTTTACTGAATCATATATCTATCTTATGAAAATCAGGTATAATGATGCACTTAACATTAATATAAATATAGCCACTAAATACCGAAGTTATAAAATGGTTCCTTTTGGACTTCAAATTTTGGTAGAAAATGCAATAAAACACAACATAATCACACGCAAAAAACCGCTGAGCATTACTATTGAGTCTACACCACATGAAAGTGTGATTGTAGAAAACAATATACAACTCAAACATAACACAACAGTAAGTAGCGGCCTTGGACTTCCAAATCTCAATGAACGCTATCGCCTGATGTTTAATAAAGAAATAATAATCAGACCCAATAAAACTAAGTTTATTGTAGAAATTCCTCTTATAGAAGATAATGAGATTTTAAAATGAATACAACAGAATCAATATTAAAAGTTGTTATAGTTGAAGATGAGTATATTGCAGCGCAAAACTTGGAGAGACAACTTGAGCAACTAGAACAAAAGTTTGAAATATTAGCAGTATTACAAAGTGTGGACGACAGTGTAGAGTGGTTCAGTAAAAATAAACATCCCGATATTGTTTTTATGGATATATACTTAGCTGATGGTGATTCCTTTTCCATTTTTAAACAAGTTGAGATTACTTCTCCAATTATTTTCACAACAGCTTATGACGAATATGCTCTCAAAGCATTTGAAGTAAACAGCGTTGATTATCTCCTTAAACCCATAAAATTAGAAAATCTCAAAAAAGCACTTAATAAACTGTCGTATCTAACCGGAACATTTTTATCTCCTGATGAGAGAAATAGTGATATGGTAGATAAAATTTTGCAGACAATACGTGAAAACGGGAACCAGTATAAAAAGAATTTTTTAATTCCATTAAAAGATAAACTTATTCCACTGCCAGTTGACGATATAGCATATATAATGTCTGAATATAAAATAGCAAAAATAATTTCTTTTAGTGGACAACGGTATTATCTAAACACATCACTTGATGAAATGATGCGTCAACTCAATCCCGATAAGTTCTACAGAGCAAATCGTCAATATATTGTTGCACATCGTGCTATTACCGACATGTCAATATGGTTTAACGGCAAATTGGTTGTTAATCTATCGGTACCTACTGATGAGCGTATCATCGTTAGTCGTGCAAAAAGCAATGAACTAGAAGACTGGTTTACGAATTATTCTAAATGATGGCAAAATGCCGGAGTTTTGATTAATTCTTAAAAAAATCTTTTTATCTTTTACCTTCATTGTTATTTAAGAAGCTGTTTTCTTCATTTCAGTATTGATAAAATGAAGTTGAGTGTTTTTAGGGACTCAACCAATGTTGTAATATTTATCTTTGTATGAAAAACTTAAAAAGTTGAAGAAGTATAATAATGAAGAGAACAAAAATTAAAGAAATGATTAACAAACGACTTAAATACTGGTATTTGAATTTGATAACAGGCGGATTGCTTATCGCTTTAGGCATTTATATTATGCGAACTCCTGTTGCTTCATTTCTTTCTCTGGCGTGGCTTATAAGCTTAGGTCTTCTTTTTAGTGGAGTTTCAGAAACAATATATAGCATTTCCAATAGAAAGAATATGACCGGCTGGGAGTGGCACCTAACAGGAGGAGTTATTACATTTCTTTTAGGGCTGCATTTGTCTATACGTCCTGAGTTGACAGCAATAATTATCTGTTACTACATTGGTTTTTGGGTGCTGTTTCGCTCTATAATGTATATCGGTACTTCCATAAAAATAAAGGATAGTGGTTCTAAAAACTGGGGATTGCTATTAACGTTATCAGTTTTGGGTGTACTTATTTCGTTTATTTTGCTGTGGAATCCAACAATTACCAGTGTGGCAATCTCCTATTGGATGGGTATTGGATTATTACTCTTAGGGTTGGTTCAGATCTCTTTGGCATTCATTTTAAAGAAAGTAAAAGGTGGATTAAAATCAATTCGTGAAAAAAAGAATAATCAGGAATTTACAGATTATGAGGTTGTAGAAAATATTGAATAGCTAACACATAACACTTAACGTTAAATTATTACATTTAAATTATGAAACAAAAAGTAACGCTTATTTTGTCATGCTTTTTTATGGCAGTTTCTTTACCTATTAATGCACAAAATTATAACACGTCGCTAGGTGTGAGATTGGGCTACGATAGCGGTATTGCATTTAAGTATTTTTTTACACCCGTAAATCCCGCAGAATTTATTTTATCAGTATCTCCTCGATATTTTCAGCTTACCGGTTTATATGAAATGCAGAAGTTTGTTCCCGGTTCATCCGATTTATCGTGGGTCCTTGGTGCCGGTGGTCACATTGGGGGCATTCATTATGACAAAGACAAATATAAAAACTCTTTTTTACTTGGTGTAGATGTATTGGCGGGACTTGAATACAGCATAGCACGAACACCTTATTCCGTTGCATTTGATTGGAAACCAACCATTAATTTCACTAATAGCTATAATGACTATTGGCTCAATGGATTTGCAATAAGTTTACGATATAGACTTTATTGATCGATACTTATTATTTAACACTTTAATTTTTTTATTAACTAAAACGCCTGCCGAAATGAATAACAGTTATTCATTTCGGCAGGCGTTTCTTTCATTTCAATCATCAAATGTTTTGCCTCGGCTACTTTTTATTAATTTCAGTATTATTTTGTATTAATTTTGCGCCCATAATTCTATTAAACATATGCACTCAGTATTTATTAGTGCAATTGCTTATAATATAAGAAGAAACAAAAAAGAAAGATATTTTTATAACAACAATTAATAAAAAAATATGCACAGGAATAAGATGAATTCGAAACTAAGATTTCTGCATAGCTTTATAGTACTGTTTTTGATTGCTGCAGTTCCGGCTGTTGCACAACAGAAACTGACTCTTGAGGAGTGCAGGACAATGGCATTAGAACAGAACAAAAAAGTAAAAAATGCTCAGGATGAAGTAAAAGTAGCTGAATATACTAAGAAAGCAGCTTTCACAAACTATCTGCCCAAAGTGAGTCTCAACGGAGGATACATGCGGACAAACAAAGATATTAAACCTCTTAAGGATGATCTCTTTTTGCCAATTGTACCTTACAACACAATTGACTTTAATACAGGCAAATTCAATTCAGATGCTTTGAAAGATCCGCAAACAGCCCTCAATACTATCGTGTTAAATCCTGAAACCGGACAACCGATGACTGATACAAATGGTAATCCTGTGTTTAAAAACTACGCAATGTTGCCAGCCGATCAATTAAAGTTCGATAATAATAATTTTTATTATGCACGATTGAGTATTAATCAGCCACTGTTCACTGGTTTAAAAATAACTGAAAGCAACAAAATGGCACAATATGCCGAGAATATTTCACGCGAACAAGTAGTGTCCACTCAGGCTGAAGTGCTTATTCAAACAGATGAAGCTTATTGGCGTGTTGTGTCATTACAGGAGAAAGTAAAACTTTCTTACGCCTATCGTGAGCTACTCAATCAGCTGGTTAGTGATTTAGAAAATATGTATACCGAAGGTATAATTACCAAAAATGATTTGCTCAAAGCTCAGGTTAAACAGAATGAAGCCAATTTACAGGTGCTTAAAGCTGAAAACGGAATGGAATTGTCCAAAATGGCATTGGCACAAATAATAGGACTTAACTTCGAATCAGTTGATGTAGTAGATAATGTGATAGAAACAGCGGCTATTTCCACCGCAGACCTTTCAACACATTACTCACCTGATAATCGTGCAGAAGTAAATATGTTAAAAGAAAAAATAAATATTATGCAGGCTAAAAAGAACATTGAACGTTCAAAATTTATGCCTACTATATTGCTAACCGGTGGATATGGATTTGTGAATCCTAATATTTATAATGGACTACGTAACGAATTTGGTGGCGACTGGAGTGTAGGAGTATTAGTTTCTATGCCTATTTTTACATGGGGCGAACGCAAACATAATATGAACATTGCTAATTTGAAAAAACAACAGGCAGAATATGAACTTGAAGAAACTCGTGAACTCATAGATCTACAAATTCATCAAAACAGATTTAAACACATTGAATCACTCAAAAAAGTAGAGATGACAAAACTTTCTAAAGATCAAGCAGCAGAAAATATGCGTATTGCTGAAGACAATTTGGCTGAAGGACGTACACGACTAAGTGAGCTCTTAGAAGCACAAGTACAATGGTCTGATGCATATTCTGAATATATAGATGCAATGATAGAGGTTAAAACCACTCAAAGCGAACTGGAAAAATCTACAGGACAGATATATGATCAATTAAAAATAAATAAATGAGCATTATATGTATTGTAAATATCAATTTGTAATACATAAAAAATCAAATTAACAATCAAAATAATCAATCATAATCAATAATCAACAATATGCAATTAACAAAAAAAATCATACTCTCAACCGGACTTATCGCTCTGCTTACAACCGGTTGTAACAACAGTGGTTCAACTCAAGTTGAGAACGACACTAAACAAACAGTAAAAGTAACAGTAGCTAAATCTGTAGAATTAGAGTATTATCCACGACTAAATTATAGTGGTACTGCTGAGGCAGGGAAAGAGGTGAATTTAGGATCAGCCATTCCCGGGCGAATAGAAAAAATTAATTATAGTAAAGGCAGTTTCGTTCCAAAAGGTGCAGTAATTGCAGAACTTTCAGATGAGATGCTGATTCAGGCGCAAATTGAACTTGAAGCTATTCGAAAAGACTTCGAACGTGTTAGTCGACTCAAAGAAAAGGGAAGTATGAGCATCATGGATTACGATCATATAAAGGCAAAGTATGAAGCCAGTCAGTCAAAAGTTGATATGCTTAAAAAGAACACTTCCGTAATTGCTCCTTTTGGCGGCGTGTTGGTTGATATTATGGTCAATGAAGGAGAAAACTTCTCATTTATTCCTTCAGTAAGTAACGATTTGAAAATGAAAAGCGGAATCGCAACACTTATGCAGCTCAACCCTCTAAAAGTAACTATTGAAATCAATGAAAAGGAACTTAAATCTATTAGTAAGGGACAAACAGTAGATATATATTTTGACGCCTATCCTGATGAAACTTTCCAAGGAAAGGTTACATACATATCACCTGTGCTATCATCCATATCACGCACATCCACTGTTGAAGTTTCTATTCCCAACAACGGAACTAAGCTAAAACCGGGAATGTTTTGTCGCACCTCTATTGAACTAGAAAAAACATCCGGTGTATTTGTTCCTATGAACGCTATCTTACGTCAGCAAGGTACCGGAGAAGACTTTATCTACGTGGTAAACGACAACAACACTGTGAGTCGCGTTCCCATAACACGTGGAGAGACAAAAGACACTTTTGTACAAATACCTGAATTTGGCAAAGACATCAGAGTTGTGATTGATGGAAAAAATAAACTGGAAGAAGGTTCACAAATTGAAATCGTGTCTTAGCAAAATATCTTCTTCAAGTCAATAGCTAATAGTTAATAACTAATAGCTAATAGTTAACAACTATATTAACAATTACTAACTCAAAACTCACAAATAAATATGAAATTACCCGAATTAGGAGTAAAAAAACCCGTTGCAACAGCAATGATATTTATCGGCATTCTTTTACTTGGAGTGGTATCGCTAAAAATGTTACCACTTGACTTAATGCCCGAAATGGAATTTCCATCTGTAACGGTGATAACCGTTTATCCCGGTGCATCGGCAAATGAAGTGGAAGAGCAGGTTACCAAACCATTGGAAACTGTTCTGTCTGCCGCTGAACATCTCAAAGAAATAAAATCGACATCTAAAGAAAATGTTTCATTTATTCAACTAAGTTACAATTGGGGAGGCGATGTTACTTCAGCAGCCAATAATGCACGTGACTTAATTGAACTTGCTAAAAGCCGTCTGCCCTCAGAAGCTCGTCAGCCCATTATTCATAAGATTAATTCTTCTATGATGCCTATACTAGCATATGGAATTAATGCCGAAGAAAATTATAACGGTATTGAGCATATCATTGAAGAAGATGTTGCCACTATATTACGCAAGGTTGAAGGCGTAGGTACAGTAATTTATCTTGGTCAACCCGAACGTGAAATAAAAGTGAGTGTTGATCCACAGCAACTCAATGCTTATAATTTATCAACCTCGCTGATTTCAACTATGCTCAAAGCCAACAATATCAACGTGCCTTCCGGTACCATCAAAACCGGTGTTTATGACTTCTCAGTTAATGTACCTGGCAAGTTTGAATCAGTAGAAGAAATAGGTAATACCGTATTAAAAGCTTTCAATGGCAAAGTTATTCGTCTGAAAGATGTAGCAACTATTGAAGATACCTTTAAAGAAAAAGAAGCATTTGCCCGTAATCACATGGGTGAAGGTGTAGCATTGATGGTACAAAAACAATCAGGAACAAATACAGTTGAGGTGGTAAATGCTGTACGTACAAAAATGGCTGAAATCGAAAAAAATTTGCCATCCGATATTAAGATACATGAGATCATCAGTACCGACGAAATGGTGAAAGATTCAATTAGTAACCTTACTTCGTCTATCTGGTATGCTCTTGTGTTTGTTACGCTGGTAGTTCTTATGTTCTTGCGTGAATGGAAATCATCGCTAATAATATTTGTAACTATGCCGGTATCGCTCATAAGTACATTTATTGCTATGTATGTTTTGGGTTATACCATTAATATCTTCTCACTCATGTCGCTCATCATAGCTATTGGTATGGTGGTTGATAACGCCATTGTTGTATTAGAAAATATTACACAGCACATAGAAAAAGGAGATAAGCCACATCAAGCTGCAATCTTTGGCACATCCGAAATGGGTACGGCAATTGCTGCATCAACAGCCACAACACTGGTTGTATTTTTACCCTTATTGTTCATGGGTGGTATTGTTGGAATAATGTTTAAGCAGTTGGCAGTACTTACATCTGTAGCGTTGCTAACATCGTTATTCACGGCGTTAACACTTACACCTATGTTATCATCTCGTCTGCTTAAAGAACCACCGCGTGATCCTAATAAACAGCATCATTCAAAATTTTATATTGCAAGTGAAAAGGTTTTTAATAAAATTGAAAATGCATATAAAAACATGCTTGGATGGGCAGTTTTTCATAAAAAAATCACAATCTCTATTTCAGTTGTAGTATTTGTAGTAACACTATTTTTAGCACGAAATATTGGTACGGATTATATTCCGGACTTTGATGCCGGTACTATCTCAGTGGTATTTGAAACAGAAGTGGGTACCAGTTCTGAACAAACTGACAGTTTGGGACAGAAAATTCTGAAGATTATGCTTGACGAAATACCTGAGATATCTGAAGGTGCAATTGCTTCTATTTCGGGACAGACACAGGATGGCGCATTGACCACTGTAGGGTTTAAAGAAGGTAAAAACGTAGGAACAGTAGTCTGTCACCTTGTTTCAGCCGACCAACGTAAACGCAGTGCATCCGAGATTGCAGATGTTATCCGCGAAAAAACTAATGGTATGCCACAACTTGACAAAGTACGTGTTAAGGGTGGTAGTGTTTTGGCAGCAGCTATAACAGGTAACAAACAACCAATTGAAATAATAGCTTCTGGAAATGATTTTGACAAACTAAATAATGTTGTACTTCAGTTAGAAGAAAAAATGAAAGAAGAGAAGTCTTTTACAGACGTAGCAACTACTATTGACCCAGGTAAACTTGAAGTTCAAGTATTGGTAGATAAAGATAAAGCTTCGCAAATGGCTCTCAATACAGCTCTGATTGGTATGCAGGTGCGTCAAAATTTATATGGAACTGAATCTGGAGACTTAACAGAAGCTGGAAATGATTATGAAATTATTGTTCAATACAGTAAAGATTACCGCAATGAAGTTGCAAAACTAAAAGAAATGCAAATTACTAATTTGTTAGGACAGCATATACCATTGTCAGCAGTTGCAGATATTGTTGAAGCCACTGGTGCACTTGAAATTCAACGCGAATCGCAAGAACGTTTTGTAAAAGCCACAGCCGACCTTAACGGTATCTCGTTAGGCGAGGCAACCAATTTGGCCCAAGACATAATTGATGAAATAGATATTCCTGAAGATGTATCAGTTGTTATCGGCGGTCAGGTTGATGATCAATCCGACTCATTCCAGTCGTTATATCTTATTTTCTTTCTCGGCATTGCTCTTGTATATATGGTGATGGCAGCACAGTTTGAGTCGTTTAAAGATCCCTTTATTATCCTGTTTGCCATTCCGTTTACTCTAGTAGGGGTGATATTGGCATTTTGGATTACAGGATTAACTCTAAGTGTTACTACCTTTATTGGACTCATCATGCTTGTAGGTATTGTGGTAAACAACGGTATTATATTAGTTGACTATACTAATATGCTTCGCCATCGCGGATACAATCTTCGAGATGCAGTTATGGAAGCCGGGCGTTCACGTCTGCGTCCCGTATTAATGACATCACTAACTACTATACTTGGAATGTTGCCTATGGCACTTAGTACGGGAATGGGTAAAGAAATGTATGCTCCTTTGGGAATCACCATTATTGGTGGACTGTTGATATCAACCATTGTGACATTAATTTTAGTGCCTACTATGTATTCCTCAGTCTATCACCGTATACTTACAGAAGATCGTCGTCGTATGAGATTACTACGAAGGAAAGAATCAACCTTGGAAATATAAATTTCTGAGCACTATGACGATGCATTTTTAAGGAAAGCAGGAAGACAATTATCTAATAATAGCGGGTCTTTGTCTTCCGCTTTTTTAAAACCCATTCTATTAAAAACTTTTAAAACAAAAACATTATGCAATTTATATATATAACTTGTAACATAAGCATGCTCGAAATTATTACCGATTTGCTCGACGAAATAGAAATTATGAATTACCAGGTAATCGAGCAGGTAACTGCAAAAAGTCATTACGACAATCCTCGTCTAAATACTGCCATATGGCCTGGTTTCAATGCCTCTCTGTTGATTCAGGAAGAGAATATTGAAAAAACAGACGATCTACTGTTAGAAATTAAACAATTTAATCAAAAAGCATATAATAACGGCGAATTGATTGTTGCATATAGGTGGAGCATCGAAAAATGGATTGATGTAAAACCAATCAGTTAGATACATGTTATTCCACAAAATCTTTTTGACATGTTAGTACTTTACAGAATAATATTCAGTCAAACTACTGGCACTATTAGAGATGTAATTTCTGATGAAGGTGTAGTAATGAAAAAGGAATAACGTTGTCAGAAAAAGAAGTAACGTTGTCAGATAAAAAAACATAATTTGATAATCATAGTAAGAATTAATCACCAAAGCAACAACAGTATAATTGATTTGAAACCTACTATCAATGAGGACTATATATGATAGCATGATATTTTTTGTAAGGTTTTGTAAGGTTTTTTCAAACATTAGTTAATAAAATATCACACAATAATTATATATTTGTGACAAATTTTAAAGTCACAGTGTGTTATGAATTCTTCAAAAGTAGAGCTTCGGTTGGGTAGAAATATTCAATCTAGAGACAAAATCATAGTAAATATAGATGAGATACCTTATCCCACCGGGATTTTCTTTGTAAATTCTAATGATGTTGTTCTGAATAAGCGTGCTTATGAAGCTTTAGGCATGAGCGAAAATGAAGAATTTGATATAAAGGCTTGGAGGAAGATGAATCCTTACTTTAAAGATATAACTAAAAAGGAAGTTAAGGGTGTCATTACAAATGAGAAAATGCATGTTGTTCTAAATAATGGAAAACATGAGATAATGAATTACTCCTTAACTCATATTACCAATCCTTTTCTTGGCAATATTTATATCATTCATTTTACCAAAGCTTCTGAAAAGTACTCAGTTGCTTCAATATCATCGCTTTACAGCATTAAAGAAGAAATAACTAAATTAAAGCCATACCTCAACCGAACAGGAAAAACTATACTCGACGGCCTGATTAAAAAATATTTTAGAGATGATAATCAGCAGCTTACACTTGATGATGTAGTATATTATGAAAAAGAATTACGAGTAATCCAAAAAGCTTTCCCTAATTTATCTCACAGGGAAGTTATCTTATGTGGATTACTCGTAAATAATATGGAAACCAAAGATATTGCTACAATAACAAATAGAACACCTGACTCAGTATTTGTCACAATTCATCGTATCAACAAAAAACTTAATATCCTAAATAAAAAAGAGTTATTGGATACACTTAAAGAAGTTGTAAATAACTATAACAACAATCAGTGGTTATCTGAAGAATTTGATGTGTGACATTAACTAAGATTTATTTTATTCTATGACCTTTAATTTGGTAAATATTGCCAAACGGAGTTATATCATCCTCAAATTGCATTTCTAAATATATGCTATCTGTATCAATGACTTTTCCAATAGGAATTTTTATACCTATCTCAAAATCAGTCAACATCACATTATTTGATAATTTAGTTTGAAATGTATTGCTTTTCTCATCAATTTTGGCTTTAACTTGAAAATTCCAAAAGTTTGTGATTGTGTCATTAATCATAATGGAATCTCCTGTTATTCCGGAAGTATAAAGATTAAATGAGTCATAAATCAAAGAATCATTAACATAAGCTTTTACTTCCCATTTACCTGATATTGATGTGACGTATTGATCTTCAATATTATTGTCCTGAAAATCGTCGCGTTCACATGATGCAATCATTACCATTACTGTAATGATAGCAAATAAATATTTTATATTATTCATTTTTTTATAGTTTGATTGTTAAGAAAGTGTTTGTTAGTGCATTAGAATGCAAGCTGTGTCTGACTCATTCTATCACCGTTTTTAACAAAAACATCCACTTTTATTCCTGAAGGTACGGAATAATTTATAGCTGAGTGGAAACCTGTTAGATTTTGAGTGTGTGTAATATTATAACTCTTAATTGTAGCTGTTACGGTTGCTCCCGGATAGATACGACCAATATTTAAAACACAAACCCTGTTGAATTTATCCTTATATATCCTAATAGAAGGATGATTTTCTATATTGGGTTTTGAATCCACATCAGGCTCTTGATCTATATCAGGTTTTTGATCTACATTGGGTTTTTGATCTATATCAGGTTCTTTATCTACATCAGGCTCTTGATCCACATCAGGCTCTTGATCCACATCAGGTTCTTGATCCACATCAGGCTTTTGATCTACGTCGGGCTCTTTATCTACATCAGGTTCTTTATCTACATCAGGTTCTTTATCTACATCAGGCTCTTGATCCACATCAGGCTCTTGATCTACGCCAGGCTTTTGATCAACATCAGGCTCTTGATCTACATCAGGTTCTTGATCTACATCAGGTTCTTGATCTACATCAGGCTTTTGATCTACGTCGAGCTTTTGATCTACGTCGGGTTTTGGATCAGGATTAGGATTAGGAATTGGATTAGG
>CAZAFR010000021.1:2455-24577 GCA_964484665.1 uncultured Proteiniphilum sp. | reverse complement strand
GCTTTTGATCTACGTCGGGTTTTGGATCAGGATTAGGATTAGGAATTGGATTAGGATCAGGAGTAGGTGGTGGCGTCACAATACCTGCTCTAGCTCTTCCGATAATTTGAGTAGGTAAAATAGACTCAGTTATATCTGCACGGTAAGCATTTGTTGATTTTCCTGCAACCGGTTCAACGTTTTCATAAATCCACCAACTGTTCTGAACTCCATCCTTATTAGTATAATTTATCTTGTTACCTTCAACAGTTATATCATGAGATTGACCTTCATACCAGTTTACTGCAATAAGACCTACATTTGTAAAATAATTTTTTTTGGCAAAAACTGTATTGTTCCTTAGAGTCATATTATGTCCACCGGAAATAGCTACTCCGTACTGTCCTGGATTAACTAAAATGTTACCTTCAGCTAATTGATAGGAACCATTTAAATCACCCAAATTAATACCCCCTCCTGAATCTGAGGGACCACCCCCTCTAATCCAATTTCCTCTAACTACAATTGGACTCTGTTCAGTTCCACTGGACTGATTAATATTAATAAGATCTTCAGGAGAACTCTTACCCGGAAAATTTTCGTTAGCATTATAACTTACACTGTTACCAGCCCCGGTAACCTGAATAAATTGTACCATTACTCCCATCTCATTTGAACCATGCATTTTGCCTACAACGTTTGTGACATCATTATATTCAAATTTAATCCCTTGTGAAGTAGAGGCAACCAATGCTGACTGTACATCGTTAAATGTATTGTCTATTATTGTAATATTCTTACAGTTATAGAGATAAATTGCCCTTTTAGTAAGATTGGGTCCAAATTTTGAGTTTCTAATTGTAACGTTCTGACTACTATATAGAGCTATTGCGTAATCATTATTACTTGATATCTCTACTCCTTCTATTACAATATTTTTTACGCCTTCATATTTTATGGGCGTAGATTTTGTGTATGTGCCGGTATATCTTGCTCCCTGTCCGAAAGATATTGGAAGAGACATACAGAAAAATACAATGCTCAATAGTGCAGTGATGTTTCTTTTTTTCATTGTGTGTGTGTTTGTTTTAAATAATAATAAATACAATACTGTAGCAAACACTGTTTTATTTAAAATATTGTTATATACATTAGGTGTTTATTATTCAAATAAACGAAAGAAGAAATTTATTTTTGAAATTGAATTTATCTGCTTAAGAAAAAGTATTATGAACTTATATATATACTAATGATATATTATAGCGTAAAACAGAGTTTTTTGCATATTGATTTCCGAAACAAAAATAGATATAATTTTCTTACCATATCATTAAAAAACAGACAAATAGCTCTTTTTTTATTCATTTTACAAAGTATTATATGCCATTAACTTAACAAGAAATTTTATTTAGAAAGATTATAAACAATAAGACCTTTTATTAAAGTCCTACAGCCAATCTTAGAAATTTTTAACAAATTACTGTAAGGTTATGTAATATTCTTTTTTTGAACATCGCGGACTATGAATGTTATATTTGCGACACTTAACTAATTTAGTTAAGATAATTAAGGTGTCATATAATTATACTCACGACAGAAAAACAATCCCGTCATTGTTTCTCATGCCAAATATCATTTTTTGTAAATGATTGATATTGTGGGTAAATAAGTAACAAATTTTAAAATGTATATTACAAAATGAAGAAACTAGTTTATCTGTTCTTGCTAATTGTGATTTCAGTGTCTTGTACTCAGGTCAAAGATATTGCTTATTTGCAAAATACCGAATCAGGAATTACAAATATTCAGCAAGTAATTTTTGATGCCCGAATAAAGCCAAAAGATATATTATCAATAACTGTAGTTAGCAGTGAGCCGGAAGCTTCAAGAAGATATAACCTATTAATGCCTCAACCACAGGGTATGATGGGTTATAGTAGTCAAACTTTGCAAACTTATCTTGTGGATACAGCAGGAGATATTAATTTTCCGATTTTTGGTACTATACATGCAAAGGATCTTACTACTAAAGAGCTTGAAGCGCAAATATCTGAGAAACTTAATCCCTATTTTACAGGTGAAATGCCTGTTGTCACAATACGAATTTTAAATTACACTGTAAATATATTAGGCGAAGTTAACAGACCGGGGAAATATGAGTCAATGAATGAGCAATTAACTATTTTTGAAGGACTGGCTTTGGCTAATGATTTGACTATCTATGGTAAGCGTGATAATGTAAAGGTGTTAAGAGCCGATTCGAATGGTAGTGTGAATATTTACACATTAAATCTCAATGATAAAAATATTTTTAATTCACCGGCATTTTTTCTTGAACAGAACGATGTTGTCTATGTAGAACCCAATCAATCTAGAGCTAATTCATCGAAATATGGAGCAGCAGAAACATACAGGATTTCCACCATGTCTGTTTTAATATCACTGGCGACGATGGCTGTAACTATCTTCGGGGTAACAAGATAAGATTAGTAAGTTGAATTGACTAATAAAATAGAATTATGAATATGTACTCCGAAGTGGAATTAGAATTTAATAAGTTAGCCGATAAGCCTATTGATGTACTTGGCATACTTATGAAATATCTCATACACTGGAAATGGTTTCTTCTCTCTATATTCATCTGTATTTTTTTAGCTGTAGCATATATATATTTTACGCTACCTAAATATCAGGTTGAGACAGCCATATTATTCAAAGATGATCTTAAAGGAGGGGCATCTGAAATAACTACTTTTAGAGAGATGGGCGTAGTTTCAAGAAGAAACAATGCCGATAATGAGGTAGAAATTCTTAAGAAAGCATTAATTGTAGAAAGTGTTGTAAGAAATTTGGGAATATATGCCACTTATACCGAAATGAAACCTTTGAGTATTCTTGCAAAAGTGGGTATAGAAAATAATGTTCCATCATTTTTAATCAAAAGAACTAAAAGCTTATATGGTAATGAGAGTCCTGTTCTGATAAAAATGGCAGATAGCGACCTTGATAGACTTACTAATTTCGTCGACATTGATGTAATTGTTTACCCCACAGGAAATTATGATTTTTGGGTTGACTATAACGATAATAATTATCGTTATAACTTATCTCCTGGTGACACTATACTTGATTTCCCATTTGGAAAAATTGATGTTTCAACAACTCCATTGATCCATTCTAAGGAAATGATGGTAAATATCACTATAAATCGTCCTGCTGATGTGGCTAATATGTATTTAGGAAATCTTACAATTGAGCTAACATCAAAAACCTCCTCAGTAGCCGATATTGCGCTTATATGTTCTAATACTGCTTTGGGCAGAGACTTCTTGATTAAATATATTGATACCTATAACCAAAAAGGAATTGAAGATCAGATTGAATTAGCGGATAAAACCTCTAAACTAATTGAAGATCAGCTTGCAAAATTAAGCGGCGAATTAAATCTCGTAGAGAATCAGGTGCAGAATTTCAAGCAATCACAAGGCCTTACAGATATTGCTTCACAAGCTAACTTGTACAACTCTCAAATGGCATCTGTTGGACAAAGAAGAATGGATATTGAATCACAGCTTAGTATTGTCACCAATCTAAACAATTATGTACAAGGTATTAATAGCCACGAGCAACTTATCCCTACTAGCTCAGGTATTAGTAATCAATCGCTGAATAATCAGATAACATCATATAATAATTTAGTACTAGAAAGAAACAAACTTGCACGAATTGCATCTAGTAGCAATCAATCCATGATTGATTTAAATCATCAGTTGTCGTCAATGCTTAATTCTGTAAAATCTAGTCTTGAGAATGAGAAAAATAATCTTGAGATTCAGTATAGTGATATTGAAGCTGTTTATAATCAAAACAGAGCTAGAGTGAGCGCTATACCTCATCAAGAACGTGTATACTCAGATATAATGCGTCAACAAAACATTAAAGAAGAACTATTTTTATTTTTACTCCAAAAAAAAGAGGAGAAATATATGAATATGGCAACGGTTGCTCCAAGTTCAAAAATTATCGACAATATACGAGTTGCAGGAATAGTTGCACCTAAAAAAATGATGATTTTAGCAATTTTCATCTTATTAGGTTTAATGTTTCCAGTTATAATAATAAAAGTTAAAGGCATGCTTCAATATAAGATAGTGTCTAAAGAGGAGTTGGAGAAAATCACATCAATACCGGTGTTGGGAGAAATTCCTAGAGTTGTTATAAATGATAAGTTTTTACTAACAAATAATAAGACGGTTACAGAACGAACCTTAATCACAGAAAATGGTAACGACAGTTTCAATGAAATGGTTAGACTTCTTCGTGCAAATTTGATGTTCATAATTAACGGGAAAGATAATAAAGTTATAAATATTCTCTCAAGCATTAGCGGTGATGGTAAAACATTTACTTCAATCAATTTAGCAATGAGTCTTGCTCTAATTGATAAAAAAGTATTACTTATTGATATGGATATTAGAAAACCTAAACTAGCTAAAGAATTGGGTTTAAACAGTAAAGAAGGCATGACACTATATCTTTCACGAAGCATGACTAAGGAAAATCTAATTAAGCCTTCAGGTTTACATCCAAACCTTTCAGTTATCACTGCAGGAGCAATCCCTCCTAATCCAAATGAACTACTAGCAAAACCTCTATTAGATGAGTTAATAAATGAGCTAAGAAATGATTTCGATTATATATTTATAGATACGGCGCCCTTAGGTTTAGTTTCCGATGGTTTCTTATTAAATCGTTTAGCGGATGTAAATCTATATGTAGTAAGATCTGAATATACGCCAAAAAAATATCTCGAAGATGTGGATAGACATTTCAAAGAAGGCAAATTAAAACGATTATACTTTATTTTAAACTCTGTCAATTTGGATGCAGCAGAATACAGATACGGATTTGGGAAAAAGTATAGATACGGATATTAAAAGCAGTTTTTATTAAACGAGTAATTAATTAAGGTGAATTTCAAATATAAAATTGATATGGAACTCAATGAAGTAAAAATGATAAATCTTCCCAAGATTTTAGATGCACGAGGAAACCTCTCAGTGATCGAAGAGAAAAAGCAAATACCGTTTAAAATCCAGCGAACATATTGGATTTATGATGTTCCCGGAGGAGAAGTAAGGGGTGGTCATGCATACCATGAAAATGAAGAATTCATTGTTGCATTATCTGGAAGTTTTGATGTAATACTCGACGATGGCAAGGAAAGAAAAACATTTTCTCTCAATCGTTCATATTACGGGCTTTATATACCCAAGGGTATTTGGAGACAAATGAAAAATTTCTCTACTAATTCAGTAGCGATGGTTTTAGCATCTACCAAATTTAACCTCTCGGATTATATATATAATTATCGATTTTTTAAAGATAAAACAATATGAAAAAAACAACCATTTATGACTGCTCCGTAATTGAGATAGATAAACATCATCATGAGAAAGGAAACTTAAGTGTTATCGAGAATGGAAAATCTATACCCTTCGAAGTGAATAGAGTTTTTTACTTGTATGATATACCGGGTGGTGAGGAAAGAGGTGCACACGCTCATAAAGAGTGTCATCAGTTTTTAATTGCAGTAAGTGGCTCATTTGATATACTATTAAATGATGGCGAAACCAAACGGATTGTTACTCTGAACCGTCCCTATATGGGTCTTCACATTCCTCCCGGAATATGGGCAGGCGAATTAGGCTTTTCCTCAGGGTCTGTGTGCTTGGTGTTAGCTTCGCACCCCTACGATGCAGGAGATTATTTACGAGATTATGAAGAATTTATTGATTATATAAGATGATACACGTTTTATCAAATGTATTAAGCAAAAATATCGGTCAAAATACCGAGGTTTGGCAGTTTTGTGTTATTCTACCTAACGCAATTATTGGAGATAATTGCAATATTTGCTCTCATGTGTTTATTGAAAATAAAGTTATCATAGGAAATAACGTTACAGTAAAAAATGGAGTGCAAATATGGGATGGAATAATAATTGAAGATAATGTTTTTATTGGTCCCAATGTAACATTTACCAACGAATCAATTCCGCGATCAAAAGTATATAGTTCAGAAAATTTAAAAAGCACCTTAATAAAAAAGGGCGCAACTATCGGTGCAAATGCTACTATTTTGCCCGGATTAGTTATAGGTGAATATGCGTTTATTGGAGCAGGTAGTGTTGTAACTAAAAATATCCTGCCATATACTTTGCATTACGGAAATCCGGCACATCAGATAGGTTTTATAACAGCCGAAGGAATTATATTGGATATGGATAAAAAAGATGCCAATGGAGTTGAACACAAATTAAATGTAGATTAACTATGATTAAATTTCTTGATATTCAAAAAATTACAGACAGCTATTCTGATGAAATACATTCTGCAGTTGCACGAGTGATAGATTCAGGCTGGTACCTTCTTGGAGAGGAAGTTAAGAATTTTGAAAAAAGTTATGCCGAGTATATCGGAACCAATCACTGTATAGCAGTGGCAAACGGACTTGACGCTTTAAGAATTATTTTGCGAGCTTATATAGAAATGGGAGTAATGCAAGAAGGTGACGAAATTATTGTTCCTGCAAATACATATATCGCTTCAATAATTGCAATCTCAGATAACAGACTTGTGCCGGTTTTAGTAGAGCCGGACATTAATACTTATCAAATTGACGAGAATAAGATTGAATCGGCAGTTACTTCTAAGACGAAAGGAATAATGATTGTTCATCTTTACGGACAATGTGCTTATACCGACAAAATTGGGAGAATATGCAAGCAATATAATCTGAAACTGATAGAAGATAATGCACAGGCGCATGGATGTAAATTTAATGGTAAAACAACAGGCTCTTTGGGAAGTGCTGCAGGGCATAGTTTTTATCCGGGTAAAAATCTTGGAGCATTAGGAGATGGTGGTGCAATAACTACAGACGACAATGTACTTGCAGAAAATGTAAGAGCTTTAGCAAATTATGGATCAACAATCAAGTATGTATTCGAATATCAGGGTTACAATAGTCGCTTAGATGAAATTCAGGCAGCTATACTTAGTGTTAAATTAAAATATCTGAATGAAGATACAGAACGCAGAAGAGAGATAGCTAGATATTATCTCGAGAATATAATCAATCCTCATATTATTTTACCAATTATAAAAGATTGGAAAGCACATGTGTTTCATCTTTTCATTATTCGTTCGTCTCGGCGTAATGAGTTACAGAAGTATTTAGCCGAAAATGGCGTACAGACAATTATTCATTATCCCATTCCACCTCATAAACAAAATGCATACAGTGAATGGAATCACCTTTCGTTTTCTATATCAGAAAAAATTCATGAAGAGGTGTTAAGCTTGCCTATCAGTCCTGTCATTACACTTGATGAAGTTAAAAAAGTAGTTGAAGTGATAAATTCATTTAAATAATTTAAGTCATATAAATGCAGGAGGAAAAATCGTCATATCGGCAAATTGTAAAAGCTACTTCACTATTTGGAGGAGTTCAGTTCTTTCAGATAGTAATATCAGTTGTACGCTCAAAGTTTGTAGCAATTTTACTTGGACCTTCGGGTATGGGTATAGTGGGATTACTTACTTCAACAACCGGCTTAATTACCGGTCTAACAAATTTTGGTTTAGGTACAAGTGCTGTAAAAAACATATCAGAAGCTACAACAACAAACGATAATGATAGAATTGCAACGGTTATTATAGTAATGCGCCGCTTGGTTTGGATAACAGGATTGCTGGGTGCGCTGATAACTCTGATTTTCTCTCCTTGGTTGAGTGAGTTTACTTTTGGGAACCGAGATTATACCATGGCATTTGTATGGATTTCAATTACACTCCTATTAAATCAATTGAGTACCGGTGAGCTTGTCATTCTTCAAGCACTACGACGCTTGCAAAATCTGGCTAAAGCAAATGTTTATGGTAGTTTTGTTGGCTTACTTGTCACTATTCCCCTATACTATAGGTTTGGAATAAATGGTATTGTACCGGTTATTATCATCACCTCACTTGTAACATTGTTTTTCTCATGGTATTTTGCCAAAAAAGTCAAATTAGATAAAACAAAAGTGTCTCATTCAACAACTGTTACTGAAGGAAAAAGTATGATGGTGATGGGCTTTATGATTAGCTTAAGTGGTTTGGCAACACTAATAGCAGCTTATCTTTTACGGATTTTCATTAATAGAACAGGTAATGTGGCTGATGTTGGACTTTACACTGCCGGTTTTACTATCATCAATACTTATGTAGGTATGATTTTCACTGCTATGGGTACAGATTACTACCCAAGATTATCGGTAGTATCATCTGACAATGAGCAGTCTAAACAACTAATAAATCAACAGTCTGAAGTAGCCCTACTAATACTCGCACCTATTTTAATTGCTTTCCTCATATTTGTAAATTGGGCAATTATCATACTTTATTCCACTCAGTTTTTAACAATCACAGGAATGGTGTATTGGGCAACAATGGGTATATTTTTTAAGGCTGTGAGTTGGGCTATTGCTTTTATTTTCCTGGCAAAAGGTGATGGTAAATTATATTTCTGGAATGAGCTTTTAGGTAGTGTTTACTTTTTGTTGTTTAGTTTATTGGGATATTATTATGGAGGGTTGACGGGTCTTGGCGTTTCATTTTTAGCTTCTTACTTTTTCTATCTTATCCAGGTGTTTTTTATTGCAAAACATAAATATCAGTTTTCGTTTGCACTTTCATTTGTTAAGATTTTTGTTGTTCAATTTTCAATGGCAATGATTGGTTTTGCTGTTGTAAGTCTGGTAAATCAGCCATACACCTATATCTTCGGAGTGCTACTCATTTTTGTTTCTTGTTGGTATTCATACAAAGAACTGGAGGCTAGAATTGGTATTAAGGAAATGATTAGTGGCGTATTAGAAAAATTCAAAAGAAAATAAAGTCATGAATAAAATAAAAAATACAGTAGTTTCAATTGTAATTATTACATACAATAGTTCAAGATATGTTATTGAAACTTTAGAAAGTATAAAATCACAGACTTATAATGAAATTGAATTGATAGTAAGTGATGATTGCTCGGAAGACAATACTGTGGAAATTTCAAGTAAATGGATTGAAAATAACAAAGGACGATTTATCAATACTAAATTGATAACAACCCCTGTAAATACAGGAATCTCATCTAATTGTAACAGAGGTCTTAGGGCTAGCTCAGGTGAGTGGCTAAAGATTATTTCAGGTGATGATATCTTGTTGAGCAATTCAATAAAAGATAATCTTGAGTTTGCTGTTTTAAATCCAAAAGTCTCTTTCATTTTCTCAAATGTTTGTGAGATAGATGAAAATAGCAATATGATCAAAACAGTTGTAATAAATGAAGGACAAAACATGTTTGCTAATTTGTCTTGTGCAAAGAAACAGTTGAAATACTATTCACGATGGCCTATTTTTCTTAATACACCTACTTTCATTTACAAAAGGGAATTGTTAAAATCAATTGGGTATTGCGATGAGGAATTTATGATATATGAGGATTTGTCTACCTTATTCAAGGTTTTAGAAAATAATATTAAGATTTATCATCTTGATAAAACTACTGTTGCTTATAGAATACATAATAATGCAGTATCAAGAAATATAAAACATGATGCTCTAAGAGAAAATGAAGCGTTTAGGATATTTAAAAAATATCAGATGAAAAATCTGAATCTCTTTAATCCATTTGATTTATCAATTTATTATGAATGTTGGTTGAGATTTAAATATAAAGGTATAAATGGACGTAAAGGTGATACCATACTACGTAAGTTAAGTCTGTTCTATTGGTATATGAAACTAAATGGAGTAAAATCTTATTAAATATTTTAATCAATATGACTACTATAAACAAACATATAATAAGTCGTCTTATTCCAATAACTATTTTTTTTCTGACGATTTACTCTGCCTTGCCTTATATCAAGCCGGGAATACCATTTGTAGCGTCATTAGATAACACAACAATGAGATGGGGTATATCAATAATGATTCTGATTATTTTCTTTTTAACAAGGTATTCATTTTTTGATAAAAGAAATGAGGATAACATGATAATTGTTTGGATATATCTCCTTTGGAATGCTGTATGTATAATTAGAGGAATGTTTGTGGCTGAAATTTATTGGGATTGGAAAGCATTAACAGGAAACTCTTTAGCTCTTTTGTTACCGATTGTAATTATTGCTGCAACAAATAAAAACATAGTACAATCTACATTATTCTTTTATATGAAATATATGTTCCCTTTGTTTTTGTTGTTTATAATAATTTTAAGAGTTGATGCATATGGTTTTTATCTGATTCCTGTTGCTTTCTTATTATTATTTCTCCCTGCTCTTACGAAGAAAGACAAAATACTTCTTCTTGTCGCAACTGCTATTGTGTTGGGTGCAGATTTAGGTGCTAGAAGCAGCATATTAAAGTTTGGGATTCCTCTTGTAATTTTAGTTTTATATTATTTAAGAAAGAAATTGCCATCGAATATTTTTGAAGTAATACGTATCATTCTTTTTATTGCTCCACTTTTGTTTTTTGCCTTGGGAGTATCAGGCGTTTTTAATGTCTTTAACATGAAGGAGTATATAAAAGGAGATTTTACTATGACTGCCATTGATAACAGGGGAAATATGGTGGAACAGGATATGAGAACCGATACAAGAACTTTCATTTATGAAGAGGTTATCGAATCGGCAATTGATAATAATTATTGGTTATTAGGACGAACACCTGCACGTGGAAATGATTCTTATACTTTTGGATTATATGCATACGAAATAACAGGTAGAAATGAGCGATTATCTAATGAAGTGGGACTTGCAAATGTTTTTACATGGACTGGTGTGGTTGGTGTAGTAATATATTCACTGATATTCTTCAGAGCTACATTTTTAGCGGTGAATAGGTCTAAAAATATATATGCCAAATTATTAGGTATATACGTTTCTTTCAGATGGTTATTTGCATGGGTAGAAGACCTAAACGACTTCTCTCTCAACTATTTTATGATTATGTCAATGCTTGGTCTATGTTTCTCTTATTCTTTCAGGAATATGACTGATATAGAAGCAACAGTTTGGGCGCGTGGTATTTTTGATATACGATATGTTCGTTTACAACAATATTTGATGAGTAAAAATAAAGTACAGGAACAAGAAACAGGACAAATTATTAATTTATCAGCTCAAGAAGATTAATTAAATAATATGAACGAGATAAGACATACAGAAAAAAAGAAAATGTTGATTTTTCATCCTGTATTGGCTACATACAGAATAGATCAGTTCAACATTCTCAATGATTTATATGAACTTGAAGTAGTATTTCTTTTCGATCAAATGTGGAATTTTAAACTTGATGAAAATAAAATATCACAGCAGTGCAAATTCAAAAGTTCTTATTTATTAATAGGTCCTCGACACAAAGGCAGATTATTTCGCTTTGGTGTGTATAAAAAAATTCGTCAAGTAAAACCTGATATTATAATAGGTTACGAATATTCATTTACTACTCAATATCTTATACTGTTGAAAAAGTTGGGCTTAATAAAGCAAAAAGTAGGTTCTTTTATTGATGATAGTCTCGAAATATGTTTAAATGTACAATCGAAAGTGCGAAAAATTGCACGAGATCATTCTGTAAATAATTTAGATTTCTTAGTTGTAATGTCTAATGAAGTTGCAAACTTTCATTGTATCAATTTTAATCTAAAACATGATAAAGTGATAATTTCTCCTATACTGCAGCTTCCCGAAAGATTAAGAAGTAATTCCGAATTATTGGAAAGTATAGCTAGCTATTACATTGATAATTTTAACCTGAAAGGGAAAAAAGTCCTTCTTTTTGTAGGACGGTTTATTCCCGAAAAAGCACTTGATCTTTTTATTAAAACAGTATCCGACTTCCTCAAATACAGGGATGATTGTATATTCCTATTAGTAGGTGAAGGCAAAGAGTTAGAAAAATTAAAATCAATAGTAGTTGAAGAAAAACTAGATAAAAAAGTCGTTTTTCCGGGAAAATATCAATTTGATGAGTTATATGCATGGTATGTTTTATCCTCTGGTTTTGTATTACCAAGTTTATCTGAAACTTTTGGTGCAGTTGTAAATGAAGCTTTAATTTTTGGGCTGAATGTACTGTGTTCGCAATATGCGGGTGCGTCTTCATTAATAAACTCGCATAATGGAATGATCTTCAATCCACTTGATAGAGAGGATACGCTGAATAAATTAAAATTGTTTTACAACCATATAGAACCTGTAGGCGAAGTAAGTATGACAAAAAAACCATCTCTGATAAATGATCATAAAGATACACTAATTAAAGAATGGAGGAAACTTGCATATGAGTAAAATATATCAACTTATAACTTCAGTACAAGTGGGTGGAGCAGAATTAGTGGCTATTAATCTAGCTGCATATTGTGGAAAGTGTTTGGGTGATGATATTGAACTAGATTTGGTGGAGCTTTATCCTACTAATAATAAATATGCACTAACTAAAAAAGAAGAGCTTAATTCAAAAAACATTCGTGTCATTACACTTTTTAATGGACCTAAGCGTTTAAGTCTTCTTTTTGCACCTATAAAGTTAATTGGATATATAAGACGAGAAAAACCATCTGTTATACATTCACATACGGATCTACCTGACCTAGTGTTATCTGTAACTTTACGTATTTTCAGATTATTTAAATTGCATATGCCTCATATTGTGCGTACAATTCATAATACACAATTATGGCGCTCACACCATATATTGGGGAAAATTACTGAATCTGTGTACAAAAATGAAAGTATATCAGCTGTATCATCCTATTCAATGTGCGCATACGAACAGCTTAGAGAAAAATACAGTTTAAATATTTCAAATGATAGGCAAATCATATACAACGGTTGTTTAGTTCCTTCAATGGTTCCACATTTATTTAAAATTGATAATACAAAAATCAACATAGCTTTTTGTGGTCGTTTTGAAGATTATAAAGGAATGGAAACGCTTATGAAGATAATAACTTACGTAAGTCTAAAATACCCCGGACGTTTTTTATTTCATATAATCGGTGATGGAACTTATAAAGAAAGGCTGATTAATCTTTCAAACGAAAAAAATGATATGATCCTATATGATCCTATTCCAAATGTTTCAAATATGTTTTATGCATTTGATTATCTGTTTATGCCATCACATTTTGAAGGATTGGGGTTGATATCAGTTGAGGCTTCTCTTGCTAAAGTGCCGGTTATTGCATCTTTTGCCCCCGGTCTTGATGAAACACTCCCTGAGAACTGGCCCTTAAAATTTCATTTAAATAATGATGATGAACTATACGCAATTTTTGCAAAGATAAATAATAACGAGTATGCACGTGAAGTGCTAAAAGAGATAGCATTCAAGTTTGCTTTTGAAAAATTTTCATTTAAAAATATGGTACTAAGTTATGCCAATATATATAAGAAAATGCTATGAAAGAAAAACAAAAAAATATTCTTTTTTTGCTACACCTGCCACCGCCGGTACATGGCTCCTCTATAGTAGGTAAAATTATTAAGGATAGCGATTTAATTAATAGTCACTACCAGGGCAGGTACATTAATCTTTTATTGTCGCGCAAAGTAGATGATACAGGTAAAATTAAAACAGGTAAAACTATCAGATTTATAATAATTTGGTTCCATCTATTAGGAAAATTAATTCATCGCAAACCAGATCTCTGTTATTTTGCGCTAACTACTACCGGCGCAGGCTTTAGGAAAGATGTGATGTTGGTTTTTTTATTACGTTTATTTAAAATAAAAATATTATATCATATCCATAATAAGGGTATTATTTATGAAAAAAATACCCGTCTCAACAAAATGCTTTATCATTTTGTATTTAAAAAACAGCATGTTATACTTCTGTCAGAACATCTTTATTATGATGTTGCAGCGTATGTACCTCAAAAAAATGTCTTTTACTGCCCTAATGGAATTAAGGATTATCAATCTACAACAGAGTTGCTTTCTATTCCGGATATGAAGCCCTATAATATTTTATTTTTTTCTAATCTTATCGAAGAAAAAGGAGTGTTTGTATTGATTGATGCATGTTTCAAATTACAAGAAAAAGGTATTCATTTTCGTTGTGATTTTGTTGGAGGAGAAGCCGACGTTACAAAGGATCAGTTTGAAAAATATGTTGAGCAAAAGGGTTTAACTGAGAATGTTAGGTATCATGGCAAAAGATATGGTAAACTAAAAGAAATAACTTTTGAGCAAGCTGATGTTTTTGTATTGCCATCTAAATACGATTGTTTCCCTCTAGTAGTTTTGGAAGCAATGCAACACAGATTGCCGGTTATCACTGCAAATGAGGGTGGAATGCCTGACATGGTAGAAGATGGCTACAATGGCTATTTGCTTAATCAATACGACGATGTAGGAGCATTAGCAGAAAGACTTGAATATTTATTTTATAGACCTTCTTTGCGAACGCAAATGGGACTTAATGGGAGATTGAAATATGAGAAAAATTTTACAGTAGAGATATTTGAGAAGAGGTTGCTTTCGATTTTACAAAAAGTTATAAATTAAAAAGTAGAAATATGTTAATAGAGGTGTCAAAAGATTTATATAGGAAGCATTTTCCTATCGACTCAAACTTATATATATCAGAGCCTTTTTTAGAGCTGGTAAGACACAAGGTTGATAGAATAATTAGATTAATGAAGCTTAATGATAATTCAATGGGATTAATAGCCGGTATAAAAGAAGATGCAATTTGCGCTCCTTTTTCAGCACCGTTTGCCGGCTTTCATTACACTCACGAACATCTTTCGTATGAGGTAATTGAAAATTTCCTGCTGAAACTAAAAAATTTTGTTATAGATAATAAACTTAAGAGTATAACAATTACTCTTCCCCCGGATCTTTATCAGACTAATATGAATGCTAAATGTATAAATGCATTTTATAGATTGGGTTATAATATGTCTACTCCGGAAATCATTCATTGGATTGATCTGAAAAATTTTGACGGTAAATGGGTTAAAAACACAGTGGCACAAAATTATAGGAAAGCTATTAATAATAATCTAACCTTTCATGTTGTTTCAGATGAACAATCAATTAATGGTGTATACGAAATCATTTTCCGCAACAGAGAAATTCAAGGCCGAAAAATTCACATGAGTTTGAGTGATATTATTAATGTTAATACCATTATTCCTGTTGATTTTTTCTTAGTAAAAAATTTATATGGGAAAAAAATGGGTGCAGGTGTATTCTACCGTGGTCACGACAAAATAGCTCAAGGTATTTTTGTTGGTGATGATATGGAATTCAGATCTTTAGGTATAATGGATTTATTATATTCTAATATATATGATTTTTATAAGAAACTTGGTTATGAAACGATAGACCTAGGTACTTCAGGATTAGATGGAGAACCAAACATAGGATTAATCAGATTTAAAGAAATTCACAATTGTGCTGCTTCATTAAAATTTACTTTTTCATGGAGTCTCAAAGATAGCCAACTTGGCTAAAATAAGTTATGTATATGTATATAAACATTTAATATTGAGTTACTATGTTACAAAGTTTTGATTTATATAAAGGTCAATTACATGAACTTGATTCCTCTAAGAAAATGATTAATACAATCAATGCACATTCTTTTAATACACTCAAGAAAGATTATTTTTTTCGTGAAGCTTTAGAGGCCAGTCACACTTTACTTCCTGACGGAATAAGTGTTGTTTTGGCAATGCGTTTATTAAAAGGAATAAAGCTAAAGAAAATTGCCGGTGCTGACCTCTTTCTTTACGAAATGCAGAGACTAAACAATACCAATGGTAAATGTTTTTTCCTGGGTAGTACAGAAAAAACGCTAAATCTTATAACAGAACGTGCAAAAAAAGAATATCCCGGATTGCAGGTGTACAGTTATTCACCACCCTTTAAAACAATTTTTAGTGAAGAGGATAGTAAGGCTATGATTGATGCAGTGAATCAAGTGGAACCCGATGTACTTTTTGTAGGCATGACCGCTCCAAAGCAAGAAAAATGGTCATACCAGCATTTTCAGCAATTAAAAGCCGGGCATATATGTTGTATCGGCGCAGTATTCGATTTTTATGCAGGCACTGTTAAAAGAGCACCAAAGTGGATGATTTCCGCAGGATTAGAATGGTTATACAGATTGATGAGTGAGCCCCAACGAATGTGGCGTAGATATCTAGTGGGTAACAGTTTGTTTGTAATAGAAATTATTAAAGAAAAATTTCTTAAACAAAAGAAGGGAAAAGTGTCAATAATTAGGAGATCTTCCGAAATTCCACTTGGCACATAACAGAATTGGAAATATTAATAAGCTAAATTATCTAAGATATGGAAGCAGACAATTCAGGAGTAAAAGTGTTTTTTCTTTTCTTCGATTTACTTCTTCTAAATATTGCTGTATTAACGGTATTTTATTTCAGCCCGGTGCGTGAAAACATGGATGAGGTAATGCTAAATACATACATTTTACATGCTAATATATCTGAATTAATTGCATATACTTTATATTCAAGAAGAAACTATTTTTTTACTGACAAATATAGCGATAGATTAAAGATAACTACAATTCGCTTTTTGATCTTGATAATAACTTTGTTTATTCTGGCTGAAGTATTTCTGCCTAAGGGTTACTTTAAAGGGTTTTTATTAGAGTATACAGCTATCTTTTACATAATAAAAGTGGTTGTATTTTATTTTATATACAAAACACAAAAATATCGATTTAAAAATGGATATACCCATTTTAGAGTAGCAATACTTGGTTCGGATAATTCTAGTAGAGTACTGGGCAAATTGTTAGAAAATAATCCTTCGCTGGGCTATAATTTTGTAGGTTTTATTTCTGATAAAGAAGATGTTAAACAAGATATTAAAGAAGAAGTTAGACAAGATGTTAGACAAGTTAAACCACAACATAGAAGAAGAATAAAGGCTCTTGGTTACTTGAGCGACTTAAAACAATTATCAGAGAAATATCGGATTAATATGATCTTTGTTACTAACCCTAAATATTTCACAAAGGAGAATACTAATAAGTTGCTGTCTAATTGTAATGAAACAGGATTACGTTTAAGATATGTATTAACTAATGGATATTGGAATAAACGTTCTTTTAAAAAAAACGAGCCGGCACAATTTTTCGAAATGTTTAATCCTCAAGAAATACCATTGGATAATCTAACATTACGAATCGAAAAACGAATATTTGATATTATATTTTCTCTTGGGATTACGATATTTATTTTCAGTTGGTTATTTCCTATCATGAGTATATTGATTAGATTAAATTCTAAAGGACCTGTGTTTTTTATACAACAGCGTACCGGTATCAATAACAAAACATTCAAGTGCTTAAAATTTAGAACTATGACTGTGAATAGTGACTCCGATAGTAAACAGGCGCAAATAAATGATGCCAGAATAACATCAATAGGTGCTTTCCTGCGAAAAACCAATATAGACGAACTTCCACAGTTCATTAATGTGTTGCTTGGACATATGTCGGTAGTCGGTCCTCGTCCACATATGCTAAAACATACCGAGCAATATTCAGCTTTAATAGAACAATACAAAGTTCGTCATTTTGTAAAACCCGGCATTACAGGCTGGGCTCAGGTAAATGGATACAGAGGTTTAACCGATGAACTGTGGAAAATGGAAAAAAGAGTTGAATATGACATGGAATATCTCGACAAATGGCGATTTTTTTGGGATATCAAAATAATATATCTGACTGTTCTGGGTAAGAATGCATATAAAAATGCAGGATAGATCCGGAGCAATCACTAATAATTAATTATTACTAATCTGTGCGCGAAAGTTAATTATACTATGGATGAGAATAGTAAAATATACATTGCCGGTCATAAAGGATTAGTAGGCTCGGCTGTCTGGAAGAGACTTCAGTCTAAAGGCTATACTAATCTGGTAGGACGAACTCACGACGAACTGGATTTAATGGATATATATGCTGTTAGAGAGTTTTTTGATCTCGAGCAGCCTAAATATGTTGTATTAGCAGCTGCTTACGTAGGTGGTATAATTGCAAATAACACCTACCGTGCCGATTTCATTTACAGAAATCTTCAAATACAGAACAATGTTATTGTTGAGAGTTATCGTCACAAGGTTAATAAGCTTCTTTTTCTGGGAAGTACCTGCATTTATCCAAAAGATTCTCCTCAACCAATGAAAGAGGAGTATCTTCTTACATCTCCGCTGGAATATACAAATGAACCTTACGCTATTGCAAAAATTGCAGGACTCAAGCTCTGCGAGAGTTTCAATATTCAGTATGGCACCAACTATGTATCAGTGATGCCAACAAATTTGTATGGTCCTAATGATAATTTTGACTTAGAAGAAAGTCATGTGATACCGGCTATGATTCGCAAAATACATCTCGCCAAATGTTTTCAAGAAAATAACTGGAGTGGAATAAGGAGAGATCTTAACAGGAGAATTTTTGATGATTTAGATGGTAAAAGTACTTTAGAAAATTCAATTAAAACCTTCAATAAGTATGGAATTTATGCAACCCATCTTGAACTCTGGGGAACAGGCAAACCTTTAAGAGATTTTCTTTGGAGCGAGGATATGGCCGATGCCTGTATCTTTATTATGAAAAATATTAATTTCGAAGATATAATAAGAGGTAAACAAATTATAAGGAACTGTCATATAAACATTGGTACCGGCGAAGAAATAACTATAAAAAATCTTGCACAGATGATTGCACAGATTATTGGTTATAAGAGTAGAATCAAGTTTAACTCACAGCAGCCCGACGGAGCAATGCGAAAACTTACGGATACTTCAAAGCTTGTATCTATGGGATGGCGTCATCAGGTAAAGCTTGAAGAAGGAATTAATAGAATGTATCAGTGGTATTTAAAAGATCAAGAATTAAATGATAAAGGCGATAGATAATAAATATGATCACAAAATGAAGCGACTTCACTTTGATGTGTAATAAACAATACAGTTCGGTCGCCAATTTCACCTTTCAAATTTCTTAGAAAAGTACGCTCAGTTTCTGAATCAAGTGCAGATGTAGCTTCATCAAGCAGAAGTACCTTACCGGGGCGTAACAGTGATCGAGCAATAGCAACTCTTTGCGCCTGTCCCTCAGATAATCCCGCACCATTTTCACCCAAAACTGTATCTAAGTCCTCAGCCATATCAAAAACAAACTCTGCGGATGCTATCTTCAATACTTTTTTAAGTTCGTCATCATCAGCATTTAAATCACCCATAAGAAGATTATCTCTGATAGTTCCGCTAAAAAGAGAATTTCCCTGAGGAACATAAACAAAATTAGAACGTGTACGCTCAGAAATACTCACTGATTCGTTTTCATCTTCAATCGTAATACTTCCTGAATCCGGCTCAATAAGTGCAAGCAGCAGTCTGAGTAGCGTCGTTTTACCCACACCTGTTTCACCCATTACGGCAACCATTGAACCTGGTTTAACTACCATAGAAAAATCTGATAGCACTGGTTTTGAGTCCGGTGTATAAGCAAAAGAAATATTTTCAATTCTGAGCGTCACATTCCCTTTAAGAACTATCTTTTCTTCAATATCCTCCAATTTAAAACCAGTAAGATATATTAAACGATCAATTGCAGTTTTTGCCGATATAATAGAAGGCAAAAGGCGAATTAAGTCGAATAGCGGTCGTTGAATTCTATTAACTAATTGTAGATACGCAGTTACAGTACCAAAAGTTATAGCTTTCTTTTTTAATTCATAAGCACTCCATATAAAAGCAGTAATATACCCTCCATTAAATGTGAACCCCATCAAAAGGTTAGCAATAACCGATACATTTGTTCTTTTATGTACACTGTTATGTAGCTTAGACTGTAGTCTTTCAAGTCGGTCTAACTCATTTTCCTGTCTTTCAAAAGTACGAATGATTATTTGGTTCAATAGACTTTCTTCCATCATAGAAGTGATCAAACTCTCGCTTTCTTTCACTTCTACTGTATATTTACGCATTTTTGTGTAGTATAATCTACCAAAAAGGGCCAAGATAGGCATACCAACACCAAGAATAAGAGCAAGTATAGGATCAAGAATAAAAAGTAAAATCACTGCACCAATAAACTGAACAATCGCGGAAACAGTAAGTGGAAAAGCAGTGACCATAGCATTAATAACATCATCGGTATCTTTTATGATACGTGTAAGCATATCACCACTATGCAACGATGATAATTCCTGCCATCTTGTATACAAAAGTCGCGAGAAAACATTATATCTTATAGAGTTAGCCATACGGACTTCAGTCATACGGCGAAGGCGGATATCCCACATGTGTAAAAAAATCTGAAAGATTACAAGAGTCACTAGTAGAATTGAATAGTAGAGCAGGTTACCAACCTTATCACCAGTGGCCACATCAATTATTGTTTTTGAAAACCATACAAATACAAGCGAAAAGGCAGCTTCAAGTAGGCCTATAAAGGTTATTAACCCTATTCCTGATCTAAACCCTTTGGATGTAAACCTAATAAATTGAAATGTAGCTTTGCTATCATTCATCTAATAATCCTTCGTTCATTAATTTGTCTAACAGATTTTGAATATCTACTTCTGCTGTTTTTTTGTCGATATCGTACTGCTCCATGAGATTATTCACTAAATCCTCTTTAGTGAAACTGTCGCCATTGACTTTGTTAATGAGATATGCAGCCGATTCATTCAAACTTATAACTCGCGTGTAATCAATAGTCGAACCACTCTCTGATACCATTATATAATCATCCCCTATTTTGCGTGTGGATAAATTTTCTTTAAATCTCATTTGTCTTATCGTTTTAATTAAAATTGTTTCTCCTCAATTACTTAAAAGCTTTTCAACCCATTAATGTTTCAGTTAAACTAACCGCCTCTCGATCCGGGCGATTGTCAAGACGGTAAACGGGTGTTTTATCCAAGATATCGCTAACAATCGATATTATCTGCTCGCGATTCTTCGTGCTGGAGCGCATTACCGAACTGGACTGATAGAGTGAGGTAAAAGCCTTAAGACCTGTAATTTTGGAAAGTTTGTTTTCAGTACTTTGATAAAGATGAACAAAAGCAGCAACTTCGGCAGAGTCATTTTTGTAGCAAGGCGTACTTCCACTCCAAGGTGCACCATAAACCTTTATCGTGCCGTCGTTCATAACTCTAATTAATGGTTCATCATCATTCAATAAAGTGCAACCGGGTACATATTTTTGCCACAAGCGACTGTGAGTACTTTTTCCTGTTCCACTTTTACCAAGAAAAACAAGAGCCTTGCCATCTTTCTTTATAACAGAACCATGTATCTTTAAAGTCTTTTTGTATGCTGATAAAACACCAAATGCGACTCTAATAAAATAGGTAAGGAACACACTCTCATAATCATTTATTAGTGTTAAATCACTAATTACCGTTTTCTTGTCAGCTAAAATCTGAAAGTTGTGTTCTGTATCACTAATTTTCATATTAACAGTAATAACATCATTTGTCTGATACACTCGAAAAGCAATACCTTCTAAAGTAATTTTTTCAATAGGCTCTGTTTGGGGAACCAAAATATCATAATTGCCCTTAAAACTAAAAAGGATATCATTACTTTCTGAATTCTCTTCCTTGAATGGATAAAACGAAGGTAACAGTTTTTTTGTAGCCCTCCGGTCTGGCGTTTCAATTATTATTTTATGATCAGCTATATTATATGATATCGAATTGTTCATTCAACAAAAATAGTGTTTTTTATAAATTAAGATAGATATGTAATAAATCTTATTTTTTAGCTAAACAAAAAATAACCATTGAATGTTTAACATAATAAACATAAACAGATTAATTAAGGTAAAAATAATGTTTAAAATTAAAAATGACATGAAATCAAAAGTAAAAAATGTGGTTATCTCGTATAAAGCACCTACACTTGAAGTGGTTGACATTAAACTAGAGCAAAATATCCTTGAAGCAGGATCAGGTAACGGCTCCGGCGATACTCCTTTTACAGGAGGTGAAGGCTGGTAGATAAATTAAAAAACATTCAAATTAAAAAAA
>CAZAFR010000021.1:0-2355 GCA_964484665.1 uncultured Proteiniphilum sp. | reverse complement strand
ATTTGGATGCAGTCTAATTTAGGCATTGCCGGAAATCAACAGGCACCTAAAGATTATGCAGGCTCAATTCGCTGTGTGAGAGATTAACAAACAAACAAAAACAAAAGTCAAAGACCTCAAGATGTAGAAGTCACTTTTGGTAACCTGAAAAACAATAAAGACTTAAAATAAAAGCTGCCGCAAAGTTTATTTTGCAGCAGCCTCTTTATTGTTTTGACAATTATATTATCAATATATTATCTATCAGACATTTGTATTGAGTACTCGTCAAAAGCCTCTTTTCTCCAGGCATACTTTTCGGTTGTTGGAGAAATGGCAAAGAAAGGCGAAAATGTTTTTACGTTAATGGTTTTACCGTCAGGCATAAACTCTAAAATTCTCAACCATCCATCACCTCCGTTTCCATGCCAACCTCCACCCAAGGCTTGTGCATTAAACATCATTTGGTGCACATCTTTCCCAAATTTATTTTTATCGGTTCTAAATCCCACATTTCTTTCAAACTTCTCCCCTGCCTCGGCATCATGTCCACAAATCACCAAGTTAATATTATCAGTTTCATATATCAATTTGTTCCAAATATCCTCTCCATAATTTGGGTCTTTAATTTTATACCCTTCTTTTACAATCCTTACATTATCTTTCGACAAATATGAGTGTGTCATGAAAATAATAAAATGATCTTTATACAGTTCAGACGTTGCTAAACCTTTGGCCCACTCTAATACCTCATCACGCGGATGAAACTCAGAAGTGATGATAAGAATTTTATCCCATCCGGCTTCGTTAAATTCATATGCTGAATTTTCAAGTGTTGCAAAACCGGCTTCATTCGGAAAGAAAGAAACAACATGATCTTTTATCTTGCTATTTCGAGCAGTATTAAAATAGTCTCCAAACTTAGTTTGCCTGTTTTCAGAACTTTCATATCCATAGTCATGATTTCCCAGAGATGTTATATATGGCAGTTTATTGTCTAATCGAGCAAAAGCATCCGAAATATACCTCCACTGTTCCATACTTGTGAGGTTACCATTGCCCCCTTGTGCCCCTACTCTCACGGGTGAAAGAGGATAATCATTCTTCTCAACCAAATCACCCGTACACAATACAGCTTTTATATTAAGATGCTCCGTATCTTTATTTATCCATTCCATCATCAGGTCAAAAATGGGTTGATTATAACTAAACTTAGTATATGTTTGCGGGTCAGGCAACACAATCATACTAAATGAGTTCTTATCCGACAACTCAGGTTTTTGTCCAAATATTACAATACTGTTTGCAAGAACTATAACTGTAAGAAGTAAGTATTTGATATTCATGATTAGTTTTTGAAAGTTATTTTGCATTTTGAGATTATTTAATTATAAAACTTTAAGTGAGTAAAGATAGAAAAATAAATATTAAAAAAATGATAATACTTATTTATTTGTGATGGGGAAAAGTTAACATTATCGCTTTATAATCAATGGGTCTGATGTCTACTGAAAGTAAAAAAGTACAGTTTTTCCATGCATATCAATCTACAATACAAATTCATCTGTAACGTCCTAATTTTTGTTTACAGTTAGTGTAAGCCTATTTATAGACTAAACATACTAATTAACCGCACCAAGTCCAGATCCACTTAATATACTCTTAATATACTCTTCATATCCACCTCATATTTTTATGAGGAGGGTGTAGACAATGTATTGTTAATACACAGTTTTTTTTGAAACCACCCGAGCAATGATTACGAATTCGGATAATGAGTTTATAAAATGTAAAAAGAGGTGCGACAAGATCTGCACCTCTTTTTACTTTATCCATTTTTATTCTAACCTCTTTGAATTGATTAAAATTCTTTGCTGTTCACTTGTCATCATAATGTCCAAGCACAGACAGAACAAGGACAAGAATTTTATCTTCTTTTATCATGTAAACCAATCTATTCTTTTTGTCAATTCTCCTTGACCATAACCCTCAACTCCTTTTAACTGTTCAGGTTTTCCGGTGCCTGTCTGTGGATGCTCTGAAAGCTCTTTAATCAGCGTTTCAATTTTCTTGATTACTCTTTTATTTCTCGACTTATATATCGACTTGAGTTCCTCTTTTACTCTCGGCGATAGTGCTACAGAATACTTTTCCATATATTCTTCGCATCTTCAATTACGGTGTACTCTCCCCTATCATAAGCCTCCGTTCCTTCTTTAATCGCTACCAGTTCTTTCTCTGTTGGATAATCCTTCAGATTAACAGGTGTAAGCGCAATTGGGATTTTTCCGGAGCGAGTGATAAACACCGGCTCTTTCTCTGCTAAATCAAAATATTTACGTTGATTAGCTCTAAATTCTGTTGCTGTAATTACGT
>CAZAFR010000020.1:21779-40922 GCA_964484665.1 uncultured Proteiniphilum sp. | reverse complement strand
AACAACAGAAAAAAGAGATTATTTCTAAACTGGAAAAAGGACAAGTTCTTGAAGGCATTGTTAAGAATATCACATCTTACGGTGTATTTGTTGACCTTGGCGGAGTTGATGGTTTAGTACATATAACTGACCTTTCATGGGGACGTATCCAACATCCTGAAGAGGTAGTAAAACTTGACGATAAGATCAATGTAGTTATTCTCGATTTTGATAATGAGAAAAAACGTATTGCTTTAGGTATGAAACAGCTAACTCCACATCCATGGGATGCACTTAGCGAATCACTTAAAGTTGGTGATATTGTGAAAGGGAAAGTTGTTGTTATGGCCGACTACGGAGCTTTTGTGGAAATTGCTCCTGGTGTAGAAGGTTTAATTCACGTTTCTGAAATGAGTTGGACGCAACATCTTCATAGTGCACAAGACTTTATGAATGTAGGTGATGAAGTGGAAGCTGTAATTCTAACCCTTGATCGCGAGGAACGTAAAATGTCACTCGGCGTTAAACAACTGAAACCAGACCCATGGGAAAATATTGAAGAAAAATTCCCTGTTGGTAGCACTCACACAGCAAAAGTACGTAATTTCACTAATTTTGGTGCTTTTGTTGAAATTGAAGAGGGCGTAGAAGGATTAATACATATCTCTGACCTTTCATGGACAAAGAAAATCAAACACCCGAGTGAAATAACCGAAATTAATTCTACAATTGAAGTACAAGTACTTGATATCGACAAAGAAAACCGTCGTTTAAGCCTTGGACACAAGCAACTAGAAGAAAATCCATGGGATGTATTTGAGACTATTTTCACTGTAGGCTCAATTCATGAAGGTACAATTATCGAAATGCTTGATAAAGGTGCTGTAATTTCATTACCATATGGCGTTGAAGGCTTTGCAACACCAAAGCATCTTATTAAAGAAGATAATTCACCGGTGCAACTTGACGAGAAGCTTGACTTCAAAGTTATTGAATTTAACAAGGATGCAAAACGCATTATTGTTTCTCACAGCAGAATACATGAAGATATAGCTAATGAAGACTCTAAGAAAAAAGGTAAGCGAAGCAGCAAAAAAGAAAGTGGAATTGAAAGTGCTGCAACAACACCTGCAATAGAAAGAACAACACTTGGTGATATTGAAGAACTTGCTGCTTTGAAAGAAAAGCTGGATAATCAGAAGGTTGAAGCTTTTAAGAAAGAGTCTAAGAAAAAAGCAGAAAAAGAAGCAAAAGCAGAGGCAGAAGAAGAAGCAGTAATTGACGTAGTTGAAACTGACAAAGTTGTAGATAAAGCTGAAGCTACTGAAGAAGCTAAGGTTGAGGCTCCTGAAACTGAAGCTAAGGAAGAAGCTGCCAAAACTGAGGTTGAGGCTCCTGAAACTGAAGCTAAGGAAGAAGCTGCCAAAACTGAGGTTGAGGCTCCTGAAACTGAAGCTAAAGAAGAAGCTGCCAAAGCTGAAGTTAAAGACCCTGAAGAAGAAGAAGGAAAAAAGTAACTTTTCTTATATATAGTCCTAAATAACCGTTACAAGTTTTTAGTACGAAATAAATAGATTTATCCATAAGTTTGAAGGCTAGCCTTTAAACTTATGGATTTTTTTTATAGTTACATCTTTTATCCTATTTTATACGCTGTTTTAGTTAGCTCAACTTAATCACTATTTTATTGTGTTAATTGAAACATAAACTAACTTAAGTTTGTTTATGAAAAAAGTAGAAACATATCAATAAATATAAAGAAGGATGGAGCCAAACCAGTCAATAGCAGTGTCAACAAAACGTATCAACGTTATTGACGCTTTAAGAGGATTTGCACTATTAGGAGTAATCCTGATACATATGCTACAGCATTTTGGCTATTCTTCCGCAAATTTAGCAGAGACATCCGGATTTCCGATGTTCGATACTATTGTTCAATTACTAGCAAACTATGTAATTGTAGGACGTTTTATTAATATATTCTCATTCCTTTTCGGACTTAGCTTTTTCATACAGATGGATAGAGCATCTAAAAAAGGAATGGATTTTCGTGGTCGTTTCTTATGGCGTATGGTTATACTTTTTGTTATTGGACTTATTGGCACTGTTTTTACCCATCTGGATATCTTAACTATCTATGCTTTTTTTGGAATAATTCTTGTCTTGCTATTCCCATTAAGAAATTGGGTACTCATACTAATAACAGGTCTAATATTATCGGGATTACCTTTAATAGCAATTGTTGGTATTAACAACATTACACTAGAGCAAACTACTGCATTATCTGTAGATTATCCTGTTGAACAATTTACAAAAAGTGAGAAAACAATAGGCTCAGATAAGAATGACATATTTTACAAAGGAACATTTTTTGAATCGGCAAAAGAAAATTTAACAACCAAAACAAAAGATAAACTGAACTCCCAATTCGGACTAAGTTCTAGGGGTTATGTCACTTTTGCTCTTTTCATATTTGGATTCCTTGTAGGAAGAACTGGATTTTTTGAGGAGGTTAATATAAAGAAAAGAAAGAATTTCATTCTCTTAATTAGTTTTATTGTTGCATCAATTATCATTAAACTAATTGGTAAGTTGATAACTCCTGATAATCCAATTAATCTATTTATGCATATAAAGCAAGGATTGGAAGTTCCTATTTATTCAATTATCACTTCCACTTTAAACGATCTTGGCACTCTCAGTCAGTCGGGTGTTTTGGCAATGGGATTCATTGTTTTGTATCAAACTAAAACATTGGGGAAATATCTTAACGTGTTGTCGCCATATGGTCGAATGGGACTAACCAATTATGAAATTCAGAATATAACAGGAGCTATTTTATTTTCCACATGGGGATTTGGTTCTATCTTTGGAGCTTTAGGATATACTGAATTATTTTTAATTGGATTGATAATATATTTTATACAAATTATCATTAGTAAACAATGGATGAAACATTTTTTGTATGGTCCACTCGAATGGTTCTGGCGTTCCGGTACTTACATGAAATGGCAACCGTTCAAAAGGAAAAAGAGTATTATTAATATTTAAAATATGAATTTTAATAACAAACCATATCGTGATTTTTCAGAATATCTATCCTTAAGATTTCCATATAAAGTTCAAAAGATATCGATTAATGCAGGTTTTACCTGTCCCAACAGAGACGGCACAAAAGGGCGCGGTGGTTGCACCTATTGCAACAACCAGAGCTTCAGTCCAGCTTATGGCAAACCGACTAAAACTATCTCTGAACAGATGGCAGAAGGTATTAATTTCTTCTCTCATAAATATCCTGAGATGAAGTATTTGGCATATTTTCAATCATACACCAATACATACGACCTAACCAAAACGCTGATTGAAAAGTACGAAGAGGCGCTCTCATACCCCGGTGTTGTTGGGTTAATTGTTGGTACACGACCCGACTGCATATCCGATGAATTACTGGATTACTTTGAAGCACTAAATAAAAAAGCGTTTGTTTTATTGGAGTATGGAGTAGAATCTACCTTAAACAAAACGTTAGAGAGGGTAAACCGACAGCATTCCTATGAGGATTCTGCTGAAATGATTACTAAAACTGCAAACAGGAATATTCCAGTCGGTGCACACATGATTCTTGGGCTTCCCGGAGAAACTGAGGAAGATATTCTTCTTCATGCAGATAAATTATCTCAATTACCTTTAACAACACTAAAACTTCATCAATTGCAAATTATTAGGGGAACTGCTATGGCAAAAGAATACAAGCTCCTACCCGAATCATTTTATTTGTTCGAACTGAATGAGTATATTAATTTATGTGTTGATTTTGCAGAACGATTAAACCCGGAAATTTATATTGAACGTTTCACTTCACAATCTCCCTCCAATCTATTAATTGCACCTGATTGGGGATTAAAGAATTATGAAGTTCGAGAAAAAATAATAAAGAGATTCAATGCAAGAGATACCTGGCAAGGAAAACTATACACTAATAAAGTATTTGTAAAATGAGAGTGTATCACAATATGATTTCACCCTCATTTTATTTTGTACTCGATAAATTCAGATAAATCATTTCACATTAAAAGCGACTCTTAGATCTTCAATCTCAGTATCACCTATTGGCTGTAAAGAGCCTATTGAAGCAGCCATAACTAATGAGTTTGCAGAAAACTCAGCAACTTCCAGATAGTCAAAGCAGCTCAATAGCTTATCTCCTGTTATAAAAACACTATCATTTTCAACAAGCACTGCTCTATTCTTTTTGAACATCCTAGCAACACTATCAACTTCATTATATATCAAACCAAATTGTATTGATGGAACATCCTGAAGGAAAATCCAACTTTCCGGGATTGTGCGAACATCAAATTTACTACCACTCACTGCATGTGCCATCAAATTTATAGGCTGTGTACAAATAATAGAATTGATGTGTGGATTCAACTGATAAATGCGTTGATGTAGAGCAACAGAACGACTTGGCGTTTTGCCTGCCTCTGCCATTCCATTTTTAATCTGAACAATATCACTAGGAACAATATCCCAACGGGCTATATTACTAGGAGTGATAAGAAAATCATCCCCTCGCCACCGAACGGAAACAGTACCATAAGTTGAAATCATCAAACCTTGATTACAAGCCCTTCTAATAATTTCAACCATCTCACTGCGAATTTTTCTCTCATCAGAAGGATGGTCAACATCCATGAAATGAATAATATTAGTAGGCAGATGGTTTACGTATTGCAGCACTTCCTCATCAGATAGATAATTAACTTTCCCTAATCTTTTAGCATTAACAATTGTTCGGCAACAAAATTCGAGAGTTTCAAATCGCTGATATGCATCCATCATATCTATACCCCCCAAAACTACACCATGATTCTCCATAATTACCGCTTTGTATCGGGTATCTTTGAACTCCTGTGCAATTTTCTCACCTAGATCCTCACTTCCAGGCGTACCATAAGGAGCAAAACCTATATCACCACAAATATTGTGTGCTTGCGGAACAATCTTAGTATCAGGAACAACACCCGCAATACTAAAAGCAACCAAGGCCGGTGGGTGGGCATGAATAATTGATGTTATTTCGGGTCTCTCCTTATAAATTGCTTTATGAAAAGGAAGTTCAGATGAAGGCTTATGCGGTCCTATAATAGTTCCATCACTTTTAACCTGCATAATATCATTAATAGTAAGTGAACCTTTATCCACACCTGATGGTGTTATCCAAATATCCCCATTTTTATCCTTAATCGATATATTTCCACCAGAAGTAGTAGTCATTCCACTGCTATAAATTCTGCCAATAATTATCTTAATTTGTTCGGCAGGGTGCATTAGTTTTGTATCTAGTTGTTTCATATTTAAGAATTCATATAAATATTATCATTTTTTTTAGTCTCATGATGCATATAATTAAGGTATCAAAATTCATCAACCTTTATTTGAGAGTAAAAAGTTTTCAGCCTCAACACTCCACAAACCATCATGACGACTACAAATCTCAGCAAGTTCTCTGTAAAAATCATTAGTTTCGCCTAATACACCAAAATCGTCAATAGCAGTAAGTGGCATATCGATATGTGTATATATTAGTTTTTTTCCACCGGGAATATTTGGTAAGTTATTTGTTGTATCCGCAACTGAATTTAATCCACCAATATGAGTAATTAATCCGGCAGGGTCCAATCCTTTACTCATTATTTCCAATGCTTCGAGCATATCATCATTATTGCCACCGCTCGTGCCAACAATATGAGTATAAGCATAATGAACATTATAAAAATTAAGCATGGCACTAAATTCAGTATTATTAGGACCTGCAAAGAAGTTCAAACAACCATCAAAACCAAGAATTGCATCACCCTGTTCAACAACAGGCCTAACAGGAGCAAAAACAAAAACATCATCATATCCCTCGTCAGAAGTTAAATCTCTTAATTCCTTAACAGGATCATCAATTATCCCCGTATTAATATAGTGTAAATCAATCCCACGAGAAGCAGCAAATTCAGATGTATAAATTTCAGAAGCCCTATCCAAACGAGTCTGATCCACATCTGTCACTACCAAAAGAGAAGGTTTACGATCCTCTCTATGAAGTACATAATTTATTGCAGCAAGTCCCATTGGGCCCACACCTGCCAAAATTGCCATTCGGCCACCATCAACAATCTCCATTTTATGTTCATACCTACCTGGAGTTGTATGATAGTTAGCATGCATTGCACCTATTACACAAGATAACGGTTCTGAAAGAGATGCAGGATAAAATCCTTCACCTTCATATTTTAGCAGACAATCCATTTCCATAACCTCATTAGGTATTATCACGTAAGTGGCATCACCTCCAATATACTTATAACTATAACCCGGAGCGCTCAATAATCCCACAGGACCATTTTCATAATAAAGCGCAGGCTGTATAGAAAACTTATCACCTGCTTTAAATTTATGAGCCCATTTTGGTCCCACTTCCAGTAGCTCTCCTGCAAACTCATGACCAATTATTATAGGATTATTTGCAACATCATCCGGAATACGTTTATGATCTGCGCCTTGTGAAGATGCCTTATAAGAAGACATACATATTGAATCAGAAACCACTTTAGCTAATATCTCATCCTCATTGATAGAAGGCAATTCAAACTCTTCCAATCTGAGGTCTTTTTTTCCATATAATCGTACAGCTCTTGTTTTCATATTATTTTTAAAAAAAAATTACCCGATTTCAAAAATAAACACTTTTAATCAATTTCTTAAATGGATTCTTGGCAAGTGAATATTGTGACAAATTTATCATTTAATTTATTACTGCAATATTACTCTGAATATTTCTTTGGGAACTATCAATATTAGCTCAACATAACCTGTCCTCCGGTGATAGGCAAAGCCTGACCTGTTTCTCCGGTCTGCTCCATAAGATACAAAATCCCTTTTGTAACATCTTCAGGAGTGCACCCTTTGCACATTGGAACTTTAGAAAGATAGAACGATTTAACATCATCAATAGTTTTTGCACCGGGCACTTTACCCGCATTAAGATATTGTACAAAGAGTCCATTTTCAGGATCACTCCATAAAGGACCTTCATAAAAGTTACCCGGACAAACTGAATTCACTTTTATCCTATAAGGTGCAAGTTCAAGTGCAAATGATTGAGTAAGACCTACTCCACCAAACTTACCACCGGCATATGCAAAATTTGCTTTACTGCCTCGTAACCCTGATTTAGAGTTTATCTGAATTATATCAGCGTAATAATCATCTGAAGCAAACTCCGTTTGCAGCTTAAGTATTTTGCTCACAGTCTTAGCACAGTAGAAATAGGCATTATAGTTTATCTTTGTTACAAAATCGAAATTCTCAGGAGTCATGTCATCCAGTCCCCCAGCCTTTAATACACCTGCATTACTGATAAAACAATCGATTCCTCCAAATTGACAAACAGTTGTATACATAAGATATTCAAGACTGCCTATACTACTCACATCAGTTTTCACGAAACAAGAACTATTACTCTTAGCTAAACTTTTAAAATAATCCGCTGTAGATTTTCCTTTTTGTTCATTCAAGTCAGCTATTACAATATTAGCCCCTTCTTTAATCAAACAACGACCTATTCCTTCTCCAAAACCTTGTGCTGCACCTGTTATCACAATATTCTTATTTTCAGCACGACCTGTTGATTTACCTGCTGAAACACTCCTTCGGTAATTCTCAACCTCCCACGTATCTATAAAATTTATCTGCTCGTGAGTCATTGGGTGAGCACCTCCAAATGAATTGGAGATAAAAGCTACTTTCATTGCATCTTCAAAAACATCCAGAATAATTTCGCACTGATTGGCATTATCTCCTACGGCTACCAGACCAATTCCTCTTATCAGCAAAACTTTAGGCGTGTAGTCATATTTACTAATGAATGCTGAAATCGCTTTTTTTGATTCAATCAATATATCATTAACGTCAATTTCATTAAGGAATATATAGTTGGATTTACAGTAAACAATTTCATCAGGAGTAAAAGGCTTAGCAATATTTTTCTGATTCTGCACACTTTCACTAAAATACTGAATCAGTTTGTTATTTCGTACTCTCAAAGTTTTCAGCTCGCCTTGGGACAGCATCATCCTTATTGCCGGAAGAATACCTACTACCCTATTAGGTATTTCAACGTCACCCAATGGTAAAGGTTCTTTTAGTGAACTCTCAAGCTTGCTAAAAATATCACTATAGATTAATTTAATTTCCTCTGTTGTATCAGCTGCTACAAAAATGCCATGATTTTGCAACCAAATCACCTTGGGCTCTTCATTATACAAAAGTCTATATTCGCATAACTTATCATTAACTTTCTTAAAAAGCACATATCCGGGGTCAGTATATTCAACAAACAAAACCTTATTGCCAAAAAGTCTTTTAAGTTCCAACTCAGCATCCATTGCACACATAAGACCATTTACTATAGTAGGATGCAAATGAACAACAAAAGGATAGTCAATCACATTATGCATAGAAGTTTCAACTGAAGGCCTTTTCCCCTTAGAAAGTGTAGCATCTTTAAGATCGTTCTTCACCTGATTTTCCCTCTCAACTGAATCTTCACTATATTTTTTTTCTGACATAGGGTTAAGTTTAGCCCTATCCAGAATGGCAAAGCCATCCTCAGTGATTGTGGCTAATGCACTTCCACTTGCCTTTACCCATATTTTTTCACTATTTTTATAGGATGTATTTCCACCACCGGCAATTACAAAGCGATTATCCTTGCCATAGAATTGCGATATTTCAATAAGTTCCTCAATCTCTTTCATTTTAAATCACACTTTCATTTATCAATTTCTCCCCAAGCCTCATAAACTCTTCTCGTTTACTACGATCAACGTCTCCATCACCATACACATAACCTTCAATACCTTGAGATACAACATGTTGATGAGCAGCAATAACACAAGCACCCTCATAGTTTATTTTCTTTAACCTATCAGTTAATGGTACTCCATTTCTTGCAAAAAGTTCAATTGGCTCCATAACAGGAGAATTATGTTCACTGCCAAATGTTACTACAAAGCCATTATCATAAAGATAGCCGGCATACTTTTCAAGTAAATTTATATCGTTGCGAGTAGTTATAAACTCAACAGAATAAATACCTCGTTCTGTAAGTTTATCGGCCACTGCTTCAAGATCTCTTTCAAAATCGGTATACTCTCCATTTACATTATCTGCCAAAAATGGATAAGTAGGTATGCCACCTGCAGCCAAAATTATATCACATACATTTTGTATCGGAAGAAAAGCAGTTAAATCTTCAGGAACATAAGCAGCACCTCCTGCTTTCAGAAGATTAGATCTAATTTCATTTTCAACACCTGCAATATCACTCAGAGATGTTTTTAAAGCTTTACCACCAAATATGGTTGTTAAAATAGATGATATTTTCCCTTCATCATCTTTGCAAAACTCATATATTTTCATCCGAAGTGCCCTAGCCAAATGTCTTTCGCGAAAAGAGTCCAAAACAAGTTCCTCCTTAATCCGGTTGAAGTTCAGTTCGAATCCCACATTTAATTCAAACAGGTAATCATTTAGTTTATAAAACATTTTCTCAACCTGCTTATTAGATTCAGCCTCAACAGCCCTCAATTCAGAGGCGTAAGGTTCCGGCAGTCTAAACGGATAACTCATACCCTTTCCACTTAGATAAGTCCTTCCCGGATTAACGGGGTCATTTACCCTTACTCCTGAATTCTTATCTTCTTGACTGAGACTAATGAACTCGATACCAAAAAGAGGATAAAGCTTTCTTTTCTCACAACCCTTTTTCCACTCTTTAAAACCTTTAGCGGTATAGAAATCGTTAATACCCACTACTTTAACATTCTCCTTAACGGCCCTGTCCAAGGCATCGCTTATGTCACGGAATGCACTAAATGAATATGGTGTGTGCAGATGAGCGTTTACATTCAACATAATAAAGAGTTTACAGTTTAATTAAGACAATTTTTTTAAACACCTCTTTTTGACCGTTTAATAAGTTCCCCATTAGTAAAGTTCTGCCCCGGGATATAATCTTTCAAAGGCTGAATTCTTTCATGAATCATATCAAGAAACCAGCTCGGTTGTGGGAAAAAAGACTCCTCAAGTTCATGAGCCGGAGTAATCCAGTTTCGTGAACCCAACACGCAAACAGGTGCATCGAGATAATCAAAAGCAATCTGACTAATATTAGTTGCTAAGTCGTTTAAAAATGATCCGCGTTCTGTTGCATCTCCTGCTATAATAATCTTACCGGTTTTCTTAACCGATTCAATAACCTTATCATAATTAAATGGTACCAGCGAACGCGCATCAATAACTTCTGCACTTATACCAAATCTCTCTTTTAATTCATCCGCAGCTTTCAGAGCCTGATAAAGTGTGTAACCAACTGTTAAGAATGTAATGTCTTCTCCCACTCTCTTTACATCAGGTTCACCCAATTGTATCTCATAATACTCTTTAGGAACGCCTCCTTCTTTGAATTGCTCGCCTACATCATAAATGCGCTGACTTTCAAAAAATACTACCGGGTCTGTTCCCTGCAGAGCGGCATTCATCAAACCTTTAGCATCATAAGGTGTTGCCGGAAAACATACTTTAATTCCCGGAATATGTGCAACTAAAGAAGTCAGATCTTGTGAATGTTGTGCACCATACTTAGAACCAACCGACACTCTAACTACCACCGGCATTTTAAGTACGTTACCACTCATTGCCTGCCATTTAGGGAGTTGATTAAATATCTCATCACCGGCTCTTCCTATGAAGTCACAATACATAATCTCAGGAATCACTCTACCGCCACACATGGCATAACCAATGGCAGTACCCACAATAGAGGCTTCAGAGATTGGAGAGTTAAACAAACGATGATATGGCAGCGATTCTGTGAGTCCGTTATACACAGCAAATGCACCACCCCAGTCGCGGCACTCCTCGCCGTAAGCAATTAAAGATCCATCCTTATAAAAACGATCGATTATTGCCTCAAAAATAGCATCCCTGAGCTGATACTGCTTCATTTTGCTGAATGGTTTGCCGTCCTTATCAAAAGCAAAACGCTCTTTATTTGCAATTTTCTTCACTCGAGGATTTTCCTCTATGGGCATAAGTACTTCAGGTTCAGCATCTGATAATGAATCTATTGAACCATTTGAAAACATCATATCGCCAATAACATCTGCATTTTCCATTCTTGGTGATATTTTTTCATCTATCGCTTTAAGGAACATCTCGTTCAACAAGCTTCGTATATTTTCTTTGATACTGTCAAGGTCAGACTGCGTTGCAACTTCAGCTTCAATCATCTGTTTCCCGAAACTTATTATACTATCCTGTTGTTCCCAAGCTTCAACCTCTTCTTTTGTTCTGTATGAAGATGCATCAGAAGGTGAGTGTCCGCTATATCGGTAAGTTAGCACATCAAGAAGTACCGGACCTTTTTTATCTTCAATATCCTTACGTTTACGTTTATATGCATCTATTACAGCAAGAGGATTATATCCGTCAACTCTTTCAGCATGCATCTGATCAGGATTAACGCCTGCACCAATACGTGCGGCAATATCATAACCCATGGTCTCACCACAAGTCTGGCCACCCATTCCATACTGATTATTCATTATATTGATAATAACGGGCAGTCCTCCCTGCATATCACCCTTCCAAAGTTCTCTGAACTGATCCATTGCTGCAAAAGTTATTCCCTCCCAAACGGGACCACAAGCCATTGATGCATCACCAATATTAGCAACAACAAGCCCGGGTTTTCGGTTTACTTTCTTATAAAGTGCAGCACCTACGGCAATATCGCCCGATCCGCCAACAATAGCGTTATTTGGATATACCCCAAAAGGTATAAAAAAGGCATGCATAGATCCACCGAGTCCTTTATTAAAACCTGTTTTACGTGCAAAAATCTCGGCCAGAGTTCCATATACCAAAAATCTTTTTGCCAGTTCTTTTACTGAACCGTCAAAGCCTTCTTTTACTATTTCATATATTGTTCCGTCAAAGAAGTTCTTCATTATTTGGGTAAGTTGCTCATCGTCCAGTTTATGAATTGCTGACATTCCCTTTGCAAGAATCTCACCATGAGAGCGGTGACTACCAAAAATAAAATCATCTACCGTTAGAGTCCAAGCCATTCCCACAGCTGCCGATTCCTGACCAATGGACAAATGTGCCGGCCCCGGGTGGTTATAAGGCGTACCGTTATATTCACCTTTAGTTTTAATAAGATTAAGCATTGTTTCAAATTCACGAATCAGTGCCATATCATGATATATAGCTTTAAATTCTTCATTCGTGAAATTGTCTTTCTCATCTGCTACACTTTTTTGATATTGATTAACCGGTATAGGTTTGAATTCCACAAAACCTGGTTTTCTAACGTCATTCGGGTTTATTGTCTGTATTTTTGGCATTTTTTACTGATTTAAAAATTTATTGTTTTATTTTTTATTGATTTGTTTATTTATAAGTATTTGTCTTCACATTGAAAAAAACAACCTTGTTCGATAACTATTTAAAGCTGAAAACCACTTCCTTAAAAATTTCACTTACTGTTGGATGAGGAAAAACAACCTCTTTCATTTCATTCAGAGTCATCTCTTGCTCAATCGCCATGCAAGCGCCGTAAATGATTTCACTGCTCGGATTACCAAGCATGTGAACACCAAGCACTTCTCCATATTTTTCACCTACTATTATCTTGCATAATCCACTACCACCCTCATTTTCGGCAACAAATCTACCGGAATATGCCATTGGTAACTTAGCTACTTTATACGCAATATTTTTTTCTTTAGCAGATTCTTCTGTCTCTCCCACTCCTGCTACTTCAGGATTTGTATAAACTACGCCTGGTATAGCATTATAACGCATTATATCTGTTTTTCCAATAAGATTATTAACAACAACCTCACCTTCACGACTTGCAGTATGAGCAAGCAGAGAAAATCCGGTAACATCTCCTGCTGCAAAAACTCCGGGAACATTTGTTCGCATTTTATTATCAACTTTTATACCGTTTCTCTCTAATTCAACATCCAGATTTTCCAAACCGAATCCTTTAGTAACCGGCCTTCTACCTACACTTAGCAGAATCTTATCTCCTACTACATCGTGAATCTCACCATCTTTTTCATAAAAAACTTTATTTCCTTCCACCTTTATCACTTTGGCATTCAGGTTAAACTCAATACCTTTCTTAGTATAGATCTGACGCAGCATTGCAGATATTTCAGGGTCCATACCTCCAATAATCTCAGGAAGCATTTCAACAACAGTAACTTTGGTTCCTAAACTGTTATAGAAACTGGCGAACTCCATACCAATCACACCACCACCAATAACAACCAACGATTCAAGTCTTTCATTCATATCAAGAATCTCTCTGTTGGTAACTATTACATCTCCTGCTTCTTTCAAACCCGGAATTGGTGGTACCGATGATTCTGAGCCGGTACAAATAAGCAGGTTTTTACCTATATATTTATTGTTATTGCAAGTTACTTCAACTCCTTCTGAAGAGCGACCGTTAATAACTGCTTCACCTTTAACTACCTCCACATTGTTTTTCTTCATACTTCCCTCTACTCCAAGAACCAGCTTGCGAACTACCTTCTTCTTACGAGAGATTATCTTTGCGTAATCAAAGCGGATATTATCTCCATAAACACCATAACTGTCACCATGCAATGCATTTTCGTATGTCTTGGCACTATAAAGAAGTGTCTTGGTTGGAACACAACCCTCGTTCAGACAAACACCACCCATTGCCGTTTTTTCAAAAAGCACAACTTTCAATCCGGCATGCCCGGCTCTTTCTGCAGCAACGTAACCTGCCGGTCCTCCACCAATTATCAGTAAATCTATCATGTTTTTTAAAGATGTTTTTATTAATATGTCAATTCTAAATTCTCAATCTCAATTGCAATTTGTTTCAAAAAACGAGTTGCTTCACCGCCATCAAGTGAACGATGATCGTAAGTCAAACTCAGCCCTATATGAGGTACAAATGCATAAACACCGCCGCCCAAATCCTTGGGCCTTGGAATTATAGTATTAACACCGAGTATTGCTGATTGTGGAAGATTTATTACAGGAGTAAACATCTCAACACCATAATTACCCAAGTTTGATACTGTAAATGTACCTGCTTCTGATGATAATATGTCGGGATTAATATTTCCGTTTCTACATGCAGTAGCAACATCTTTAAGTCGATTAGATAAACCACTTATCGACAAATCATCTGCTTCACGTACAACCGGGACCATTAATCCTCTTTCTGTATCTACAGCTATTCCTAAATGAACTTTATTGAAATAACGCTTAGTATCACTTAGGAAATGTGTATTAACTTCAGGAAACTTTTTCAATGCCTTAATAACAGCAAAACAGACCATATCGTTCAGAGTAATATTTTCGCTTAATGTGCCTGCATCATTAGCAGCTTTAACTTGTTTGCGAAGTTCAAGTATACGACGTGCATCTGCACTTAAATGGTGCGTAAGCTGTGCCGAATTTTGAAGTGATGCGTGCATTGTACGTGCAATAATTTTCCTCATATTAGATATTTTACGGTCATAATAGTCCGTAACCGAGTCGCTATATTCAGAACTAAATAGATCTGCTGCACGAGTAGTACCGGCTAAACCTGTACCTCCTGAAACAGGCAATTTACCCTGATCAGCTGCAAGCCGTTTGGCCAATGGCGTCATTTTTGGACGATTTAATAAATATGTCACAACATCCTTTTCAACTATTCTGCCATTGGGTCCACTTCCTGCTATCTGTTTTATATCGATAGCCTCTTTAGCAGCCAGTTTTTTTGCACGAGGAGAAATATTTAAAGATGTGCTTACTTGATTGATAATATCTGTGCTTTCATCTGTAGTTTGATTATCATTCTTCTGAACAACTCCTTTATTTTCAGCACTATTGGTGTCATCTTCTGAAATAATGATATCCTCATTTTTATTTTTAATCAGGTCTGAAATATCTTCGTCCTGTTCTCCGATAATCATCATATCCTCAAGAACAGGCACTTCATCACCTTCATTAAAGAACAACTTTAGCACGAAACCATCAACAGGTGATTCCTCTTCAAAAGATGCCTTATCCGTTTCATAGGTAAAAAGTACATCACCTTTTGTTACCTTGTCACCTGTGTTTTTGTTAATCTCTGTAATGATACAACTCTCAACCGACTGCCCCTGTTTGGGCATAATTACAACAATTGCCATTTTTAGTGAATTTAAGAATATAAAGAAGTTTAACAAATGTATTCAATTCAGTTCAATGTGATATTCATTTATTGATTTTTATGCTATGATTTTTGATATCGATCACAAAAAATCAAGCACACTAACTATTACATCCTCCTCACCACCGACAATGTCGGTAGCTAACGCATGTGTGTATAATGTGTCAACAAATTTTGCAAAATAATGAGTACGTGCCATAGGGTAAGCTATGAAATTATCATAACTTAGAGTTTTTACATAGTTTTAGTACTTTTGACTTATTGAGAGTTTTTTAAAGAATGAAATGAAATGAAATTTAAATAAGATAAGATTTTATCAAAAACTATAGTCTTTAAATCATTTCTCAAATAAACAAAATCGATATTTACCGTAAGTTTGTAATTCTATTTTATCTAACTCTTCATTTAACCTCATCATGAACAGAGGCATATTAAATTATTTTTTAGCAATTGATATAGGGGCCGGAAGTGGTAGAGCGTTACTTGGCTCTATTCAAAACGATCAAATTGAATTCAACGAAATAAATCGTTTCTCCAATCCAATGATAGATGTAAATGGCACTCTTTATTGGGATATTCTTCATCTCTACGATCAGATTATCAAATCAATAAAGAAGGTCAAATCTATGGGTGTCGAAATCACTTCAGTTGGTATTGACACATGGGGAGTTGATTATGTTTGTTTTGGTAGTGACGGTAAGCCACTTAGGTTACCGTCTGTATACAGGAACAGCAACTTAAAAGGTGCACCTGAGCGCTTTTTTCTAAAAAAACCTAAAGAGGAGCTTTATCGTAAAACAGGGATTCAAATTATGGATTTCAACACCCTGTTTCAACTTGACACTCAACTTCATGAGCACTCTTCAATATATCCGGTTATCAACAAGATACTGTTTATGCCTGATGCGCTATCATATTTGCTTTCAGGAAAAATGATAACCGAATATACTATTGCTTCAACTTCTCAACTTATTAATCCATATAAAAGAGATTTTGATTCTGAATTACTTGAATCTGTGGGTTTATCTGAGAATCATTTCGCTCCTATAGTTTTTCCGGGAAGTGAAATTGGTGAAATAAATAATACCGTAAAGAAAGCTACCGGGTTACACAATGTTAAAGTTGTTGCTGTTGCCGGTCACGATACGGCATCTGCTGTACTGGCTGTGCCTGCTGAAAATGAAAACTTTGCCTATTTGAGTTCGGGAACTTGGTCGCTGATGGGTATTGAGTCGAAAGAGCCTGTTATTAACGAAGAAACGTATAATCTTAATTTTACTAATGAGGGTGGCGCTGACGGCTCAATCCGACTTTTGAAAAATATTTGCGGAATGTGGCTAATTGAGCAGTGTAAAAAAGAATGGGAAAAGAAGGGTACTGTTTCATTTGATGCAATTGTACAGGCTGCAGAACAGGCAAAACCTTTTGCGAGTTTCATTAATCCTGATGATCCTTGTTTTGCTAATCCTGATTCTATGATTGACTCAATTCAGAAATATTGCAGTGATACCAATCAGAATGTACCGGTTACAATTGGTGAGATTGCCCGATGCATTTATGAAAGTCTTGCATATAGGTATAAGCAAGTATTGCAAAATCTACAAAAACTGGCTGATTTCCCAATTCAAAAACTACATATAATTGGTGGCGGCTCAAAAAATAATATGCTTAATCAGTTTACTGCCAATGCTATCGGAATGCCTGTTGTTGCCGGTCCTTCAGAAGCTACTGCTATTGGCAATATCCTTATGCAAGCAAAAGCATCGGGGTTAGCTGAAAATAAATGTGAGATGCGAAAAATTGTAAGAAATTCAACTGAGCTCGAAATATTTAATCCTGCAGATATAGAAACATGGAACGGAAATTATCACAAATATCTTGAGGCCTCAAAGGTGAGCAAAGATTGAAACTAATTTATAATTTATCAAACCAAAAATAAATCAATCATAACATCGAAAACAAAAATAAATCATGAAAGAAGAACAAATTAAAAAAGCATATGAAAATGCTAAAGCTCAATACGCTACTCTTGGCGTGGATGTGGATCAGGCTGTTGAAAAATTAACCAACCTTTCAATTTCAATACATTGCTGGCAAGCAGATGATGTAATTGGTTTTGAAAATCCGGATGGGGAACTTACAGGTGGAATTCAAACAACCGGCAATTATCCGGGTAAAGCGCGTACAATTGAAGAGTTGAAAAAAGATCTGGAAAAGGTTTTAACATTGATTCCCGGAAAGCACAGGATTAGTTTGCATGCTACTTACGGCGACTTTGGAGGTGAGTTTGTTGATCGTGATAAAGTTGAACCAAAACATTTTCAGAGCTGGATCGACTGGGCAAAAGCTAATGATGTGAAGCTGGACTTTAATTCTACTTTTTTCTCACACGAGAAAAGCAATAGTGGATATACACTTTCTGATTTTGATCCTGAAATTCGCAGGTTTTGGAAAGATCACCTTCGTCAGTGTCGTAGAATTGCTGCTGAAATTGGACGTCAACAAGGTGATCCTTGTATTCATAACATTTGGATTCCTGATGGAGAGAAGGACAAAACAGTTTCTCGCCTTGAACACAGAAGACTTTTAAAGGAGTCGCTTGATGAAGTTCTAGCAGAAAAAATAAGTACCGATTACCTAAAAGATTGCGTTGAATGTAAGCTTTTTGGTATTGGAAGTGAAAGTTATGTAGTTGGTTCTCATGAATTTTATTTGGGATATACGGTTAAAAACAATATGATGCTTACACTGGATGCAGGTCACTTTCATCCAACTGAAACAATTTCAGACAAGCTCTCATCAGTATTGTTGTTCGTGCCCGAAATAAATCTGCATGTTAGTAGACCTGAACGTTGGGATAGCGACCATGTAATAATACTTAATGACGACCTTCTTGCTATAACTCAGGAGATTGTGCGCAGTGGTCAGATGGATAAAATTCATATAGGACTAGATTATTTTGATGCTTCAATCAATAGGGTTGGTGCTTATGTTGTGGGAATCCGTTCTGCCCAAAAAGCTATGCTGCTGGCTTTATTAGAGCCCACTGAAAAACTAAGGGAATTTGAGAAACAGAATAAAAACTTCGAACGGATGGCTTATCTTGAAGAACTAAAATCGATGCCATGGATAGCCGTTTATAATTATTTATGTCTGAAGCTTAATGTTCCTGTTGGTGATGAATATATCAGTGAAATTCAGAAATATGAAGACAGTGTAACTTCAAAAAGAATATAAACGATGAATACCTTAATTGGTTTATTAATTATTGCTGTGGGAAGTATGGGCCAATCGAGCTCATACGTTCCCATCAATAAGATTAAAGAATGGTCGTGGGAAAACTTTTGGCTCACGCAAGGAGTTTTCGCATGGCTGATATTTCCATTCTTGGGAGCATTATTGGCAACTTCATTGCCGAATATGTTTGTAATATACAAGGCAAATTCCGCGGCAGCCTGGCAAGCAATAGGTTACGGCGCACTTTGGGGAGTGGGAGGACTAACTTTTGGTCTTAGTATGCGCTTTTTGGGTATCGCACTGGGACAATCTGTTGCATTGGGAACCACGGCAGCTCTTGGAACCTTGATACCTGCATTGATTACAGGAGATCTTTTCTCACCAAAAGGGCTAATTCTTCTTTTAGCCGTAGCCGTAACTTTGGTAGGTATTGCATTAGTGGGATATGCCGGCAGCTTGCGTTCAAAGAACATGACCGAGGAGGAGAAGAAAAAAGCAATTAAAGATTTTGCTCTAAAGAAAGGACTGCTAATTGCGTTATTATCAGGAATTATGAGTGCATGCTTTAACTTAGGTTTAAGTGCAGGAATTCCTATTAGAGAAGCAGCTGTTGC
>CAZAFR010000020.1:0-21679 GCA_964484665.1 uncultured Proteiniphilum sp. | reverse complement strand
CATGAGATATAACAATTTAGCAGTAGACTTCAAATACCTTTTAGTAAATGAAAAAGATAAAAAGTTTGGAATTACAGTAAATACTGTTGGTTTTCAACCTATTGCACCAAATACAGAATATCCCTCTACCGATCATCCAAAGAATTACTATTTTAATCCTAAAAAAGGTAGGATACTCTCTGAATATCAATTAGTTTATATTAGTAAAGGTAAAGGATTTTTTAAGTCAGACTCAACAAAAAAAACTAATATTTCTAAAGGTCAGATTATAATTTTATTCCCGGGGCAATGGCACACATATTGTCCTAAAAAAGAATGCGGATGGAATGAATATTATATTGGGTTTGAAGGGTACATAATTGATGGAATTGTAGCTAACGGCTTTATTTCGTCTAACAACCAAATACTGAATGTTGGTGTAAATGAAGATTTGGTACATCTCTTTTCTACTGCTATCAAAATTGCAAAAGAGGATAAAACTGCCTCACAACAAAATCTGGCCGGGATAGTATTTAATATTATAGGAAATGTTTTGTCGTTAGCCCAAAATATGAATTTTGAGACTAAAGAATCGGCTCAAAAGATAGAGCGTGCAAAGGTAATTATGCTTGAGAATATTCATAAAGATATAAATATTCAAGAGATAGCTCACAATCTTGGAATCAGCTATTCTCTTTTCAGAAAAGAATTTAAGGAATATACGGGATACGCACCATCACAGTATTTTCAAGAGTTAAAATTGAAAATAGCAAAAGAGTTGCTGACTGAAACAAACCTTCCTATCAAAGAAATTTCATATAAACTCAATTTCAGTTCATACGAATACTTTTTGTCTTTCTTTAAAAAAAGAGTCGAATTCACACCAACTGAATACAGAAATTCCGGAAGGGTGATTTAAAAAAACACCTAATTAAAGTCATTAATGCTTTTAAAAAAAATTACATTACTAACTATTTTAAACTTTTCTTTTATTATTATCTCAAGTGCACAGGGATACACTGCTCCATATGAATTAAGAGTCAATATGTTATCACAAACCGAACAGGTTTTCATTAATGGATATCCTACATCAACACCAATAAAAGAAGCTGTATCACAGAGAGAGAATTTCCAGTTCACTGAAATAAGCACCACCAAACCTGTTTTTGGATGGACGGTACCTTCATTAGATAAAAACACACTCCAAACAGCATATAGAATATTGGTTGCGACAAAGAGTGATTATCTAATGAAAGATTCTGCTGATCTATGGGATTCGGGAAAGATAGAAAACAATAGTTCCAATAATATTCTTTACAAGGGGAAACAACTTAAATCGGGGGAAGTATATAGCTGGAAAGTAAAAATATGGGATAGCAATGGTAATGAGTCGTTTTTTTCAAAAATTTCACAATTTAAAACAGCAGATTCGTTTTCTGCTTATCTTACAGACAGGCACTCCATCCAAAAACAAAACGAATATCCAATTAAAATTGAGCAAATAGACAGAAACAAATATTTTTCCGACTTTGGGAAAGCAGCATTTGGCAGATTACATATAAATCTATTTTCGGAAAATGGAGAAGATACAGTTACAATACATTTAGGTGAAGTAATAACTGATGGTGGAATTGACCGTTTACCCGGTGGGTCTAGACGTTATTCTAAGTATTGGATAATCCCCAAAAAAGGATATAATACTTATATTATTACTATCAAGCCAGACTTATTAAACACAAGAAAGCAGGCAATTTTAATACCGGAGTATATTGGTGAAGTTACACCGTTTCGTTACTGTGAAATTGGAAACTATAAATATCCATTAAATGAGAGAGATATTGTTAGAGAATCTGTCTTCTATCCATTTAATGAGAACGATTCATACTTCCACAGTTCCGACTCTATCCTTAATCAGGTTTGGGATCTATCAAAATATTCCATCAAAGCAACATCTTTTCTAGGTGTTTATGTAGATGGTGATCGTGAACGTATCCCTTATGAAGCAGATGCAATTATCAATCAACTTTCACACTACTGTGTGTCAGGTGACGGTTATAATATGGCAAGATACACTCATGAATATCTTATTAAAAATCCCACGTGGCCAACTGAGTGGATTTTGCAATCAATACTGATAGCTTGGGAAGATTATATGTATACAGGAAATAAGTCTTCGTTAAAGCAGTATTATGACGATTTGAAAGCTAAAACGCTGATTGCACTTTCAGATGAAAAGGGTTTTATTAGCACAAAAACAGATAAAATCACATCAGAGATTATGAGCCAAATACACTTCAATGGCACAATTAAAGACATTGTTGATTGGCCACATACCGGAATTCTTGGTCTGGAAAAAGAAGAGGGAGGCGAAACAGATGGATTTGTTTTTACAGAAATAAACACAGTTGTGAACGCTTACCATTATAAAGCGCTTATACTCATGGCCAAAATTGCTGAAGTTCTCGATAAAGAAAGCGATATTCACTTTTATACAGAGCATGCAAACAAACTTAAAAGATCGTTTAATAACCAACTTTTCGATAAAAAAAGAGGTGTTTATATTGATGGAATTGGCACTGATCATGCATCACTTCACGCAAACATGTTCCCTCTCGCTTTCGGTCTTGTTGAGAAAAACAATGTAGAATCTGTTCTAAAATTTATTCGTTCACGCGGAATGGCATGTAGTGTTTATGGTTCACAATTCTTATTAGACGGCTTGTATAATGTGGGTGACTCAGATTACGGCTTACAGTTGCTTTCTTCAACAGGAGAAAGGAGCTGGTACAATATGATTCAAAAAGGATCAACTATCTCTATGGAAGCATGGGATAATAAATACAAACCTAATCAGGATTGGAATCATGCATGGGGTGCTGCACCTGCAAATCTGATTCCCAGAAAACTGATGGGAATAGAACCAATGGAACCCGGATTCCAAAAAATCCGGATTAAACCGCAACCCTCAACATTGGAGTTTGCAGAAGTTAAACATCCTACAATAAAAGGAGATATTGTAGTTAAATTTAAAAATCAACATCTTAAGTCTTTTCAGCTTGATGTAATTATTCCGGGAAATACAACTGCTGATATTTATCTGCCTTTTTATTCAAATAGGCAAAAAGTACTTTTAGATGGAGAAGCAGTAAAATATAGACGAGATGGGAATTTCTCTGTAATTGAGAATATAGGGTCAGGTGTTTGGAATTTCTCCGTTAATCAATAGCATAGTAATTTAAAAATAAAAATGTTTGATGAGAATATTATATAAATATACAATAACTCTTTTTTTTGTTTTCACTTGCATATTCCCAATACATTCAAGCACAGACGTTAAACTAAGTTCTTTGAAAGTTGAATATGAAGTAAATCCTATTGGTATAGATGTTATTGAGCCACGCTTTAGCTGGCAAATGAATTCAGATAGATTTAATCAAGTACAAACTGCCTATCAAATTATTGTTAAAGATGAAAATGGTGATGTAGTTTGGAATACTAATAAAGTATTGAGCGACATATCATTAAATATAAAATACTTAGGGAAACCACTAAAAGCTACTACTAGATATAATTGGACTTTAAGAGTTTGGAACCAGGATAATAAAGTATTGAGTAATGAGTCGTGGTTTGAGACAGGATTAATGGATTCATCAATTTCTGCTTGGGAAGGCGCCAAATGGATTGGTGGAGGAGATGAAGACTTAGTTCTGCATCCCGACTACTTACCTGCTTTTAATATCAACTATAAACTTCAACTTGACAAAGAAAGTGGCTCTACAAAAGTAGGTTTTATATTCGGAGCAAATGACCCGAGGTTAATGAATAAAAATCTAAATCTATATAATCTGCAAAGTGACAAAGATGAGTCATATATAGAAATTGAAATTGATATATCACAGCTTGCGTTTGGGAAGAATGCCTTAATTAATGTTTACAGAGTGGGTTATTCACCTAACGATAGTAAATATGAGCCACTAAAGACTTTTACAATTTCCACCTCACTCATCAACGATGAAAATAAATATAATAAGCACACTATATTTCTTAAAACAATGTATAGTAATACTGAAATATATTTAAATGGAGAAGATGAGTCAAATAAAATTGGTTTAGTTACAATAAATCCAATTGGAAATAGCTGGGACTATATCTGTTTTCCATTGCTTTGTGATATAGGTTTTTCTGCTAAAAGCGATCAAGTAGCTATAATTTCTGATCTGGAAGTGCGAAACTATCGTACTCCTAATAATGTATTATTCAGTGAGGACCTTAATAATAATCAGTATAAAAGCTTATTTTCAGACAAAAATGGAGTCATTATTAAAGATAGATCTTATATAATAAATGGAGCTGACTCAGGTATAATTGCAACAACAAATATAGCGAAGAAGTCAATGCCAATGCTAAGAACTACTTTTGAATCGAGTGATGCAAAAATATCAAAAGCACGTTTGTATATAACTTCACGTGGAGTATATGAAATTTATTTAAACGGTGAACGAATTGGAGATGACTACTTTAATCCCGGACTTACACAATACAATAAACACCATTTATATCAAACATATGACATTACTAACTATATAAAAAATGGGGATAACGCTATTGGTGTAATAATGGGTGAAGGCTGGTGGAGTGGAGCGATCACATATATGGGTTATTTGTGGAACCTGTTTGGCGATAGACAATCTATTCTGGCTAAGCTTGTAATTAATTACGAAGATGGAAGTAAGAAAACAATTATTAGTAACCCTGATACTTGGACCTATTTTGACAACGGTCCAATTGTATATAGTAGCTTTTTTCAAGGAGAAGTTTATGATGCTCGCAAAGAGTATTTAATTGATAAATGGTCGAAACAATCCTATAAAGATACTAACTGGAAAAAAGCTCATACTGTTAATATTGAAAACAAAGGGTTATACGATAAAGAAATTACTATAAATAAATTACCATCGGTTAATGATTTCACTGAGCTAAAATTGATTGGACAATTTGGACAGACAGTAAAAAAAGTAGAAGAACTTACTGCTATCTCCATGGAAGAAATAAGACCCGGTGTTTATGTATACGATATGGGACAAAATATGGTGGGGATACCACAAATTAGCCTTAAGGGTGAGTTACCGGGAAAAGAGATCAAATTAAGATATGCAGAAGTTAAATACCCCGATCTTACTCAATTTAAAGATAACGTTGGCATGATTATGTTGGAGAATATAAGAGGTGCATTAGCTCAGGATATTTATATTACTAAGGGGGGAGAAGAAACTATAAAACCTCATTTCACTTTTCATGGATATCGTTTTATTGAAATAACAGGAATAGAAAAGCCTCTACCGTTAAATGCAGTAAAAGGTATAGTCCTTAGTTCTATACATAATCTTACAGCAAATTACGAAACGTCTAATCCTAAAGTAAATAGTCTTTGGAAAAATATAACATGGTCTATGTTAGGTAATTTTCTATCTATACCAACTGACTGCCCTCAGAGAAATGAACGTATGGGTTGGAGTGGCGATATTTCTGTGTTTTCACGAACTGCAACTTATTTAGGTGAAATACCGCAATTCTTAAGTCGTCATCTTATGGCTATGAGAGATATTCAAAGAGAAGATGGTCGTTTCCCTGATGTTGCACCCGTAGGAGGCGGTTTTGGTGGTGTATTATGGGGTAGTGCCGGCATAACTGTTGCTTGGGAAAGTTACCAACAATATAATGATGTTAAAATGATTTCAGATCATTATGATGCAATGAAATCATATATTAAGTATCTAAATGATTATTTAAGTGGCAATTCTGAAATATCGAATGAAGTAAATTTGGGTGATTGGTTAGGTCCTGAACAGCAAAAAAATGACAATACACTTTTGTGGAAAGCTTATTTTATTTATGATCTGGAAATTATGCATAATATAGCAAAAGTATTAAATTTAGAAGATGACGAAAAATGGTTTAATAAGCTATATGATGAGAATAAGAAAGACTTCAACAATATGTTCTTTAATCGTTTAACCGGTGAAACAATCAACTCAGGATTTATTGAACCGACTAAAAAAGGAGAGGTAATTGGAACTGTTACTTCATACATTCTTCCTTTAGCTTTTAACATATGTGATGAAGAAATTAAGCCTCTTGTAATCAATAAACTAATAGATAAAATTGAGAATGAGCAGTATATTAATGAAAATACAACATATCCTCAATTCTCACTAATGACCGGTTTTATAGGTACCGCATGGATAAACAGGGTGTTTTCAGATTTGGGCTATTCAGATACAGCATACAAATTATTGCAGCAAACAAGCTACCCTTCGTGGCTTTACTCTGTTGAACAAGGGGCTACAACAATTTGGGAACGTTTAAATTCATATTCACAAGAAGATGGTTTTGGTGGCAGAAATTCAATGAATTCTTTTAATCATTACTCTTTTGGTTCAATCGGTTCTTGGATGATAAACTATTCAATTGGCATCAATCGTGACGAGAAATATCCTGGATTTAAGCAGTTTATCTTACAGCCACAAATAGATTCAACGGGAGAGATGACAAAAGCAGAAGGGTATTATGATTCTCTGTATGGACGTATTGAAAGTGGTTGGGAAATTAAAGGAGACAAATATGAATATAGATTTAAAGTCCCTGCAAACACATCTGCAATACTTTACATGCCATTTATAGAAATAGAAAACATAAAATTGAATGATAAAACACTTGATAAATCTGATTATATAGAAATATTAGGCAAAGAAAATGGACTTTTAAAGATTAAATTAAATTCGGGTAAATTTAAATTCAAAGTCTCAAAGAATTAATTTATAACTATAAAACAAATAGTTCGGTAGATAATCAATAGTAAATTAACAATAAAAATATATTAGACATGCTTGTTTTACTTTTACTTCTCCTTTTCCTTTTACCTGGAAAAACTTATGCTCAAATTGAAGACAGTTATTCGATTCCGCAGTATCTAAATGAAAAAACTTTTGGCAATCAGCTAGTTAAGGATGAAATTACACGTGCTTATTTAACTCCAAAAAAAATTATCTGGCAATCTGATAATCAAAATAAACAAGTAATAAATTCGCATGTCCTATTAAACACTTTTGACGGACAATTAACAACAAGTGGCGAAGGGATGTGTGTACTGAAGTCCGATAAAGATATAAAAGCATCTGTTTTACTGGATTTTGGGAAAGAGATTTATGGTGGAATAGAAATAGCAGCAGGCATCAGAGGCGACAAAAATCCAATCAGGGTAAGAATTAGAATGGGGGAATCAGTTACAGAAACTATGAGTGATTGCATTGACAATAGCCTTCCGGGAATGGGTTCAGCAACTAACGATCACACATTACGCGATTTCAATATCGAAATACCTTGGTTGGGAACAGTTGAAGTGGGTAACTCAGGATTCAGATTTGTTAGAATTGATGTAACGGATAATGATACGGAACTACCGATACGTTCTGTTAGAGCAATAGCCAGATATCGAGATATTCCATATCTTGGTTCTTTTCATTGTAGCTCCGAGAGACTCAATCAAATTTGGGAAACAGGTGCTTACACCGTTCACCTTAATATGCAAGATTATCTTTGGGATGGAATAAAACGTGACCGACTTGTTTGGTTGGGTGATGTACACCCGGAAGTAATGACTATTAATAATGTATTTGGCAATCAAGAAGTTGTAAAGAAGAGTCTTGATTTTGGACGAGACACTACTCCTCTCCCGGGATGGATGAATGGAATGTCATCTTATTCTTTATGGTGGATAATCACTCACCGTGATTTTTATCTTTACAATGGAGATCTGGATTACCTTAAGGAACAACAGTCCTATTTAACCAATTTAATACATCAGATTAGAACAAAAATCAGTGCAAATGGAAAAGAGAATCTGGATGGTGGTAGGTTTTTAGATTGGCCTACTTCTGATAACCCTGATGTTACACATTCAGGTCTTCAGGCTCTAATGCTTATTACCATGCAAGCCGGTAAAGAAATTGCAAGTTGGCTAAATGATGTTGAACTTGAAAAGACATGTTTAGAATCAATCAACTTATTAAAAAAACATCAGCCCTCAAGTCATAATAATAAACAAGCAGCCGCTCTATTAACACTGTCAGGACTATTATCTGCCGAAGAGGCTTCAGAGATATTACTTAAAGATGGAGCAAATGATTTTGCAACTTTTTATGGCTACTATATGCTTGAAGCATTGGCAAAAGATGGTAAATACACTGAGGCAATGAAAATTATCTCCGATTATTGGGGAGCAATGCTTGATTTGGGAGCAACAACTTTCTGGGAAAATTTCAATTATGAAGAAAAAGATAATGCACTTCCAATTAATGAATTACCTGATGAATCAAAATTTAATATTCATTCTGATGGTGGTGATCATTGTTATATTGGTCTAAGAGCCAGTCTTTGTCATGGTTGGGCATCGGGTCCAACATCATGGTTAACTAAGCATGTATTGGGCATTCAAGTAATTGAACCCGGTTCTAAAGTTATACGAATATCTCCAAATCTTGGAGAATTAGATTTTGCAGAAGGAACCTTCCCCACACCTTTTGGTATTGTAAAAGTGAAGCATGTTAAACAAAAAGATGGAAAAGTGGTTAGTGAAATCAATGGACCGGAAGCCATAAGAATAATAAAATGAAAATGAAAAAATATTTTTTATACCTGTTGTTATTACTGTTTGCAATTTCGTGTGTTAATAAACCTGATAAAAAGTTGACTCAGCTTTCCAACGCACTTGAGAAAGGATTTGTAAACCCTCATGACACTATTCAAACAAGTGTTTATTGGTATTGGATATCAGATAATATATCGGAAGATGGCGTTGTAAAGGATTTACATGCAATGAAAGAAGCAGGTATTAACCGTGCATTCATAGGCAATATTGGTATAGATGGTCTGCCTTATGGAGACATTAAAATACTAAGCGATGAATGGTGGAAAATTCTACATCTTGCATTAAAAACAGCTACAGAGTTAGATATTGAAATTGGTATATTTAATTCGCCGGGATGGAGTCAATCTGGTGGACCTTGGATAAAACCTGAAGAATCTATGAGATATCTAACTTCATCTTTAACAGAAGTAAGTGGACCGGGCATAATTAATAAAAAATTAAAACAACCTAAAGATAACTTCCAGGATGTAAAGGTTATAGCCTTTCCTTCAATGACTAACAAAAACTCCATCTTAAACAATCAAAATACCATAATAAGTTCCGCACCTTTTATATCAAACCTATCTAATATATTTGATGGAGACAAATCAACTACTATACGTTTTCCAAATGAAAATAAATTTCAAATTACATTCAAGACAAACGAACTTTTTACCGCCAGAAGTCTAACCATTCAGATTGCAGAAACCCCCTTAATGACAAAAGCATTACTAGAGGCAAAAAAAGAAAATGGTGATTTCGTAAATGTTTCTGAATTCACTATTAACAGATCCAATGTTTCATTAAACGTTGGATTCGAACCTTTTGCACCTGTTGTGATATCCTTACCGGATATAAACGCAAGTGAGTTTAGACTAACATTCACAAATATTACACCTAACAGCGGTTTAGCGGAAGTTGCCTTAAGCTCTGTTCCTCGAGTTGAAAGATATAGCGAGAAAACATTAGCCAAAATGTATCCAACTCCACTACCCTATTGGGATGCATATATGTGGCCTCAACAGCCCGAACCTGAAAAGGAAGGCTTTATTATAAATGAGAATGAAATATTGGATATCACTCAACACTTATCAGACAAAGGCATACTCAACTGGAATGTTCCGGATGGGAATTGGATAGTTATGCGCATGGGTATGACTCCAACAGGCGTAACAAATAGTCCCGCTTCTCCGGAAGCAACCGGTCTAGAAGTAGATAAAATGAGTAAAAAATGGGTAGCTGAACATTTTGACCGGTTTATTGGGGAGATATTAAGAAAAATTCCGGAAGCTGATAGAAAAACGTTTAAAGTTGTAGTTCAAGATAGTTATGAAACAGGAGGACAAAACTTCACAGACGGTTTTCTTGAAGAGTTTAAGAAAAAATATGGATACGATCCTGTCCCCTATCTTCCTGTATACAGGGGCTTTGTGGTAAACAGTCAACTTGAATCCGACCGTTTTTTATGGGATCTGAGACGATTAGTGGCAGACAAAGTAGCCTACGACTATGTGGGCGGATTAAGAGAAGTAAGTCACCAACACGGTCTAACCACATGGCTAGAAAATTATGGACACTGGGGATTTCCGGGAGAATTCCTAATGTACGGCGGTCAATCAGACGAAATTGGAGGTGAGTTTTGGAGTGAAGGTGAGCTTGGAGATATAGAAAACAGGGCTGCCACATCTGCCGGGCACATTTATGGTAAAACTAAAATATCTGCTGAGTCAAATACTTCAGGAGGACCTGCATATTCTCGATACCCTGCAATGATGAAACAAAGAACAGATAGATTTTTTGCAGAAGGTATAAACAATTCGTTGCTACATGTCTATATCATGCAACCTTATGAAGAAAAAAGCCCGGGTGTTAATGCTTGGTTTGGAAATGAATTTGACCGTAAAAACACCTGGTTTTCTCATTTAGATCTTTTTACACAATATCTCAAAAGATCAAATTTCATGCTTCAACAAGGATTAAATGTAGCTGATGTGGCATATTTCATAGGTGAAGACGCTCCAAAAATGACAGGAATTACAGACCCTCCTATACCTGTAGGATATCAGTTTGACTATATAAATGCTGAAGTAATCGTAAGAGACATGACTGTAGAGGATGGCTTACTCACTTTACCACACGGTACCCAATACAGAGTATTAGTACTTCCTAAACAAGAAACAATGCGACCGGAAGTACTTAAGAAGATAAAAGAACTGATATTTGAAGGAGCTACAGTAATCGGTCCGGCTCCTGAACGTTCTCCAAGTCTACAAAATCAACCAGAAGCCGACAATCAAATCAAGCTAATGGTAAAAGAGGTATGGGGTGAGGTAGACAAAAAGGAAGTAACTCAACGCCAATATGGTAAAGGTTGGATTATAGATGGCATGACTATGGAAGAGGTATTTGAGATTATAGACTGTGTGCCAGACTGTAAACTCCCTGAAGACAATTCAATTCATTATTGTCATAGAAATATAGATAGAATAATCGACATATATTTCATAACCAATCAGGTAGATATAGAGAAAATCATCTTCCCTGTGTTTAGAGTAACAGGCATGCAGCCTGAGTTATGGGATGCTACTTCAGGAAAAACAAGAATACTTAGTGCTTATGAACAAAGAAAAGAATCTACTATAGTTCCAATTAAATTAGCTCCTTATGAAAGTGCATTTATTGTCTTCCGCCATTCTGCAAAACGAAGCTCAGTACAAAATTTCGAGACTAACTATCCACAACATAATATTGTAGAGGAATTAAAAGGTCCTTGGAATGTAACATTCGATGCATCAAAATTTGGTTCTGTTCCAACAATCGTTTTTGAAACACTACAAGACTGGACAACTTTTGAAGATGAAAAAATAAAATATTATTCAGGGGAAGCAAATTACCAAATTCAGTTTTCAATACCCAAAATTCAGGAGGGCGAAAGTATTATAATTGACTTGGGAAATCTAACCTCGATGGCAAAAGTTTATATTAATGAAGAATATGCAGGTGGAGTTTGGACACCGCCTTATAAACTCGACATTTCAAAATTTGTAAAAATAGGTATTAATGATCTTCAGGTAAAAGTTGTTAATAATTGGATGAATCGCTTGATTGGCGATCAAAATCTTCCGGAAAATGAAAGAGAAACATGGTGTCTTGTTAATCCGTACCATGTTGGAAGTCAATTACAACCTTCAGGCCTTTTTGGTCCTGTAAGCATTAAAACTACAAAATATTAATAATGTTTTTATAGAAATCAAATAATGACGCTCACAAATAGATAAAATAACATTATTATATTTTTAACGATCAATTTAAAAACAAAATAGTGAAAATTAACATTTAAAATCATTCTGTACAGTTGCAATACCAAATCTTGCAGTAACAAAAGAAAATAGTGGCTTATTTTTACATTGATGAGAAAAATGACATAAGTGAAAAATACTCACTATAAAATTGATGATAAAATTCAGAATTACAGAAGCATTTTCTATATGAAAACAAATCAAAATAACGTATGATGAAAAAAATAATCTTTTTAATGTTTTTATTGTGTTGTTTTATTGGACTAAAAGCACAAAAACAACAGTATGATGTTGCTGCGTTTGTATATCCCGCTTATGCATCAGATGATCCACGTTTGAGACCTTTCTGGCCTGAGGGAATAGGTGAATGGGAAACCGTTTCTACTGTCCAAAAACGTTATCCGGGACATTATTGGAACCGGAAACCACTTTGGGGCTATATTAATGAAGCCGACCCAAATATTATGGCAATGGAAATAGATGTAGCCACTAAACATGGCGTTAATGTTTTTATTTTCGACTGGTATTGGTATGATGGTCGCCCATTCATGGAAACTACACTCAACAATGGCTTCTTAGAATCAGAGAATGTTGACAAAATGAAGTTTTATTTAATGTGGGCCAATCATGAGGTAGTTAACCTATGGGACACTAGGTTGGCTCACATCAACGAGCATAATGTTATATGGACAGCGCAAATAGACCGTAGTGAATTCGAAAAGATTTGTAAAAGAAATATTGAAAAATACTTTAAACACCCTCAATATTATAAAATTGATGGAAAACCTGTTTTTATGATATATGATATTCCTCAATTAATCACAGGTCTGGGAGGAGTTGAAGAAACCATTGATGCCCTTAATTGGTTTCAAGAGGAAACAAAAAGAGCCGGATTTCCCGGATTAGATCTTCAACTAACAATGTGGTCTATAAATGTAAACTATAGTGGAGTTGATGGTAATCGAAGTAGTGAACCTGAAAATGATTTTGTAAATAAGTTAGGGTTCACAAGTTCTACACATTACCAGTTTGTTCATTTCACCGATGTAAATCGCGATTATTTAGAAATTATGGAAGATGTAAAGAAAGAATGGTCACGTATTGATTCAACTTTCGATATAACATATTATCCACATGTTAGTGTTGGGTGGGATAACAGTCCGCGTACCAAGACAAGTGCTGTTGTTAAAAATAATACTCCTGAAAATTTCAAAAAAGCATTATTAGATGCTAAATCTTATGTAGATAACCATCCAAATCAAGCACCTCTCATTACGATCAATAGTTGGAATGAATGGACTGAAACTAGTTATCTACAACCGTGTAACGTTTATGGATATGGTTATCTAAAAGCAATACAGGATGTATTTAAGTAAATTAATTTTGTTATTCCTGAAGTCACTTACTGGTTTTGCATATTAAATCAGTTTTTAATATGGAAGACATAAAAATGTGATATTACTCCTGTTTTTTTGAACAAAGACATAGAGAAAATTTATTAAATACTAATTCATTTCAAATACATACTAACAGTTTTACTCTTTTTAAATTAATATAGATTATGAAACGAATAGCTTTTAAAATGTTTTTAAAACCGGGTTTTGAACAAGAATATGCCAAAAGGCATAGTGAAATATGGCCGGAAATGAAAAAATTATTATCTGATTCAGGCGTATACGATTATTCAATATTTTGGGATAAAGAAACTAATATTCTTTTCGGAGTTCAAAAAATTGAAGGAGACAAATCATCACAAGATGTAGGTAGCAACCCTATTGTACAAAAATGGTGGGATTATATGTCAGATATAATGGAAGTTAATGATGATAATTCTCCTATTTCTATGCCATTGGAAGAATTGTTTTATATGAAATAAACAGGGATTAAGACCTCGTCTGGAGACTGTCCCACAAGGACAGCTTCTTTTTCTTTTATTATGCAGCCATAAATAATTTTTGTGATTCACTTTCAACAAAATTTTCTTCTGATGTAATTTTCCTGATGAAAATGTAAATGAAAAGTGTAGTTAATATTTGTATTAAAAACAAATCTATTCCTTTTTAATACAGAAACCCAAAAAGCCAGAAAGGTATTTCATTGCGAAAACCAATAGTAATACCATCAATAGCAAGGAAAGCTTGATCCAAACCCTTGATTTGTGCAGTACTTTTACTCTTACCCCCTATTTCAAAGTAATATTCACCATCAATGCAAAAATCAACGAAACTGTATTTGGAAAATACAAATCAAAGTGTATTTTATGGCATATAATAACCCAACCTTCAGGCTAAGTTATTAGAAAGTCTGTGTACTTTGGATTGTTAGAAAATCAACCACTAAAACGAACAAAGCTCTGTTTAGTCCTGAAAGTATAAAACTATCTCCGGCAAATATTTTTCCCCGGAGCGTTTTAAATTATTTTAATCTAAAGACAAGATGTCAAATTTATTTGTTAGTTTTGTCATACAAACAAAACTCAGCTTCCTTATTACCCTTTGAAATAGGAAAAATCAAAAACCTGAAACATTAAAGTGAAAGCGGAATGCTGACACAGTCTAAATTTACACTACCTAATTTATAAAAATAAAAACATGAACTCAATGAATCAACAATCAAAAGGATACAAATATATCTTTTCCGCTATTATTAACTTCACTTTACTACTCCTTATTTTATCTTATAACACAAGTTGCACAAAAAATAAAAATTCTCTCCTTATACTAAATAACACTTGTAATAACCTTGAGAACCCCTTAAACATCACTTCCCAAACTCCTAAGTTTGGTTGGCAACTACAGTCGCATAATAATGACATTATGCAGTCTGCTTATCAGATAGAATTATACACTGATGAATCAGGAAAGAATGAAATGATTTGGGATTCTGAAAAAATTAAAAGCGATCAATGTCAAGGTGTAAAACCTAGTATGAGTGAATCACTAAAACCGGGTGCAAAATATCAGTGGAGAGTACGCGTTTGGGATGATAACGATAGGGTTTCACGCTGGAGCGACTTAAACAGTTTTAGACTCCCACCCGACGATATTGAGTCTGGCGCAAATTGGATTGGTGCAATAAGACCTGAAGATTCAAATATTCCTGAAGGTAGAACGTATCATGGATTGTCAATAAATTCAGAAACAGGTAAAAAATGGCAGGAAACAAATCCTCTTTCAAAAAGAAGTATTTATCTGAGAAAAGAGTTCTCTGACAACAAAAAAATAAAAGATGCAATTATTTACATAAGTGGCTTAGGACATTATGAGTTAACATTGAATGGTAAAAAATTGGGTGACTCGCAATTTGATCCAATGTGGAGTGATTATGATAAAACAGTTTATTATAATTCATATGACGTTACTAACGTGTTAAAAGAGAATAATGTAATTGGCGTACTTTTAGGAAATGGATTTTATAATCAACAGGGTGGTCGGTATGCAAAGATGCAAGTAAGTTTTGGGCCTCCTACCCTATTTTTTAAATTGTATATTACTTACAAAGATGGCTCCACTAAAGAGATTGTTTCAGACGATAACTGGAAATATTCACTCAGCCCCATTACCTTTAATGATATGTATGGCGGCGAAGACTACGATGCACAACTCGAACAGGATGGATGGGACACTTATGGCTTTGATGATTCACACTGGATACCGGTTATAGTTCAGGATGCTCCTAAAGGTGAATTAAAGCCGCAGACTACATACTCCGTTAAATCAATGGAAACATTCCCTGCAAAGTCAGTTAAAAGAGTGAATAACTCTTATGTTTATGATATGGGTCAAAATCTTTCGGGATTTCCTAGTATAAAAGTTAAAGGCAATAAAGGCGATAAAATAAAATTAACTCTGGGGGAAAACATTTATGAAGATGGTTCTGTAAACCAATCACAATCGGGAACTCCATATTATTTTGAATATACACTAAAAGGTGGCAAAGAAGAAATATGGCAGCCTCGTTTTTCTTTTTATGGTTATAGATATATACAGGTTGACGGTGCAAAACCGACTAATAATTCTGATTTATTAATAAGTGATTCGCAAGATAATGATAGTTCACAATTAAATAATGAAGATGATCGGGATATTCCTGAATTAATAAACATTGAGTCTTTGTTTGTATACAATTCCAATCCGCAAACAGCTACATTCAATAGTTCTAATGAAATTTTCAATAATACTCACAAACTCATAGTAAACGCAATGAAAAGCAATATGCATGCAGTGTTTACTGATTGTCCCCACAGAGAGAAACTGGGATGGCTGGAGGAGGTTCACCTTAATGGACCGGGACTATTTTATAACTTCGATCTTACAACTTTCGCACCTAAAATCATGCAGGATATTCGTGACTCACAACTTCCAAACGGTTTAGTTCCTGATATTGCTCCTGAATATGTGATATTTGAAGGTGGGTTCAGAGATTCGCCTGAGTGGGGCTGCACTTCCGTTATTCTCCCTTTTATGTATTATCAGTTCTATGGCGATAATTCACTTATAGTAGATTATTATGATGTTATGAAGAAATATGTTGACTATTTAAGCACGACTGCTGATAATCATATTGTTTCTCATGGACTTGGAGACTGGTGTGATTATAGAGAAAATCAACCATATGGCGTTTCACATAATACTCCCATAGCATTATCTGCCACAACTCATTATTATATGGTGATAGATTACCTTGTGCAGGCTGCTGAAATGACAGGGAACGAGATTGATGCAACATATTACTCTAATTTAAGGAGTGAGGTTAAAGAGGCTTTTAATAAAGAATTCTTTGATGAAGAAAACAAATATTATGGCACCGGCAGTCAGGCTTCATGTGCAATGCCTCTTTTTGCGGGACTTGTTGAACCACAAAACAAAGAGGCTGTTTTAAACAATTTGATAAAAAATATTGAAGAAAGAAGATTCAGACTCTCAACGGGGGATGTGGGCAATCGTTATCTTTTTCAAACATTAGCCGATAACGATTTAAATGAAATAATGTACAAAATGCATAATCATGAAGAGGTTCCCGGCTATGGCTTTCAGTTACAATTTGGGGCAACAACTCTCACCGAACTATGGGACCCAAGAGCTGGCGCTTCTTGGAATCATTTTATGATGGGACAGATCGAAGAGTGGTTTTTTAAATCGTTAGCCGGAATTAAAACTGAGGAAAATAGCGGCTTTAAGGAGATAATAATTGAACCTCAACCCGTTGGCGATTTAACATTTGTTGAAGCTTCATATCAAACATTATATGGTAAAATAAGTGTAAATTGGACAAAGCAAGATGGCGTTTTTACACTCAACGTATTAATACCTGCTAATTGTACGGCAAAAATTCATTTACCTCAAGAAAAAGATTTTATCGTTGTAGGAAGTGGAGATCATACTTTTACAAGAGAAATATGATGCTTTTTAAGTTATTATTTGCATCTTTGATAAAACGAACTTAAAAATAAAGTCAAATGAAGCACTTATTAGTATTTATTATGCTGTTTGTCCCTTTAACTCATACATTTGCTCAAAGTGACATAAATAAAAAAGAGAGAAAAATAAATGTTATAGTCATTGGCGCTCATCCAGATGATGCTGACGGTTCAACCGGAGGTACCGCAATTAAATTTGCTGAACTTGGACATAATGTGCTTTTTGTTTCACTTACCAATGGCGACGCCGGACATCAGTCGTTAGGTGGCGGTGCCTTAGCAAAGAGAAGAAGAGCGGAAGCAGAAGAAGCAGGTAAGAGATTTGGTGTTAAATATGTTGTACTCGAAAATCATGATGGAGAACTTCTTCCTACTTTAGAATTAAGAAAAGATGTAATCCGATTAATCCGTCAATGGGATGCAGATATTGTAATTGGTCCCAGACCGAATGATTATCACCCGGACCATAGAAGTACTGCCACTGTTATACAGGATGCTGCGTATATGGTGATTGTGCCAAATGTGGTATCTGATACCCCACCTTTGAAAAAGAATCCTCTATTTCTTTATATGCAGGATCGATTTCTGAAACCTTATCCATTTGAACCTGATATTGCTATTGACATATCTGATGTTTTCGATAAAAAAATATATGCTATGGCTGCACATGAATCTCAATATTTTGAGTGGTTGCCATGGACCAACGGAATTGAGGCTCCTGAGGGAGTAAATGAAAGAATTGAATGGCTTAAATTATCACGAAAAAGAACAATTATTCCTTCTGTAAGACAATCACTTATAAAATGGTATGGCGAGGAAAAGGGGAACAGTGTAGTTCAGGCTGAAGCATTTGAAATATGCGAATATGGTTCTCAACCTACAGAAGAGGAAATAAAAGAGTTATTCCCAATGTTAGAATAACTAATATCATTTTTTTAATAATTGCTTATAAACCTGTATCTTATGATTACCAAAGGAACTTTTTAATAATATAAGCAATGTTAACAACAACTTTGTTAGCTAACTCTTAAAAAAAACTCATTTGTACCCATGTCTAAAACATTTAAATATATAACCTTACTTATTTTATTATCATTCAGTTATTGTCTGAAAGGTGAGTCATCTTTCACAGTATTCAATTTGCAAACAGAATACCTTGAAAACCCTATGGGAATTGATAATCCTAAGCCAAGACTATCGTGGCGGATTGATGATAAAAGAGACGATGCAAAGCAGTCTGCATATAGATTGATTGTGGGGACGGATTATGATAAGGTTAACAGCATTAATGGCTACACACTTGTATCGGGTGGCTTTAACGGAATAAGCTGGGATACAGAAATAGTAAAGTCAGATATGCAGCTTGTTACCTACGATGGCACAAGTCTTAAACCTTTCACAAAATATTATTGGAAAGTTATTTTATGGGATAAAAACCAAAAGGAAGGAAGTTCTGACATTCAATCTTTTGAAACCGGTGTGATGGATTTGTCCAATTGGCAGGGTAGCTGGATTAGTGATGACAGAGATATTGATTATAAACCGGCTTCGTACTTTCGTAAGAAATTTAATTCTGAAAAAGAAGTTGTATCTGCCCGCGTTTACTTAGCAGTTGCCGGACTTTATGAACTATATATCAATGGCGAAAAGATAGGGAACCAACGCCTGGATCCTATGTATACTCGTTTTGACAGAAGAAATCTTTATGTAACTCACGACGTTACTTCACAATTGCAAAATGGAGAAAACTCTGTTGGTGTATTACTTGGCAATGGGTGGTATAATCATCAGTCTATGGCAGTATGGGATTTTGAAAGAGCTCCATGGAGAAACAGACCTACTTTTTGTATGGACTTGCGAATTACTTACTCTGACGGGAGTGTGGAGGTTGTCCCTACCGATTTGAGCTGGCGAAAATCTGATAGTCCCATTGTTTTTAATAGTATCTATACTGCTGAGCATTATGATGCAAGACTTGAACAAAATGGTTGGAGTGAACCCAACTTTGATGATTCTAAATGGCAGATGGTTAAATTGAGGTCGGCACCTTCTGATAATATTACTGCTCAGCAATTGAGACCTATAAGAAATGTAAAATCGTTTCCGGCTACTGATTACAAGAAAATTAATGATAGTACTTATTTATATGACTTTGGACAAAACATGTCCGGAGTTACTAAAATAAATATTTCGGGCATAGAGGGTACTGAGGTTAAAATAAAACATGGGGAACGACTTGATGTGAATGGTCGTATTGACTTATCTAATATTGATGTTTACTATCGTGGCGATACTAAAACAGATCCTTTTCAAACGGATATACTGATATTGAGTGGTAAGGGTGAGGATGAGTTTATGGCTAAATTTAATTATAAAGGTTTTCGTTATGCTGAGGTTACATCAAACAATCCAATTGAACTAAATGAGAAAAGCCTTACTGCTTATTTTATGCATAGTGATGTACCACAAAGAGGCAAAATAGAGACTTCAAATGAACTGATTAACCGTTTATGGTGGGCTACTAATAATGCATATTTGTCGAATTTGATGGGTTATCCTACTGATTGCCCTCAACGTGAAAAGAATGGTTGGACAGGTGACGGTCATTTTGCAATAGAGACAGCTCTCTACAACTTTGATGGGATAACAATTTATGAGAAATGGCTTGCAGATCATCGTGATGAGCAACAGCCTAATGGAGTTTTACCTGATATAATTCCAACTGGAGGTTGGGGATACGGCACTGGTAACGGACTCGACTGGACTAGTACAATCGCAATCATTCCCTGGGAGATATATAGGTTTTATGGTGATAGTAAGCTGTTAGCTGATAGTTATGAAAACATTAAACGGTATGTTGATTATGTAGATCGCACTAGTAAAGATAAACTCACTTCGTGGGGAAGAGGCGATTGGGTACCTGTTAAATCGAAATCTAATCTTGAACTGACATCTTCGATTTATTTTTATGTTGACACCAAAATTCTAGCTCGAACAGCAAAATTATTCGGGAAAGAGAGTGATTATTATCATTATTCTGCATTAGCCGACAAGATAAAAAATGCTATAAACGATAAATATCTTAATCGTGAAACCGGTATTTATGCCAATGGATCTCAGACTGAACTTAGCACTCCACTTCAATGGAAGGTTGTACCTGATGATTTAATTCCATTAGTAGCTGATAATCTGGCAAAGAAAGTGGAGGAAGCAAATTTTCATCTTGATGTTGGTGTATTGGGTGCAAAAGCACTTCTGAATGCATTAAGTGAAAATGGGTATCCTGAAATAGCTTACAAAGTTGCCGTTCAAGACACTTACCCTTCATGGGGCTGGTGGATTGTAAACGGTGCCACTACTCTATTAGAAAACTGGGATCTTGATGCTGAAAGAGATATTTCTGATAATCATATGATGTTTGGTGAAATTGGCGCTTGGTTCTTTAAAGGATTGGGAGGGATATACCCCGATTCAGATAAGCCCGGTTTTAAACATATAATTCTTAAACCTCACTTTGAAAAGGATTTAAAACATTTTAGTGCGGATTTCAAATCACCTTTCGGAACAATTGTATCTCAATGGAAATGGGATAAAAATATTGTGACTTATAATGTGGTAATTCCTGCAAACAGTAGTGCTACATTTTTTATTCCTAAGAATGCTCATGTTCAGGAAATAGATACTAAAGGGCTTGATTGTATTGACCTTAATGCAGGTAGTTATACTTTTAAAATTTCTTGTCATTAAAAATCGACTAATAATAATGCAAAAAGGAATCTTAGAGGGGCATCTGAGAAAAACATTTAAAGAAGGAGATCTAAGAAAGGTATCTAAGAAAAGTTGTTTAATATTTAGTTAATAAACTAGTTGATAAAAGAGATTTTGTTCTATCATATTACTAAGTAACAAAATCATTTATTGAAGTTAAAGTTAAGACTATAGCATTATTTTTATTTTAGTAAAATTCTAATTAATTGAATATTAAGAGTTATAAAATATAGTATTTACATATGAAACACTTCTATTTACAATATGAAACTAAACTTATTGTAATCTTATTAACTACATTTCTAATAGCTGGATGTACGTCTAACTTCCCAATAAGGATACAGACTCTAACATGCGAAAATCTGCATGAACCCTTAGGTATAAATAGTCTACAACCTCATTTTAGCTGGATAAACATCTCTGAAAAACAGAATAAACATCAAACAGCATATCAATTAATAGTTGCAACCGATATAGATTTATTAACAGAAGATAATAGCGACTATTGGAATTCGGGTAAAGTTACTT